>NZ_JAFLVR010000033.1 GCF_017315985.1 Candidatus Enterococcus murrayae | reverse complement strand
CCTGTTCCTCTTTGTTTACAGCCCAACGTTGTAAGCGCGATCAATAAATATCTAAAAATATTTTAAGTTTCATTCGAAATTTCTAAATTACAACCTCAGACCTATGCATTTTATGAAATTATCCTATATACTTCATTTTAGAGAGACAAGAAATGTTCATTCTGCTGTTTCCGTTAAGATCATGTAACGGCGTGGAATGATCTCTATAAATAAAACTAATTTTCTTTTAGAAAAGAAATTCTTTAGGATAAAAGGAGCTGAATCAAATGAGTATTGTTCAATCCAGAAGGCTATTAAATATAATTTCATTGATGGGTATCGCCATAACCGTTAGTTTAACTATCTACTTCTATCGTTTGGGAGTCTTTAATGATATGAATTCCCTGAGAGAACTCGTCGGACACTCGCCAATCGCTGGGCCGCTCATTTTTGTTTTGATTCAAATCGTTCAGGTCGTAATACCAATTATTCCAGGCGGTATCAGTCTTGCAGCTGGCGTCTTGATTTTCGGTCCATACTGGGGCTTTGTTTATAATTATATCGGAATCGTAATTGGTTCCTTGATTTTATTCATGATGGGCAGACATTACGGCAAGCCCTTGATTATGCATCTTGTTAGTGATAAGGTATACCAAAAGTACAGTCATTGGCTAGATGATCAGCCTCGCTTTGAAAAACTGTTCGCTTTAGCGATTTTCTTACCTGTCGCACCTGATGACGCCTTGTGTTTGATGGCTAGTCTTACGAACATGTCCTTTAAAAAATACAGTGCGATCATCTTCTTAGCTAAACCAGCTTCGATCTTCTTATACAGCTTGGCTTTACTACAAGGTGGCAGCATATTATCCAGTTTACTCGTCCACTAATTTTTAGTGGACTTTTCTTTTTGCAAAATTTACTTTTCAGCTGATCTGCACCAGTCAAAAGGTCTAGCGAAATCATAGGACTGGATATCTGTTTCATTAGATAATTAGTGGATACAATCAAAGCTGCCTCCTAACCAAAATCTTCAATATTTTCACGTAAAAAGTTCATATATTTTTTACAACCTAACCAGATAATGGTTGATGAACTTCTATTTGCAAAATTCCATTTAATTAATCGATCGTTTTCTTCAAGAAGACTGATTTTTTATCGAATCACAGGAGGAACTATGAATCCCATACGTCAGCGTTTTGCTTATTTTTTTGGCACTTTTTCTCTCTATAACTTTCTAATTCTTAGCTTTGGTCTGCCTTTCTTAACCGAAGGACTCTTTTTATTTTTCCGTCAAAGCTTTCTAAATAATCTTTACTCTCCTTTTTATCTGCTTTTATTTTTTGCCTTAATTTTTCTTTTCGGAAACCTCTTTAGCCAGGTTCAGTCAAACGAAAGAGCCTTTCAAAACTTCTCTTTGAAGGCTTCATTTGTCAGCTTCGCTTTCTGGCTGCTTTTATCGCCGCTTTTTTTCTTTCGATTTTATCAGATGTTGCTGGTTTGGCAGCCGCTTCCGACGAAGATGCTCTCGCTTCTGTTTCTTCATCGCTGGAAAATACTGCCTGTCATACTCCTGCTTTACTTAATTGTCCTTTATTTTCTTTACCGCGCAATTTTAGTACCGAAGTATCTGAAGCAAAATAGTTCCATGAAAAAAAGTATTGTACTCAGCTGGCAAAAAACGAAAAAGAGCATCCCAAAACAATTAACGCTTTTTTTCCTGATCCCTGTGATCTTTTTAACCACCAGCTTATTAATCAAAATCGGCTTCATTTGGGCCACACAGCTGTTGACTAAACAGAGTACAGCAATGCTTCTATTATTGCTGTATCGGATAATCCAAAATGTTTTATGGGCGCTCTTTTTTCTTTATTTGGCTGCGCCTGACAAAGAACCGACGAGCGTCGAGCCTAAGACCAAAGGGTCGATCATTTGGCTAAGCCTATCGGTCATCGCTTGCCTTGGTCTTTATTCTCTGCATTACACCCATGCTTTCCAAATACAACGCGCGACGAATCCAGTAACAATCTCGCATCGAGGAGTCTCTGATCATAACGGTATACAAAATTCGATCGATGCACTGAAAAGAACTAGTCAACAGCTGCATCCGGACTTCATTGAGATGGATGTTCAAGAAACCGCAGATCATCAATTAGTCGTGATCCATGACGAAGATTTAAAAAAATTAGCTGATAAAAATCTACGCGTTGATGAAACGACGTGGAAAGAGTTAAAAAAAGTCACCTTAAGGGAAAATGGCTATACTAGTCAGATCCCCTTGTTCAAGGATTACTTGGCTGCCGCAAATCATTTGAACCAGAAGCTGCTGATTGAACTGAAAATCACTGCGAAAACAAAAAATTCGATCACCCATAAACTGCTGCCGCTAGAATCCGAACTGGCTAATCATGAACTGCAAAGTATGGATCTTGATACGGCTAATCAAATGAAAAAAGATTTTCCGAAACTAAAGGTTGGATATATTTTGCCCCACGATCTCTTAGGCAGTCCAAAAAACTCATTAGACTTCGTCAATATCGAATCTCGAACCGCAAACGGCGACTTAATTCAGGCTCTGCATCATCGCAATCAAGCTGTCTATGCTTGGCCTGTTAACTCTGAACGACAAGCCGCTACCCTGCGTTTCCAGCAGATCGATGGTATTCTGTCTGATGACATGAATGTCTTTTCTACCAAGTCTGAAGACATAAAAGCCAAAACTGCCAGCATTCTGCAATTTGATTAACGGCAAAAGCCCGCAAACATTCTCCCTCAAGGAAGTCTGTTTACGGGCTTTTATTCATTATTATTGTTCTAAGAGGCGTTCATAGGTAAATCCTGTCATAGCGTATCTCAGCAAAAGAAGAGCAATCAGCAGCAGGAGTATCCCGATTGAAACGACGATCCAACCACCAAAAACCAAAATACCAGTAAATTGACCGACCAGCAGGAAAGCCACCGGTATAATCAAAAAGGCTGCTTTTTGCTGCGATTCTTCGATTGTCATCGATTTCGCCGATCCTTTAACGATCAATACGATAGAAATGATCGTGATCGCTGGAACAATCAGCAGCATCACCCAGAGCCAATTGATACTCAAAGGAAGTAAAATCCCTTTAAGAATGTACATCTCTACTTCGACCACAATCACTGTCAAAACAAATGAGACATAGGTGATTAAAATACCGATAAAAAATGAAGCATAGACTTTTGCCTGAAAGATTTCACGAATCGACAACGGAGAATAAAATAAGGTTTCCAGCGTGCGTTTTTCTTTCTCTCCGACGAACGAACTGGCCGCCATAACACTAGCCGTCATGATAGGTATAATTAAAAAGAAGATCGGAATGACATTGTTAACCATCAGCATCAGCAGTTCATATACTAGCTGCTCTTGATCCAGCTTTTGAAAGTCTGGTACGATCCGAGCCATATCGGTAAATGAAGAGGAATCCGTTGGGCTTAACAAAATAGACAGCAGCATAATCGTGGGGAAAACAACTGAAAATAGTAACGGAAGAATCGTTAACACTGAAAAATAGCGCTTATTATCAGTGATTCCCTTAATATCCTTGATCATAATGGCTTTTTGTCGACTATTAAACATGCATTTTCCCTCCTTCTAACAAAGCAAAATAAATATCTTCTAATGAATAATCCAGCGGTGTAACCTGCGAGATATTTCCTCCCTGTTGGACGATTGCTTTTACTATCTGAGGAACCTCCGCCTTTTCTTGAAAGGCTAATTCATAAGTATTCTCTCCATTTTTTTTACTGTTGAGCATTTGCGGCATAACATCCGTTTCAACCAACAGCTTGTAGTGACTGAAGGTTTGTTGGCGTAAGTATTCTAAGCTGCCCAATGCCAGTAATTGACCATTGTCCATCAACCCATACTCATCACAGATTTCTTGTGCGTACCTTAATTGATGTGTGCAAAGAAACACCGTAGTCCCTTCTTTTTTGGAAAGTTCCAATAGAAGTTCATTCACACTTTTCGTGCTTTCTGGATCAAGCCCACTGGTAGGCTCGTCCAAAAATAGGACCCTCGGACGATGGATCAGGGTTCTTGCAAGAGACAGACGCTGCCGCATCCCAGTCGAGTAACTTTTCAGCTTCACTTCAGCTGCCTCTGACAAACCTAGCTTTTCCAGCAGCTCCATTCCTCTTGTTTCGCTTTCTGCCTTTGTCATCCCAAAAAGCTGACCAAAAAAACGAAGATTCCCAATCCCGGTCAACTGATCATACATTCCGGCATGTTCTGTTAAGACCCCTGTTGATTGATGGAGCTTCTCTGCCTGATTGACCGGATCAAGTCCCAAAACCCGAATCTCTCCTCCTGTCGGATTCAAAATACCGTTCAATAGCTTGACTGTCGTCGTCTTCCCTGCACCATTCGGTCCTAAAAAACCAAAAATTGTCCCTTCTGGAACCACTAAACTAATATCGTCTAAAGCTTTCTTTCCTTCGGTATATATTTTCTCTAATTGCTTGATCTCGATTGCATTCATCTATATCCCCTCGTTTCTACCCAGTAGCTAAAAATCCCTTAGCTTCTTATACTCTTATTGTATTTCTTATAATCTAAAGCTTCAATGGAATTGTTGTTAACTTTTGACGCTATAAATCACCTTACACGATACTCGATAATAAAAAGTCCTTCACAAACTCGTATGTCTTGTGAACACCGTGTAGGGACTATTCCACCTCAGCTGTTCAAAAATACCACTGTGTGTCTCAGCTATAAGAATAGAAAGCTCGATCATTAAGCCGGGCTCAGGCATCATTCAGTGTGTTTAACTGAGAAAATTGATACTTTCTAACAAAAAAACGGATCTCTTCTCAAGATCCGAATCTCTCTCCTATCAAGATAAATATTTCACATGCTTAAGTAAAGCTTTAAGCAGTACATTCGACTTCCACGCAAGCGTGAATATTCTCGTACTTCACTAATAAACGATTTTGCAGTTCAATCACAGCCGCACGATCTGCTGGTGCACAAGATACAACATTAATCAGCACCGTATTATTGTAAAGCTGCTCTACGACTCCTACAACCTCATTTTCTATACCAATTGCTTGGCATTCATAAGCAAGACCAATTTCAATAGTTTCCATAATAAATCCCCCTTTAATTCTACGTTTTTATAATAACATAAATACAATAAATTGAAAACGTTTTTTATTAGTTTTTTTGCTTTTATACCAAGGTATATATCGGAATTGTTAGAAAATTCGGAAAACACGAACATAAACAACTTAGGTTATTTTTAATCCGACGTTCATTTTTTATTTATCTTTATTTGTTTTAAACCGATTTCATTTATTCACCATTATGTTTTTTATCATTAATTTTGATTAGCTGTAAATTAATTTTACTAGACCAATTAAAAAGAGCCCTCGCGATGCGAGAGCTCTTTGACTAGCTTTTACAGCCGATTATTCAAATCTTTTGCTAAATCTTCAAATCCTGGTTTTCCAAGCAAAGCGAACATGTTTTTCTTGTAAGCTTCTACACCTGGCTGGTCAAACGGATTAACCCCTAACAGGTAGCCGGAAATACCCACAGCGATTTCAAAGAAGTACATTGCATAACCTAAAGTATAAGCATCCATTGTAGGAATGTTCAATACAAAGTTAGGTACACCGCCATCTGTATGGGCTAATAATGTTCCTTGGTAAGCTTTAGAGTTAACAAAGTCTACGTCTTTACCTTCTAAGTAGCCTAAACCATCTAAATCGGATTCTTGTGAAGGGATTGACACAGATTTACGCGGTTTTTCCACTTTCACGATTGTTTCAAAGATGTTGCGACGACCTTCTTGGATGTATTGTCCAAATGAATGCAAGTCAGTTGAGAAGTTGGCACTTGATGGGTAAATGCCCTTCAAATCTTTCCCTTCTGATTCGCCGTATAATTGTTTCCACCATTCGTTGAAATATTGCATACCTGGTTCATAATTGACTAAGATTTCAGTCACTTTGCCCTTACGGTATAAAATATTACGAAGAGCTGCATATTGATATGCTTCGTTCTCTTCTAAGTTTTCACTTGAGTATGCTTCGCGAGCGTCTGCCGCACCTTGCATCAAGGCATCGATATCCGCACCGCTTGCTGCGATTGGCAATAAGCCAACTGCTGTAAGAACAGAGAAACGTCCGCCAACATCATCAGGAATAACAAAAGTTTCCCAACCTGCTGCATCTGCCTCAACCTTAACTGCTCCGCGTGCTTTATCTGTTGTTGCATAGATACGTTTGTTGGCTTCTTCTTCACCGTATTTTTTGATCAATAATTCTTTGAAGACACGGAATGCGATTGCTGGTTCAGTCGTTGTTCCTGATTTAGAAATCACATTAACTGAGAAATCACGGTCGCCGATAACTTCGATCAAGTCAGCGATGTACGTTGAGCTGATTGAGTTTCCAGCAAAGAATACTTGTGGTGCTTTGCGATCTTCTTTATCCAACACATTGAAGAAACTTTGGTGTAAGAATTCGATTGCCGCGCGAGCACCAAGATAAGAACCACCGATACCGATAACTACTAATACTTCAGAATCTGATTGGATTTTTTCAGCTGCCTTTTTGATGCGAGCAAATTCATCTTTATCATAGTTTACCGGAAGATCGATCCAGCCTAGGTAATCATTTCCTGCGCCAGTACCTTCCCGTAATTCTTTGTGAGCAAGAGCTACTTCAGATTTGATGTAGTCCATTTCATGTTCGCTCACAAATGGTGCTACTTTCGAATAATCGAATTGAATGTGTGCCATTGTTTTTCCTCCTTGAAAGTCACTTCATAACAATCTATACTTTACGTTTCTTTTAATCATTTTTCAAGCTAAAACCTTTTGAAAATTAAACTGTACCTTGAGCCAGCATTGCGGCAGCCACTTTCGCAAAACCGGCAATGTTTGCACCAGCAGCGAAATTGTCTTTCTCAGCATACTTTTCAGCTGTATCACGACACGTTTCGTAGATATTTTTCATGATAGCATCTAATTTGCCGTCAACTTCTTTCTTCGTCCATGCTAAGCGTTGAGAGTTTTGGCTCATTTCTAATGCTGATACAGCCACCCCGCCAGCATTTGCCGCTTTTCCTGGTCCGTAAAGAACGTCGTTTTCATGATATAGCTTGATCGCTGCCATCGTGCTTGGCATATTTGCTCCTTCAGCGACAACCTTAACACCGTTTTTCACTAAAATCGCTGCTTTTTTATCATCGATCTCATTTTGTGTCGCGCATGGCAAGGCGATATCCGCAGCTTGTTCAAGCTCCCATACAGAACCTTCATGATATTCCGCTGTCGGACGTTCTTTTGCGTATTCTGTTAAACGTGCACGACGAACTTCCTTGATTTCCTTCAATAGTTCAACGTCGATGCCGTCTTTATCGTAAATATAACCATTCGAATCTGAACAAGTAATAGCTGTCGCACATAGGTCTTGCGCTTTTTCAATGGCATAGATTGCTACATTTCCGCTTCCTGAAACAAGAACTTTCTTACCATTAAAAGAATCGTTGCGATCTTCTAATAAATGTTTCACGAAGTAGACTGCTCCATACCCTGTCGCTTCTGTTCGGCCAAGACTACCATTAAAGCCTAGCGGTTTGCCTGTCAACACACCCATATCGTATTCACGCAGGCGTTTGTATTGACCGAAAAGATACCCAATCTCACGTCCGCCAACACCGATATCTCCAGCTGGTACATCTAGGTTTGGACCAATATGCTTTGATAGTTCCGTCATGAAGCTTTGGCAATAGCGCATTACTTCAGAGTCCGTTTTCCCTTTTGGATCAAAATCTGATCCGCCTTTACCGCCGCCGATTGGAAGACCTGTCAAACTATTTTTAAAGATTTGTTCAAAACCTAAAAATTTCAAGATACTTAAATTCACACTTGGGTGGAAACGTAAACCACCTTTATATGGGCCAATCGCTGAATTAAATTGCACACGGTAGCCGCGATTAACCTGCCAATTGCCTTTATCATCTTGCCAAGGTACACGAAACTGAATCAATCGTTCAGGTTCAAGAATCATACCTAAAATATTTTTTTCAACGTATTCCGGATGTTCTTCTAGAAAAGGAATCACTGTTGGTAAAAATTCATCCACCGCTTGTAAAAATTCTGCTTGATTCGGATCTTTTGCCTCTAAGTTCTTTTGAATCTGTTCAACATACTCTCGTACTTCCATCAAATTCCTCCTCACAGTTAATACTCATAGTTTACATCATTTTCTAATGGAAGTGAAAAAAAATTCATTCTACATCGCAATTTGAAGGAAAAATGTTCGTATTTAAGGTATGATTATCCAAACAAATTGATTGGTAAATGAGGGTTTAATAAAATGAAGAAAAAATTTGATGTAATCGTGATCGGTGGTGGCCCTGCTGGTATGATGGCCGCCATTACCGCGGCGATGAACGGTGCGCAGGTCGCACTATTTGAAAAAAACAAACGCCTTGGAAAGAAATTGCTAATGACGGGCGGCGGCCGCTGCAACGTGACAAACAATCGACCGGTCGATGACTTAATCACCCATATTCCCGGCAATGGCCGCTTCCTATATAGTACGTTTTCACAATTTGACAACCAAGATGTGATGACCTTCTTCAGCGAACGCGGCGTTGCCTTAAAAGAAGAGGATCACGGACGCATCTTCCCTGTTTCAGATAAATCTGCCACGATCGTGAATACTCTGAAGAACGAACTGGAGAATCTACAGGTCGCACTTCATTTTAAAGAACCGATCGAAAAAATCATTACTGACGGGACGACTGTTCAAGGTGTTCGAACTTCTGAAGGCGATTATTCGGCCAAAAGCGTCATAGTGACAACTGGCGGCATCACCTATCCTTCGACTGGTTCGCAAGGTGACGGCTATCGCTTTGCAAAAAGCCTTGGCCATCATGTGACTCCTTTGTATCCAACAGAATCACCAATTTTTCTGACGAATGCTTTTGTCGCTGAGAGAACGTTGCAGGGTCTGGCCTTGCAAGACGTGAAGCTGTCTGTCATTAACGAAAGAGGCAAGACTATCACTAGTCATGAGATGGATCTGCTTTTTACTCACTTCGGAGTTTCTGGTCCAGCTGCCTTACGCTGCTCCAGCTTTGTTAATCAATTATTGCGTACTCAAGAATCAGTCACACTAAAACTCGATTGCTTCCCAGAAAAAACAGCGGCAGATTTAATGGAAGAAATCAGTAAACGTTCAGCGGCTTCCACAAAACAATTGAAAAATGCTTTGGCCGGCTTTTTACCAGAGCGTCTGCTGCTGTTCCTTTTAGAAAAAGGCGGTATCGGCGAACTTGCCTACTCACAGGCATCAAAAGAGCAATTGGAAAAATTTGTTTCCTATTGTAAAGACTGGTCCTTGAATGCAAACAAAACCTTCGGGTTGGAAAAATCCTTTGTTACCGGCGGCGGTGTTGAGCTAAAGGAAGTCAGCCCTAAAGAATTAGCCAGCAAAAAAATCCCCGGCCTGTATTTCGCCGGAGAAGTGCTCGATATTAATGGTTATACTGGCGGATATAATATCACCACCGCATTTTGTACGGGCTATGTAGCAGGAACTCATGCTGCCTATCATGCTTTTAGCTAGTGAGTCAGCTCAACGAATTGCCCCCGCGTCAGCTCTACTATGGCGTTAGGGGCAATTTCCATTTGTAGCCCTCTTCTGCCTGCTGAAATCGCGATCTGCTCAAAGTTCCGTGCAGAGGCATCCACAAATGTAGGAAATAATTTCTTCATACCAATCGGTGAACAGCCGCCGCGAATATATCCAGTGGTTGCTTCTAAATCTCTTAAATGCAGCATCTCAACTTTTTTATTGCCGCTAGCTTTCGCAATTTTTTTCAAATCCAATTCGTGATCGCTAGGAATTACCGCAACGACAGGACCGGTCTTGTTTCCTACTGCCACCAATGTTTTGAATATCCGTGCCGGCTCGACCCCGACTTGTTCAGACACATGCCCAGCACCTAAATCATCTTCGCCCCACGAATATTCATGCTCTTTATAGGCGATTTTCTTTTGTTCGACTAAACGAATCGCATTGGTCTTTTGAATTTTCTTCTTAGCCAAATCTATCCCTCGCTTCATTTATTTTCTAAAGTCTAGCAAAAAAACGAAAATGAAACAAATTGGTCGTTTTATTTGGTCTTTTTTCTTAAAAGTTCTACACTGGATTTGTAATCAGAAAGGGTGTATTCATCATGAAACGAATTTCAAGAGGTAAGTTCGAAAAGATGCAGCAACTGTCAAACGATCAAGGTGTCATTGCGGCCTTAGCAATCGATCAAAGAGGCTCTATGAAAAAGATGATGCAAGCTGCTGTTGGGGAAGAAACGTTTTCTATGGATCAAGTCTATGAATTTAAAGAAATAGTCTCACAGGAATTAACGAAACATGTCAGCGCGATTCTGCTTGATGAGCAGTACGGCTTCAAGGGAATCCAAGCCAAAGATCCAAACTGCGGTTTGATCATGTCGTATGAAAAAACTGGCTACGATGCCAACACGCCAGGTCGCTTGCCTGAGTTGTTACCAGATGAATCGTTAGATCGCTTATTAGCCAAAGGAGCAGACGCAGCAAAAGTCTTGGTCTATTATGATCCGGATGAACCAAAGGAAATTTTAGCTGTGAAGCACGCATTTCTGGAGCGCTTGGGAACAGAAGCACTTGCGGCCGATATTCCTGTATTCGTTGAACCAATTGTATATGACGGAAAAATCACTGACGATCACTCACCAGAGTTTGCGAAAATCAAACCGCAAAAAGTAATTGATACTATCAAAGAATTTACAAAGGATAAATACCATATTGATGTTTTAAAAGTAGAGGTGCCTGTTTTATTTAAATACGTTGAGGGATTTAATAAAGAGGAGGGGCCGATTGTCTACACACAAGAAGAAGCGGCTGCATACTTCAAAGAAGCTGGCGAAGTGGCTACACGCCCATTCATTTACCTGAGTGCTGGTGTGCCCGCCGATATCTTCCGTGATGAATTAAAATTTGCCGGTGAGCATGGCGCAAATTACTGCGGAATTCTTGGTGGTCGTGCTACATGGCGTGATGGCGTTCAAGTTTACGCCGATCAAGGCAAAGATGGGCTGATCAAGTGGTTAGAATCGCAAGGTCGCGAAAATGTCGAGGAGTTGAACGATATTTTGGCAAAGTATGCCAAACCATGGTATGAAATTTACGGCGGTTTGGACAATCTAGAAATATTTGATGTCGATGTAATGGATTGACCACATAACATACTTTTTTAAAGTGTTTTTGAAAAAAACTTTAAAAAAGAAAAGCCGAAGGACCATATTACTATCACTTTCGATAGTTTATGCTCGTTCGGCTTTCTTTTATTTCAATTCATTAATCATCATAACTAATTTTTCTGCCTCAATTTGGGCATCGTCATAAGGCTGTCCTTCCAAACAACCATAAGTCATACAGGATCCATCTAATGATCCGCTAATTTGTGAGAATTTTCCAAGGCGTCCTAAGGATACTGAGACAACTGGTAACGTAACAAAGGTCTGTGCCTTCATTACAATCTCCATTTGGCGTAATACGTCCGCCTCGTTTTCCGGATACACAACGATCTTCGCGATATCCGCACCCCAGTGTTCCATCAGGTTCAATCGGAAAAGAACCACCGCGTCCTCTGGTGTCTCCTTAAAATTATAGTAGCTCAGCATCACACATACATCTAGTGCCTGCATCCATTTGATGAATGTTGTTGATAATTGATCAATGATCGTCACTTCCACATCCGCTAAGTCGATTGCACGAGAAGAGACTGCAAATTCATAGATGTGTCGGTACTGGCTAAGAGAAATCTCGAGCTGGCCCCCAGCTTCAGCCGTCCGCAGGTTGAAAATCAATGGGATATTTCGAATTTCATCCCGCAACGCCAACAACGTTGAGTTTAACTGATCGTCATCCAAGACATCTTCATAATAATCCGCACGCCATTCAATCACTTCAGCAACTTTCTTGGCTTTGTTCGCTTGTTCAATGATTTCATCGAAAGTCTTTCCAACAATCGGCACGCAGATTTTGGGTTTTCCTGCATCAAATCGCACCTCTCTTACTTGAACATCCATCATACGTATCCCATCCCATTTTCTACTATTTTTTTATCGTATAAAATAATACCTTCAAATAATTGCTTTCTTCAAAATTGCTGGCTGGAAAATCTGCTGGCAAGCGATAGCTTTCAGTTAATTGATAATTTACATTTTTATTCCTTAAGGCCGTTTCGATCGCTTGCTTGAATTTCTTAATTGATAAATTTGCCGCATTCGTGGAAGCAATGATCATTCCTTCATCAGAAAGAATATCTACGCTGTCTTCGATCAATCGCCCATAATCCTTTGCTACCGAAAAAGTTTTCTTCTTATTTCGGGCAAAACTTGGCGGATCCAAGATAATCAAATTATAACGTAAATTCTTCCTTGCTGCATAGCGGAAATAGTCAAATGTATCCATTACAATAATTTTTTGCTGCTCCAAGGACAAGCCGTTCACTTCAAACTGTTCCTGCGTTTTGGGCAAACTACGTTGAGCCAGATCAACACTAGTCGTCTCTAAAGCCCCGCCATAGGCCGCTGCTACAGAAAAAGCTCCCGTATAGCTGAACATATTTAACACTTTTTGTCCTGCTGCAAGCCCCTCTGTTAAACGTCCTCGAACTTCTTTTTGATCTAAGAAAATGCCAGTCATATACCCTTCATCTAAGTATACGGCATATGAAACACCATTTTCCAGTACTATTAACGGTTCCTGCGGTTTTTCGCCTGCTAACCAGCGGCTTTCTGTTAAGTCGCTTTTGAACCGGATCTTTTCAACCAATCCTTTGGCATTGGGAAAAACCTTCAACAAGCTGTCTACGATCATATTTTTAAAGTGATAGATCGTTTCGTTGTACCAAGAAATCACTAGATAGTCTGCATAATAATCAACAGTTACGCCACCAAAACCATCGCCTTCACCATTGAATATGCGAAAGGCAGTCGTCGTTTCATCTGCGAAAAAAGCTTGCCGTTGATCAAACGCATATTGAAGTTTTTCCATAAAAAAGGCTTGGTCAATTGGACGTTGTGTTTGGTCAATCACCCAGCCAAAGCCTTTGTTTTGCTTCCCTAAATAACCAGTTGCGACATATTTATTCTTATTATCAACGAACTCCACCCATTCAAAGGGAATTTTTTTTATATTTTGTTTTAAATCCTCTGCTTGAATTAATGGATTTCCTTGACGGATTCGTTTAATTCCATAATTATTTAATCCTATTTTCACTCTCATCCCTGCTTTCTACTATAGTATAGCAAAAAAAATAAGTATTTTTCGCTTATAAAGTTTTCTTTAAGCATGATTGCTCTGATTTCAATAAGAATTGACTGAGTTGACGTAAGCGAGTAAACTGTTAACAAGTGAACATCTCGCATTTTTTTTGCGGCAGAAAGGAAGTTACTATTGAAAAAACTAAAAGCTCCTGCATTTTTGAATAAACGTCTCGGCTTTTATGCGTTACTGACATTCTTATTATGGGCGAAAAGTGTTTTTGCATACCTATTTGAATTTAATTTAGGGATCGAAAGTCTGACTCAGTACTTCATCCTGTTTATCAACCCAATCGCGTCGACGATGTTTCTATTGTCGATCGCTTTATATGTGCGGCGGTCAAGAGCCTCTTACATCACGATGATGGTCATCTATGCACTGGCAAGCTTCTTGCTCTTTGCCAATATTGTTTATTATCGTGAATTCACTGACTTCATTACAGTCAACACATTCTTAGGTGCCGGCAAGGTTGCTAGCGGTTTAGGTGAGAGTGCTGTTCGGCTTTTCCGTCCATACGATGTTTTATACTTAATTGATATCGTGATCCTGCCGATTCTACTATGGAGAAAAGGGATCAAACGCGAAGAACATCCTGTTCGAGCGCGTATGGCCTTTGCGATGACTGCTCTTTCAATCATGATTTTCTCAGGAAATCTTTTCTTGGCTGAAGCAGATCGCCCAGAGTTATTGACTCGTACTTTTTCTCGCGATTATTTGATCAAATATCTTGGTGTCAATGCGTTCACTGTTTATGACGGCATTCAAACGTATAAAACCAACCAGGTCCGTGCAGAAGCAAGCCCAAATGATTTAAAAGAAGTCGAATCCTACGTGAAGGATCATTACGCTGCACCAAACAGCGACTATTATGGGATTGCCAAGGGACGTAATGTTATCACGATTCATTTAGAGAGTCTCCAACAATTTGTCATCGACTACAAGCTGAAAGATGAAAATGGTCAAGAACACGAAGTTACACCATTCTTAAATAGTATTTTCCATAGCAACAGTACGTTCAGTTTTGATAATTTCTTCCATCAGGTAAAAGCTGGAAAAACGTCAGATGCTGAAACCTTGATGGAAAACTCATTGTTTGGTTTAAATCAAGGCTCATTATTCTCGCAATTAGGCGGGAAGAATACGTTCCAAGCAGCTCCAGATATCTTAAAACAGACAGAAGGCTACACTAGCGCTTCTTTCCATGGGAACTCAGGAAGCTTCTGGAACCGTTCCGAAACGTATAAAAATCTTGGTTATGATTATTTCTTCGATTCATCTTACTACGATGTAAACGATGAGAACTCATTCCAGTATGGGCTGCATGACAAACCGTTCTTCCAGCAATCTGTGAAGTATTTGGAACGTCTGCAACAGCCTTTCTACACGAAATTTATTGCAGTATCTAACCACTATCCATACAGCGAGTTCAAAAATGACGAAGCTGGATTCCCAATGGCAGATACTGGTGATGAAACCATCAACGGATACTTCGCTACAGCAAATTATTTGGATAAAGCAGTGGAAGAATTCTTTAATTACTTGAAAGCTTCCGGCCTATATGATAATTCGATTATCGTTATGTACGGCGATCACTATGGAATCTCGAATTCAAGAAACTCTGACTTAGCTCCATTGCTTGGTAAGTCAAAAGAAACATGGTCAAACTTTTACAACGCACAAATGCAGCGTGTACCATACATGGTTCACGTACCAGGACAAGAAAAAGGCGGAATCAACCACACTTATGGCGGTGAAGTTGACGCATTACCAACTCTGCTGCACCTTCTAGGTGTAGATACAAGCAAGTATATCCAATTAGGACAAGATTTGTTGTCGCAAGATCATGACCAAATCGTTGCTTTCCGCGATGGGGATTATGTAACTCCTGAATATACGTATTACAGCGGAAGCTTGTACAGCAACAGTAACGGCATGGCAATTACTGAGCCTAGTGAAAGTCTGCAACAGCAAACAGAGAAGTGGAAAGAAGCCGTTTCTACTCAGCTAAGCACCTCAGATAATATTAACAACGGAGACCTGTTGCGCTTCTACTCAGCAAGCGGCTTGAAACCTGTTGACGCTTCTCAATATGATTATAAAGACGGTCTGAATAAGATGGAGAAAATCGAGAACAAATTGGGCGACAAGTCAACCAGCCTATTTGATCAAAATGGAAAGAAATCCACTCAAGAATTATACAAGACTGAAACTTATAAGCAATATCAAGAGCAAAGCCCACAATAAATATACAACTAACACTCTTCACGAGAATGTGAAGAGTGTTTTTTTGTCCACGCTTATTTCTTCCGATAGAATTCATATTTCTTTCAAATTAGGATTTTATACTTATTAGTAAGAGGTGGAATCCATGGATATTATTACAACAACGCTTTCGACAATCAAACGACATCGCATACAATTCTCGATTTCTTGGGTGATCAGTCTGATCGCTCTGTTTATCTTGACTAGTTTGGGTACGTTAAAGCTCGTATTGAACCATCTGGATTCCTCTAACCAGATCCAGCTATTTACTGCAAAAGAAGTGCGACAATTGCAGCAATATTTTTCTGAACGCCTGAACGCCTGCGCAATTGGTCTATTTATCTTACTTCTGATATATTTCGGCATCAAAATAAAAATACAGAAAAAATCGGCCGCTTCAATGCATGAACTGATCTACTCCATCGGATTAGAATTTTTCTTAGGCTTGATGATCGCTTCGATTTGTTTAATTCTGCTGTATACTCTTTTCGAGCCGCTTTATGAGTCGATCCTACAGTCGTTCTATCATCAGGGTCTGAATCAATTTAAGGAATTGCCAAACTTTGTATTGAGTAATGGATCAAGTGGAATCGCCTATTCAATTCGTTCCTCTCTCTCTTTTGAGTTATCTTCAACGACCTTACTAGACTTGTTTTTCAATTCATTATTTAAAGCTGTTGCTTATATCTTTTTATGCTTATGTCTGTTAATTGGCGGCTCCCGCCTAATATGCTTTACTTCTGAAAAGAAGAATGTTCGTTAAACACGAACATTCTTCTTTTTGTTTGCTCTTTTGTTAAACTATTGCTTGAAAGTCGATTGTTTCTTCATTATACTTAGAAAGTATTCGGTTTTTACCGATATAATGAACTTATTCTTAAGGAGCGTTTAATCATAATGGAGAAATTCTTTAAATTAAAGGAACAAGGCACCACTATTTCTACGGAGGTAATGGCAGGGGTTACGACATTCTTCGCCATGAGCTATATTTTATTCGTTAACCCAAGTATTTTATCAGCTTCAGGGATGCCGTTTCAAGCAGTTTTCTTAGCAACCATCATCGCATCTGTTATTGGGACTCTAGTGATGGGATTGTTCGCAAACGTTCCTTATGCACAAGCACCAGGGATGGGACTGAACGCATTTTTTACTTACACAGTCGTATTCGGACTAGGCTACTCTTGGCAGCAAGCATTAGCGATGGTCTTCATTTGCGGAATCATCAATATTTTAATTACTGTCACAAAAATTCGTAAATTAATCATTCATGCAATTCCAGAAAGTATGCAGCATGCAATCGGCGGCGGGATCGGGATCTTCGTAGCTTACGTCGGGATTAAAAACGCTGGCCTGCTTTCTTTCAGCGCTGACTCTTCAGCAATCACCAGCAGTGTAGTTGAAGGCGGCAAAGCAACAAATGTTTCAATCAACAGCGGAATCGTTCCAGCTTTAGCAAACTTCAACAACGCACCGATTTTACTTGCTGTGATCGGTTTAATCGTTACTACGATCTTAGTGGTCAAAAATGTTCGCGGTGCTATTTTAATCGGTATCGTAATCACTACATTATTAGGTATTCCTATGGGCGTTGTTCAATTAGGCTCAATCGATTGGCAAGCAAATTCACTAGGCAGTTCGATTCAAGAACTTGGTACAACATTTGGTGCAGCTTTCGGCTCTGCTGGCATGGGTTCGCTATTTTCTGATTCTTCTAAATTACCGCAAGTTTTAATGACGATTTTAGCATTCAGCTTATCTGATACATTTGATACCATCGGAACCTTTATCGGTACTGGGCGTAGAACCGGTATCTTCTCTAAAGAAGATGAAAAAGCATTAGATGATGGTTCGCGCGGTTTCAAAACAAAAATGGATAAAGCCTTATTCGCAGATGCGATCGCTACTTCAATCGGCGCTATCTTTGGTACATCAAATACAACTACTTACGTTGAATCAGCAGCTGGAATCGGTGCAGGAGGACGGACAGGTTTAACTTCTGTTGTTGTTGCCATTCTCTTTGCTTTAAGCAGTTTATTCTCTCCATTGATTGCAATCGTACCTGCACAAGCAACGGCACCTGCTTTGATCTTAGTTGGTGTAATGATGTTAGCTTCTTTTGCAGATATTAACTGGTTAGATTTAGAAGAAGCTGTTCCAGCATTCTTCGCTAGCATCTTCATGGGACTTTGCTACAGTATCTCTTACGGGATCGCTGCCGGATTTATTTTCTACACAATCGTTAAAGTAATCAAAGGTAAAACAAAAGAAATCTCACCAGTTCTTTGGATCGTGGATCTTTTGTTCATCCTAAACTTTATTATCTTAGCAATTCTATAATCTGCTGACTAGGCTCAGTTCAAATAAGAATACAATGTAAAAAGAAGCGTAGAACCAAAATGGTTTTACGCTTCTTTTTGTTCTTCTGTACTTTCTAATTCCTCAGGCTTATCCGGGAAAATGACAGTGAAGGTCGTTCCCTCATTTAATTCACTCTCAACTTTGATAGTCCCATTATGCAGTCGCACTAATTCTTGTACGATCGATAAACCTAACCCTGATTCGCCATATTTTGTATTTTTTCTGGACGGGTCTGCTTTGTAGTAACGGTCCCAAATATTTTTCACTTGAGCCTCTGTCATACCGATACCTGTATCCGATATCCTGATTTCTACGGCATGCTCCAGCTTAGTAATCACTACATTCACTGTTCCATCAGTAGTAAACTGAATCGCATTTTGAATCAAATTCACCATGACTTGCACAAAACGGTCATAATCAGCATAAACTTCGATCGGCTCTTTCGTTTGCAGTATCAGCTGATCGTTTGACGCTTCTGCTTTGGCCTGCAATTGGGCAACTAAAGTAGCGACAGCTTCAGTCGCGTTGAATTTCTGTAAAAGAATACTGATCTGATTGGTTCGGATCTTCTCATAATCCAAATTCTCATTCACTAATCGAATCAGTCGTGACGTTTCATTTTGCATCAGCTTGATCGCTTTTTCTTTTTGATTTTCTGGAATCGCGTTATACTGCATCCCTTCCAGCAATCCATTAATAGTTGTTAATGGGGTACGCATCTCGTGAGAGGCATCCGCCATAAATTGCTTTCTGCGTTCTTCCTGCCGCTCAATCTCATCCTGTGATTCCTTCAAGGAAATGGTCATCTTATTGAAGTCCTCAGCCAAATCGTCAAATTCATCACGATTGCGGTTAGGAACAACAACATCAAAATTTCCCATCGCTACCTCTTTCGTCGCAGAGCGCATCCGATTGATTCGCTTTACCTGCTGTGTTGCGAAGAAGTAGCTGACTATGATTGCGATAATTGACGCAATGATGAACGCTTTAAACAAGTCAGTTACGATCGAATTCACACTAGTCTCAACATTCATAGCAGGCTGACTAACGAGTAAAACACCAAAGAAAACTTCATCAGTAAAAAAGGGAACCATCGCATACGAGGTAGTTTGATTTTGTCCCATCACATTTTTTGAGCTGGTTTCCTTTTGCTGCTGTCCAGCTTTCAATGACTGCCATTGGGCATCGCTGACTAAATGCGGATTTACCTCTCCTGTTTCTTCTGGATATTGGACATTCCTGTCCTTATCAATAAAGACAAATGAAACATCCTGCTGATTTAAACTGGATTCAGTTACACGAATCGCAAATTGAAAAATCTCATTACTCGACATTCCTTCGAAGCGAATATCTCTGCTTAAAGAAATATTATTTTTCTCCATAGACTCTGCATAGCCGAATAATTCTTTGTAGTTATTATCCTCTAACGTTTTACGAGTAAATTGAGTGAAAGACAGTCCTAATGTCAACAGGATTAATAAAATCAAACCGCCAAAAGCCAGTAGCTGTTGATAAAGGTATTTCATCGACCAACCTCGGTATCGTCGAATTTATACCCGACACCCCAAACGGTTTGGATGACCTGTGAGCCAACCTTTTCAATTTTTTGACGCAATTTTTTGATATGAGCATCAACTGTTCGTTCGTCACCAAAGTATTGATAATCCCATACTAGTTCTAGCAACTGTTCGCGAGTAAAGACTTGACGCGGTTTCTTTGCCATCGTATACAATAAGTCAAATTCTTTCGGTGTCAACCCTTCGATTGTTTTTCCATCCAAATACGCTTCACGTGTTTTCAAATTCATCTTGAAATGATCTGTTTGAATGTCAAAACTTTCATTGCTGGCAGTGGTCTCTTTTTGCGGTTCAGACGTCAATTCGCTGCGGCGATGTAACGCTTTAATTCGTGCGATTAATGTTAATGGCGAAAAAGGCTTCGTTACATAATCATCCGCTCCCATCTCTAGACCGATCACCTGGTCACTTTCAGAATCTCTAGCCGTCAACATGATAATAGGAACTGTTTTAGAAATCTTGCGAATCTCACGCCCAACTTCCATCCCATCCATACTTGGCAGGTTCAGATCAAGCGTGATCATGTCCCATTTTTCAGGATCAGCCTTAAACGCACTCAACCCTTCCTTCCCATCGTATTTAAATTCCGCTTCCCAGCCTTCATTCAGAAAAAACATTTGCATCATTTCAGAAACGGACTCATTGTCCTCGATCATTAAAATATTCATACCTTAACCCCCTGATATCATCTGATTCTCATTCTAAGTATACTCTATTTCATTTTTTTGAACCATTACCTTACCCGTATCTTCACTAACAATTTGCTTTTTCTTCAATTTTTCAAGTTTGGAAGACTAAATCTTCAATATTCATTTACATCTTTGCATTTTTTATAACGGAATGTTATACTTTCTACTGCAACAAAAATAATTATCAAGGGGCTGTTACGGATTCGACAGGCATAGTTTGAGCCTGAATTGCGCTTCGTAGGTTACGTCTACGTTAAAACGTTACAGTTAAATATAACTGCTAAAAACAACAATAACTCTTACGCTTTAGCTGCCTAAAAACAGTTAGCGTAGATCCTCTCGGTATCGCCCATGTGCTCGAGTAAGGGTCCTATTCTAAGTGGGATACGTTTCAACTTTCCGTCTGCAAGTTGAAAAAGAGCTCATCAGACTAGCAATGTTCGCGGCCTGTCATGCGGCAGAGAACAAAGCGAAATTTAAATAGTATGACTATGAGCGTAGATTTTTAGGTGTCGATGTGTTTGGACGCGGGTTCGACTCCCGCCAGCTCCATTATAAAAAAGCCAAAACGCTGAATACTAGCGTTTTGGCTTTTTCTATTGCGAGTGCATAAAGGACTACTGCTGCTCCTGCACTTCTTTCTCTTGATCAACAAAGACAAATTTTAAGCTATCAGGATACACATAGAGAATCAATCGTTCTTTTCGGATGTCGGTTGCAACGGTTGGATAGACCTGCTCTGTTGTAACATTAGCCCGAAAAAAATCTTTTAGGGCAAATTCCAAGCCTGAATTGATAAATGGGTTCGACATTCTACTCGCTCCCTTTCACTAGCCTTTCCTCTATTATACGCGCTGTCATCTCAAATAGTGCCTTTTCTTAAAAAAATTCTGTCTTGTTAAGAAAATGAATTCTTCTTATTCTGTCGCGTTTCCTTTGAGTATCAGAAATTACTAACCTGAATAATTCACCATTTTACTCAGCAAATTTATTCTTATGATCATAACGATCGTAATGGATATCATCGCTGATCAAGTATTGATAAATGTCGTCGACAATCTCAATCCCGTTTTCTTCATAATTCTTCTCACGCATTCTTCCTCGCTCACCAGGATAATTCACTTCCTTGAAACCTGCACTCGGAGCAACAGTCTTAAGTTCGTCTAGCATTGTTGAAATTGTTTGCTTAAAAGTATCTAAGCCGACAAAAAATTCTGGATTAATAACAATGTGCAGCTGCCCTAATTCTCTTCCTTTAGAAAGATCATGATACATTGAGGAAACGTGCTTACCAAATGGGACTCCCAGCAACACACCGGATAAAACGTCGACCATCATCATCAATCCGTAGCCTTTCGCACCTGAGATTGGAACTAAGGCATTTACCTTTGTTGAGTCTGTTGTAGGGTTTCCCTGTTCGTCCACCGCCCAAGTATCAGGAATAGATTCTTTACGCGAACGAGCGTGCAAAATTTTCCCCCAAGCCTGAACCGTCGTTGCCATATCAAATGTAATGATTCGCTCATCATTACTCGGCGCTGCAAACGCGATTGGATTCGTTCCGAAAAACGGTTCGCTCCCCCCAAATGGCACGACCATTGGATCAGACTGACAGACAGATACTGCAACCAGATCCTTTTCTGCAGCTCTTTCAACATAATAAGCTAAGGCTCCGCTGTGAGAAATATTTCTAACACCAATCACCGCTACACCAGTTTCCTTAGCAATCTCGATTGCATGATCCATCGCCTTCTCAGCCGCTACAAATCCTGAGCCATTGTCTCCTTCAAAGACGCCGCAGCTTGGACCAGTCTTTTCAAAATTAAACTTTGGTTCCTGCGTGATCCCGCCTTTTGCGATTCGCTCTGAGTAATATTCGACACGCATTGCTCCATGAGAATGAATTCCTCTGGCATCGGCAAAGGTCAAGACATCACTTACGATTCCAGCATGTTCCTTTGATAATCCAGCCTTATGGATTTTGTCTTGGATCAATTGATGCAGCTCTGCTTTTGTTACTCTCATTTTATTCACCTTTTCCTTCTTATTTTTAGTTTTCGAACAAACTTTTACATCTATAGAGTAAGATTTTTTTTGCGGCTCTACACTAGTTAAAATGCACAAAAATCAATTATGATTTGTCAGTTTCATTCACCACTAACGAAAACTTGCACGATTCTCGATAATCTCAAAGAAAATAGTTCACTAAATTAATTAGGATCTCTCATACTATTTGCAGCCTTTTTCATCTAATAAAATAAAAAAATTTGTATAATGAGCAGATGAATATGTCGGTAGAATCAATTATGGTACTGTTAGACCAAATAGAAGGGAGGGTTTACAGATGAAATACCTAGATATTATCGCGCTTATATTATTGATTGTCGGTGGAATTAATTGGTTATTGGTCGGTCTTTTTGAATATGATTTGGTTGCAGCAATATCTGGTGGAAGTACAACGATTCTTGCGAAAATCATCTACATCGTTGTCGGAATATGTGCACTTTACTGTTTAAAATTTATCCCAGGAATTGCGAATCGTGCTGATTAAATTAGTTTAATGATGTAGATTCCTTCAATATATATAAAGAAAAATGAAGCCCTCTATAAAAATAGAGCGCTTCATTTTTTAGTAAAGTAAATTATAAAAGCGTCAATCTGTCAATAAAACAGTGAGGTTCAAGTAATCATATAAATGAAATAATCTCTTCCTCCCACATGCAGGTTCTAACGCCCTATTCTAGTGCAATGACTGTGTAAAAAACGTAATGACTCAATTAGTTTGCCATACCTCAATATATTCTTGCGCAGTTTTCGTGACCGAATCATAGTCTTCCTTTGCAACACCTTTGAATAAGTTCCCCCCAACACCAACCATGATTGCTCCAGCCTTTTTCCATTCTTTCAGGTTCTCTAGATTAATTCCACCTGTCGGCATAATATTTACTTGGGGCAGCGGTGCCTTTGCTGCTTTGATTATCTGTGGTGTAAAATGATTCGCTGGAAACAGCTTTACGACATCCGCACCACTTTTCATTGCCTGCTGCATTTCTGTAATCGTCATACACCCCGGCATGTATGGTACTTGGTACAAATTACAAAGTTCAGCAGTTGTTGGGTCAAAACTGGGACTCACGATGAACTCGGCTCCAGCCATAATCGCCAAGCGCGCCGTAATAGGATCTAGAACTGTACCCGCGCCAATAGTCACACCTGTATCATTTTGATATTCCTTTTTTAAATCAGTAATAACTTGATCAGCTTGAGGAACAGAAAAGGTTACTTCAATACCTTTTATGCCTCCCTTGACGACAGCCTTGGCTGCCTCAAAAGCTTGTTTACTGGTGCTTTCTCTGACGACTGCTACTACACCGGCTTTTTCGATGCGTGTCAAAACTTCAACTTTTTTCATTAAACTCACCTACTCTACATTCACATGTTCATGAAGTGCATCTTCGTTAGAAGTTTGATCTCGTTGCGCTAATTTTAAAGTAAAGGCATCCAAAGTAATATGCACCGTTTGGTCAAACAAGCTCGATAGAAGCTGAGTAGATTTTATACCTGCTCCAGTCTTAGTCGCTCCCGGTACTACGATCACTTTATCCGCTATTTTTGCCAATGGTGAATTGACATCACTAGTCAACGCAACGATACCAAGACCCAGTTCTTTCGCTTTTTCAGTATCAGAAACAATCCCTTTAGTTGTCCCCGAACCAGAAATAGCGACCCACGTATCTCCCTTCTGGATAGAAGGTGTAATCGTTTCTCCCATAACATAATCCGTATAGCCGATATGCATTAATCGCATAGCAAATCCTTTAGCTTGAAACCCACTGCGGCCAGCCCCAATCACAAAGATTCGTTTGTCCTTTTGAAATAAGGGCATGGCTTGGTCTAATTCTCTCTCATCGACTAATTCCATGACTTGATTGATTTCTTGCATGATTGTTTTGATTGTTTTCATTTGTGAACAGCTCCCATAAATTCATTTACCGCTTTTAACGGATCTGCCGCTTTCGCAATTTTTGATCCTACGATGACGACTTCAATAATTCCTTGCTCGGCTAAAATTCGTGCCTGATCCAAATCGATTCCGCCGGCAATTGCCAACCGATTGATATTGGGGTATTTTTTGTGAAATGCGTCAACGCTTGAGGCTGCATCGAACTGATCCTTGCGATCAACTGAATGATGCAGCGTATAGATCGCTTCTGGAAAATTTTTGATCTCTTCAATTTTCTCATCCGCAACCTCTAACAAATCAATCATCATTGTCTTATTTTCTTTTTGGGCCACTTCATAACAAGCCTGCAAAGTAGCTAGGGACGCCGCTCCCATCACGGTAACGATGTCGCCGCCGTAACGGAATGCTTGATTAAATTCGTAGGCACCTTCATCGATTGTTTTGCTGTCGACGAGTAAGGTAGTTTGTGGCAGAGACTCTCTCAATTTTTCAATCGCTAAGTTGCCATAATCTTTGACTAAGGATGTCCCCATCTCTAAAATATCGGTTTTACCATCTAATTGTTTTGCTAAAGCAATTGCCTCTTCTAGCGAAACACGATCAATCGCTGTTTGTAATCTCATGCTTCCACTTCCTGTTTTTGTAAAAATTCTCCCAATTCCTCGGGTGTTGGATAGCCATCATTATCCCCAGGTGATTGAACCGCCATCGCACCAATGGCGTTCGCTCGAACTACTGCTTCCTTCAAGTTTTTTTCTTCTATTAAAGCAGTGATTAACCCAACCGCGAAGCCATCTCCAGCACCAACAGTATCGACGACCTCTGGTACCTTAAAACCTGGCACAGTAAAGCTTGTACCATCCTTTTGTTTCACATAAGCACCTTCTGTCCCCAATTTAACAATCACTGTTTGAGTGGCTTCCCCATTATTTAAATAGAAATCTGCGATTGCTTCAGGATCACGACTACCCATTAAGATTTCTCCTTCGTTGATTCCCGGCAATACAATCTTAGCATGGGAGGCCAAATCATTGATTGTCGCAACCATTTCTTCTTGGCTTGCCCAAAGCTGCGGACGCAAGTTCGGATCAAAGGTAGTGGGAATCTGATTTTTCTCCAGCAAGCTGATTAGATAACGAAAAGCCTTTTGAGCTTCTGCCGAAATCGCTGGAAAAATCCCCGATAAATGTGCCATTTTCACCTCTGAAAAGTCGATCTTATCCAACACCGCTTGTTCAAAATGTGCGGCAGCTGACCCTTTACGGAAATAAAAAATACTTGGGTCGCCTTGACTGACACGATCCTTCAATTGAAAGGCGGTCCAAAAATCAGCAGTTTCTGAAATATAATCTGTTCCGATTTGATTTTCGTGTAAACGATCAATAATAAATTCACCAAATGGATCTTTCCCAACCTGTGTAATGTATTCGCTGCTATGCCCAAGGCGAGAAACACCGACAGCAACGTTAACTTCCGCTCCCGCAAGAAACTTTTGGAAGTGACAGGCGTCCTTTAAAGATTTATCAACTTCTTCTGATCCAAACAATGCAATTGGTTCTCCAATAGTTAAAAATTCACTCATAATTATTTCCTCTTTTCTTTTAAAGTAAGATATATGCAGCAATCAAATTCAGAACGGTAGCTGCCCAAGCCCATGGCATTCCTGTCAGTAAAAATGTTTTTGTATCCAGTCCGGCGTATTGGACTGACCATAAATTCCATGACTGAGTGATACAGGCTGAAACACCCATCATTGAAGGAACTACCAATAAACCATATAAGAAATATTGATCGAACATTCCTGTCCCCACTAAAATTGCAGCGGTCGCAGCACCGGCACCGTACAGCATCAATGGACCCCGGAAGTATGAAAGCGGAGCAATGATAGCAACGATGATTATTAAAACGAGTTTGCTATTGGGGATGATTTCCTGAAAGACACTTGTAAAACCAGACATCGCGTGAACCGCAGCAGATTGAAACATGGTCAAAACGAATAGCATAATCAGCAAACCTGCGATATCGCTGATCGCATGCTTAGCGGTTTCATTCATCATCGTCACAAACTTGCTGTAGCGTTTCATGTTGCCTGTCGCAGCAAAAGCAATAATTGTGGAGATCAAAAGCGCAGGAACTGCATCCCATTTAGCAAAAATGCTTAATGCTACTGGTAAAACTGGCAATACATAGGTCCAAACTGGTACTTCAACAACTTCTTCTTCCGTGCTGCTTTCGACAATTTCAGGTTTTCCATTACGAATTTTCTTTGAATTGAACAGAATAAAGAGGAGCAAAATCACTAATTGCACGCCCATTGCGACAAAACCAAAACGCTGATAGTGCGGCCCCCATTCTACTTTCGGAAAGAACACTTGAAATTGAACAAATAAGACATTGTTGACGTACATTGCTGAGCCAATCGCAATCGTGAAAATTGAAACTGCAATGTTTTTCGGTACACCGATTGAGAACATGATTGGAAATAGAATCACTCCGACTGCAATGGCCGAACCAACCCCATATGAACTAGTGAAAATTAAAGCGATTACAAGAGCAATTAAAATCGTTGCTAGGACAGGGCTCTTCTTCCCAACTTTTTCTGTTCTTCGACTGATGCTTCCGGCAATCCCGGTATCAACCAGGACTCGTCCAAACCAGGACCCAAAGATGATGTATGCAGCTGTTTTCCCATAATTTAAAACCGGCTCCGTGAAGATCTCCTTCACTGCTGTGTTAAAAGGAACCATTCCGATGATTGTCCACAAGATTGCCATTACAAAGAAGCCGACGGTTAAGTTACCACCTTTCATGGCGTAGAGAACAAAGATGATAAAGGTGACAGCTAATAATATTCCTGTTAGTGCGCTACCCATGTTTGTCCACCTCCTAATAGTTGTTTAGTTCACTTAAGATGCGTTGATATTTTGAAATTGGTTTTGCATGATCTTCAACAAAGAAGTCATTTTCCAGATGATTGAATTTTTGAATCAAATAATACCCGGTTAAATAGGCCGCCAGTGCTTCTTTAGCCGCACTCTCCATATTTTCTTTATCAATTTCGGGGCGATGAATCGTTTCCATAAAATGATAGGCAAATTTTTCTGGATCGATTTTCGTTTGTTGATCAGTCATTAGATTTCCTCCTAGTTTGTTTCAGAATCATTCTTTCTCTACTGTGAAAAGAAAGTGATGTGCTTGACGTATACATGCGTTGCTTTATTTGATGATTTCACTCCGTCAGCTTCCTTCAAGTAATCCTTTTGCCTCTAAGATTTCTGCATTTGAAGCTGTCGGATATTCGATGGCAACAGGTACCTCTTGCGGTAGAATCTGCAATACTTTACGCCAAGCGATCTCTCCATGGTCAAGCCCAGCAGCCTGTGGTTTTTGGTTTTCGTAGCGAACATCCTTCACGTGGATATAATGAACATAGTCCTTTAACAATTCAGCGGCCTCTATTTCGTCTTCTCCTACAAATCGCCAATTTCCGAGATCGTAGACATATCCTATTGCGGCTTTGGCTTTCTCCACTGCCATCATATATTTTCTAATTGCATTGATCGTACCTGAAGTTTGGGTTTGATCATTTTCAATGGAGATTTCTACCCCTTCACTAAGAAGCGCTTTCAATTGGTCTAAATGAAGCTCATCGCTAAAATCTCCAATGTTCCATTTGATGTGCTTGACCCCCATTTTCTTCGCTTCAATAAGGTATTGCTCCAGGTTAGGATTGATTTCCCCTTGGATATAGACCTCATCTGGAACACTGTAAAATAATTGCAGCTTCAAACGCGTTGCTTCAGATTGAATAACAGGAATCTCTTCTTCAATCTTTTGAAAGTATTCTCTTCTGATTTCAACTTTGCTAAAACCTAAGTCTGCTGCCTCCTGTAACAAGTCCGCCTGTAGCTCGCCTTCTGCAACTCTATCTGCAAAAACTAAAAAATTCAGCACTAATCTATTACTCATCATAAACATCGTCCTTTCAATTAGTTAACCGGTTTCTATAAACACATAGTAAACCGGTTTCCGAAATATGTCAACGGTTACATAATTAAAAAACATTTTATACATACATAAAAATAAGCCGCATTTGGAAACCGGTTTCCAAATGCGGCTTATTCTTCATATACTTATTTTAAAAATAACACATCTAAACTGATTTCCGCCAGCGAATATCTGACGGCACAATAATTTCTTCTCTTTCTTTAGGTTCTTTTAGCAATTCTAGTAGATATTGACCAGCAATTTTTCCGATTTCTTTGGAAGGCTGCTCTATGCTTGTAATCCCTGGTCCAACTAATTCGGTTAAGCTCCAATCATCAAAGCCGGTAATACCGAGCTTTTCTGGTATCGCGATTTCTTGTTTGATCAACCATGCCAAAACATCCATCAGAACTCGGCCATTAGATGCGAAAAGCAGGCTTTTTTTCGAGTCAGCTATAATTGGTTGGAGTAATTCAGGAATCTCCCCCTCATCTGTAACCTCCACCAGCTGATACTCCTTTCCAACCTTTTGGACGGTTTCTTTAACCGTTTGAAACCGCAGTTCCCTAGTGCTCACATCTTTTATCGGTTCACTGACAATGATTACTTTTTCGTATCCCTTGCTCAAAGCCTTTTTCACTACTTCTTGTGTTGCGGCAACATTATTTGTCATTACCGAGGACCATTTTTCCGGTTCCGTTTGTCGATCGACCAATAAAAGAGGAATATTTCTTTCTGTAATAAATTCATAATTGGCTGATTGTCGCGACGATGGCTGAAGGATAATCCCCTCCACGCTTTGATCCAGTAATTTCTCTAACAATTCCTTTTCTTGTGCCACCGAATTGGCTGCATCTACAATAATCATTTGGTACCCGCTTTGCTCAAAGACTGAGCCAATTCCTTTTAAAAGCAATGAAGAATAAAGATTAGAAATATCTGCGACCACCACACCAATTAAATAGCTGTGCTTAGATTTTAATGCTTGCGCTTGTTTACTAGGCCGATAATTTAACCGCTCGATCACTCCTGCGATTTTTTCCTTCGTTTCTATAGACATATTGCCATAGTTATTGTTTAAAAATCGTGAGATCGTCGTTTTTGATACTCCTGCTTCTTCGGCGACCTCTTTGATCGTAATTTTTTTCATGTTGTTTTTCTCCAACTATATCTTTTTTATTATTGTAGCGAATTTTAGCGTGAATGGAAAGACAGCGACTTTCATACAGTCCTACAGTTCTGTTTCTACAACTCAAGGTATCACATATATCCATCACTTCTCCAGCTTTAAATCGATCTTATACGTCTCATCAATCAGAATATAATCGCACTCATATTTTTTACACATCTCTAAATTCCTAGTGTTGTTCTCAATCATTGATTCGATGGTTAAATCAGAATCATCTACTCTTTTATCTATACTATTTGCGTACTGTTTAATATCAGTAAAATGCTTCTCAATATATTTCTGTGTCATGATCAGACAATAATAGTCGATATGTTCCAATAATTCTTTACTAAAGGACTCTTTCCAATTAAAGGGAATGTAAAGCCCCTCGATGATAAGATTTTGCTCGTTTTCGATCGCAGTCTTAATAATTTCTTTTAAAATATTCCAGAGATAGGGAGTAAGCTCCTTGTCATCCTCAGGCGTCAGCTTGGTTTCGCCGCTTCGCACCAGCCCCATCTTTAGATGATCAACCGAAAGATAAGGAAAGTGATATTTCTCTAGTAGCTTTTGAGCCAGTACGGTTTTTCCTGTATGAGAAGCTCCAGTAATTAATACAATCATTTTTTCTCCTTTCATTTCATTGACCAATCCGTTTACCAGTCTGCCGTACATTATAAAGTAATTGCAAATTATTGATGATGTTTAAAGCTTTTTCTTTTATACTTATTGTAACCGAAACCAATAGAGACAAACTATATTAAGTCAAGCGTAATATGAAAATTTTGAATAACATAGTTTGGATGTGGTTTGAAGGCATGACAAAGAAACCCTAGGCAAAGGGAATTTTTGAAAAGATCAGTTAATAATCATTTTCTGCTCCTCATAGGGTTTATTGTCTTTCAGTAGTTGATAAATGATCCGTACCAGTTTTCTTACGACATGGCTAATAGCGACATTGTAGTGTTTTCCTTCTGCTAGTTTTTTCTGGAAGTAGACACGCATAGACGGCGACCAAATAGACATGAGCCTGGCGGACTCATGCAATGCCCAGCGTAATTGCGAAGATCCGCGTTTGACCATTCGTCAAGTTTCCGTTTGATTCAT
>NZ_JAFLVR010000032.1 GCF_017315985.1 Candidatus Enterococcus murrayae | reverse complement strand
AGAACGACCGCTAGACTATTTAATGCTCCCAAATACACCGTTTTCTCACTCGTTAAGCAAAAGAGTTCGCCTAACAAAGTTTTCAATTCCCTTTGGTCATTTGATTCGTCGATATCGAAAAACTTATTGGCTACATGTCTATAAAAAGCTTGATGCGAACGATTTTACGCTAATCGACTAGCTTCACAAAGACCGGATGAACGTTCATCTGGTCTTTTTTTCTTGTTTACTCGTTTGTTAAGAAGTCAAAACCTTACATTGTAACAAATAGCCGGATTCCTTTTCAAGTCGCAAAATTGCACGTGACCCCTCAAATTTACCTGTTGACAGGCTATAAAGCCTATTCTTTCGTTTTAAACCTGCAAAATTGAGGGGTTGAGTGCAATTTTGCGGTTCGCATTCTTTTTCAAAATCGATTATCTTGTAGTCACCGGCCGGTACAAAAAATCAAACACACGGAGGTAATGAAAATGATCCAAAAACTAAGTACAAAATTACAAGTGCAGCTCGCTGTACCTGGTGCAGAGAAATTAAAGAAAATGACGTTCCCAAATGTTGTAGACAATCCCGCTGAAGCAGAAATTCTTGAGTTGGGAGAAATTATGAAAAACCTGGATCAAGAAGACACATTGTTGGATGGCGTGATCATCACTAGCCAATCACGAGTAACGAAGAATTAAGAAACGGAGGAAAATGGATATGAAAAAATTAGTAGCGATCTTTAAAACTAGCGGCGGTCGTTCCCAGACATGGAGCTTCCCGACTCCCGGCGAAGGAAAAGCGCCTGAAGAAATTCGAGGATTCTTAGAACGCCTTACAATGTTAAGCCTGTTTAAGAAGGATGACGAAAAGCTGTTCAACCAAGTCGTCAGCGCAAAGTACGTCGAAACTGTTGAAACAATTATCTTTTAAGCATAGAAAATTGAGGAGCCGCGGCGATTTCGCCGCTCTCCTCCACTAAAGGAGGACACGATCCATGAATGAACAAACTTTAACTTGCCGACAATTGTTCAATTTAACACCAAAAACACTAGAAAAACGAATTACTGAATACTATTACCAAACTCAAAATAGCAGCCTAACGATCAAATATATTTTGACGTTACGCGTGCGTTTTCAACTCGGTGCGGAGGAGTTTGCTTTCATTCTGAAGGATCTTGTCCGTGAGATTTTTATGAATACTAAAGCCACTCGCACCATGAAACGATTTTTCTATTATTTCCAAGATTATTTCATGGCACCCGAATGGCGCTCGTTAGCCGCAAGAGTATTTCCTGTCCGTAACTTTGGCGAAAAAGCCATTTCACTTGTCCGTTCTCTTATTGCAAAAGTCCGTCCTAATGAAACCAACGAACCTTGATCACAACCTACCTACGCAGAAAACTAATTTAGAAAGGAAAGCAGAACAATGACCCATGATTTAGTCACGACCTTTACCAATGGTCTAGGCAAAGAACACGACTGGACCTATAAAAATGTGAATGCCGATTTGCCTGTTGAACAGATCAAAGAAGCTTGCGAACTACTCACTCAATTGGATATTTTTGAAAAAAATGGCGTAAAACTATTTGATACTGTCGTCACAGCAAAGTTCGTCACCACATACGAAACCGATATTTTTGATGTGGAGAATGATCCAGCAGCTCCTTCTGAACAACTTTGTAAAGAAGCAGCGCAAAAAAATGATGGAGAGGATTCATCTAAAGAATCGAGTAAAGAAGAAAAAACAACTGAACCGTCTTTTAAAGAGGAAAAAATGTCTACCTCTTCAATTAAGCTGGATGATTCTTCATTCACTCCTGTCAAAGCAGGAAGAAGCTACGACTATTTGTACAATTCCTCAAGAATGGCGCTTGAACAGGCTTTGAAAGGACCCGCAGAATCGAGGAGTAATCACCCTTCATTAATACTAAAAAATCAAACAAGTGGATTAAAGCACACAATCATTGATAATGATTCTTCTGCCAGCGTCCCTGCAACAGCGCAATCTGAGGAAACAGAACAACTCAGCACACGAAAAAGGTTTCTTTCCTGGCTTCGGCGAAGGAAAAATCGAAACAAGGATGACCCAGGTAGCCAGCCACATAAGCTAGAATAGCTTGGTCAACTTCTGTCCTTTCACAATTGAATACCTTTTGCGTAGGTATCCCCGCTCATGTCTGTCGTCGGCCTCCACTTTTGAGAGGAGGTGATGCACCTTGAGCGAGCTGATTCGATATGTCCTCGCTCCGCTCTTTGTGGGGCTGATCATCGCCCTCGTCAACCATTGGTTGAATGGGCGTGATCCATGACGACTGAACGATAAATCACCCCTGCGATCTTTGATCGCAAGGGTGTCTCTTTGGATTGCCCATAATTTGAAATGGTATTATACTTTCTCTCTTCATTAGTATAGAAAAATGCATATTTCTTATCATCTAGAATTTAAGGTTACGCTTAAATAGCAAGCTTCCTATACTAATAATCAATTTGATCACTGATGTTTGCTCCCATTTTTTTATAAGTATTTAAAGCTTTATTCAAGCGCTTTTTATCGATTGAGAATAAACAATCTTTCAGTACGGTAACTTTATAATTGCGCGCCAATCCCGCTTCAGTCGTTTTTAAGACACAGGAGGATGCATCTGCTCCAATTAAATACAGTTCCTTAATGTTGTGAGTTGATAAAAATTCCTCGAAAGCATTACTAGAAAACAGGTCACTTTTCTCTTTTGAAAAAATATGCTCAGATGTAATGGACAATTCGTTACTAAGCTTTGAACCGGTTGATCCTTGTTGATACACTCCTCCTGATAGAAACTTATCAAGTGGTTTGTTAAATTCTTGTTTTGAATAGACTACAGGAATATTCATTTCATTTGCATTTTTAATTGCTTGATTAATATTTTTTACTAGATTTGTAGAATTTTTATATTGAGGGACACTTAAAGTATCATTTTGGATGTCCAGTACAACTAAAGCTTTACCGCTCCTTGAATCTGATATTGTATCCCCAGAAGAAGAACGACTGAGTTGGTAAATTCGAAATCCAATAATTGCACCAACGACTATAATAACAGCAGAAATCCCCAAAATGATCATTTTAAATCTCCTCCATCTTCTTTTAACTTTCATTCTGCTTACCCTTTCTCGGCGGAGTTAATACAATAGCGACATTATGCCGATTTTGGTTTTCAGATTTTCTGATTAATGCAGGCTCTAAAATCTTACTTATTGCTCGCCCATACTCAACTAACTCCTCGGCTGTCGCATATATAGGGACTAATGAAAAACCAGAACCATCCTTCAAAACATTGGCATCTTTATTTTTTGAATAATCACTAAACTCAGTTAATAGTCCTAGTGTGAATTCCGAGAACATTTCATAGTAGGCTTCAGGAGTAATAGTATTAAGATCTTCAACATCATTTTTCTTCAATTCTACGTTCAAAGAATAAATCTTCTCTACAGAACCACGATTCTGTTTTTCATCTACAATTTTTAAAATATCTTCTTGATAAAGTTTCTTCACATGACGGTACAAAGTTGCTTGTGGAACATCTGGTAATCTTAACCGTAAATCCTTCACTGACATGTTACGATTTTCAAACTCAATTAAAACTTGTGAAATCAAAGGATTCCCAAGATATTTAATAATTTTTTTATCCACTACTAAATCACCGCTTCCATTATCATAAGATAATATTATCATTTGATAACAAAATACGCAATAGATAGATATAGTAAAAACACCCAAAAGAGAATTGTTGGGTGTTGCACTTTATTTCTTGAGAATCCCTCGCTACAAACTCTTCAAAACCACAGCCACAGCTTGTAGTTTTGAAGCCTATAACAAATACACCTGCGCTTTTTAGTCGCAGGTGTTAACGTTGAAGTATTTTTAATGATCTCCATCAGCTAATCAGCAATCGAATCAACCGATCTTCATTGTAATCAGCGATTATCGCTGAAAAGTCCTTGAGCAGCTCACTTTCGCGAATTCTTTTTCCATCAAAGGAGCCTTTATACTGTCGGACGATCACCTGTAGGTTGCTGAAGATATTTGCCAAAAAGTAGCCCTCGCTAAGGGGTTCTTTTTCCTGTCCTTGTTGTATTTGGGTCAGATCTTCCAGCAAGTCATTCTTCTTCTTTTGGTACCAAGCCTTGGCAGATTGCCCACCGATTGATAGTTCCGCTTGAACCAAGCGATCAAAGTCCTGCAGCAGGTCTTCAAAGGAGCTAGGTGTAATCGAGTAGAAATCCTTCTCTTTCATATACTCCGACAAGTAATAGAAGGTACTTGCCAGCTCAGAATTGCTGTTTGGATATTGCGTGAGTTTGTATTTTGGAACAAAGATTTTCTTTTCGATTTCTTCTTTGGTCAGCGTTTTGTACACTTTGATCAGCTTTGTTCCGAAGAGTCTTTTCTTCCTGACAGTAAATTCATTGGTAAGGAACTTAGGCAGCAGATCGTTGATAAAAAATGCGTAGGTATCCGCGACATTATAGGGCTGCTCCGGCTTCTCGCTATCTTCTGAATAATCGATATATTCCCAGATCACATTTACAACCAGCTTTTCACGATCAGCGGGTGATTGTTCATAGCTTCCATAAACATTGAACAACTCTCTGCCTCGTTCGTCTTCTAGCCCAATACGATTATTGTCTTCAAACGGGGTAAAGATATATCCGTCATCATAGGAGCCGTTGCTTGTTTGGTATTGCTTCACATGTTCCCGAATGCGGTCCCACAAGTCTATATCAAGCTGCATCAATTTAAAATTCCTATGGCTTCCGCGATAGGGTTCAAAGGCAAAGGACTCTAGTTTTTTTAGAAAAGCAGTGATTTTCTCGACGTATTTTTCGATGAATATATCGACGACTGCGCATAATTCATCTACTTCATTCGGATACAAATAAGCAATACTGTTGCCGAAATCAGCAAAGTATTGATCCAGCTCCTCCAGATATAGCTTAATGAACTTCCGCATTCCCAGCTTCGCTTCCGTCTCTTTTCCGAAATAAAACAAATCTAATATTTCCTTATGGGAAAAATGGATGCCGTCTTCATTATTTTCCTGCTGCCGTGTAAAACGAATGCAGCAGTTTCCCTTTCCTTCTAAGCCAGACTGATCAGGATACGAGGCGTTTAGATGAACATTTTTATAGTTGATCTCTATAAAGTCCTCCGTCTCTTCAACGATCAATTCGTCTGAAAAATATTCTTCTTTAGAAAAAGTCTCGATATCCATGTTTATCCTTTCTATAGCTCCTGTGAACAGGTAATGATCGAATCGGTAAATACGTTCTAAAAAGGCTTTAGGCAGCTTTTGTCCTGCTTGCAGGAGATTCGTTTTTGGCATGGCGAGTACGATCGATTCATGTTTTTTGGATAACTCCCGAACTCGTTTAAACAGCTGTTCAAAAGGATCGACCCAATAAATCGCCCTATTTTCAGGATCAACGTAAAATAAAAAGGTTACGCACCTTTTCTTGAACCAACGCCGTACCGTCGATGTATCCAGCTGCAACAAAAATGCTTCTTCGTCCTCCGCTATCTTCTTCGCCGCTTTGTATTGAACGAAAAATTCTTTTCCTTCTGTTTCTTCCTCTGATGTATACAGGCATAAAAAATCAATACCAAAGCTGTCCTGCAGCTTGTTCACTGTACAGAGCTTTGATAGACGAGTATCTAATAACGCAACCGGATCTTCAATGGTTGGTATAGCTTTCATTTCTACTAACAACGATTTCCACCTCTTACTTCATACCGTTTCATTAAGGATCGATATTCTTTTCCAGCTAATTATCCCCATTAACAAAATAACATTTTTTATAACTTAAGTAAATGCTATATATAACTATATACCCCTGCGCTATCCCTATATAGAGCAAACAAATATACAGCTACAACTCATTATTTCATAACAAATAATATCGAAGTCGTGCATTTCTAGATAACCAGCCTTATTTCTATATTTATTCTGTTATCTGGAGCTTAATATCGGCTTGGACCGTTCATTTTTCATGATGTAGAAGATCTATGGGGAATGATTGGAAAGTTGTAAAGAAGGCCATAGAAATGGATGACTCCATCTCTATGGTCTTCCTATTCTATCTATCACGCCTGTTCATTGAAGGGAAATACAGGCAAAAAAGAAGCTCTCCCATTAGGAAAGCTCCTTGAAATTCCATTATTAATCGGTCACCCAAAGCTTGCTGTCGTCTTTATATGGCCATTTCTTCGCACCGTTTTCAACGATGAACAGGCGTGACTCGTCGATTCCTTCATCAATCAACAGGGAAATCGTCCGTTTGGCACCGCCACCGCCGCCTGGGCATACAACATAGATTGGATTGTCGCCTTCTTTGAAATCATCAGCGCTGTCAACGACAAGCTTCTCTAATTCCTCCGTATCTACTGGATAGGCAGGGACACTGATCGAATTTGGTAAATGTCCTTTGTCGTAGTCGGCTTCTGGCTGGATATCAATGATTTGATAATCGGTTGAATCCTCTGTCTCAACTACTTTTTTCATATCTTCAGGTGAGATCATTTGCCATTCGATGTCGGCTTCCGCACGGTCTTTCTTTTCTTCTTTCTTGTCATCGTTTCCTGAACAGCCTGTCAATACTAATGCAAGCATTGCTAAAGCGATCAATAAGGCACTCATTCGTTTTTTCATTGTTTAAATCCTTCTTTCGGTTTCATTTTTTGTGTGGATTACTTGCTTGATGAGCTTTAGCTTTCCATCCATCAAAAAAATTACCGCACAAATAGACATACACGCTTTGTATGTATGCTGTAAGAGCGTCGGATTGTGTTTTAAATCACACAAATAAATTGTTTGAGGGAAAGAAAGCTAAATACACTCGCTTAGAGACTCTAAGTAAAATTTGGCCTCATAGTCATAGTCGTTTTGCCATTTCTTCCACCTCCTGCGCACAATATAAGGGTTATCTCCTCCCAAAGTATATAGAAAAGAAAACGCTTTTTCAATAACATTTGGAAAATAGGACAGAACATTGTGAAATATTTTACATTGATTAGAAAGATTGGATAAAATCACAGAAATTTCCAATAAAAAAAAGACATGAGCGCTGCTTCTCATGCCTGTCCATCAGAGGTCGATTTTATCCTTCAAGCCAGAGCTATAGGCCATCTGCTGGTCGGTAGTAATGATGATCCCATCGATCCCTTCAAGCTGATTAAGCTCGGCTAAAGCTTCGCGGGCATTCTTTCCAAATAACCGCGTGGTCCATATTTCACCGTCTAAGGATTTTTCAGAAACGATCGTCAAGCTGGCTAAATCGGTTTGCATCGGGTAACCGGTCCGGCTGTCGAAAATATGATGGTAGGTCTGCCCCTGCCATTCAAATTTTCGTTCGTAGATGCCAGAGGTCACGATGGATTCATTCTGTGCTTTTACTACAGCGACATAATTCCCTCGCGACAGGAAGGGATTTTGAATACCAATGCGCCAGCGGCCTTCTGCTCGCTGCGGGGCTGGTCCATAGGTCAGCACATTTCCGCCAAGATCAATGAAGGCAGCTTCGGCTTCGGCTGCTTTGAAATACGCGATGATCTTATCCGCAAAGTAGCCCTTTGCCAATGCCCCCAGGTCGATTGCCATACCTGCTTGCTCTAAATAGACTGTCTGCTGCTCCTCGTCTAATTGAATCGCTGACGGATCAATCAAAGGAAGCAGCTCTTGGATTTTTTCCGCAGAAGGATAGTTCGCATCCTGAAAACCGACTCGCCATTCCTGGATCAAGGGACCGATAGCAATATTCAATGCGCTGTCTGCTACCAGACTTTGTTCTTTGCCGATTGTTATCAGTTCAAATAACTCCTCATCCACCTTGACCGGCGCGATCCCTGCTTGATGATTGATCTTCATTAGTTCAGAGTCTTCTGCGTTGGCGCTGAAGCGCTGTTCAAAGTCCCGCAGCCGCTCCTCTGCTTCATCCAATAACGCCTCCGCTTTCGGATGCTGGAGCCAAAGCTTGATGACGGTTCCCATTAAGTGCAGTGTTCTTTCGTTCATGTTCCTGTTCCTTTCCTGATCTCTTATTAATCAGCTTAATAGATTTCTGATCAGAACAAAAGGAGAAATTCTGGAATTGCTTTGAAACCGCTCATGTAATCGCTTATACTATTAATTGTGAAAGAAAAATCATGAAGGAGGATACTATGCTACTTTTATCTCGTGAGAACATCAAACAAATTTTTACTATGAAGGACGCCATCGAAGCGGACAAAACAGCCTTCCAGCTATTTAGCGAAGACAAAACGGAGGTGCCTTTGCGCACGCAGATCGTTTCCGAAAAGCAAAATGGGTCCTTTCTATTCATGCCTTCCTATGTGCCTGATTTGGATGCGGCAGCCTTAAAGATCATCAATATTTTCCCAGACAATATCGACAAAGGGCTATCCTCGGCTCCTGCGCAGGTTCTGCTGGTGGACGGCAAGACTGGTTATGTGAATGCTCTGCTAGATGGTGTAACAGTCACCCAATTCCGAACGGGAGCTGCTTCAGGCGTTGCTTTTGATATTTTAGGCCGCAAGGAGGCTAAGAAAGGCGCACTGATCGGAACCGGCGGACAGGCTGCAGCTCAATTGGAAGCAATGATCTGCGCTCGTGATTTGGAGACGGTCTATGTTTTTGATCAGAATCCAGAACGGACGAAAGAGTTCTCTGGGCAAATGAATGAAGAGCTGAAGGACTACGGTACGCAGATTTTACCAGCATCGACGTCTGATGAAGCTATCAGCGATGCGGATTTGATCATCACCGTTACGCCTGCCACCTCTCCTGTTTTTGATGGCAGCAAGGTCAAAGCGGGTGCGACAGTCAGCTGTGTCGGCTCTTATCAGCCGCATATGCAGGAAATGGACCCGGTGATTTTAGAACGAGCAAGCAAGATTTATTTTGATTCAGAGGAAGCGGTGCTTTCCGAAGCGGGCGACATTTTGATTCCGTTAGAAGACGGCACGATTACCAAAGACGACTTCACTGGCGATATCGGTGAGGTATTAATGGGCAAAATCGGCGGTCGTGAAAATGACGAAGAGATCATCGTTTTCAAAACTGTTGGGATCGGTGCACAGGATTTGGTCACTGCTCAAAAAATCTATGAACGGGCCCTTGAAGAAAAAGTTGGAACAGAGTTGAATTAATATATTAGCGTCATAAACGAAAAAAATGAACAGGAGGATTTATTCATGCCACATTTATCAGTCAGATTATATCCAGGTCGGTCAAAAGAAGTGAAACAGGAGTTTGCGGACAAGCTGCAGGCTTTTGTCGTTAAGGAGCTAGGCTGCGAACCAAACGTCGTGTCTGTTTCCTTCAAAGAAATCGCACCAGAAAAATGGAAAGACGTGATCGATGATGAAATTGCTGGTGAAGATGTGTATATCGAAGCGGATTTCTAAGGGGGAGCACGAATGAAAGAACATGCGAGCATTTTCAATGATGTACTAGGTCCGGTAATGATCGGGCCTTCAAGTTCTCATACTGCTGCTTCTGTCCGAATTGGTCGTGCTTTACGTCAAATGGTTGCTGGGAAGATCACTTATTTTCAGGCTGACTTTGACCCAGAGGGCTCTTTGGCGGCAAGCTACATCACACAATGCTCCGACATCGGTTTAGTCGGCGGTTTGCTGGGGATGGACCCCACCGATAGCCGTCTCACTCGTGCGATCACTATTGCCGAAGACGACGGCATGGAGATTGTTTTCCGCATTGTTCCTTATGAAAACGATCATCCCAATACCTATAAGATGACGATCAAAACCGATCTTGGCGAGGAGCTGGAGGTCGTCGCTCTTTCTGTCGGCGGCGGAATGATCGAGATTCCACAGATCAACCATTTTGCGGTCGAAGTCACCGGCGGCTTTTATGAAACATTGCTCTTCGGTGATGAGATAAAGGTAACGGAAGCGGATTTGTCTGCAAAAATCAGTAAGCTTTGTTCTGCGGTCGTTAAACAGCAGGCTGGCAAAACCCTGCTGCATCTCAAAACGCAACAGGCTATTCCAGACAGTGAGAGGACTTGGTTGAATGAGCAGATGACGGTCGAGCGTTTCATTGCCTTTGATCCTGTGCTGCCAGTCATGTCGCAAAAGGAACCAAAGATGCTTTTTTCAACCGCTGAAGAGATGATTGCATTGGCGAAAAAGGAACAGCTGGACTTAGCCGATATGGCCCTGCGCTACGAAAGCCATCGCGGCAGTATTTCCGAAGAAGAGGTCTACAAAAAGGCCGAAGCGATTCTTGAGATCATGGAAAATGGGATCAAGGTCGGTCTGGCAGGTACCTCCTATGACGATCGGATGTTGGGCTCTCAGGCTCCAAAAATCCAAGAGAATCGAAAAAAATTAATCGGTGATGACCTGCCGGCAAAAATCATCGAAAACATCTCTGCTTTGATGGAAGTCAAAAGCTCGATGAATGTATTTGTCGCGGCACCCACCGCAGGCTCCTGCGGCGCATTGCCGGGCACCTTAGTCGCAGTCAGTGATTACCAGAAAAAGTCTCACGACGACTTAGTCCGAGCCTTGTTAGCTGCCGGAATGATTGGTGTCTTCATCGCTGAATATGCCACGTTTGCCGCAGAGGTCGCCGGCTGTCAGGCCGAATGCGGCTCAGGAGCAGGAATGACCGCAGGTGCGTTGGTCCAACTAATGGGTGGTACGATCGAAGAGGCTGTCGATGCTGCTTCAATGGCCCTGCAAAATATTTTCGGTATGGTTTGTGATCCGATCGGTGTGCGTGTAGAGGTTCCTTGTCTTGGGAAGAATATGATGTGCGGCATGAATGCGCTTGGCGCTGCCAACATGGCATTGGCCGGCTATGATGTGGTCGTTCCATTAGATGAGACGATCGAAAGCTTTAACAAGGTCGGTCGAATGATCCCGCCTGAATTACGCTGTACCGGGCATGCCGGATTGGCTCAAACACCATCCGGTCTAGCGATCGCCGAACGCTTAGGCTGTCCGTTGGATTGCTGCTAGCTAAGATAAATAAACGTCGCAGCTATTTCCTTTTAGGGTGAGTAGCTGCGACGTTGTTTTGTTTTTTGTACGTTTAGCAAAGAACTTAGTCACGACTAACTTAGTTGCAGCAAAGCTTGGCTAAACGTTTAAGAACTGGCAAGCAGCAACGAAAAAATCAGCATATAAGCGTCTCTGCTCACATACCGATTTAACTGTTGCTTTTCTTACACCTCTATAATCTTCGGCTGCCGTTTTACATAAGGTAAAAATTTCTGCAGCACCTCTTCGGTCTTCAGCTTCAAATAACCGGTTGTCGTGCCATCGCTGCAGCCATAATATTCCTGCTCACAAACCGCTTTATCTAAAACAAGCTGGACCTTATCCGCCTCCTTCAGCAAGCCGCTGAAAATAGTCGCCGCACCGATCTTTGTTCCCAGCATCGAGGCCATCTGCTCTGCCGATGCAAAAGAAACTCGGGCAATCTCTAAGGCTTGGCTAAATTCCTTGGATTTAAAGGGCTTATCACCGCAGGTCACGAATAGATAAAAATTCGTTTTTTGGCGATTACATAAGAATAGTGTCTTCACCATTTCCATATCCAATCGTTCATTGATCTGCTGGCAATCCTCCATCGTAATGACTTCGTCTGTCTCCACTCGTTGAAAAGCCATGTCCAATTCTTGCAGGGTTTGATAAACCTTTTCCTGCAGCGGCGTCTCAAAAGTTGTTGGTATTGTTGTATAAGCGTCACTTACTAAAACCATTTTACTCATTCCTATTCTTCATTTGTCTGTTTGCTGTTGAATAACTATTAGCAGTAATTTATCATAGAATCATAGATTACAAAAACGAATTTTTATCATGTTAAACATGACGAAAACAGATGCAAGGAGCAGCCGTTATGGATATGAACATTCAGAAATACATCGCCTTTGTAAAGACTGTTGAATTAGGCAGCTTTACCAAAGCGGCAAAGATTTTAAATTATTCCCAATCCGGCATCAGCCGAATGATCAATGATCTTGAACAGGAATGGGGAATCACTCTGCTGGAACGAAATCGAGCGGGCCTTCGACTGACCTCTGACGGAATGAATGTTTTGCCCTACGCTAAAGAGCTGGCAGAAAAATACCAAACTCTGCAAAACCAGCTGGCAGAGCTCGGGCATTTAGATACTGGCTTGATTCGTATCGGGACCTTCTCCAGTGTCGCTACTCATTGGCTGCCGGAGGCGATCAAAAGCTTCCAAACAGATTATCCTAAAATTGATTTTGAATTATTGCTGGGCGACTATGAGGAAATCGAGCAATGGATTGTCGATGGCCGCATTGATTTTGGCTTTTCACGCTTACCGGCTACCCATGATTTGGAAGAAACATTTCTGCATGACGATGAGCAGCTGGTCGTTTTGCCAAAGGGACATCCCTTTTCAGCTAAAGAGCACATCAGCGTAACGGACTTAGAGGGACAGCCCTTCATTCTTTTGGAACGCGAAGGCACTTCAGATATTACTGAGCTGCTGGCTGCGGCTCAGGTTCAGCCGCAGATCAAATTTCGGACATGGGATGATTATTCGATTTTAGCGATGGTCGAAAAAAACTTAGGAATCAGCATTTTGCCAAGCTTGATCCTGCAACGGATCGCTTATCAGGTTGAAACCCGGCCATTAGCTGCGCCAGTCTATCGGAAAGTTGGCATTCTCTATCGCAACAAATCGCTGCTCTCTTTAGCCAGCCGAGAATTTCTCAAAAATTTTCTTGAATGTTGAACTATTAAGGGCTTATTTTCCGCCTCAATAGTTCAATGAATCACAAAAATTTCGAATTTTGTGGTTTTTCCTTTTTGTTTATTGTTATAATTATAAAAAAAAGACCCACGGGAGGACTTATGGCACAGATTATTTTTTATGTTTTGATTGGTCTCATGATCTTTCAAGCAATCATGCTTGTACGCGATGTTGTGACCCATCGTGATGATTTAGGACCAGGAAATTGGCTGATCAGCGGGATCATTGGATTTATCGCTGACTTTGCGGACACGATCGGAATTGGGAGTTTTGCACTAACCACGATGATGTTGAACATCACAAAGCAAAACAATGATGACCGAAAATTACCGGGGATTTTAAATGTTGGACATGCGATCCCTGTATTGACTGAAGCTGTGATTTTCGTCACAGTTATCAAAGTAGATGCGCTGACGTTAGTATCCTTGATTCTGGCGGCGATCGTCGGCTCTTGGTTCGGCTCTAAATTCGTGACAAAATTATCGGAAACGGCCGTTCAGAAATGGATCGGCTGGGCGCTCCTGATCACCGCTGTTTTGATGCTGTTGCGTCAAACTGAAGTGATCGCATTATTAGGTAAAGGAAATACTGCAATGGGATTAACTGGTGCGAAACTAGTTGTCGGGATCATCGGTAATTTCTTATTTGGTGCATTGATGACAGTCGGTGTTGGTTTGTACGCACCTTGTATGGCAATGGTCTATATGCTGGGAATGACACCCCTCGCTGCTTTTCCAATCATGATGTGTTCATGTGCGGGACTTCAACCAGTCGCAAGTATCAACTTTATTCGTGAAAAGGCCTATTCTAGAAAAATTGCGTTAGCGATCACGATCGGCGGTATTCCCGGCGTTATCATCGCTTCTCAATTCTTGATGAACTTAGACATTTCAATGGTCACTTATTTAGTTATTGTCATTATTTTTTATACCGGTATTCAATACATTCTGAAATCACGCAAAACTGCAACAGCGTAATGAATTTTTAGTTACATTGAGGCATTAAAGAAGGACTCTATACCAGAATTCTGGTACGGAGCCCTTCTTTATTTTTCCATCCTGCCTTCGCCCTTATGAAAGGCTTTGACCTTTTCCAAGATGAATAAAACACCCACTAGAACCAAAATGGAGATCGATAGCAGCAGAGAATTGGTCCCATTGCCATGAGCCAATAGCAGCTCCCGCAGGATCGCCGTGATACTGATCAAAATCAAGTAGCGTACCGGAATATGATGTCCTTCCTTGATATAGCGCAGCAGCATCAAAATGACTTCCAACAGAATAAAGAGTGTCGCGATTTCCTCGATCAATAGGGTCAGCTCGGAAACATTGTTCAATGGGATGACATGCAAAACAATGTTGAAGATTCCCTCGCCCATAACGATCACTACGACAATTATCAATAAAGCCAATAAAATATCAACGATCGTGCTGATCGCCTTTTCAAATTTTAAAAAGTAATTTTCTTTCATCGCGTCTCCTCCATTCGATTTTTTTCATTTAAATTATAACAATTCTTCAATCAAATCAGAAAAAATACGCCTAACTCGTGATAAATCCTGCTTATTTTTTCGTATCGCAGGCGCTGAAATAGCAAAATAAAACAAGCCGCCAAAAACGATTGGCGGCTCTCATACTATCTATGAATGTAATTTTACTTCTCTGGCTAAAGCTAAACAGCCGATCGTACCAGCATTGTTACCAAGTGCCGGGGTCACGATATAGTCTTCCAAATCAGGTGTTTTCACATACTCATTGACTAATTCTTTGAAACGGGCGCGAACTTTTTTGACTAAGTGCTCCTGCTGCATCACACCGCCGCCAAAGATGATCACGTCTGGTGAGAACATCAAAGTCGTGTTGTATGCACATTGTGCGATGTAATCCGCCTCGATCTCCCAATAAGGGTCGTCCTCCCTCAACTCTTGCCCTTTACGGCCTAACCGTTTTTCGATAGCTGGACCTGCTGCCATGCCCTCTAAGCAATGTCCGTGGAAGGGACAGCTTCCTTCAAAATCGTCCTTTGGATTACGGCTTACCAGCACATGACCCATTTCCGGATGGCTGAAGCCTTCAACGAAGTTCCCTTTTTGCAGGGCTCCGCCGCCGATACCTGTACCGATCGTATAGTATACAACGCTGTTGACCCCATCGCCGCGGCCCTTCACGTATTCGCCATAGCAGGCCGCATTTACGTCTGTTGTCCAGGCAATCGGTAAATCAAATTCTTTTTTCAGCGCACCGACAAAGTTATAATTCTGCCACGCTAATTTGGGTGTTGAAGTGATGTAGCCGTAAGTTTTTGAATCGCGATGAATATCGATCGGACCGAATGAACCGACACCGATACTGACTAGCTGATCTGCGTATTTCTTGAAGAATCCGATCACTAAACTCATCGTTTCATCGGGTGTCGTCGTTGGGTAGCTGACCCGATCTAGGATCTCTAGATCATTATTTCCCACTGAGCAAACAAATTTTGTACCGCCGGCTTCGATTCCGCCAAATAATTTTTCCACTAAGCTTCACTCACAATCATTTAGATTTATTCCACATACAAGGTCACGAATTTCGCGTGCCCGATGCTCTCAAGCTCTATTGTATCATTATTTATTGTCAGCGGTTCCTTTGTTTTTTCTTTCAAGTCAACTTTTTCTGCTCGTTTGATTGGGTGATTGAAGGTGATCGCGGCTTGGCCTGCTTCTGCTAATAATCCATTATAAAGACGCAGAATATAGCCTGGGCGATCTTCGGCTTTTTTTATGACACTTAGGGTTAAATTGCCTGTGATTTCTAAAAGGCTGAAATTTGCAGGCAACGTTTGCATGACATCACCCAAAGTGAAAATCAACCGAGAATTCAAAAATTCCGCATATTGATAGACTTCGATCGGGGTTACTGCCTGTTTCGCCAGCTGTGCCACATTTGCTTGATCAAAGCCTGCTGCAATATAAGCCACCGAAAAATCAAAGCTCATAGTCTTATGACATTGCGCATCCGGAGTCGCAATCACCGTTTCACCGGAAGCCCGGCCTGGACGGTACATCAGATTTTCTTTCCCCATAAAGCCATAGGTTCGGAAGATCGTTAGGCGAATCGTATCGAATGCTTCGCCAATGATTTCATACTCCCTCACACCCTTTGGCATGACCGCAACACCATGTGTTTCATCGAATAAACCGACAAATGATTGGCATGTCTCGATCGCTATCGGCTGTTCGTTCCATTGCTCTTTGTTGGCTTCCCAAAGCGCCATTTCCTTTTCAAAGACCACTGGGCGCTGCAGCGTACCGAATTGCTGATCAGCGATCGAGAATTTCGAAGCGATCCCGGTATCAAATAGCACACACACACGATGACTATCGACTGCTTGATTTTCAACGGTCAGTTTGAAATCAATGATCGACGAGTTTTTCTTTAAGGCGAGTTCAAAAACGAGCGGCATGTCCACAGAAACCTTTTTCTCCGCACGTTCAGTCAAATTTTTAGGAACAGTTAGTAAAAATTCTAGCTTTACGGACTGATAGATATCTGACTGTCGAATCGTGATTGTTGGTTCTGCATCCGCCGATGAAACCACAAAATCCTTAACAGGCGGCGAATAGTTGAAGGAGTCGCCATCATCGCCATTTTCTTCAATGATTCCTTGGTTCTTATAGAGAACCTCATTGGCTTTGTCCAAAATATCCAATGAGCCGTTTTTATTCATAGTGATTCGATAATACTCATTTTCGATGGTTTTCTTTGAAAGCTCTTGTAATGGTGCACTGCTGTTACCTTTGAGATCAAGCGTTAATTGCGTGTAGCCGACACTTGGTACTTCGCTGGCTTCGATTGCGATTCTGGCTTTGTAAACTTTTTCCGGCAAATAGATTTCCTTGACCGAATTCAGCACGTTGCCTTGATTCAAGACATACTCTGTTTGATCGATCAGCTCTAAAATCGTGTACGGCAGAGAATTCCCTGCTTGGTCAAGGAGCGCAAATTCTTTTTGCGGTAAATAGACTTCTGCTTCGATCACGCCTTCACGCGCGGTGTCATAAGTATTGAACAACGTAAGCGTGATTTCCTGCGCTTGCGGATTATTGATTGCCGTCGCGATTTGACGCAGGGTCAGCTCCACTAAGTTCATAGAAATATCTCGTGCTTGCTTGTAGCGCATATAGACATCTTCGTTGGTCGTATCAGATACACAGGAGCCGATCGAATCATGGGCGGCATTTTCAAACATCAGCTTCCAAATTTCCTTGACCGTTTCTACTGGATACTCGAAGCCTAATTGCAGCGCCATCGTCAAAACAGGTTCCATCACATTCACCAGATAATGCTGGATCTGAGTATTCATCGCCTTCAAATCAGAGCGGGAAGAGAAGATTGTCTTGTGGATGCGCATCAATTTGCCATTGATCAATTCACCAGCGATTTCCTCCAGCTCAGGCTGACGGGCCTTCACTGCTTCGATATAGTTTTCGATCGTCGAAAATTGCAGTTCGTATTCATCTTGATAAAGCTGATTCATCTGATCGACCAATTCTGGCAAGTTCTCCCGCACTGGGGCTTGGTCAAAACCGTTCGGGAAATAGACCTGATCCGTTGCACTGCGGCCCCAAGTCGTCTTAAAGGGTTCTTGGTGTAAGAACTCCGCTAAATCTGCTTCCCGTTCTGGGATCGCACCGCCAATGTAATAGCCGCTAGGAATTTGATAAACATTGACTACTGAACCATCCTCCCCGCGCCATTTATACTCCGTATGTGCCACATCATCATCACTCACACCTCGCCAAAACATTGTGTCGCTGATACCGAACTCGCGATAAATCTGAGGCATACTAGCGGCTTGGCCAAAGGAATCCGGCACATAGCCGACATTCATATAATCACCGAACTCTTCACAGATTTTCATCCCATACAGCATATTACGGACGATGCTTTCGCCTGAAATCACCAGCTGATCGGTTTGGGTATACCATGGGCCGATGATCAATTTGCCCTGCTTGACCAGTTTTTCGATCCTTGTTTTATCCTGCGGACGCCATTTCAGATAGTCATCCAGCAAGGATGCTTGACCATCTAAAATGAAGCTCTCGTATGGATTCTCTTTTTCCAGCTGCTCCAAAACCTTTTTCAGATCGTGCATCAAATACACCTTTGAACGACTGGTGGTAAAATACCATTCCCGATCCCAATGACTGTGAGGTACGACGTGTACTGTTTTTTTCATGCAAAAATCCCTCTCGTTTATTAAAATAATAAGAAAGGCTTCACGAACTCGTTCAGCTTTTTACCCGTTCTACTGCACGTTTCAGCGTGATTAGTGGAATGGTACGCGTAACCACAGTCAGAAGCATTTTTCACGATTTTTGAAAAATGATTTCCTACATTGGAGTTAGCTGAGCAACAAAATTTTCGCTTGTTGCCGAAAAAGCTAGTTCGTGAAGCCGGACATCAAAACACTCATAATAATAATTATTTAACTTGTAAAGAATGTAGTTTTTCTATAGGCACTCAACGTTTTTCAGCGTCAGTGCCTATTCATTTTTTTCTTATTTGGTTTAGCAAAATTTTTGCTTAATTTTCAAAGCTGATATCGATATCGTCTAATTCGATCTCTTCTGCTTTTTCTTCCTGTTTGTTGAAATTAACGAATAGTGGCGCAACAAATCCAATAAAGGCAGCCCCAATGAATAGCCCTAGCAAGTAAGCCCAGCCGTTCCCGACTGTAAAGAAGCCGTAGATTCCACCAACCGGCGGCATTTTTGCGTACATGCCAAATGCGATCCCTAGTCCAGAAGCAATCGCGCCTCCTAACATATTGATAGGAACTAATTTTAATGGATTAACAAGTGTGAAGGGAATGGCCCCTTCTGTAATTCCAATGAATCCCATGACAAAGTTGTTACGTCCTGCGTCTAATAATTCCTTGTTGAAGCGTTTTTTATGGAAAACCGTCGCTAAGGCATAACCAAATGGAACTGCACAAATCGCTACGTTTACAATAATTGCTGGTAAATAGACGCCTTCTGCCAACAGCACATTTCCAGCCATCCATGCAGCTTTATTGACTGGTCCGCCTAAGTCAGAACCGATCATTGCCCCCATGATCATCGCAAGCAAGATCTTATTCACATCATTTTCGATCATGTTGCGGATCCAATCGACAAGACTAGTATTGATCCATGCCAGCGGTTCGGATAATAGTGCGCCCATTACGATCGCCACTGATAATGTGGCAATCAACGGCAGGATCACTAGCGGCATAACACCTGAGAAGGATTCCGGTAATTTGATCTTTTCTTTCGACCATTTTACTAAGTAGCCGGCTAAAAATCCGGCAATTACAGCACCTAAGAAGCCGGCGTTTGTGCTCGTCGCAACCGCACCGCCGATAAACCCAGCGCCTAGCGCGGCTTTGTCTCCAATAGAATACGCAATAAATCCAGCTAATACAGTATTGATCAAGCCGATCCCGGTCCAACCAACCTGTTCGATCAGATAAAGTGCATGCTTGAAGCCCTCAGCTTCTGCATAGGGATCTAAACTCGTTATCCCCATGCCCAACGCGATCATTTTCGGGATCGCAACGACTAGAGACGCTCCAATAATCAACGGCAGTACAAAACTGATTCCACTCATCAGGTGGCCTTTTAAATCTGCTAGAACTTTCTTCATTATCCTTGCCCCTTTTCTTTAATTTGCCTGTCTTTGTTGAACAGCAGCGATACATTTTTTCAAAACAGCTTCTGGTGCTTTGATGCAGGTATTGATATTCACTCGAAGCTGCGGTTTCCCTTCAAAACGTTCCAAACCGACGACCTTTTGATCTGTTGCCAACAGTAAAAAATCTGCCTCTTTTGCTTCTGCTGCGGTGATCTCATTGACTTGTCCCAATGACCCCTGCTGCTCGATTTTGACATCATAGCCCAATTTGGCCCCTGCTTTTTCTAAAGCTTTTGCTGCCATCGGTGTGTGTGCCAAGCCTGCCGGACATGCGGAAATTCCTACGATTTTCATATGATCCTCTCTCCAATCATTTCTTTTTTGATCAATTCGACTAATTTTGTTTTATCTTCTGATTGCTGAATCTGCTGTATGAACGTTGTTTCTAGCAAAGCCGTTGCTAAACGACTCAGCATTTCCAGATGGACTGTTCCTTCATCTTCTTTCGGAACCATCAAGGCAAAAACATTTTTTACCGCGGAATCGTCGAAGGTCTCCCATTCGACTTCATGCTGTAAACGGATGAACAATACTGCCGGTTCTAATACAGCCGTGGATTTTGCATGCGGGATTGCGAAGCCGTCTTGCAGTCCGGTAGAATATTCTGCTTCCCGTTCATTGAACGCTGCACAGGTTTCAGCCGCGTTCGCGACATACCCCGATTCATAAGCATACTTCGCAATGACTTCAAATAATTCTTCTTTCGAGGCGACCGCCACATCTAAAAGGATATTGTTTTCTTTAAAGTCCATATCGGAAGCTCCTTTCTTGTCATTTGAGTACCCATTCAGGATGACGAATGGGTTGTGTTTCTCTTTACACGTTTACTTTACGATCCTCTGCCCTTCATGTAAACACTTCCAATTTCCAACTAATTTGGCAATCATTAGTAAAGCGTTTTCCAAAAGGATTGCCAACTATTTTGGAAAATTGCAGTACGGCAGAACAATTTCAATCTTTTCTTCTATATTGTATGATTGGGTTAAGTACCGGAGGTGAACCAAGGTGTCGAAGCTTGCTTATCAACGATTAGATGACCTATTAGAATTATTAGCCAAACAAACTGCACCGCTGCCGATGAAGGAGTTAGCCAAGAGCTTTTCGATTTCCGAGCGAACCGTGCGGACAGATATTGCCAATCTCAATGATCTATTAAGCAATGTTGGTGCCGCGATCACTCTTGTTCGAGGACAAGGATATTTGCTGACGGTTCATTCTAAGGAACAGTTCAACGATTGGTGGACAGAAAGTATGTCTTCCGCAGATTCCTTTTTGACCACCAGTGAAGAACGACAGGCCTATTTGCTCTTTCTTCTATTTAAAAATGAAAGCCCTTTATCCTTGGATGACTTTTTGGATCGGCTGTTCATTAGTAAGAATACCTTTTATTCCTACTTGAAAACTGCCCGCGACAACCTGTTGAGCTATCAATTAAAAATCGTCAATCGTCCGAACATTGGTTTTGAGATTTTAGGAAATGAATTTGCGAAACGGCAGGCAATCAGTGATTTGCTGATCGAAAAAGATTTGCAGGAGTACCTCATCGGCTTCACAGAGATGGAATTGGCTCTCTTTGATAATATCGACCTGGAGCTCTTACAAAAGTTGGAGCTGGATTACCTCGCACCTTTAGAGTTATTGGATTCTGATTATTACCATAAAAATATCCTTTCTCACTTTGCGTTGGCGCTCAGCCGCTTTTTAGCGGGCCATGAAATGTCTGAGTTTCCTCTACGTGTGCCAAGCCTAAAGCAGCACGCTCAAAAGGCACTGCGTCATTTTCTAGCTGAGCTTGACCAAGCGTTTGATGTCCAGTTAACAAATGAAGAAAAGGAATACTTTACCTATTATTTAGCTCTGAATGCGCCGCGGTTAGTTGAGACCGAAGCGACCAGTCATTCTTCCACCGAGACAGCCCAATCGATCGTCGCTGAGCTGCTTCAGGCCATCAAGGGGACATCGAATTTTGACTGGATCGAAGATAAGATGCTGGTGGAGGACCTGACTTCTCATATCGAAGGCTTTATCAATATGAATTTAATGGAAGCACGACGCAGCAATCCTTTGCTGGCTACCATCAAAAAATCCTTTCCGCAGGCTTATGACTTATGCCTGACTCATTTGGAAATATTGGGCAAAAAACACGGATTGTATTTCTCACAGGATGAAGTCGGCTATATCGCCCTGCATATCGCAGGTGCAATGGAAAGGAACTCCAGCAGCAATCATCGAAAATATCGAGTGATTCTTGTCTGCGGAACTGGTCGTGCTATGAGCCGCATCATCGAGGCCAAGATTAATAAGTACTATCAAGAAACCATCGAGGTAGTGGATCGTCTTTCCTATGTAGAGCTGCAGCAGTGTGATCTAGCAGCTGTTGATTTTGTCATTACGACAGTGCCGCTGGAGCAATTGAGTATTCCCCACATTTACATTAATATGGCAAAATTAGATAAAGAAATCGTTAAAATCGAACCCTTTATAGAAAATTTTAAAGGAGCGAAAAGCGAGATCTATTCTTTATTTCATAAAGAGTTTTATCTTCATGAGGACAGTGAAAGCAAAGAGCAGCTGCTCAAAAAAATGACTCAGCAATTGGTTCAAAAAAATTTCGTTCCAGAGGATTTTCATGACAGCATTATGAAACGAGAAGCGATCAATCAAACGAATATCAATGAATGGCTGGCGATCCCTCACCCTATGTCCTTATCAGCTAAACGTTCCGCTGTATCTGTAGCCGTCATTCCTAATGGCGTGGATTGGGGCAGCGGTGATCTGGTAAAATTCGTCTTCCTATTTGCCATCAGTAAAGAGGATTACGAAGACACTGAAGAAATTTACAGCCTGCTCTTGGAATTAATGGAACGAGAAGATATTCAACAGGCGATCCTGCAGCAAAGCGACTATCAAAGCTTTTTAACCCATATCAAGCAATTATAAAAGGAGCTGGGAAAATTCCCAACTCCTCGATTTTAAAAGGATAAAGCAGCTTTTGATATTTGAAATAGCCGGACCTGCTGGTTAGAATAAGGCTAAGTATAAAATCCCTGTTTTCCCAGCTTTTCTAAAGGAGGAACTTCTTATGAAGAAAGCATTGCTGATTGTCCACCACTATAAACCGGAAAAGGATAAGCTTTGGGGCTCTCTTGCAACGGATTACGCCACTTCCGATATGATCAAAAATATCGCGGACTTATTTCCGGATCATGACTGGCGCCCTGCTACGATAGCCGAAGCTAGGCAGATACTGCGAAAGTTTGATATTGATAGGCTGCTTTTAGTTCCAATGCTGAAGGAGTATGCTGAAGAGCTGGATGCCTACCCAGATGTCCATGTTGACTGCCTGACTCCTGACATCTACGGCAAAATAAGCAAGCCGCCTTTTGCCTTTCTTAGAAAAGAGTATTTGAAATGATACGTCTTATTATGATTCTAAAAACGCTCAATAAAGCAATCAGTCTTTTCAGATTGATTGCTTTATTTGTTATACTAGCCGATCAACATCATACTCAAAGCCGTTCTGGTCGCTGAGCTGTTTATAGAACTCTCCGCTTTTCTTGATTGTCCGCTTTTGTGTCGGCAGGTCAAGTGAAACTAGGCCGTAGCGATTCTTATACGCGTTGATCCATGACCAACAATCAATGAAGGTCCACAGATGATAGCCCTTGATATTACAGCCGTCATTGATTGCTTTCCAAAGATACGCTAAATGATCTTGAATATACTCGATGCGGTAATCATCGATCACCTGCCCCGTCTCATCCATGAAGCGCTCTTCACTTGCCACACCCATTCCATTCTCTGAGATGAAGGATTCGATATTTCCATAATTTTCTTTAATATCCATACATAGATCATGAATGCCCTTTTCATAGATTTCCCAGCCGCGGTATTCATTCATCCGACGACCCGGCATCACATGATTTTCGAAGAACCAGTCAGGTAAAAATGGCCCTTCTGGATTAATAGCTGTTAAGCGGGCTTTTACACGGCGCGGTTCATAATAGTTCAACCCCAAAATTTGAGCGGTATTCTCTTTGATACAAGCCAAGTCTTCTTCTGTATAATCCGCTGGCAGCTGGTCATGATCCCGTAAAAGTGCCACCAGCTTTTCTGGATACTCCCCTTTAACCATCGGATCGAGAAAGCTCCGCACATAAAATAGATCCGCAATCGCTGCCGCCTTCACATCGGCAGGATTCTGGCTTCGCGGGAATGTTGGACTCAAATTTAAAATGACCCCGATTTTACTGTCTAACTGATGCTTTTTGTGTGCCGCGATCGCCTTGGCGTGAGCCAAGATAGTAAAATGAGCAGCCTGTGCTCCGCGTTTAAAATCAATGATATTAGGATAATGGAAGTCTTCTAAATAGGAACCCAAGATCGGCCCTAACGGTTCATTAAAGGTGAACCAATGATACACCAGATCACCAAACGCTTTAAAACAAGTATCGGCAAAGTGCACATACGCCTCCACGACTTCTCTTGATTCCCAGCCGCCCTTATCCTGTAAGACTGCAGGCATATCAAAATGATACAGGTTTGCGAATACCTTAATACCGTTTTCGTTCATCTCGGTAAATAGCTCACGATAAAACGCGATCGCCTTTGGATTGACTTCACCTGTACCATCTGCTGGAAACATCCGTGCCCAAGAAATCGAGACCCGAAATGAATTATGCCCTGTTTGTTTCATCAGTTGTACATCCTCTTTGTACCGATGGATATGATCGGTCGTCGTCTCTGAACTGATGCCTTGATAAAAACGATAGGGCTGCTCTTTATACCAACGCTCCCACACAGTCTCTGCTTTTCCTGTTTCACCCCGACCTTCTGCTTGTTCCGCTGACCAAGCAGAGCCCCACCAAAAATCCTTTGGAAATGTTAATTGCTGTTTATTCATTGTATCCTCCTTTATCTTGAGTGGATTCATTTTTCTAAAAAGTTGACGCTTTCTTGAATGCCATTTCATCATACCATCGCTCTTTAAAAAATGGAATAGTTTTTATTTTAAAAATATATATCTTTAAAACTTATTTATTCTTTTAACGGGAAAAGCATTGCTAAAACATGGGAAAAGTATATAATTATTTATATCTTTAATTGCTTGTTCAAGGAGGTAGCGATGAGAAAGAATGCTAAATATATGGAAGTCTATTTAGACGTAAAAAGAAAAGTAGAGGATGGTACTTATGCCATCGGAGAAAAGTTGCCGACCGGTCCTGAACTGGCGAAACAGTATAACACTAGTAAGCTAACTGTTAAAAAAGGGTTGGATATGCTCGTTTCTGAAGGGGTTCTTCATAGTCGGAGCGGCTTTGGTACAGAAGTTTTACGAAAGCCAATCGATAATTCAAAAGTATTCGGTCCTAGCGAAGGCTTAATGAGTGTAGTTGGTGAGGACCACGTTGATTCTGAGATCCATACATTTTCGATTGAACTGCCTTCAAAAAAAGTGGCTGAGAAATTGCAGCTGGATGAGAAGGAATACGTCTACAATATCGTCCGCAGCCGTTTTGTTGATCAGCAGCCGTACTCATTGGAACAGACCTTTATGCCCCTATCCATTATCCCTGGATTGGAGCCGAAGCATCTAAAAAAATCCGTTTATTCCTATATTCGCGAGGAGCTGCACTTAGAGATCAACGCCTCTCATGTTTGGATGAAAGGAGTGCTGGCAACGGAGTTTGATGCCAAAATCCTAGGAATAGATATCGGAGATTTTATGATCGAGATTGAAAAGAGTGTCTCACTTGCAAACGGCACACCTTTTGAATACTCCATCACACGACATCTGTATCAAGACTTTATTTTTGAAGCTGTGTTTGTTGAGAATTAAGCGCTAGAGCTGAAAAATTCAGCTCTTTTTTCATTGCCTCTTGAACAAAGATATATATTTTTATAAAAAGGTATTTACTTTTTCTGAAATCCGTTTTATTATGTAACCAAGGAAAGTGCTTACAAGCAATAAATTATTTAGGAGACCATTCCAGCTTTTCACAGAATACGGAAAGAACACCCAACAAGTATTTAATACAAGAAAAGGAGAAGATGCTTTAGTTTGAATGGCAGCTAATTGGAAAATGAGCACATTAAATGGAAAAAGGAGAATCTAACCGTGGAGAAAACAAATAAAAAGGAACAGCTCTTTGAACGTTTTGGTATTATCGCGATGAAGCTAGGCAATCAAATCCATATGCGGACACTGCGTGATGCATTTGCTACTTTCATGCCCTTTATGATGCTGGCCGGATTCGTTACTCTGATTAACTACGTTATCCTCGAACCGACTGGGTTCATGGGAAAAATCATTGATCCTGCTACTTTGATGAAGGTCCAAGAAATCGGGATGTCGATCGCCAACGGCACGTTGAGTATCACCACACTGCTAGTCGTTGCTGCAGTTTCTTATCATATGTGTGTCAGCAGAAATTATACAAATCATATCGCAGCAGTTTTAGTGTCGATCTCAACATTCATCGTTTTGACACCGATGAAAACAATGTTCACACCAGAAAATGCAAAGAAAGCCATCGAGGTTACAGGCGTTATACCTGGCTCACATACTGGTGCTTCTGGCATGTTCGTCGGCATTTTTGTTGGTCTCTTAGCAACTGAACTATTTATCAAATTATCTACCAATGAAAAATTACAGATCAAGTTATCGGGAAATATCCCGCCAGCTGTGTTGAAATCATTCAACGTATTGATCCCAATCATGATCACTGTCACAGTATTTGCGATTCTTTCATTTGGTGTAAACCAGCTCTTCAACATGGATGTGAATGGTCTGATCACTAAAGCGATCACAGGTCCATTGAGCCACATCACTACTGGCTTGCCTGGCTTCGTCTTGATCACTTCGATCGCGAACCTGTTCTTTGGCTTCGGTATCCACCAAGCGGTTATCTCTGGTTCACTGCTTGACCCATTCCTGTTGCAAAATATGCAGGAAAATATGGCGGCGTATGCCAATCATGAACAAATTCCTCACATTATCAATATGGCCTTTAAGGATACATTCGCTGTAATGGGCGGCTCGGGAAATACGATCGCTTTATTAATTGCAATCTTCATTTTTAGCCGTCGAAAAGATTACAAGGATTTCGCTAAATTGTCCGTCACTCCAGCCCTATTTAATATCAGTGAACCGATCATCTTTGGCCTGCCGATCGTGTTCAATCTAAGCTTGATCATTCCCTTTGTCCTAGCTCCGATCTTCTCATTGGTTACGGCTTATTTTGCAACAGCCGCAGGATTGATCAATCATGTCGTTGTTCAAATACCTTGGACCACGCCACCGGTCATCTCAGGATTCTTAGCAACCGGAGGCGATTGGCGCGCAGCAGTACTGCAAATTATTATCATCGCAGTAAGTGTGTTTATCTATCTGCCTTTCCTACGCATTGATGAACACGTAACAGCTAAAATGGCTCAAACCGAAACGGACGCTAAAACGATCAGTTAATAAACAAAAGGCAGGCAAAACTGATGAATAATCAGTTTTGCCTGCCTTTTGTTTTATTCTTTTAGTATTTCAGTTTTAATACGCACCAGAAACAGAGCCGCTTGAATGATCATAGTTAGTATTCGCAAATGATGGTCTGCCGCTCTTCGTCACATCTTTGCCGTCTCTCAAGACCTTTAAATTACGAATTTTGACTGGTGTGTTGGTCGTATCATGTAAGATATAAGCCCCGCCGCCTGCTGTCAAGCTCGTTTTGTACTGACCGACTAGCGTATTGTTAACGAATGTTTGCATATAACCTGAAGCGAAATACTTCACTCGCAGGTGAACTGTTTGACCGTTAGCGATTCGTGGCGCATTGGTGTTGACTGAATAGTATTGCTGGCCATACACACCCGCGTTAGCCGGGAAGTTGATATTGGTCGTGTTGATTCTTCCTTGGGCAAAATTAGCATCCGAGCCTGCTTGATAGTGCAGCCCTACCCCAACTTGACCGCAGGCTTTGCCATTTCCCGCCACAACAAACTGCATTTCATAGTCGCTCTTATTTCCAGTCATTGTAACATTTGCTGAAAAATCGATTGTTGCATTCCCACTTAAATTGGCTTGATCAAAAGGTTTATTTGAATACAATAAACGATATGAACCAGAAACACCCTGCTCAACACCGCCAAGTCCAGTGATATTTACATCCACTTTTCTTGGAGCGACTCCGGAGCCGGAGTTATTATTTCCTGCCTGACTTGAGGTAGAATAGAAGCCCACTCCTTCATAACGCCAGCCGACTTTTACTAAATGATTTTTTTCACTAGCATGCAATGTGTAATGATGGGTTCCGGTCTTTGCATTAGGATTGTATAAGCGATAAACCGGAACGGAGCCTCCAGACTGCCATGCGACACCTTCATAACGCCAACCAACTTTTACTAAGTGGTTCTTCTCATTTGCATTAACAGTATAATGGTGATCACCGCCATTATTTGGATTATACAAACGATAAACAGCCGCTCCTTTCGCAGGTGTTTCCCAGGCGGTTCCTTCATTTCGCCAGCCAACCTTTACCAAATGATTACGTTCATTTGTATTTGCTGTGTAATGATGCTCACCTGAGTTGGGATTATAAACTCTTAACAAAGTCGCAGCTGCAACATCCTCAGCATGGACAAATAGCGCGCAGCCCAGCAGTAAAGCGACTGCGACAAAAACACTTGATAAATACTTTTTCATTCTCATTTCCTCCTAAATCCTTATTCGATCAGCCCAGTATACCTTTTTTGATTTCCGACAATCCGCATGTTCCTTGTTCGTCTCAACTTAACAACCCGTTCATTTTAATTAAATATATTTATAATAGTTTGGCGTTCCAACTATTTGTTAAATCCTTAATATTAAGATTAGCGCTTTCATTAATAATGATTATACACATTTTTCAAGACCTATTCTAGCTATAGACGTTACCGACGAAAAAGGCAGACGCAGTCAAAAATGAGTCGTAAGTCTGATATCGGGGAAAAATAAAGACTGTTATACTTTAGAAAAGAGCACGAGGAGGAAAACAAATGACGAGGTTGGATAAAACGATGACTATTGGCAGAAAATTCTTTTGGATTTTATTCTTTTTAGCATTTGCGATAACAGCGGTTACAAATTTGGCTATTGATCAGCAATTTACTTGGTTTCGAATTGTCGGGAGCAGTTTGATTTTTGGAGGTACCTTACTAGATGCACTGCTTTTTAGTAAGAATGCCCGCGTGATCCATTCTGTTTCGGTCTTTACATTTTTGATTGTCCCTTACTTTATGGTTCTTGAACGAACGATCAATGATTACTTTGTAGATGCACCTGTTTACTGGTTACTGCCGATTGGTCTGCCAATCGCGCTGACGTGGATCGCCTACTTTTGGATCAATATCGGGATTCGAAAACTTTTACATTGGAACATGGGCTCATGCTTAGGTGTCGCTTCACTAACAGCAATTCCAGCAGTCCTTATAACCAACATTGTCGCTAATCAAACAGGTGTATTCGATGTGCTTGAGATGAGCTTTATTACAATCGTCACTCTCTTGGCTTGTGGAGGATTGGGACTGATCACCGGACTCTTTATGCGTAAACGAAATCACTAAAAATAGGGCGGCCAGCTGTTGATTAAGCTGGCCGCCTTTTTAGTCCTTATTTAGCTTTTATCGGAAAATAAATATCCACTTCATTTTCAGCTGCGGGGACTTCACTTGGATTCGTCAAATAGATTTCAAAAACAGCATCGGTGATTACATACTCGTTGTCATCGATCCATTTCGCGGCTTCCGCATAAGCAGCAGGCAGCCCTTGATAGTTTCCGTGAAAATGGTATTTCACACAGCGCTCCGCATGCAGCTGGCGTGTTCGTAACTCTTCCTCCAAAATCGGGATCGCAATCTCAACATCATAATTTTCAGGCGTATATTCAGGACTGTGATACAAAGTCAATGGTGCATAGACAGGTGTGGCCTTTTCTTCGTTTACTTTTTGATAGACGGCTGCCATTAATTGATCAAAGTCTTTGATATTCATCGTTTTTCTGACTGAGATGATATTCCATACAACATTTTCAACGATTTCGATTGGCGGCTCTTGATTAAACATAAAACTTCCTCCTTCAGCTAAAGCTGCGATGTCTGTTTCAATAGCTGTCTGAATGGAGTGATAAGTCGTCATTTTTTGCTGGATTTCTTGACGCTTATCAGTCATTCGTTCAAGCAGATACAAGTCGTCCTCTAAGGCCAAACGAATCTCAGCTAAACGAAACTCGTATTGCTTCAGCTTTTGAATTTTAAAAGCGGTCAATAACTGAGTGCTCGTGTAATAACGATACCCATTATTGGGATCCACGGCTTCTGGTTTCAGCAAATCAATCTCATCATAATAACGCAATGTTTTTGGCGTAATATGACTCGCTCGAGAAAACTGGCTGATACTTAGCATTTCATTCCCCCCATTCCTCTATTGAACAGCTTTAGTTTAAGGGTTCCAGTAACTGGAAAGTCAAGCGGTCTACTAAAGGTAATCGTGTTTGATTTCTTCTGCAGCCCTCTTTGCCCCATTTACCGCCTTCATCAGCACTTTCATTTCTTGTGCTTTTTCTCTGAATTTTGGGGAACGAACTTTTCTAATGCTTTCCTCCAGTTGAGGAGCAATCTTCTTTGGGCTCAAAGCAACAGCATTGCCGAAGGTTTCACAGTAAGCAACATTGACTTCCTGTTCATATTGCAGCCCGATCCCAATAAATGGTCTGCCTGAGGAACAGGCGGTTTGGACGGTTCCCTCGCCGCCGTGAATCACAGAAAAATCCACCAGCTCAGAAACCTCTAAAGCCGGCAGCCAATCAAATACATGAATGTTACTTGCCACGGCAGTATCTTGTACATAATTTTTGATGGGGGCGATCACTTCGATATCCGTCTGCTCAAAGTACTTCAGCACCGTTTCAATCAATGAACGATTGCCAGAGCTTCCCATAGCAAAATAAACGACTGCTTTTTTTCTTTCACGCGCACGTTTGATCACTTGAAGAACTTCAGCCGGAATTTCATACGGCAAACGAGCAAAAATCGGACCAACCGATCGGTAATTACTTGGAAACTCCAGCTCCTCAGTAAAGGCCGGATGAGTGGTTATCAAATTCAAGTCACCGTCCAGCAGATCTAATGTGTATTTAGGTAATGCCAGTTGGTAGCTGCGAGCCGCCTTCTTGAAGGCTCCTGGTTTCCACGTTAGATGTTTCGATACCTTGATGAACGCCTTCCAAAGTGCAGCTGCCGGCAGATAGCTTTTATCCAGCTGACTTGGACGCACACATACCGCTTCATTATTGAAATACGGCCGTGACAGCGCGATTGGTTTGACATAAACCAAAGGAATCTCAGCAATGCGGGCAGATAAAAAAATTGTCACATTACTGCCAGTCACGATCGCACTGGGTGACAGCTCCTCGATCACTGTCAATTCACTCGCGATGCGTTCAGCCACTAGCTCAGAGGTAAAGGGATTTTTCAAGCTCTTCCCTTGATCAAATTTCATGATTGCTGCTTCTTGCTGCACGGTTAGCTTAGGACTCAGTAAAGAAACTGCGAAGCGCTCTTCTTTGATTAATTCAAGATACGTTTCGGAAAATCCGCAGAAAACACAATGGTAGTCCTGCCGTAAAACCTTGGCGATTTCAATCATACGTGTCGTTTCCGCTAAATTAAAGGTTGCTGGCGCAAAAAGAATTGTCTTCATCAAAGCTCCTCGTTCAATCTGCCAAAGCTCGTTCGACTGCCTTCTGGGAATGAATTTCGGTCGTATCAAACACCGGAATAGTCACATCCGCTTGCTGGATCAACAGACCAATCTCTGTACAACCCAAAATGACTCCCTCTGCACCTGCTTCGATCGCTTGATTAATCACCGTAATAAATTGTTCCTTGGACTCAGCCAAAATTTTGCCATGACACAATTCGGCAAAAATAATCTGATTCACGCTTTCGATGTCTGCGTCCTTGGGAATCCATACATCGATCCCGCTATCTATGATTTTCTGTTTATAAAACTGTTGCGTCATGGTATATTTCGTCCCTAAAAGGGCGGCTTTTTTGATTTTTTTAGACCGCAGCTCCGCAATCGTCGCATCAGCGATATGCAGGATCGGGATTGATAAATAGTTCGCGATTTGCGGGACAACCTTGTGCATCGTATTCGTACAGATTAACAGAAAATCAGCCCCTGCTTGTTCCAAGCGCTGTGCCTCCTTGCCAAGGATCTCACCGCTCTTTTCCCATTCATTTTCCACCTGACATTTTTCAATCTCCTCAAAATCAACACTTGCCAATTTGATTTTTGCGGAGTGCAGTCCGCCTAATTGTTGATTGACCAGTTCATTGATCCGGGTATAATAAGTCACCGTACTTTCCCAGCTCATTCCTCCTAATAATCCAATCGTTTTCATCCTTCCACCTCTTCCTGCTTAATTATTTCTCCATTATAGCAAGAAACAGGTGTCCGCTCCTATTTTTCGACGACCAAACAAAGTGTTTCTGATTCAGCTGTATACAAAATCCCGTGAAGATCGCCAAAAACTTCACTGCCAGCAAAACCACACGCGCTCAATTCTGCTAAAAGCTCGTCAGCCGCAAAAACCGTTTCCCAGATAAAAAATTCCTTGACCGCTTCGGGATACAGTAAATAATGCTGGTCCAAGTAGGTGTTCGTTCCTGGATATCTTTTCTGTGCGGATAAATGCAGACAAGCTTCCTTCGTCCAAAAATTATTTTCTTCCAGCTGCCAAGTCTTTGCAGCCTCAAAGCTTTTATATTTCTCTAGAGTAAAGACATCAAAAATGAAGCGTCCACCCTTTTTCAATGCCCGATTTACCTTCTTAAACAGACGCTTTCGGTCCTCTGATGAAAAAACACCTAGATCACAATAAATCAGAACAATCACATCGTATTGTTCACTGCCTAAATCTTCTGCCAAATAATTTCCGCATTGATAATCGATATCGTATTTTTTCCCATCCGCTGATTCCTGCGCATAAGCGATACTCAATTCTGAAAAATCAATTCCTTTTACGTGATATCCCGCTTCAAAAAATTTCTCCGCGTAGATTCCAGGGCCGCACCCCAGATCCAATAACTGCGGAAAATCCTGTGCCGGGCATTTTTTTGTCAGCCACTCCATCGAGCGCTTGATATATTCAGCATTTCTAGTAGCGCCATCAAATTCGGTATCCAAGTGAGCGGCTAACATTTGTGGTGCTAAATGGTCATCCAGCCAAATCGAATCTTGGCCTTGGCTAAATATCGGTACATTTCTCTTAATTTTGTTGATCATTTTATATTCCTCTTTCCGACTGACGACAATCCAACAGGCAACAAAAAAACGTGAAAAATTTCTGCACAACAAATAAACTGGCTTTTCTCGCGAAAATTTTCAGTTTATTTGATGTCAGAATACTTTTCCACGTTTCACTAAATTACTTCAGTTGCGTAATGTGTAGTGCGCCGGACCAAAATCGCCTCTTGTCTTTTTTCATGTGATTGTCGTCAGTAATAGTTTAGCATAAATCCATAAACAGGATCAATCACCCGAAATGATTGATCCTGTTATTTATGCGGCCATCTGCCCCGCTTGTTCTAATGCTTCTTCAAGCTGTTTATATTGTTCCTCAGACAAATATGGTTTATAGGTACTCTTGAACTGCTCAACTTGCTGTTGTGATAACTGACTTCCATTGCGTCTAATCACTTCCAGCAGATCGTTGAAATCCTCTTCAGAGATCATCGTGCTGCTTTTTTGAGCATCTTCAATGATTTTTTGGAACTCCTCCATCGAGACCGTATCGGCTGCTTTTGGCAATTTGATCTTTCTATCTGATTTCTTCGCTTGATTATTCACTGTCATATCCAGTTTAACTGTCATGTCCTTATTTTTGACCGCAAGCTTCATAACGCTTTTTTGCGTGTGCTTTTTCGTGTTTAAAGTAATCGTCTGCTTATAGCCAGTTACATCCTTAAGCTTTTTCTCTAGCTTTTCAGCATCCTTCTTTTCCTCTTTGTCGCCATTTTCTTTTGCGTATTTGACAAAGTTCTGAATATCCTTCTTAGTGAAAGTCCGTTTGATCGTATCCTCCTGCTTCTCAAAGGAATCTGGGTCTAAGGTATTCAGGTAGTCACTGAACAGCTGTGAATTGAGGGTTCCGCTAAGGGTATCTGCATCTGTCTTAGCATCGCCTTTTTCTTTTGATTTTTTTTGATCATCAAACAGGTATTTTCCCTTTAAATCATCAAATTGCTTCGCTTCAACTGGAACATCTGGATTGAAGGCTTTGATTGTATTTACCAATTCCGGTATAAAATCAGTACTTATATAAAGAGATGGCCGTTTCCCATCTACGTACAGCTCAATAGGGAACTTCTCTCCCAGACCATCAATCGACAAATCCATCGCCAACAATTTTTTCTTGAAATCAATCTGATAATTTCCTGACATTTTCGTCCCGCTGATCATTTTTTCTATCTTATAAATCGACGTACGCGTTTGTTTATCCGCATCCTCGCCTTCAATTGCTACCCTATCGATCACAGCCGAATATTCCCCCGCATTCATATCCCCCTGCTTTGCTAACTCTTCAGAAAATTCCTTCTGTGTCTGCTTTTTACATCCAGTAAAAAAGACTAGAGCTACCGCCAAAACCATAATCACTCGAAACTTTTTCATCTTACCAATCTCCTTCTATAAAAAATGAAACCCTTTTTATGCATATTCTTAATCTCATCATATAGATAAGGATTCGTGAACACAAATTTTTTTGATTATAATAAATTTGAATGTGAAAATTATTCCTGCTTCCTTTAAATTGACCCAAGAAAAAAGGAATAATTTCATTATCTGACCGTTGCAAAAGTTCTCCTCAACTCAATAAAGTCACGACACAAAACCCGTTAAGACAATATCTTAACGGGTTTTGTGCTGAGTCAATAATTTATCCAAATCGCAAAGCATTGATCGTTTGTTCTGCATCACTCAAAATATCAGAAATAATTTGTTTAGCTGGTTTTATTTGATTGATCAAACCTGAGGCTTGGCCAGCCATAACCGATCCATTTTCAATATCTCCTGCGGCAGCTTTTCGTGCGGAGCCCATGGTCAATTCTTCTAGTTGTTCTCTAGGCATGTTTTCTTTCTCCCATTGAATATACTGATTGATCATTTTATTTTTCAAGCTGCGAACCGGTGCGCCGCCATTTCTGCCTGTCACAGCTGTATCCATTTCTTCGGCATTCGCTATAAATTCTTTGACGTTATGAGGAATTGGACACTCCTCCGCCAGCATAAAGGCCGTACCCATTTGAAGCCCTTGAGCGCCTAATGCATAGGCAGCAGCCATTCCTTTCCCGTTTGCAATTCCCCCAGCTGCTATGACTGGGATATTAACAGCTTCAACTACTTGAGGTAATAGAACCATCGTTGAAAGCTCTCCGATATGACCACCTGCTTCAGAACCTTCAGCGACTACCGCGTCAACCCCCAAGTCCTCCATTTTCTTGGCAAGCTTTGCACTTGGAATAACTGGAATCACCTTAATATTTGCTTCTTTAAAATCCTTCATATATTTCTTCGGCGTCCCAGCACCAGTTGTCACGATTTTTACACCTTGTTCAATCACGACCTTCACCATATCAGGAACATTCGGTGCCATCAACATAATATTTACAGCGAATGGTTTATCGGTCAATTTCTTACAATTGATTATTTCCTCACGTAACTGCTCTTCGCTCATTCCACCAGATGCGATGATTCCCAAGCCTCCTGCGTTTGAAACTGCTGCAGCTAATTGGTATTTTGAAACCTGTGCCATGGCACCTTGAAAAATTGGGTATTGGATTCCTAAAAGCTCTGTGATTTTCTTCATAAATTACTTTCCCTTCTTAATTTAAAATTTTCTCTTTCGTTTTGTTAGAGGTATAATTCTCTAAAAAGACTTTTGATGCTTCCATATCAATTGTAAAAATTCGATCTTGTTCAACAAATGACACATGCTCACGATACGCAGCGAAAAAAGATTTGGTCGCAATACCTAAAGTCAATGACTCTTCTTTTAGTCGCAAATCAACAGCCTGACTTGCATGCATCATTTCAACTCCATAGATGTAATTAAGGCTTTCGTTGATTTCTAATAAGCGTTGCGCGGCTTGCAAACAGTTCGTCCCAGTATCTTCAACACCTCCAGCAACAGGTTGGACATTCAAAGATATTGGATTCGCTAATGCGACGATCTCCCCATGCAAGGCAACGATCGGCACATGCAGAGAACCAAAACCATGCCCTTTATTTTCAGGAACGGTCAGAAAACGCGGCAATCCTGTAAATTCTGCCTCCTCTAAACGCAGACAACGTTGGATCACATTGTGAGAAACATGGCCTAGAGCTATACTTAAACGTTGCACCGCTAGAGAAATCGGCAACGATTCAAAGTTTGCTGACGGGAATATTCCTCCAAAAATATTTTCTGTTTCCACAAAATACTGTGCGATTTGATCGAATTCTCTATACTCTTCACTAGCCCCTTCGATCACACTTGGATTATCATCTGAACTGTTGATTTGAATAAACAATAGCTCCTCCAAATCACTTAATGCGCGCTCCGCTTCGGACAATGTATAGACCGTCGTTCGATACGAAAGCGGGTCCTGCAGCGGGCGACTTCTATTTCGCTGCCACAAATAAGAGCCGTTCAGAGCGTCACGCATTTTTTCCGCAGTCTCTGCCAGCATAGGGAACGGACGAACGCCTATCGGCTGTGGCAGGATTGGGGCGATGTTGCCATTCAAACCTTCTAAACTTAACCCAAAAACTAAAGGACTAACATCTAACGTTTGTCTAACGTTATGAGCACCTTCAAGAGCATAAGCTGTCGAAATACTATTATTAGATAAAATGGCTAGACCATCTTTACCAACAGGAACCAATGGTGCTAAACCATTCACGTCCAGCACCTTCGCTCCGTCAACAATCTCTCCTTGATAATCCGCTCGCCATTCCCCCATCATCACGAGTCCTACATGACAGGCCAGCATGATGTCGGCTTCTCCCATACTTCCACGATTTGGAATACAAGGTGTAATCCCGCGATTCAAGAATTCAATATACAGCTCAACCACTCTAAACTGAACTGCCGATTGTCCATTCAACATCGCATTTAAGCGTATAACCATGGATAAGCGAACCAAGTGATTCGGAATCCATTTCCCAATACCGGCTGAATGCGACCGCAGCATTGACCGATTAAATTCTTCTGATGCTGCTAAAACCTCTGGAGACAACTCGCCGTCCGCATCGAATAATTTTTGATCTTTATTTAATCCAACCCCAACAGTTAGTCCATAGACCGGCGTACCTGAAACTGCTCCTGCCATTAACAACTCGTAGGAATTTTTTACCCTTTGTGCTGCTTCATCAGTAATTTTGACTTCAGCATCTTCTTTTGCAACTAACCAAGCAGCTTCTAGTGTTAAATTTGACCCATCTAATACGATTGTTTCCATTTTTTCACTCCTATTCCTTTAAGGATATTCTTTAAAATTGCCTGCCATATTTTGCTGCAGCTAAAACCCAGTAAAGGATTTTCCTCACCCATTTCAGCAGCATTTACTTTTTATCGTCTTCAAGTTTTTTATTGATTTGTTTTAGAGAGAAGGCTAAGCCAAACCCGATTACTGCAACAACAATTCCTGCAATGAACGCTGACGTGAAATCTCCGCTGTTTGCTTGTCCGATAAAGGCTGTCAAACGAGGAGCTACGAAAGCAGCGATAGAGAAACCTAGAAAGACAAAGCCATAGTTCACTCCCTGATATTTCGAACCAAAATTTTCAATTGTCAATGGTGACATCAAAGCAGCGACACCGCCTTCACAAAGTCCTAAACCAATCAAACCAATCCCAAACCCAACAGTCGCCTTAATAAAGGCCAAACTCATCAAAGAAAGAGCAATAAAGAAAAAAACTAACATGAAGGTATTAATTCGCGTTAATTTATCTGAAAGTGCCCCCCAGATAACCCGCCCTATACAGTTAGACATAGCATACAAACTAACAAAGGTCGCTGCAACCATTGGTGTCAAATCAAACATATTTTGACCAATATCAGCTGCATTAGAAGAGATCACCAACCCTGAGAAGCAGCCAGTTGCATACAATAGCGCAACAATATAAAAACGCAGGGTCTTGATCATGCCTTTCCAATCATAATTCACTTCGACAGTCGCCGTTGCTTCATCCACAGAATCTGCTGTTGAATCCTCGATAGGAGCATTTTTAATCAATGCTGAACAAATCAATGAAAAAACTAAGAAAATAGCGCCTAACTGAATAAATGTATTCCGAACACCGCCTTGTTCAATCAACCAGCTGCCTAGTGGTGCAAAAATCATCGTCCCAGCACCAATCCCCGTGATTACAATCCCAGAACACAACCCTCTTTTATCTGGGAAAAAACGCTGTGAGTTGTTTACACAAGCAATATAACCGAGATTCAACCCGAATCCCCCCATTAATCCGTAGGTTATATATAGTTGCCACAGCTGAGTAGAAAGTCCTGCTAAGGCAAAAGATGCCGCTAATAACAATGAACTAAACAAGATCAACTCTCGGGACTTCCCGTTATCAGAAATCCTTCCGCCAATAATAATCGGCAAAGGAGATATACCAACAGCAATCGTAAAAGCAATCATCACATCGGGAACTGACCACCCATTTGCTGCTGCCAATGGTGTAGAGAAAACACTAAAAGCATAGATCCCACCTTGACAAATAATAATTCCGACTGAAGCAAATAAAACTACCCAACGATTTACTTTAACTTTTGCAATATCTTTAGTTTGTTCCATGATCTTCCTCCATTAATTTTGCTAACTGACCCCAATTTTCCATAAATAACTCCGCGGGCATTTCTTTCAATGCCCCTGATATTTGTACTTCAAAATCCATTTGATCCAATACATCCTTCTTCAAATCAACCCCAGGCGCTATTTCACTCAAGATGAGCTGGCCATCTTGTAAGACGAAAACAGCCCGCTCGGTGACAAATAATACCTCTTGCTTGGTTTTAGTTGCGTAATGTCCATTAAATGTAATTTGATTTACTGCCTTGACAAATTTTTTATGCTTCCCTTCCTGCAGTATGGTCAATCGACCATTTTCCACAACTGTTTTTAGCCCACCAGCAGTGAAAGTTCCGGCAAAAACCAATTTTTTAGCTGTCTGGGAAATATTGATAAACCCTCCGCAGCCAATGACTTGACTACCCAACTTGCTGACATTGACATTCCCCATTTGATCCACTTCCGCCAATCCTAAAACGGATAGGTCCAAGCCGCCGCCATCATAAAAATCAAACTGTTCATGATGATCAATAATCATTTCGCTATTGTATGCATGCCCGAAATCCTCCAGACCTGCAGGAATGCCGCCTATCGTTCCGGCTTCTGTTGTCAAAATAATTTGATCATCTATCGCTTCTTCTGCTGCAACAATCGAAACATTCACTGGAATTCCAACTCCTAGATTTAAAACGGTGCCCTTTTGTAATTCCATCGCTGCTCGACGCGCAATTACTTTGCGATTATCCAGAGGTAGTTTAGGAACACTTCCAAGCGGAATCTTTACTTCACCACTAAACGCCGGATTGTACGCTGTCGTTCCAGTTTGAAAATGATTTTCAGGTTCTGAAACTACCACGTAATCCACTAAAATACCCGGTACTTTTACGTCTTTCGGATGCAGCGTACCATTTTTCACTACACGTTCAACTTGAACGATTACTTTTCCGCCACTATTATGAACTGCTTGCGCAATCGGCAAAACCTCCATGTGTAGACCTTCTTTTTCCAAAGTCACATTGCCATTCTCATCTGCAAAGGTTCCCCGTATCAATCCGACTTGTAATGGAAAAGCCGGATAAAACATCCACTCCTCTCCCAATAATTGGATAATTTCAACTAAATCTTCCGTTGTGGCCTCATTCATTTTCCCACCTTCTTGCCGAGGATCAATGTACGTTTCTAAACCAATCTTGGTAATCAAGCCTGGTCTTTTCGCAGCAATTTCTCGATACAGCTGCGCTAAAACACCTTGGGGAAAATTATAGGCTTCGCAGTCATTTGCCTGAATCATCTCAGAAAGTTTGGGAGAAGAAGCTTTGACGATTCCTCCGATCCATCTTTTTAACAAGCCTTTGTGGGAAAGATGGGACATTCCTTTTTCTTTTCGATCCCCCCAACAGCTGGAATGAATGACCGTCAGTGCTTGAGGACTTCCGGTTTTAATAAATCGCTCCTCAAGCGCTAGCGCCACTTCTTCATTTGCACAAGCCAATTCGAAACCGCTAATTGCTATAGCATCATTGTCCTTAATTAACAAAGCAGCTTCTTCTTTGGTGATTATTTTCACTTTGACATTCTCCTTTCATATCCTGTATTAAAAACACTTATTTTCTTCTTTCAGCTAAAAAACTTATTTATAGTGAAATCAATCACATTAGCTTCTACTTTTACATTAGCAATTGCTGTGCCAAAAAATAAACCTTGTGTTTTAAACAAAAAAAAGAAAGAATAGTCGTCAAAGTGTAATGGAATATTACACTTTGACGACTATTCCTATCCTTCTGTATCTTTTCTTTCCAATTTTAGATCTCGTATTTTTTTATAGATTAAAGGACGACTTACCTGACTCTCTTCTGCCGTCTTGCTGATGTTGTATCGGTGTTTTTCTAACTGATAGCGAAAATAGATTGTTTCGACATAATCAACAAATTCTTGATAAGAATATACCTCCGCCAATGCCTCTAGCCGATCCTCTTCTACTTTTTTTTCATCAGTATTTTCTTGCAAAGCTAACGGTAATTCTGCTGTGACGACGAGATACTCAATATAATTTTTCAGTTCACGAGCATTCCCTAACCACTGAGAAGTCATCAGATGATGTAGATGAGACTTCGTTAGCTTTACATCTGCATCATATTTCTTATTGAAAGATGCTAAAAAATGATTAGCCAAAGCCAAGATATCTTTTTTTCGTTCTCTTAGAGGTGGTATCGTGACAGGAATCGCATTGATCCGATAATAGAGATCCCGGCGAAATTTCCCCTGTTCTACCAGTTCGAACATGTCTTGGTTTGAAGCAGAAATCAATCTGAAACTGACAGGAATTTCCTCCACACCGCCGACTCTGCGAAGACTCATCGTTTCCAAAACTCGCAAAAGCTTCGCCTGCAACTCTAGCGGCATCTCTGAAATCTCATCTAAAAATAGAGTCCCACCATCAGCTGCTTCAACCAATCCTTGCTTGCTTTTTTCTGCTCCAGTAAAGGTTCCTTTTTCATAACCGAAAAATTCAGATTCAAAAAGACTCTCAGGAATTGCCGCACAATTGACTGCAACAAACTTATTTGCTGCGACCGTACTATGCTGATGAATAAAATTGGCAACAACCTCTTTACCAACCCCTGATTCTCCCAATAACAGTATTCTGCTGTTATACACCGCCACTTGTTTGCACACCCTTATGATCCGTTTCATTTCATTGCTTTCAGCAATTATCGGTGTTACTAGTTCAACTGGTTCATCCTCGCTGGCTGATGCTTGAGAAGCGGCTCTACTGGAAAGCTCTTCAAACTCTTCTTGAGATAATGGTTCAGACTTAGTGACCACTAAATGTAGAGTACCGTCTGGATAAAAGATTGGTGTTGCTTTTGATAATATTCGATAGCCTGCTTGTGTCGTTAACATTACCTCAGAGTTTTCACCCGATTTCAATGTTTCAATCGTTGCGGAAGCGTTATAGACCTCACTGGCAACTAAGTCGTAAACGTTTGAGTTTAGCAGCTCTGACAAAGAAAGTCCCAGTGTCATCGCAGTAAAGTCATTTGCCAGCAGAATATTTCCTTCACCATCGGTAACAAACAACGTCGTTATATCATCCGACATCAGCTTCGTTAAAGTTTGGCTCATAGTTTCACTCCTTCCTTACCTTTTTTTGTTTGATTTCAATTTATCTATAATCATTGTGACAAAAATCACATATTCAAATTCAATACAAATGGTACTATATCATGGTTTCATTTCGGCGTCTATTTAACTTTTTATTTCTGCTGTAATCAATGTACTGTTTATTAAAAAAAAAGCATTTATTCCATAGATAAGCGCTCTTTTTACTCTCATCACAACCCGAAAACAATTGATAATAAAAACGAAGCTCTTCACTCAAGCAAATAATGCAGCAGTCGTTTCGGATCATCATAAAAGACCTTGCTTTCCTGAAAAGCGATCGTTTCCTCCAACGGCAGCTTTTCTAAGCCTGCTTCAGAAAATTGATAGATCGCAGCGTTCGGGTATGCCATTAGAATCGGCGAATGGGTGGCGATAATCAGCTGACTTCCAGCTTTAACCAACCGATGGATTTCCTGCAGCAGTGTGTACTGTCGGCTTGTAGCCAATCCTGCTTCCGGCTCGTCCAACAAATAAAAACCTTCTTTGCCAAAGCGATTTTCGATGATGGATAATAATCCCTCTCCATGCGAACGAGTATGCAGGGACTTTCCGCCATAAGAAGCAAAAGCTAGATCGCCTTCCATCGGATCGCGCGCCAGTTCCTCTAGTTCAGAGGCAACATTATAATACGTCTCTGAACGCAGAAAAAATTTTGTTTTAGGAAGATTTCCTTTTCTAACCAAGCGGATAGACTCGTGTAAATCAGAGTGGCTCTCCGTCGTATGGAAATGAAAATTTTGACTGCCGCCCTCTGGATTTATCCCATACGCGACCGCGATTGCTTCTAGGATCGTCGATTTGCCAGTGCCATTATCTCCAGATAAAAAAGTGACTGGCTGTTCAAATGACAGACCGCCTCTATTCAGAATTTCTTGAACAGCAAAAACGCCAAAGGGATAGGCTAATTGCTTTTTCTCTAGCGGCTCCATCAACTTTAGTTCATGAACAAACATCGCATCCTCCTTATTTTTGTCCTGATTACCTTCTATTTTACATGGTACAGCAAGTAAAAAATAGCTATGATTGTTGATATGGTATGATGTTTTTAGCAGAAGCATAAAAGGAGGAAGCATCTATGGGCAACCGCTGCTATTTGACAACTGAAACGACCCAGATTTTCGAATCAAATAATAGCCTGCCGACATTTTGGCTCATGGGCTTAGCGTCAGAGCACTTGGTTCTGCTTTCTCAACAGCTCGAAACCTTTGAACTAGCTGAAACGCTCTCACAGAAGGAATTCGAACGTCGTTTAGCGGAGAAACAATTCGGTGTGATTGACGTATCCTTCGAAGATTTCCTGCAAAATCTTGATTTTCACTCAGAATATCTTTCAGCCGTCTACCCAGACCTGCTTCCGCTCTATCACGATTTCCAAGAGCTGATTGCTGAAGAAAGCAGCTACTCTGATAATTTGGAGCTCATTTACCTAGACTATCTTCTCTTTTTGGAGGACACAGATGATTTACTCGCAGCATTTATAGAATTATTTGAGGCAATGAATTCTTTTGAAGAGACAAGCTGGATCAATGAGGAGGATATTTTAGGTTCGACGATTGGCTACGATGACTTTTCTAATCACCATGGCAACTATTTAAGTGTAAAATATCAACCCGACCATCGCAGCGCGGATGAAGAGCAGCCGCTCTCAACTAAGGCAAGCTTGTTTTATCAAATCATTAAGAGTGGTTTCTTTTTTACGCTTTCCTTCATTCTGGCTATAGGCAGCATTTGGATGATTATGGATTCAATGACACGCCTTGCTGGTGTTGCCGGCGGTCTGCTGTTTGGTATGGGAACTGTGATTTTTGGCGGAAATTTGAGACATGATTTGAAATCCTTACGAGAAAGAAAAGGAATAGAAAAAATCAACGATTAATTGATAAGCACCACAAAGAAGAGCTCCTCCATATCAATGGAAGAACTCTTCTTCGTTTATTCCGTAATCAGACAGTTCAATGATTTCCCATATTCTGTCACGACTGTTTCAGCAATTTCTTGATCGATCTTCCCTTCTTTTTCAAGTTGATGGATCAAGCGAATAATCTTATCATTCTCTTTGCGTTCGCCAACGCGAATTTTCTGAATAAGCTTATCCAACTGCTTGCGTATGGTTGGATAACTCGTTGAGTAAATGGATGCTAATTTTTTTATTGATCCAGATGAAAGGATAAAGCACTTTACAAACTCAAGTTCCTCATCATTCAAATCTGAAATCCAACTTGGCTCCTCATTCATTCTCATAACTCCCTTCTTTTCTACCATTAACTAGACTTTTTTTCTTTTCCCGAAAGCGACTAATCCGACCATCCCTAAGAAAAATAATCCTAGAATAACTAAACCTTTACTGTGGACACTTCCTGTTGAAGGCAAGCGTTTGGAAACAGTTGTATTATTTCGATAAGTGGTTTGAACATTGGTGCTGGTGGAATCCCCTGTTTCAGGCAACCCAATAGGATCATTTTTCTGGCTGATTTCTTTTTTACTTGGTTGACTATTTTTTACAGAGAAATCAATCGGTGTTTCATCTATCTGGTATCCTTTTGGTGCTTTTGTTTCAATCAATTGATAGTTCCCATCAGTTAAGTCTTTGATGATTATAGAGCCGTCTTCACCAGTAACGATTTTTTCTTTTCCTGCTACTGTCTTTCCTTTAGGATCAACTAATTTGAACTCCGCACCAGCCAATGTTTTTCCAGTTTTACTATCGATTTTCTTCAATAAAATCTCACCCGTTGGTACTTTCTTTTCTGGTGTGTACGAATTCTTGAAGATCGGAATATCTCCAGTTTTTACATTTTCGTAAACCGCTGTGGCTTCTAGTTTTCCATCCTTTTCTTCAACGGTAACAACTACTTTATATTGTGTGTCATCGTAAGTTATACCCATTTCTTTTTCTGACGGGATTACTTCCGAGATTGTGTACTCATATGTTCCGGCTTTGTCATAATTGATTTCTGTGAATTCGACTTTTCCTTGACCGTTGTTTTTAACTGTCTCATCTACGTTATCGCCTTTCAACTTAAAGCTGAACTCATTCTCTTTCAACGTACGACCGCTTAACTCTTTTTGAGCTTCTAGTTTGATACTTGTTGGCGATGCTTTATAGGTATTTTTGAAGACTGGTACTTCACCAGTTTGAACATTTTCGTAAACCGCTGCGGCTTCTAGTTTTCCAGATTTTTCTTCAACGGTAACTGTCACTTTGTATTGCGTCTCATCATAGGTCATGCCGTTTTCTTTATCTGTCGGCAGAACTTCAGAGATTGTGTATTCATATGTGTCAGCTTTGTCGTATTTGATTTCTGTGAATTCGACTTTTCCTTGACCGTTGTTTTTAACCGTCTCGTCTACGTTATCGCCTTTTAAATTAAAGCTGAACTCATTCTCTTTCAACGTACGACCGCTTAACTCTTTTTGAGCCTCTAGTTTGATACTTGTTGGCAATGCTTTATAGATATTTTTGAAGACTGGCACCTCGCCGGCCTGAACGTTTTCGTAAACCGCTGCGGCTTCTAGTTTTCCAGATTTTTCTTCAACGGTAACCGTTACTTTGTATTTCGTCTCGTCATAAGTCATGCCAATTTCTTTATCTGACGGCAGAACTTCAGAGATCGTGTATTCATACGTTCCCGCTTTGTCATAATTGATTTCTGTGAATTCGACTTTTCCTTGACCGTTGTTTTTAACCGTCTCGTCTACGTTATCGCCTTTCAACTTAAAGCTGAACTCATTCTCTTTCAACGTACGACCGCTTAACTCTTTTTGAGCTTCTAGTTTGATACTTGTTGGCAATGCTTTATAGGCATTTTCGAAGACTGGCACTTCACCAGCTTGAACATTTTCGTACACCGCTGAAGCTTCTAGCTTTCCAGCTTTTTCTTCTACGGTAACCGTTACCTTGTACTTCGTCTCATCATAGGTCATGCCGGGGGCTTTTTCTGATGGGATTACTTCCGAGATTGTGTATTCATGGACACCTTCTTTTGTATAGCTGATTTCATCAAATAGAACCTTGCCATCGGCAGCGTTTTTCTTTGTTTGATCAACGCCTTCGCCTGTCAGCTTGAAGCTGAATTCATCTGCTTGTAACGTACGACCTGTCAGCTTCTTCTTTGCTTCTAACGAAATCTTTGTTTCCAGCTGATTTGTAGCGCTTTTGTTTTCCAGTGTAAAGGTATGGTTAACCTGATCTTTAGAAATGATAATCTCATGTTTTGTCTCATCCTTCACATAGCCATCTGGTGCTTTACTTTCTACTATGACGTAGGTTCCATAACGTAAATTCGAGAGATGATCAACTTCAACGCCACCTTCAATAATTTTGTCGCCTTTTACTTCAATATCAGAAAACATCAATGTAAGATTTCCTTGACTATCTTTCCGGTAAAGATCGAAAAAGGCGGAGCTTGCGGTGATTAATTGATTGCTCTCATCTACTTTTTTAAATTTTAACGACCCGTTTTTCCCACTTGAAGTTCCTTCGCCATCAGTAGACTTAATCGTTACAGACGTCGTCGTTTCATGGAATTGAATATCTTTTCCAAATAGGGAGGCGCTATTTTTGACGATTTCATTATTTTGAATTCCCGGATCAAGCAGCGTCTGATAGTCGATAATATAGGGGGTATCGATTGAATCACCTAAATCGATCGTCAAGGTTTGTGTTCCTTCTATAGAATCTGAAGTAACGGTCGGCTTCTTGCCCTCAGCGAACTCAATCGCAGGACCGTCCTTAACAAAAGTTCCTGAACCGTTGTCTTTCGCTTTATACACCTTTACCACTACATTTTTATCTGCATCATAGACAAATGATTGTTCATTGATGCTGACGGTATCAGTTACCGTCGGATTGATGATCTTGTGACTATCTTTATTTAAAACAACCGACCAATTGATTAATCGATAGTCATCTCCAGTAGCTTGAGTCCCCTTTTTAGTGATCCATGAATCCTTATCACTTTTTTCGACCATTCCTTCAACTACTAAAGGTTTCGTGTCTTTCACAGTCATGGTCGCTACATTTTTATATTTAGGGATCTCATCTGAAGCTTCAGCCGAAACAAAAATCGCAAATGTACTCTTCGTGTCTTTTGATAAAGTAATGACAGGAACTCCGTCGACTAACTCATACTTGTAGTCAACATCCTTTTCCCATTTTCTGCCTAAGCTAGCTACTTCAACTTTATTTTTTTCGATGTTCACATCATAGATTACTAGCTCCTTAAGTGTCTGACCTTCTCCTAAGGCTTCTTTAATCGTTGTATCTTTTGGAACTGTTGTTTTCCAAGTATTGAACAAGGCGGTCCAATAAACACTATTTTCACCAGCCGTTGTTTCACTAAACGGGTTGGCATGAGAAAAAGCCGAAGTGACTTCTCCACCTTGTTCAAGGTATTTTCCGTATTTCACCCCGTTATAGGCGAACTTAATATCGACCCATGTGGCGACTTCAGCACCATCGGTATGTGTTCTTCCATCTTCACCCTCATATGTGATTATGGCGCTGTTGTCAAAGCGCAATATCGCTCCTGTTTCGAACTGCTGTTGCTTATCCACAAAATAATGGGTGGAATAGTCGATCGTAATTTGATTATCCGTTGTGCTGTAGCTGCCGATCAGTTTAATAATGAAGCCAGTTGAATAATCTGAATCACCATCGATTTTTTCTAGTACATAATCACTATTTCTATTTAAAGGCTTATCCGTTGTTCCATCATTCGCTGTGACCTTTAAAGTAGATTCGATCAATTGAAGGGCACTTTTATTGGTCCCTGCCAGCGTTGCGAATTTATCTGTGATCACAGCATTTTTCATAGAAATTCGATTTTTATTAAAAACCACTTGCCAGCCAATCGTATTGTTAGAAAAATCCTTGTCGAGTGCTTTTTTCTCTACTCCAAGTGTCCCATCGACAGTCGGCTTTTCTCCACCAGAAATTTCGTCTTCTTTACTTCCATCAATTACCAGAGCCATGTTCATTAAATCTGTGTTTATTGGTGTAGGTACTTCAAAGCTTTGGGTGGAATAGGTAACTTTGTATACTCCCTTTTCCTCAAATTTCAAGGTAAAGTGTACATATTCCCCATCCTTCTTCTTAAAATCAGCCGAATCTTCAGAGAAAGACCACTTATCAGTCAAAACTGCCTTTCCATCTTGATCATATTTATAGACCTTGATACTGTTTTTTATTAGATAATGGTTCGCCGTATTCGGATCGCCATATCGGGAATACATCCAGTCCTTAAGCTTACCGTCAGCATTCGTATAAGTAGCCTTGACCTCCCAGTTGAATTTTCCCGTGTTCAAGTCATAGTCCGTACAGTATTTATAATTATCCTTGTCAATAAAAGACACACTAGCTTCAGATGAGTTTGAAATAAAGTTATCGCCAGTAATGGTTGCCTTGTTTAAAAACTCTTTCTTTTCTTTATCCGCTACTTTCATCTTTAGGATTATCTTCACTGGTTGATTCATAATCCCCGAACCGAATTTATAAACATAATCATCCTTATCTTGCCATGCATTGATGAAGCCTACTGGAGCGAGCTCCCATTCATCGTTATCATTCATGACGTAATATTGATGAAACCAGACAGTTAATCCTTCCGGCAGGTGGTCTCTTACTATTACATTTCTCAAATCACGTCTGTCCTCATTCAGTGTAATTGTCCATGTAACGGTATTATCCGCTTCAATAATTCCTTTTTTATTAAGGTCCGCCTTCACTACAGGTATCGTGATCGTGATCTCGTCATCAGCGTCATCCGTAATATTTGTTGGTATCTCAACGATTTCTGTATCCGTTTCAAGCTTCAGCTCTGTTTTTAGGTCAATCGTTCCTTGACGTTCACTCAGGTTTTCTGGTTTATCATTGAAGGTGACTGTCAAAAGACCATCTAAGCCTAATGTGAATGAGCCTAAAACATCTCCATCATCATTCTTCAATATGTCTGTCACTATATTATGGACAGAAAAATAATCCGGCAATTGATAGGTGTAATAGTCTCCATCTTTAATAAGCTCTTGGTTGTCTAAAATCCAGTCAAAATGAATGTTGATATTCGCGTCTTTTACTGCTGGGTTCGTTTCACTGAATTCATTTCCTTCGAGGTCAGTGATTTTGATATTGTTAAATAGGTCAACACCGCGAGCATTCAAATTTGGCTCATGAGCTCTTGGCTGAAGCTCTTTAGTTTCTTTGACCTGATTCAGCGGGTCATTCTCAGGAGCTGTTTTTTTAGCATAATACAAAGTACGGTGAATGTTGTTGCCAAAATCAATAGTTTCAGTTTCTAGGTCTTCTGCTGTGGGTTCAGCATTTAATTCCAACAGACCTTCGTAAAATTTCACACTGGTAAAATCCGGTGCGCGGCCGTCGTCTGTTTCCTGATAGTTTTTAGTGAATTGGAGAATCAATTGTTGATTCATAACTTGGTAATTCCCCATCTCTCCCAAGCTGCCGGATTGTTCTGGAAAATTTAGATTATCCGGCAGGTCGACAGCAACCATCGTTCCTTCTTCGATCAATGCGGCCTGAGCCAATGACCAATTCAATTTTGTTTTTATTGTTTCTTTGGGCTTTATACGAGTGTCTTCTGTGATTTCCTGATCGTCTGAATTGGTCATCCGCGCATCGTTGATGACCACACTCGCTTCTTCCGTCGTCTCTGCAAAGATCGACAGTGGAAAAATACCAATCATCATTCCGCAAATCGCTGCTAACGACCATAATTTTTTTAATCGATTCATCCTTTTCATCCCCTATCAAAAAGTAATATATTCTTGTTTGTTGGTTTCAGTCATTTTAGTGCCGTATAAAATCGTTCCCGACATATTTGCCAGCATCCGAACAAGCTCCCGCTCTCCCTTTTTATCAGAAGGCGGTTCTGTAAATGGAAGGGCACTGATTTTTTGTTCGATCGTTTCCAAAACGTCCCTGCTGCTTTTCTTGGTTGATTGTTTTGCAGCCTGCTTATTTGTTTTTGGCAGATTTCCATTAGCCTTTGACTGCTCTGTTTCTTTTGTACGAGCGGCTGGGGGCATTTCAGCAGAATCGTTTGTGCTGCCTTCTTGAGCTTGTTCCGGTTCAACGATTTCACTGGTTTCGGACGCTTCATCTGCTGCTTCAATTCGATCATTTGAAACAATCAACGTATTGCCTGTTTCCGAAAGATCAAAGGCCAGCACCGCTTGTTCTTCTCTTACCTGAGCAATCAATTTCTCACTGCTGTATAGGATCGGCGCATTGGATTGATAAAACATCATAGATGGAAGTGTGAGAGCGATCAATAAACTTCTATTCATAGGCGCCTCCTTTAACAGTCAATAACAAATGGCCAAACTCTGCCCAATCCTCTGGTGTCGGCGGACGCTTCCAGATCATTTGGTGGCAAGGAAGCGTATCGATCAGAAAATCAGATAGATAGATTTGTGTTTTCGTGCTTAATTTCTCTTCATAGCAGATGTTCATGCTTTGTAATGAACTCAGCATCGTTTGGATGTATTCGTTGTAGCTGCTGCCATGGGAGAAATCGATACAGATGAATACTGGGTCCTCCAGTTCTTCAACTGAAATCTGCGTAATCAAGAAGAACAAATAATCGTAATACAGCTTGTTTCGCTCTTGATCCGAATGAAACAGTCCGCGGTGAGCAATTTTTTCAATGAAGTCTTGAATCATTTCATCCAGCTTGGGATTGATTTCTTGAAAGTAGCGACGTTGGATTTTAGTCACAAATGTTGTTTCGCGAAAATGATAGATCAGCCATCTGCGATTGATTCTGAGTAATCCGTCAACCAATGCTGTGTCTTCTTTTAATCGATGGATTTCAAAACGTGAATGCTCGGCCAAATAGTGTAAAAACTCATCGACCAACCTTCCTGCCTGCTGTATCTCCTGTCCCTCAATAAATGTCAACTCTTGCCTTAAATCGACTTCCATCATTTGACAAAAAAGCAATAAAGCAGCAATCTCACCCTGCATTTCTTTGGGAGTCAGAGAAAAATGGCCCTCCAACCATTTAACAAGATAATCTGTAGCCGCATTCTCTTCATATTCGATGTATACCTGATCTATGGGATGACTTTTTCCCATGCGAATCAACGCGACACTGACGAAAAAAAGCAGTTTGTGTTCTTTTGTTTTTGGAAGCGAAAGATTTAAATAGTGCTCCAAATGGCGAAAGACCTCCTTCGCCTGCTTTTGGATTTCCTCATCAAAAGGACTTGCCAATCCGTTAAACATTTCATAGTACAGCCCAAACAGAAAGCTTCGAATCGCGCATTCATCTCCAATTAATTGATTTTTCTTCAGCTGAAATCCTTCAGCTGCTAGCTGATCCTTCAAACGTTTAGACAAGCGATAGGTACTTGAACGGCTCACATGCAGCTCTTCGATTTGCTTGTCCAAGCTCGTCTCTTTTGTCACATAGCGATGAAAAATTTGATAAGACAGACTTCGTTCCACTAAACAGATCCGCATCTTTTTAACGATCGCATGGGTTAAGTCATGTACCTCTATTTCACCTGTCTCAAGAAGTTTCACCGTCGCCTCAAAATGGTTTTCCTCCAGCTCCTCCTGAAGCTCCTGTAAATATTTTTCCAATTTGTAACGAGAAATCTCAAGAATATCCCCCAGTTGATCAATTGAACAGTAAGCATTTTTATTTAATTCTAAATATTGAAGTAGATACCATTTATAGCGATCATCATCCATCAATAAGTCGTTAGACTGCATCTCTCGCTCCTTCCAAATTAAGATTGTTAATCATTAATTTTATTTAATTATATTCTTTAGTTAAACGTATTTTAATTACTGAAATAACGTATTTGTCCTTATATTTTTGCTTTATCGAAAAAAAAAGAGACTTGCTCATCACAAATCACTTTCAAACTATAATTTAATATTAACATATTATTAATTAATGTAAAAAAATAAATGAATTTTGAAGAATTTAGCTGATTATATACATCAACTCTCAATTGTATTGCAAAATTAAGTTTCTGCTCGCCTTTAAAACCTTTTTATCGATAAAACTATAACAAAAAAAACAGAGGCTCAGCCTCTGTTTTTTATACGATCATTCTGCCCTTGCTTAGTAAAACTATCAATAATCCTACCATTGCACCCAAGCAAGCTCCCTGAAGCAGAGAGATAGCCACATACCAACCATTAATGATTTTTTTCCTTGCAAGAATGTTCATCACAAATGATAGAATCAATCCTGCAATCGCCAAACCTAACAACACTTTTAACATTCTATTCGCTCCTTCCGTCTTCCATAACTTAATATACTCAAAAATAGCTGTCTATTTCTCAGATCGAAACTATTTTTTCGAGTCGCTCAGATTATTTCAGTAAAAGGAGATTCTTTTGCTTTATTAGAAAGTATTGTTTCCTATTTTAAAACGTGCGCTTCGCCATGGCTGCATATTTTTTCAATATGCTTCCGCAGATGAAAGATAGAGCGATAAAGATCATGCCTACCAGAAAGCCAACGAAGATCTGCGGAAATCCGGTCAAGGTTACGAATAATACATTAAATGGGATATGGGTGAGCCCAAAAAGATTTAACAAAGTGATCGCCGGCAAACCGATACCGATCAGTCCAAAAGCGCCTGACAACACCGATAAAATCGGTACAATAAACATTCCTGAGAAGACTACGGCGATTCCGCCAACTATTTTTTCCATCATATTTTTTTCCTTTCGATTGCCGCCATTTGCACCATACACATTTCTTTCATTCATTTTTTGTTCCATTTTGAACACTCCTTTTGATTTTTTTATAATTTATTCGCTTCATATTTTTAATAAAACGAAGATTGCCATTTTAAATACCGAACGACGGTATGTATAACTTTAAAATAAAACTGCCATTGAAGGCAGTACTTATTTTTTTTGTTCGTAGATTTCACGAAACTGTTCTAAACGTTTAATCGCTTCGGCATCAAAAACCTCGATTCCTAGCTTAGCCATCATTTCTTGAAACAGAGCGAAACGGTTCGCTACACTGCTTGAATCACCATCGTGGATCAGCGGTGTCAGCCAGATATTGATCAGCAGCAAGATCACCTCTGCCAATTCTTTGGGATACTCTGTTTGGATCGAGCCATCAGCGATTCCCTCTTCAATGATCGGCTGAACGTAATGCGGCGCTGATTCTTTGAAGATTCCTTCTAACTGCATCACCAGCATCTGAGGATTTTTAAGAAAATCCGGTGCGATCTCAAACATATCGTCTTGACGTGGATTTTGCAGAGCGGAAGCAAAAAGTGCCTGCAGCTTTTGCAATCCAGTCATATTTTTATCCTTTTCGAGCCGTTTGAGATGCTCTAATTCATTCTCATTATTTTGATAAAGCTTATCCATCACGCCATCTAAAATGTCTTCCTTTGATTTAAAGTGATGGTAGATCGCTCCTTTGGACAAGCCGCCGAGATTATTGACGATATCTTGAATCGAAGTATGCTCATAGCCTTTTTCTAAAAACAACTGTCTCGATACCTCTAGAATCTTGTTGACTGTTTCCTCCGGGTATTTATTACGAGCCATAAGTGTGACCCCCTTATTCATACATTCGGTTGGTATGTATACACTATAATCGCTATCAGCAGGATTGTCAACTCTTTTTGAAGCGATTCTTCAAATGTTTTATTTCTTGCGGTGCAGTCCCTCGCGCAATTTTCCTTTTAGGTGCTGATACATTAAAAATTGCTGACGTTCTCGTTTGATTGCTTTGTAACGCTTCGGCTGCTTTTTATAGAATTCCTGATGATAATTTTCCGCTGGCCAAAAAGGCCCCGCCGCTCTAATTTCTGTAACGATCGGCTTGCTATATCTGTTGGAATCAATTGCAGCCTGTTTCCTCCTCTCGGCAATCTTTTTTTGTTCTTCATCCGCAACAAATATTACTGGACGATACTGTGCCCCGCGATCTTGAAATTGACCAAAGGCATCTGTGGGATCCGTCATTTGCCAATAAAGGTCAATCAATTCTTGATAGCTGACCCTGCGCGTATCAAAAATAATCTCCACTGCCTCAACATGCCCTGTGGCACCACTGCTTACTTGGTCGTAGCTGGGATGCTCTAACACACCTCCTGTATAGCCGGATAAAACAGAAATAATTCCTGGCTGAGATTCGAAGGGCTCCACCATACACCAAAAACAGCCGCCTGCAAAAATTGCCCGCTCCTGATACGCTGGATCAGCCACAACATGCTGCTCCTTCACAAGTTGCTCAGAGACCGCTGTGTTTCCGGTGATTTCCTGATAGAAATCTGCCACATCTGGTGTTAAATTATTCCGCAAAGCCAACGGACGCAGCTCAACTTCCAGCTTTGCCAATTGTTCTTTGAAATTTTTCTGCTGACCTAACGCGTTTTTAGTCGTCGTTAATAAGTAGCGTTCCCATTCACGAGTACTTGGATTCAAAATCAGATTATACATCTTCTTTAGTACTTCCTCTTCAGAAACTGACATGCGCCTCACTCCTTTCGCTGATCCTTCTCCAAAATTTACCTGCAATTTACCATAATTCTGCCGAATAATCGAATAGTTGGATTGGAAAAAAAGAAGAACCACAACATAGCTGCGGCCCTTCTTCTAAAATTAAAGTAATTCAAATACTGCTTGCTGTGTGTCATTGGCATTTCTGCCGACAAAAACATTAAAGGTGCCTGCTTCGGTTCCAAATTGCATATTCTTCATATAGTAATACAAGTCCTCACGCTGAAGAGCAAACACAACAGTCTTTTCTTCATGTGGCAGCAGGTTTATTTTTTCGTATTTTTTCAGCTCTTTGATTGGTCGAACGACCGAGCCGGTAACATCTTGAATGTACAGCTGAACAGTCTCAAGACATTCGTAATCAGAACGGTTTTTCAGCTTGATAGAAACGGTCAAGTGATCAGTCATTTTCTTTGAACTTACTGTCAGTTCCTCATAGTCTACCCTTCCGTAGCTTAGCCCGAACCCGAATGGAAAGAGCGGCTCATTCGGGCTATCTAAGTACTTGGTAACAAATCGGCCTCTATGAGTACTGCTGTTCAGCGGACGACCCGTTTTGAACTCATTGTAATACATTGGTAATTGGCCGACATTTTCCGGGAAACCCATACTGAGCCTTCCAGATGGATTGACCTTACCGAACAGAATATCAACAAGGGCATTTCCGCCTTCAGTCCCTGGGAACCAGGCTTGCAGAATCGCATCCATCTGCTCGACCTCTTTGGTAAATGTTAGCGGACGACCGCTGATGGCGATCAAAATATTCTTTTTACCTAACTCGGTCATTTTCTCTATGAACTCTTTTTGGATGAGAGGCAAGGAAATATCCGTACGGCTGCCTGCTTCACCACTTTGCATCGTGTGTTCACCCATTGCGTAAATGATGATATCCGCGTCCTTACCTGCTTCGAGTGCTTTATTTAATGCTGCTTCTCGTTCGTTGTCCGTCATTCCTAATGAATGAATCTGCTCCTTCGTTGCCCCGAACTCTCCTAAGAACTGATAATCTGCCAACAAGCCGCAACCTTTTTCATAAGAAAATGTTTCCTTCGCTAATTCTTTTTCAAGGGCCTCCTTGATTGAAACAACGTCCGTGCTTTTGCCATGGACTGCCCATAATCCGATCAAATCCTGTTCATCGCCGTAGGGGCCAACCAATAGAATTTTGTTTTTATTTGCCTCTAATGGAAGCAGCTCCCCTTTATTTTGTAATAGGACGATCGATTCTTGTGCGACTTTTCGAGCCAAGCTTCTATTTTCTTTTGTTAGTAGCGTTTGCTGTTCCTGTTCGACTGTACTGCCGCGATAAGGATCTTCAAACAGACCTAAATCATTTTTCAATTTCAGAACTCGCCAGACTGCTGCATCCACCAACTCAGGATCAATGGCCCCATCAGTGACTAACGATTCCAATTCATTTGCATAGCAGCCTGTTTTCATATCGATATCGTTCGTTGCCTTCATCGCTAGAGCAGTTGCTTCCCGTTCATCTTTTGCTACACCATGTGCAATCAATTCTTGCACAGCTGCGTAATCAGAGATGATCACCCCATCAAAGCCCCATTCTTCTCGCAAAATTTCTTTTAATAGAAATTCATTGCCTGTTGCGGGCATGCCATCATAGGTATTAAAGGAGGTCATGACCAATTTTGCCCCTGCATCGACTGCCGACTTGTACCCGCTTAAATAATCTTGTCTTAAACGGCGTTCGCTCATATCTACGGTGTTATATTCTCTTCCTGCTTCCGCAGCTCCATAGGCAGCAAAATGCTTCACACAAGAGGCGATCCCTTCAAACTCTCTACCGGACTCCTGTTGCAAACCGCGAACCATCGCCGCTGCAAAATCGGCATTCAGCTGCGGATCTTCTCCTGTTGATTCTAGGCAGCGTCCCCAGCGAGCGTCACGAACTAAATCGACCATCGGGGCATAGGTAACGTGAGCACCCGCAGATCGTGATTCTCGGGCAATCACACCGTAAGCCTCCTCGATCAGTTTAGGATTCCATGTGGCGCCTAGACCTAATGGAATAGGAAAAATCGTGCGATAGCCATAGATGATATCGGCCATAAATAGTAAGGGGATTTTATGTCGGCTATTTTGCAGATATCTCTCTTGAATAACTCGGATCGTTTCCGCGCCGGTTACATTTAAGACCGAACCGACAACATCAATCGTTTCCTGAGTAATGCCTAACTTCTTTTTGGGACCGACTGCTAACTCCTCACTATGAAAAAAGTCACCAGACAATTGGACTAATTGACCAACTTTTTCTGTCCAAGTCAACGAATCTAACAGCTCTCTTAATTTTATTTCTTGCATTAGTCTTTAGCTCCTTCAGCTGCTTGTTCTTCTTTATAGGTACGCAAGTCTAATCGTTTAAACCACGGATACCATAAAACCGGCGACAAGATTAATTGGATGAATAATTGTAATAAGATGATCGAGAGACTTCCTTCAACTGCGGCATGGAAGCCGATCGGCAAACCAAAGATCGCTTGAACCCCCATAAATTTGGCGACGATTCCAAGCTTTGTCAGTACATAAGCCAACGTCAATGCGATCGCGTTATTGGTAATAAATGGAAAAGCCAAATCAAAATTCAATACTAAGGGGGTTCCAAAAATAACCGGCTCAGTTATTCCAAACATTGCTGGCACAATCGATATCTTGCCGACTTGGCGATACTGTTTACTTTTTGCCCGCAGCATCAAAAGAACTAGTCCTAAACCTAAGCCGCTCCAAGTAATGATATTAAAGAATGCCAATCCTACAATGTTCGGTGGTGTTAAGCCTGCCTGAACAGCATTCAAGTTTTCCAGATCCATCGCTAGCCACAATGGAGTAACTAGCGGCAGAATCACATTTGTTCCATGGATTCCAAAGAACCACAGCACTTGCTGCAGCAGACTCAATAGAATCATCACCGCAATTGAACCGCCCACACCCTTCAATGGTTCTTGAATGATGCTGTAAACAAATTGATGCATACTGCCAAACGCTGTCAAACTAAACAATAAATCAACAATTGCAAATAAAAGTCCAATCAAGATCGTTGGGATCAATGCTTCGAAGGTTTTGGTCACCATTGGCGGGACACCTGCCGGCATTTTGATTGTCCAGCCGCGATGCTTGATCGCTAAATATAAACGAGCACTTACGACTCCGACGATCAAAGCAGAGAACACGCCCTGTGCCCCCAGCCAATTCGTTGGAATACCCATCGAATCATCCGCCATTTTGCCTAAAGGAGTAATGATCAGAAAACCAATCAGCGAAATAATTGAAGCAGAGATCGGATCTTCCTCCTCATCTAGCTTTTTCACTAAATGATAAGCAATCAGGACAGCAATATAAACCGCTAGTGCGCCGAGAGTCATCGTATTTACTTTAGATAGCAGCTCAGTCAACTTATCCAGCTTCGCAAGTGCTGGTACCATCCCCATCAAAACAACGATCAATACCGACATTGAACCAATAAAAAGCGGGCCTAAAGTCGCCATCATTGCGCCGGAAATCGCTTGTAAATAGGGATTGGTCCCCAGCTTATCGAACCAAGGGTTCAATTTGTTAAACAGCTTTGTGATTTTTTCTTTCAATGTTGCTCCTCCTCATCAAACGATTGTTATAACGCTTTCATTATAGAGTCGATAGTCGCTCCAAGTCGTTCCGCTTTTTTACGACAAAGTGGAAATTTAATTACTTTTTTTTAGAAATTGCTTACGAAATTTTTGCGGCGACATGCCAAATTTATTACGAAAAACATTGTAAAAAGTTTTATTCGTAGCAAACCCATTATTCAACCCGATTTCCAGAATCGTCTTATCCGTATCGCGCATTTCTTTGTAAGCTGCATCCAACCGAATAGAATTGAGATATTCGGTAAAAGTGATCCCCATAAACTTTTTATAAAAGCGGGAAAAATAAGACGGATTGTAATTGAAAATCTTCGCCACCTCTTCGATCATTAAATTTTGAGCGTAGTGATCCTGAATGTATTGATTGACTACTTTCATCTTTTCCAAATATTTAAAGGACTTGATTTCATAAATATTCGAGCTGGAAAATGTATTACTTTCGCAAAGAATCGCTAATAACTCATAGATTTTGGCTTTCACATATAAATGATTCACTAATTCATTCGAAGAAAAATTCTGATAAATAAACAGTAAGCATTCTAGTGCCTCCGAATTTTTCTGTTCCGGTATAGCTTTGAACAGAAATTTCTTCAAATACTGCTCCTCGGTGATTCTTTGCAGATACTCCAAAGGAACCTGAATCACTAAACATTCGCCTAACACTGGACTTCTTGTTGAATGAACATGATTCGAATTGATAATAATGAATTCCTTTGCTTTCAAATGATAGGTCTGGCCAGCAAAGATGACTTCCAACTCGCCAGAAAAACAAAAAAGCAGCTCAAGACTTTCATGCCAATGAGGAGGAATCAGACGATCCGATGATTTCGAATGAAATGAAAATATTTTATACGGGTAATTATCTGTTGGTGAGATTTTTTCATATTTCATATTATTGCCTCGTTTTCTTGATTTTTCTTACTTGTAACGTACCCAATTCGCTAAAATTAAGCAAAAGAAAAACTCAAGGAATGACCAATTTGGTTTTTCCTCGAGTTATTCATTTTAATTGAAATTAGAAATATTTCAATCCAGTACTGACATTAAACCTGCAATATTTTCTTGATTTTACGGAAGGAAACATAGTATATAATCACTTGATAGAGAACAACTAGCATCAGCAGTACACTGTCCATCATCAGAGCATTCATTTCATTGCTGGTAAATTGATTATCATTTGTGCCGAACATCAACAGGGTAAATCCATAGATCAATATTGCGGCTAAAACGGTTGGCAAAATAAATAATTTATTCAACTGACTGAGTACACATTTTCGAATGTAATGATTATTCGCACCTAAGCGTTTCAAATCTTCAAACAACTGCTGATTTGATAAGCCGATCGTAATGCTTCGTGTATACGAGATCACGCCGACTGCGGCTAGGCAAATGATCGCCACAAAAATGAAGACCAAAAAGTAAACAGCGACACTTTGGAAAAAGGTATTTTCCACTAGTACTTTCATCGCAGGATAATATTTCCAGTCATCCATCAGCGACATGTTGCTAGGCGAAAGCTTGATCTTTCTATCATAATCATACTGCTGATTATTTGCTTTGGCTTTAGCAGATTGATAGGCATCATAGGGATTCAGGACCGCCATTTTAGGAGATGCCTTCTCAATAAATTCTTGATAAACAGCTTGAGCAAATGGATAAGAAGCTTCCACATCGGTCACATTAAACAGAATTTGCTTCGTTTGATTCTCTTTAGTCAGGTTCGTTCGGATTTTTTGGTAGTCCTGATCATTTAACACATACCGGCGACTGCCTTTGCTGACCAGCTGCTGACAGCGTGCAACTCCTTTGAATTTGATTGAAAGCTCTTCTTTTGTGACGGGATTTGTTACTAGATCCACATCATCATCCTTTTCAAAAAAACTCTCCGCTTCTTCTGCCCCTTTCACTCGGTAATAATGGCCTTGGGGAATCGTAAGATCGCTTTTGGTTTCCCGATTAAAGGTAGATGCATCGATAAAATCGGCTAAACGATGATCCTTTGAGTAATCCTCAATTAATTTACCGTCATCACTCCAATCACGTTCCACACCACTAACTAACAATTCTGAAAAAATAATCTCCTGATATTCTTTGATTGTGACATCGTGTTTTCTGGCTAACCGATAAATATCCTGCTGGTTCACTTCATCTTCTGAAAGATTATAATGCAGCTCGTAGTCCACCGGGCTGTTTGAAATAGCATTCGTCGCACTAGCTAATTGCGGCGGATAGAAACTTGCAAATAGACTGGCCGTCAGCAGTAAAGCGATAATACTCATGTTTCGTACAGTTTGCCGCCCTTGAAACTTCATCATATTAGAAGCGATCAGGTCGTTATAGTATTTTTGCGGATTTCTTCCCCGTTTATTCTTCATAATGGCATAAGTCATAATGCGATAGATCCCAATCAATGAAAGCAGATAGGTGACATTCCATAAACCAGGAAGCAAGATCCCTATAGTATTTGACACAAGCTTAGGGACTACAAACCCTAAAAATATCCCGACGACCAATAGAACAATCCCAGACAGCCCGTACTTAGCCGTCACTGGCCGCAATGGTTCATTCTTATGCTGATGGTATAAAATTTCCATCATGTCTGTTCGGCGAACAAACTGGTACAACTGGAATAGAACTGGGAGCATCGAAACAAGACCAAAAAGCAACCCGATCATGATTCCCTCAAAGGTTAGTCCCAGTGACATCTCACCTAAATTTACTAAGATCAATCGAAAAAGCTGCCAAATCAGAAAGGCCACCCCGATACCAAGGACGACTCCAACCAAAATACAGCTGAGCATCAATTGCAGCATCTCAACCGTCAGCTTTTGAGAGAGATATTTTTTCTTTGCTCCTAAAGCTAAAAACACCCCCGTCTCTCTGCTTTTGTATTTCAAAAACAAATTGGCTGCATACATAATAAATATCAAACAGCCTATAATCGCGATGGCAAAAATCATCATAACCTGCTTGCGGCTGTCTCCTCCGACTGGAAGCGTCTGCTGGACGATCGTACTGTAGAGCATCACAGCATAGGAGGTGATCAACAGTACGGAAAAGGTCATACAAAAGATAAACTGCAGGTAATTGCGTTGATTATACTTGCGCAGCTTCTTCAAAAGATCAGACATGGACAGCTTCATCAGGATTCCCCTCCAATTCCTTAAGTACATCAAGCAATTCATCAAAAAATTGCTGTCTTGTTCCTGTCCGTTTTAATTCAGTGAAGATATTGCCATCTTTCATAACTAGGACACGATCACAGTAGCTCGCCGAAAAAGTATCGTGGGTAACCATAAAAATAGTCGCCCCCAAAGCGCGCTTCGCTTCAATAAACGCTTCGATTACGGTATCACGAGATTTACTGTCAAGGTTGCCGGTGGGTTCGTCGGCTAGTAAAATCAATGGATCATTCATTAAGGCTCTAGCTACTGCCGTCCGCTGTTTTTGCCCGCCAGAGATTTCAACTGGATACTTATTAGCAATCCCGTCGATCCCAAATAATTTGAGCAGCTTAGTAACCTTTTGCTCCATTGGGCGGTACGGTGCTTGTGTGATTACTTTCGGGACACAAACATTTTCAAAAATCGTTAGGCCGTCCAGCAGCATAAAATCTTGGAAGACAAAGCCTAATTTTTTATTCCGCACTTCAGCCATCGCTTCCTCATCCAGCTTAGCCAATAACGTATTATCTAAACGAATCTCTCCTTTTTCATAAGGGATAAAACAGGAGATACAATTCAATAAGGTCGTTTTCCCACTTCCTGATGGCCCCATTACCGCCACGAATTCACTTTCTGCGATTTCAAAGGAAACATCCTTTAAGACATCATACTGGACCCCACCAGTATTAAAGCTTTTGTATAAATGATCAACTGTTAACATTTTCTTCTCCTCCTTGTTTTCTATACCCTTATTCTAAGAAAATCAGCGGAGCTTCCCTATGGATCATCTTGTCATTCTTGACCCATTTATCGTCATTTTTGACAATCTTTTAATGATATAATGGATAAAAAACGGAGGTTAGCTGTATGTTGCAGGTTGTTTGTTGTGATGATGAAAAAGAAATGCGCAAAGCTCTGATAAAAATACTCGAGCCAGAATTGCAGCTGCAAGGCCTAGAGTATCAGTTTAGTGAGTTTTCTTCGGGGGAAGAATTGCTTAGCAGCCAGCTGGAGACGATCGATCTCCTGTTTTTAGATATTGAAATGAAGAACCTAGACGGGATCGAAACAGCGAAGCAGTTGCGGAAAGTCAATCAACGGGCTGTAATCATCTTTATTACGGCTTTTGCAGATTTTGTCTTTCAAGGATATGAAGTCCGAGCGTTTAACTATCTATTGAAGCCCTATGGGGAGAAAAAAATCATTGAGGTGCTGCAGAAGGCTTTGGGGGAGCTGGAAACAGAGCGGCAGAAATATTTTGTCATTGAACAAAAATCGGGCGTCACGAGAGTCCCACTGAAGAATATTTGCTATTTTGCCAGCGATCGCCGCATGTTGCAGGTGGTGACCACGAAAAATACTAGTACCTTTTATGGAAAATTGAATGATCTAGCTTTGCCAGATCAATTCCTTAGAATCCATAATCGCTATTTGGTTAATTTGAATTACGTGGAGCACGTAGAGTCTGCGTTTCTTTATTGCCATCAGGAGCAGTTGCCGATTAGTCGAAAATATCGTCAGGCTCTCATGGTCAACTTTGCTAAAAATATGTTAGGTTAGGTGATTCTATGTTTTTAATCGATGTCGTTCTTATCAATTTTCTTGGTCTATTCGGAACGTATTTTCTCTATCAATTAATTGAACAGTTTATTCCGCCTAAAGACAATCGACTGCTTCAGCTGCTGCTTTTCTTTATCATCTTTTGCAGTATTACATTGCCTATTTATCCTAACGATTTGCTCAGCGTATTCGTCATGTTTTTACTTTTTCTCCTTTCCCTGCTGCTCCTTTTAAAAGGACCTGTCATTCATAAAATTTCTTTAGTGCTCTCTTTATATCCTTTTATCGTTTCACTCAATTTTTTATTGGAGGATATCGGGTTAAAGATTTGGCAGGCAAATGGCGAAGGAGTTGTTTTAGATTATTTGCTGCATGGAGCAGCACACTTTTTAAGAGGGCTTGTTTGGTTTGCTATGTATCAGTTCTTTCGTTATGCAATTCCTTACTCAAAGACTCAGATTACAACCAAATTATGGCTGATTATTGATTTTATTTGCTTGACGCCCTTAATAGCTATGATCAGCTTTATTGCCTTCACCCCTTCAATTACTTGGCGCGTATATCCCGCATCTCTTGCTTGTATCCTGACCAGCTTCTGCAGCTTGTATATGACTGGTCATGTCGCCAAAAGCTTTCGTTACAAGCTGGAGAATCAAAATTTGCAGCTGCAAAAAGATTATTATCAAGAACTGGAAGGGAATCAAAAACAGCTGCGAAAAATCCATCATGACATGAACAATCATTTTAGCGTCATGCTGAATTTGATTCGTGAGGAGCAGCCTGAAAAAGCAGAGAGCTATTTGGCAAGCTTAACCGAGCAGCACATTCTCGCTAATCATATTTTTTGTAAAAACAGTATCGTCAATGCCGTTTTGAATGCGAAATATCAATTGATGCAGGACTATCAAATAAAGTGTTCCTTACAGTTAGATATCGATACTCTGATAACGATCGACGATATCGATTTGTGTTCCCTCTTTGGCAATACCCTAGACAATGCAATCGAAGCGGCTAGGCAAACAACCAATAAAGAGATTACGATGAAAGCTAGATACTATAACGGCTTTTTCAGCTACGAGATCATCAACACAAAGAAGCATCAACTTAAAAACCGCGGTTCTCGTTTCTTTTCAACCAAAGCTCAGCCGCAGAAGCACGGAATCGGGCTGCAAGCCGTCCGCTCCATCGTTGAAAGCTATGACGGTACATTGGACATCAGCTACGATGATGAGCAGTTTTCTTTAGTTGTGCTAATCAGTGATATCTAAAAAAGCGAAGAGAGACCTATCAAAATAGGCTCCTTCGCTTTTTGATTACAGTAATTCTTTTCTTAATGCCGCATCATCGATCGGTGATAAGTATTTCGGTGCGATATCTAATACAGTAAAGGCGCCGAATTGTTTCTCCTTCGCCAAGCGAGCACATGCTCTAGCATAAGCAACCAAAACACTGGCAGTAAACTCAGGATTGCTTTCCAATTGCAGATTGTACTCGATTACCTGCTTCGTATCCTCATGCGTTTTTCCTGTTCGCAGAACAGTTCCGCCATGGGGCATCGCATGGTGATCCCGTTTTAACTCTTCTTCTGAGATGAAATGAACGATCGTATCGTATTCATCAAAGTAATTTGGCATTGTCACGATTTCTTCCTTGATTGCTTCTTCATCGGCCTTTTCTTCTAGGACCACAAAACACTCACGCAAATGCTTGTCTCGCGTCGTCAACGTCATTTCTTCGTCGGCTTTTAATTTTTCGATCACTTCGCTCTTAGGAATCGTGTATTGGATCGCATCAGCAACTCCTTCGATCCGCCGCAATGCATCGGAGTGTCCTTGGCTGACGCCCTTGCCCCAAAAAGTATAGGTTTCTCCTTCAGGCAAAATACTTTGCGCGTATAATCGATTCAAGCTGAACAAGCCGGGATCCCAGCCTGTCGAAATAACCGAAACCGTTTGATTGTCCTTCGCTGCTTGATCGACGTTGGCGAAATGCTCAGGAATTTTCGCATGGGTATCAAAACTATCGATCGTGTTAAAGCTTTTAGTAATAGCCGGTGTTTGGATTGGCAGGTCCGTAGCAGAGCCGCCGCATAGAATACAAACATCGATCTTTCCTTTTTGCGCTTCTAATTCATCCAGTACATAGACTGGCGCCCCATCCGTTTCAACACTAGCAGGATCTCTTCTTGAAAACACCCCTACTAACTCCATATCTGCATTTTGCTTCAGCGCTCGTTCAACACCGCGCCCTAAATTTCCATATCCGACAATCGCTATCTTGATCATTCAGTATCCCCCTAATTCTTATTTATTAGAATTATACTATAAAAAGAAGAGTGAAATTAAAAAAAACTCATCAAGCAGAAGACTTCTTACCATTCACTAGATCCCCCAGACTTAATTATTCTTCTAGCTGGAGGACCGACACAATAAAAAACTGCAGACATTGAGCTTGTCTGCAGTCTTATGAAAAGTTTTTCTTCGCTATTTTTATAATAAATGATTGTCCTTCAGCACATCGCCGATATAGGTGTGCTCAACTTTTTTTACAAAATGCTCCAGTACTTTTTTCTCAACATACGGCATATCCATTTCGGAAAGCTTCTTGCGGTCGCTTAGATAATAGACAGAGTTCGCTAATGTCCTAATATCATACGCCGACGCAAAAACTTCTGGAACACCGCGTTCAATATCTAAGAAGGAGTAAACAGCCTCCATCGCTGTCCGAACAGAGTATTCCGTAGTAAAGACGGTATCTCGTTTGGTTTCAGCAAAGTTTCCAATAAAGGCTAAGTTTTCCGAGCCGTTAGGAATGACTAATGGACGGTCGCCAGGCTCCCGCAACATAAAGTATGACGTAATAAACGGCATATAAACAGGAACGACGTTACACGATTCTTCAGAAAATTTCTTGATATCGTCTTCCGGCACACCTAAATGATACATCAATTCCTGTACGATTTCTTGACCGCTGCATTGTTCGATCGGCTTCTTGATATAATTTCCCGGTGTATTTGATAATAGACCGTAGACCCAAGTGATTGTTTGCTGATCCTTTTGTTCTTTGAAATGAGGCTGGCGGTGGGTCGCAAAGCTCATTAACCAATTGGAATCTTTGATTGTAATGATTCCCCCGGTCACGATTTTTCCAGTCCGCAGCTTCCGTTGCGTCAGTCTTGAAATATAAGGTTCAATATCAAAATTTTCCCATGTAACTGTTGCAGAAACAAACCAGCTTTCATCCGGCAAGTTGTCGCAAAAGACTTCTGGGTGACCGAACGCATCAGACTGCTTCGCTAAATTCTTCCATAAGTTCCAGCTGCCGCCCAACTCATGAGTAATCGGTGCCGCGGTATGATGATCGCCTTCTGTTGAGCTTTCAGTGATCGAGCCATTCGTAACGAAGACGAAATCATTTTTGGTTAAGTTGATTTCTTCGGCTTTGCCTGAACGAGTCAGCAACAGTTTCTTCGCGACCTTTTTATCTGCTGTCACGTCAACTTGAATATTATCGATCTTCGTTTCATATTGAAAATCGACTCCGTGATCCTTCAAGAATGCTAGTAATGGTTTTACTAACGATTCATATTGGTTATAGCGGGTAAATTTCAACGCAGTAAAGTCCGGCAACCCTTTGATATGATGGATAAACCGCATAACATAGCGGCGCATTTCGATCGCTGAATGCCATTTTTCAAAAGCGAACATCGAACACCAATACAGCCAAAAGTTTGAAGCGAAAAATTCCTCCCCGAAAACATCCTCGATCTTCTTGCCAATCAATTGATCTTCTGAGGTCATAAACAGATCGACTAGTTCTTTTTGCGCTTTTTTTGATAAAGTGAAATCGCCATCGTCGGCTGCACGTTCGCCGCGATTATGAATGATCCGACAGTTTGATGAGTTGGAATCATCATGGTCCAACCAATAAAATTCATCTAAGACTGACGCATCTTCGACTTCCAAAGACGGTACTGAGCGGAATAAATCCCATAGGCATTCAAAATGATTCTCCATTTCACGCCCACCCCGAGTCACAAAACCATCGTGGGGAATGAATTTCCCGTCCAATGAGCCGCCGGACAAAGAAAGCTCCTCAAAGATGTGGATTCGATCGCCTTTCATTTGACCATCTCTAATCAAAAAAACGGCTGCCGCTAGTCCAGCCAATCCTGCACCGACGATATAGGCACTCTTCTCATCAACGCCCGCAGGTTTTCTCGGTCTAGCAAATGCTTCGTAGTTTCCATTCGTGTATCTCATGATGTTCCCTCCTCTGATAATCTACTGTCAGCATACCAGCAGGAAAAAAATATGAACAATGAGACGCTTTCAATCAATCAAAAAGTTAGACTATTTTGCAGATTTGTCTAAAAAAATCGATGAAAATATTTTTTTCCGTAGAAAAATCGTTTAGCTTCTTTTGACTATTTAAGCTTCGAGCCTGTTTTTGCCCATACTAAAGAAGCCTGATTGACTCACCTTTTTTCAATCATGCCATTGCTTGAATTAAACGGAGCCATTGCTCAATTACTTCCGCTTTTTCCTTTTCTTCTTTTTACCATTCTTCCTGTCAGCTTCTCGTTGCAGGCGTTTGTTTTCCCGTTCCTCTTCTATCTGCGCCTCGCTTTTGCCATAGCGCATGTAGGAGGTGTCTGGTCTTTTCGGCAATTCCGCCGGGTTATTCAGCTTTTTCTTTGTGGCCGGCTGGAGATTTTCTTGCCCTTTCTTTCCATCTGATGTCGGGGAGTTCATTGGTGGAGCTGAGTCATTTCCGTTTGTTTCTGGTACTGAATCGCGAGTATCGCCCTGCTCTTCTGAGCGCAACTCTTCCCTCGGGGCTTGGGTATGACGGGTTTCACGGTCAGCCGATAATAGTTGACCTGTTTCTTTTTTGTTTGCGGTGCTTTGAACGAACTGCTTTTGCTCCTTTTCCTGCTGCGGTGCTTGGGCGACAGCTTCCGGCACGCTCTTCGTCTGTGACGCTTGAGCCGCTTTCTTCTCCTTGCGACTATTGTGAGCAGACGCGATAGTCAGCCCCGGTGTCTTGTAGCTGACATATTCAACGAATTTTCTTACGCCGGCATTTTCAAAAACCGTCAAGAGCGACAAGGTCCGCAAAATATTCACGGTCTGCTCCTCACTTTTGGTCGGATCTGTGTCAGGAATCG
>NZ_JAFLVR010000031.1 GCF_017315985.1 Candidatus Enterococcus murrayae | reverse complement strand
TCCTGAAGACCAGGGAAGAACGCCGGGGTGGCGGAACTGGCAGACGCACAGGACTTAAAATCCTGCGGTGAGTGATCACCGTACCGGTTCGATTCCGGTCCTCGGCATTAACTAAATAACGCACCCGTAGCTCAATTGGATAGAGTACTTGACTACGAATCAAGGGGTTAGAGGTTCGAGTCCTCTCGGGTGCATTTCGGGAAGTAGCTCAGCTTGGTAGAGCACTTGGTTTGGGACCAAGGGGTCGCAGGTTCGAATCCTGTCTTCCCGATAGAAACAAAATTATGGGGCCTTAGCTCAGCTGGGAGAGCGCCTGCTTTGCACGCAGGAGGTCAGCGGTTCGATCCCGCTAGGCTCCATTTTATTAATAACGCGGTGTAGCTCAGCTGGCTAGAGCGTCCGGTTCATACCCGGGAGGTCGGGGGTTCGATCCCCTCCGCCGCGATTTCATTCGAGCCAGGACCTTTAGCTCAGTTGGTTAGAGCAGACGGCTCATAACCGTCCGGTCGTAGGTTCGAGTCCTACAAGGTCCATAGAGACTCTTTTACGGAGGATTACCCAAGTCCGGCTGAAGGGAACGGTCTTGAAAACCGTCAGGCGGGTAAAACCGTGCAAGGGTTCGAATCCCTTATCCTCCTTTTTAATAATATTATCGCGGGATGGAGCAGTCTGGTAGCTCGTCGGGCTCATAACCCGAAGGTCGTAGGTTCAAATCCTGCTCCCGCAATTAAAAACTAAAAATTACGGTTCCGTGGTGTAGGGGTTAACATGCCTGCCTGTCACGCAGGAGATCGCGGGTTCAAATCCCGTCGGGACCGCCACGCGGGTGTAGTTTAGTGGTAAAACCACAGCCTTCCAAGCTGTTGTCGCGAGTTCGATTCTCGTCACCCGCTTTTAGTTTTTTTTAAGAAGGGCCTATAGCTCAGCTGGTTAGAGCGCACGCCTGATAAGCGTGAGGTCGATGGTTCGAGTCCATTTAGGCCCATTAAAATCATGGCCCGTTGGTCAAGCGGTTAAGACACCGCCCTTTCACGGCGGTAACACGGGTTCGAGTCCCGTACGGGTCATTATTTTTATTTGGAGGATTACCCAAGTCCGGCTGAAGGGAACGGTCTTGAAAACCGTCAGGCGGGTAAAACCGTGCAAGGGTTCGAATCCCTTATCCTCCTTTTCAATAATATTATCGCGGGATGGAGCAGTCTGGTAGCTCGTCGGGCTCATAACCCGAAGGTCGTAGGTTCAAATCCTGCTCCCGCAATTAAAAACTAAAAATTACGGTTCCGTGGTGTAGGGGTTAACATGCCTGCCTGTCACGCAGGAGATCGCGGGTTCAAATCCCGTCGGGACCGTTTCTGGCTCGGTAGCTCAGTTGGTAGAGCAATGGATTGAAGCTCCATGTGTCGGCAGTTCGATTCTGTCCCGCGCCATATAAGAGTTGCGGGTGTAGTTTAGTGGTAAAACCACAGCCTTCCAAGCTGTTGTCGCGAGTTCGATTCTCGTCACCCGCTTTTAGTTTTTTAAGAAGGGCCTATAGCTCAGCTGGTTAGAGCGCACGCCTGATAAGCGTGAGGTCGATGGTTCGAGTCCATTTAGGCCCATTAAAAATCTTTTTGGTTTTTGGGGAAGTACTCAAGTGGCTGAAGAGGCGCCCCTGCTAAGGGTGTAGGTCGGGAAACCGGCGCGAGGGTTCAAATCCCTCCTTCTCCGTTTTTATTGTTATGGCCCGTTGGTCAAGCGGTTAAGACACCGCCCTTTCACGGCGGTAACACGGGTTCGAGTCCCGTACGGGTCATTTTGAGACGTTTTCTAACGTCTCTTTTTTTTATGCTCTGAAAATAGATTTTTATAAGTTTTAAGATTTATTGGTGACAGGAGCTGTTTTTCTGTTATAATCGAGTCGTTGCAAGTTCCCGATAGGCTCTGGAAAAGCTCAGAGATTCCTTGTAACCGAATAAAAATTAGGGGGAATATATATAATGGAAGAACGTCGTTTATTTACATCTGAATCAGTTTCAGAAGGACATCCGGATAAGGTTGCTGATCAAATCAGTGATGCAATTTTGGATGCGATTTTGGAAAAAGATCCAAAAGCCAGAGTTGCATGTGAGACATCTGTAACGACTGGGCTTGTTTTAGTTTTTGGAGAAATTTCTACTTCGGCGTATGTAGATATCCAAAAGGTTGTGCGTGAAACAATTAAACGCATTGGGTATACAGAATCTAAATTTGGTTTTGATGGAGACAATGTAGCTGTTTTAGTTGCGATCGATGAACAATCACCTGATATTGCACAAGGGGTGGATGATGCTTTAGAAACTCGTGGCAAAGAAGAATTGTTGGATGATATCGGTGCTGGGGATCAAGGTCTTATGTTTGGTTTTGCAGTAAATGAGACACCTGAATTGATGCCTTTACCAATTTCGTTGAGTCATCATTTGGTGAAGCGTTTGGCTGATTTGCGTAAGTCTGGTGAAGTTGTCTACTTTGGGCCAGATGCAAAATCACAAGTAACGGTAGAGTATGATGAAAATGGCAAGCCATTGCGTGTGGATACAGTCGTTATCAGTACTCAACATAACGATGATGCTGACAACGAGACGATTCAAAAAGATGTAATGGAAAAAGTGATCAAGCATGAAATTCCTGCTGAATTATTAGATGAGAAGACAAAATACTTTATCAATCCAACTGGTCGTTTTGTAATCGGTGGACCTCAAGGAGATGCTGGTCTAACTGGACGTAAAATCATTGTTGATACTTACGGTGGTTATTCACGTCACGGCGGCGGTGCTTTTTCTGGTAAGGATGCAACCAAGGTAGACCGTTCAGCTTCTTATGCTGCACGTTATATTGCTAAAAACATCGTAGCTGCCGACCTAGCAGAAAAAGTTGAAGTCCAACTTGCTTATGCAATCGGTGTAGCACAGCCAGTTTCTATTTCAGTGAATACTTTTGGGACAGCTAAGGTCTCTGAAGAAGCTTTGATTGGCGCAATTCGGGAAAACTTTGATTTGCGACCAGCTGGGATTATTGAGATGCTCGATTTATTACGTCCAATTTATAGTGATACAGCTGCCTATGGTCATTTTGGTCGCACAGATGTGGATCTACCATGGGAGCACGTAGATAAAGTTGCTGCGTTGAAAAAAAGTTTGAATTTGGCATAGATCGTACAGACATAAATTATTTATGGAGTTCACGAGGCGGTTTCTATTGGTCATTGATCGATGGGACCGTCTCTTTTTGTCTTTTTAACTAAGCAAAAAAATCAATTAAGAAGAGTGTTGCACCATCAGTATCTTAATAGGGTGTGAATGAGAGGATAAATGGTTATGGAGGGAAAAATGAAAAGAAAAACGAATGTAAAGGTTGTAACTGCAGGGATTTTTATCGCAACGTTTATGTCAGCGATTGAAGGAACCATTGTGACGACAGCTATGCCAACGATCGTGGGTAGTTTGCATGGGATTGAAATAATGAATTGGGTCTTTTCAATTTATTTATTAACAAATGCGATGATTACACCGATTTATGGGAAGCTGGCGGATAAAATTGGAAGAAAACCAATTTTTATCGTCGGTATTTTACTATTCGTATTTGGTTCAGCATTGTGTGGAATGTCTAATGAAATGTTGACGTTGATCATTGCTCGAGGGATTCAAGGAGTTGGTGCTGGTGCGATTATGCCGGTATCATTGACGATTATTGCGGATTTATATGATATTGAGAAGCGGGCAAAGGTTTTAGGTTTAACAAGTGCTGCTTGGGGCGTGGCTAGTGTTTTTGGTCCTCTTGCTGGCGGCTTGATCGTGGATACGATTGGCTGGCATTGGATATTCTTCATCAACGTACCGATTGGTCTTGGCTTGATTGTGTTGTTGCAATACTTCTTTGTGGAAGAGAAAAAAGTACATCAAGCTAAGAAAATGGATATTTTCGGCAGCATGTTCCTTATGTTGACATTGGTGAGTCTTTTGCTGGGTTTCCAGCTTTTAGGCGACAATGGAATTACTGTAACCGTTATTGGTTTATTTGTGATGAGCGTTCTTTCGTTAGGTCTTTTTATCCGTACGGAAAAACGTGCAGAGGATCCAGTAATCAATTTGAATTTATTCAGTAATCGCACCTTTGCAAGTGTAAATATTGTGGCTGCTTTGATAAGCGGCTTTTTAATGGGATTGGATGTTTATATTCCTATGTGGATGCAAGGGGTGTTAGGAAAGCCGGCGGGGCTTGGCGGCTTGGTTTTAGCACCGATGTCGATTGTCTGGATGTATGGTTCTTTTTTATCGGGACAATTATTGCGCAAGTATGCAGCAAAATGGATAATTATGGCTGGTTTAACCATTATTTTAGCTGGTGGAGGAACGTTGTTGGCATTACCGATGCAGAGTCCTTTTTGGGTATTCTTCATCATCATGGGTGTTCTGGGGATTGGTTATGGTCTAGCGGTCACGACTACGACGGTAGAAGCACAGGCCAGTGTGCCCAAAGAAGAAATCGGTGTAGCGACATCATTTAATACGTTGTCCCGTACGATAGGACAGACAGTGATGGTCTCACTGTTTGGTATCATCTTGAACATCGCAAACGGACAGCAATTAGTAAACGCAGGAATTACTGACCTAGATATTATGAATCGATTGATTAATCCCCATACAGCGCTGCAAATTGAAGCGAGCCTGCGAGCAGAGTTACGAGAAGTCCTTTTTTCCAGCTTGCATTGGGTATATTTCGCAGGACTGCTGCTGATTATTTTTGCACTAGTTTTCAGCTTTATGGTTGGCAAACAATCGAGAAGTGTTAAACTAAACGAAGAATAAAAGAACTGGAGGTTCTAGCTGAATGGCTTTTTTACAGGTGAATGTCTATTCGAACATTTTACAAATGGAAGTAGCAATGAATGTGATCCTGCCTCAAACTACACATAAAAAAATTGGAACTGAGACTGCTGGCATAACCGAAGATGTCCCTGTCTTGTATTTATTGCACGGCATGGGGGGGAATCATAGTGTATGGGAGCGTCGTACCTCGATCGAACGTTACGTGGCCGAATATCAGATGGCGGTAGTCATGCCTTCGACGGATCTGGGATTTTATACTGATACGACCTACGATATGAAATACTGGACGTTTGTTTCGGAGGAACTCCCAACGATCGTTCATGAGCTGTTTCCTCAGATTACTTGCAAACGAGAAAAAACTTTTGCAGCAGGCTTGTCGATGGGTGGTTATGGTGCGTTAAAATTGGGGTTGGCAAAACCTGAAAATTTTGCGGCAGTAGCGTCATTATCCGGTGCGGTTGTGTTAGCAGATGTAGAAAGCTTATTGCAGGTACGCAATGAGGCGTATTGGCAAGGCATTTTTGGACCGTTGGATCAGATTCAAGGCTCCGTAAATGATCCGCTGTATTTATTGGATAAATTAGTAGCAGCACAAAAAAAGACACCTCGGTTTTTCTTAGCATGCGGAACCGAAGATGAGTTGTATCCTGCTAGTCAGTATATGGCTCACAAAATGAAACAGAAAAACCTCGATGTGACCTTTGAAGAAGGACCAGGCAGACATGATTGGGTGTTTTGGGATACTTGGATCAAACGGGTATTGGAATGGTTTAATGAAGTGTAAACAGCGACTATGATATAAGTAAAAAAGATGACTTCAATTTCCGAGTGGAAAATCTGAAGTCATCTTTTTTTATCTTGTCTGCACTAAAAATGATCCGATCGTTTTTTTTCTACACAAAGCAGAATTGGCGGATTATTTTTTTGATTGATGAATTGATAATTCAAGACACTGAAATTTTCTTGTGGCAAGTTTTGGCAAAAATGCAGCACTTCATTTTTTTCGGCTTCGCCGCCTTTATGACCGTAATAAATGACAACGATCATTCGTCCGCCAACGGTCAAGCGCTTCAAAATTGCTGACATCGCTCGTTTGGTAGTTTCTGGCAGCGTGATAATCTGCTTGTCGCTTTTCGGCAGGTACCCAAGATTGAAGATCGCTGCTTGGATGGGGTGGTCAACAGGGATGGTTTCTCCAATTGTTTCATGCCCAGCAAGAAAAAGCGTTGAACGCTCGGCATATTCCGCTAGTTTTTCACGAGTGTTTTGAACAGCTTGCTCTTGGATATCAAAAGCATAGACGTGCCCCGTTGGACCGACTAATCCAGCTAAAAAAAGCGTATCGTTGCCATTTCCCATCGTGGCGTCAATCACGTGATCTCCTTCAGAAACTGTTTCTTTTAGCAACTGATGACTAAAACGCAACGCTGTTAGTAACATGCTTTAAATCCTTTCTTAAGGAATATTTCCCTTGGTAAGAGTCGCGGCGGATCAGTTCTTGATCAATCGCATTCAAGACTTCCCATTTTTTCAGACTCCACATCGGCCCAATCAATGAATCCCACGGTGCATCACCAGTCAAACGATGGATGATGATTTCTGGCGGAATCATTTCCAACTGATCACAAATGACTGTGACGTAATCCTCCTTGCTCATTAGCTGTAAATGTCCATCCGCATAATCTCGCAGCATTTTTGTATTGCGCATCAGGTGCAGCAGATGCAGTTTGATGCCTTGAACATCAGAGTCTAAAATCGTTCGGCGGACATTTTCCCGCATCATATCTAACGATTCACCCGGAAGTCCATTAATCAAATGGGTGCAGACATTGATATTGTGCTTGCGTAAACGGGCAACAGCGTCAACATAGGTTGGGTAGTCATGAGCGCGGTTGATCCTGTCACTCGTAGATTCATAAGTTGTTTGCAAACCTAGCTCGACCCATAAATAGAGCCGTTGATTGAGTTCCGCTAAATAATCTACGACTTCTGGCGGCAAACAATCTGGACGAGTGCCGACAGATAAGCCAACGACACCCGGAAGGTTGACAACTTGTTCAAATCGTTCTCGAATCACTTCGACTGGTGCATGTGTATTGGTGAAATTTTGGAAATAAACGATATATTGATCTACGCTAGGCCATTTTTTGTGCATCATATCGATTTCTTTGTGAAATTGCTGAGGAAGCGGATCACTAGGAGCGACAATCATATCCCCAGACCCAGAAACACTGCAGAAAGTACAACCGCCATGTGCGACCGTACCATCGCGATTTGGGCAATCAAAGCCGCCATCTACAGGTACTTTAAAGATTTTTCCGCCAAACTGCTGGCGTAATGCATAATTCCATGAATGATACCGTTTGGTTGAATCATCACTATATTGAAAGGTCATTTTTGTCTCCTAATCGCTTTGAGATCATAAGCTAATTTTTTTTGTTTATAATAAGGGTAGGTAAACAGCAGCCAGCTGCTGCTAAAGAGTACGCCACCAAGAACATCGCTCGGATAGTGAACCCCTAGATAAATTCGACTGACGACGATACTAAAAATCAATAAACCGACCACAATCTGAGCGATTAAACGCGGTGTTTTTTCCTTAAAGAACAGAGCCATAACAAAAATCAAGGTACCATATAATAGGGTACTGGCTGTTGCATGGCCGCTTGGGAAGCTAAGACTGTGTTCGCTCACCATATGAGGTAAGATCGTTGGGCGTGCCCGATGAAAAAAAAGCTTCAGCGAATGATTGCCGATCCCGCTGATTAGTGCCATACTGATTGCCAGCCATAAAGCTGTGACTTTTTGCTTATTGAAATAAAACAAACCGACAAACACGATTGACAAAATGATAATTGTGATTGGGTTGGCAAATTTTGTCACCCACAAAAAATAGCTGTTCATCTGCGGATGAAGTTGATGGATCGCATGGATGATGCCGCGATCGAAGCCGGATAAAGTTTCCGGATAAAAACGGATAATGTAGCACAAGGCCGCAAAAAACAGCAGGGTGAAACTGCCGATTAATTGGTAGATGGGTTTATTTTTCATTGCTTTGTCTGATTCATCCTTTCTAAACAGAAATATTATATCATGTTTCCTTAATAGGACAATTTTTTCTGAGATTTCTTAAGGGGAATTCAATTGAATAATATTTTGGAATCTGCTAAGATGGAACTACTTTGAATATTACTGCCCAGAAGAGGAGTAGTAGGAACGAACGCATTTCAGAGAGCGCGCGGTGCTGTGAGCGTGTATGCGAAAGATTCGAACTTACCTTGGAGCATGATCGTAGGATCCGGTTAAAGACCGTTATTTCTTTTGAGGTCTGTCATTTGGCAGATAAAAATAGGTGGTACCACGTTGATAACGTCCTATGAGAGCTCTTTTTCGAGCTTTCATAGGACTTTTTTTGCGAGTTCTACTTTCACGCTTTGCGTGATTAGTGAAATCGTATGCGTAGCGAGAGTCAAAAAATTGATTCCCCTACACCGAGCTAGCTGCAATTTCCTTTTTTCGAGCTATTCAAAGTAACCGCACAAGAAGTAGTTGGAATTTTCATTTATTAGAAATTTTTCTATTATCACGAGTCAGCATTTAGTTTCAATTTAGAATCTTCGGCTATATTATTAACGTAAACAAAATAAGTTCACATATTAGGAGGAGCAATATGAGTTACGAGCACAAAGCGATTGAAAAAAAATGGCAGAAATATTGGGCGAAGCACAATGTGTTTAATACCCAAGATGATCCTGAAAAACCAAAATTTTATGCATTGGATATGTTTCCTTATCCGTCTGGACAAGGGTTGCATGTTGGACACCCGGAAGGATACACTGCGACTGATGTGATTTCACGGATGAAGCGGGCGCAAGGTTACAATGTTCTGCATCCAATGGGCTGGGATGCTTTTGGCTTGCCTGCGGAGCAGTATGCGCTGGATACAGGGAATGACCCTGCGGAATTTACTAAGAAAAATATCGAGACCTTCAAGCGTCAAATCAATTCTCTGGGATTCAGCTATGATTGGAATCGTGAATTGAATACAACGGATCCTGAGTACTATAAATGGACTCAGTGGATTTTTGAACAAATGTATGAAAAGGGCTTGGCTTATGAAGCGGAAGTTCCTGTTAACTGGGTACCTGAATTAGGTACAGTTATTTCTAATGAAGAAGTGATCGATGGCAAAAGTGAACGGGGCGGCTACGATGTAATCCGCAAGCCGATGCGTCAATGGATGCTGAAAATTACCGCTTATGCAGATCGTTTGCTGGATGATTTAGAAACGGTTGATTGGCCTGAAAGCATCAAAGAAATGCAGCGCAACTGGATCGGTCGTTCGATCGGTGCGAATGTCAGCTTCAAGATCGAGGGCAGTGATGAAACATTTACTGTTTTCACTACACGTCCTGATACCTTATTTGGCGCGACTTATGCAGTCTTGGCACCAGAATTGGAATTGGTACAAAAAATTACTACTTCTGAACAAGAAGCAGCTGTCAATGACTATATTGAAGAAGCTTCGAAAAAATCTGAACTGAATCGTACCGATTTAGCGAAGGAAAAAACTGGGGTCTTCACGGGTGCTTACGCGATCAATCCTGTGAATGGCAAAAAAATGCCGATCTGGATCGGGGATTATGTGTTGGCTTCATATGGAACAGGTGCTATCATGGCCGTTCCTGCACATGATGAACGAGATTATGAGTTTGCGAAAACATTTGGTTTACCGATTATCCCTGTACTTGAAGGCGGTGATGTGGACAAAGAAGCCTTTACTGGTGATGGTTCACATATTAATTCCGAGTTCCTGGATGGACTGAATAAACAAGACGCAATCGATAAGATGGTGGCTTGGCTAGAAGAACATGAATGTGGCAAGAAAGAAATCAGCTATCGGTTGCGTGACTGGTTGTTTTCTCGTCAACGCTACTGGGGTGAACCAATTCCTGTCATTCACTGGGAAGATGGGACGACCGGCTTGGTTCCAGAGGACGAATTGCCGTTGGAGCTGCCGAAAACTACGGATATTAAACCAAGCGGTACTGGAGAATCACCATTAGCAAACATTGAAGACTGGGTTAATGTAGTTGATCCAGACACTGGTAAAAAAGGGCGTCGTGAAACCAATACGATGCCGCAATGGGCTGGAAGCTCGTGGTATTACTTGCGTTTCATTGATCCACATAACAAAGAAGCGTTAGCGGATTACGATAAATTGAAACGCTGGATGCCGGTAGATCTTTATATTGGCGGAGCAGAGCATGCCGTGCTGCATTTATTGTATGTTCGTTTCTGGCATAAATTCTTGTATGACATTGGCGTGGTGCCAACTAATGAACCGTTCCAAAAGTTATACAATCAAGGGATGATCTTAGGACAAAGCTTCCGCGATAGCCGAGGCGCTTTAGTGCCGACTAATATGGTAGAAAAACGCGATGGCAAATGGTTCAGCATTGAAACAGGTGAAGAATTGGAAGAAGCACCAGCGAAAATGAGTAAATCATTGAAGAACGTCGTGAATCCTGATGATGTCGTAGAAAAGTATGGTGCGGATACATTAAGAATGTACGAAATGTTCATGGGACCGTTGGACGCTTCGATCGCTTGGAGCGAAAATGGACTGGAAGGTTCACGTAAATTCCTAGAGCGTGTATGGCGCCTGATCGTTGATGAAGAAGGCAAGATGCGCGATCATATCACGACATTCAATGATGGTTCACTGACGAAGGTCTATAACCAAACTGTAAAAAAAGTAACGGAAGATATGGAACATCTGCATTTAAATACTGCCATTTCTCAATTAATGGTCTTCGTAAATGATGCCTATAAAGCAGAAGCATTAACGTATGAATATGTGGAAGGCTTTGTTCAATTGCTGGCTCCGATTGCCCCTCATATCGCTGAAGAACTTTGGGCGATTCTAGGGCACGACGAAGGGATCTCTCATGTAGCTTGGCCAACGTATGACGAAGAAGCTTTGATTGAAAATGAAATTGAAGTAATCTTGCAGGTTAACGGAAAAGTTCGTTCAAAAGTAATGGTCGCTGTGGATCTTGCAAAAGACGAGTTGGAAAAACTAGCGATGGCTGATGAACATATTCAAAGAAATATTGAGGGCAAAACGGTTCGCAAAGTAATTGTTGTACCGAATAAATTAGTCAATATTGTAGCCAATTAATTTGTGAGGCCGATTCCAAAAGAAATCTATCTAACCACGTTCGGCTGCTTAGCGATGAAGCCTCAAAATCAGTTGAATAGTCAAAAACTGCACGTGCATCTATTATCCTCGTTGATAACAGATGGGCGTGCAGTTTTTCTGTTGTTTAGTTTTGTAAAAGGTGCCTAAGAGATTCCTACGCAAAAAAAATTAATCATGACAATCGTGCGTTAGCATTTATTCACTGTATCTAAGATAAAATGCTTCGATTTTTTCTTTAAATTCTTTGGTTGGTAAACTTCCTCGCAGGTCAAAGTTATAGACCTCGCCATTAGTGAACTTAATTTGGTATTTATACACTAGTTTTTCTGATTCTTGTCTATAAGAACCTACATCTTCAAATTCAGACCAAGTCTTTCTTTTTACTTCTTTTGTTTCAAAATTATAATATTGAATTCCTTGCTGATCCATATAGAAAAAGATTCCTTGATGTTTCAATAAAAATGTTAGATCGCTGATCCCTTGAAAGAAAAATAGACTGGAAATCCAGAATATTATTCCTAAAAATAATAAAACGGGTATAGGATTCCAAAGGATAGCGGTTTTCATAATCAAGAGAATACTAGCGGAATTATTAGTTTTGAATAGCTGGAAAAGTACGTAGGAAATGTAACCGATGATGCCGGCAATGCTGATCATACCAGTTAATCCAACCATTAATGTTCTGAGCATTTCTTGGGTAGTTATTTGAAGTTTCAAAAAATCGTCCTCTATTTTCATAGCCAATGTCCTAATCTATTTTTAGTTAACTTACTTGTAAACTTGTTCGTGTGATCATTCTGAATTTAGTATATAGTTAAAATTAGAAAATGACTATCCCTTAGCTAAGCTATCGTAAGGAGCACGATCGTCAACTATGTTAGAAAGAAAAAGAAATGAGGAACTGCTATGAAAAGAATCACCGATTTACTTGGTATCCAGTATCCGATTTTTCAAGGAGCGATGGCCCATATTGCCCGTTATCCATTAGTTAGTGCTGTATCAGAAGCAGGTGGACTAGGAATTATTGCGGCAGGCGGACTGAGTGGAGAAGAATTGCGGGAACAAATTCGTGAGACGCAGAAACGCACGGAAAAACCTTTTGCGGTCAATCTGATGCTCCAGATGGAAACTATTTCGGAGCAGGTCGAAGTATTGATTACAGAGGGAGTCAAGATCGTAACGACTGGTGCCGGAACACCAAGACCTTATATGGAAAGCTTAAAGCAGGCTGGGATCAAAGTTTTTCCGGTCGTTCCTTCGGTGAAGTTGGCTAAGAAAATGGAGGAGCTAGGGGCAGATGGTGTAATTGCAGAAGGAATGGAAGCTGGTGGTCATATTGGAGAGACGACTACAATGGCATTGATTCCTCAGGTCACTCAGGCAGTCACTATACCGGTTATTGCAGCAGGCGGAATCGGTGATGGACGTGGGATGGCTGCGGCGTTTGCACTAGGGGCACGAGGAGTACAGCTGGGAACGGTTTTTTTGACAGCAACGGAATGCCCAATTCACGACAATTATCAGCAGGCGATTTTGCAGGCTGACGACACCGCGACAACAGTAATTCGGAAAGCCAAAGGCGGAGCGCTGCGCGGGTTGAAGAACCAGTTGACTGAAGAACATACTAACGACGCTTTTTCTCTAGCTGCCTTAGAGCGAGCAGCAGATGCGGGTGAGATCCAACAAGGAATGATTATGACAGGACAGATTGCAGGGCTGCTTACACAGGTAAAGCCAGCGAAAACGTTAATTGAAGAGATCTTTACTGAGGCAGAGCTTATCAGTAAGAGTATAAAAATAGACTAACGGATAATCCCGTTAGTCTTTAATAAATTCTTCTGCTAGATGGTAGTCGCCTTCATAAGGAAGATCTTTCCCGTTAACAGTCATGTATTTGTCTGTTCCTTTACCGGCTAAAATGATGGCATCATTCGGACCAGCATTTTGGATAGCTTCTTTGATGGCTTTTTTACGGTCTGCTTCAAACTGAACATGGACATGCGCGTTTTGGATACTTTGTTCGATTTCATTTGCGATTTTTTTAGGATCTTCAAAATTGGGATCGTCGCTGGTCAAAACAGCGCAATCGGCATATTCACCGATTGCCTGACCTAAACCTTCGCGGCGAGATTCTGCCTTATTCCCAGTTGATCCAGTTATAACAAGCAGTTGTCCATCTGGATGCTGCTCTTTCGCGAAGGCCAGCAATGATTTCATACTCAGATAATTGTGAGCATAGTCTACATAGATATGAGCTCCGTTTGGTTTTAGCAGCAGGTTCATTCGGCCAGGAACCAATGCTTCTGCCAATCCCTGACGGCCTGCATTTTGATCAGCACCCACTAAGGCGCCTGCAATCAAGGCGGCAGCTGCGTTTTCTTTATTAAAGTCACCAGCTAGTAAGAGTTGGTAGCTCCCATTTAAATGGTATTGATCCGTTGAACTTGACAAGGAAAAAGCCAATGGATGTTCCAAAGGTTTTACATAATAATCCGCTGCTTCATTTCCGTACGTGATGACGGGAATGTTTTTTATTTCCGCTAATTCTTGTAATAGCTCGAAGTGATCGATTTCGTGCTGCAGAATGACTTGGCGGGAATTTGCGACTAATTGACGTTTACAATAGAAGTAATCTTCAAAAGTCGGGTGTTCGATTGGCCCTATATGATCAGGGGAAATATTTAGGAAAAGCCCTACGTCAAAGGTCAAGCCATAGACCCGCGCTACTTTATAAGCTTGCGAAGATACTTCCATGACCAGGTGTGTCATGCCATTGGCTGCAGCTTCCGCCATCATTCGATACAAGTCCAGTGATTCTGGCGTCGTAAGTTTTGATTTGAAAAAGGTTACGCCGTCCAGTGTTGTATTTAAGGTAGATAAAAGTGCGGTCTTTTTATTTGTCGCGATATCTAAAATTTGTTTCGTGAAATAAGCGACAGTAGTTTTGCCTTTGGTACCAGTAATTCCGATCAGTTTCAATTTTTCCTGCGGATAATCGTAAAAGGCCATGCTCAGAACAGCCAGCGCTTGGCGAATGTCTGTTACAATGATCGCTAATTCTGCCGGCACCTCATAGGGCTGTTCGGCGATGTAGCTCGTTAGACCATCTGCTAAAGCTTGTTCTAAAAAGCGTTGTTGAAAATTATTTCCTTTACAGAAAAAAAGTGTGTTGCTATCGACTTCACGTGAGTCGTAAGAAATTTTTTGATAGCTTTTGTCAAAGGGCGCACTCAACGTCCAACGCGTTGGTGTGATGAATTCCCGTAAGAGATTTTCTTTTTCAAGAATTTGTTGGATTTGGGTAAGTGTCAGCATGTAGAGACCTCCAATATATAGTCTAGGCTATTATAGCATAGCTCAGTAGGAGAAAAAGTAAAGAGTGATTGTCAGAAGTGTGATTTAGCTTTACTATAAGGGTAACGTTTTTTTTAGGAGGAGACCATGAAAGAGACACGACCAAGTGATCTGAGCTACCAGGAAAAGATGATTCAAGGTTCGGCCTGGATGTCAATCGGAAGTATATTTTCGCGGCTGCTGGGTGCCATCTACATTATTCCTTGGTATGCCTGGATGGGTGAAAATGCCCGTGCTGCTAATGGACTATTTAATATGGGTTATACCTTTTATGCCTTGTTCATGATGATCTCTACGGCGGGATTGCCAGGAGCAATCGCCAAGCAGGTGGCCCGCTATAATTCGATGGGAGAATATCGAACGAGTCGTCGATTGTTTATCAAAGCTCTGCAGGTAACAGCGATTTTAGGGATTATTTTTGGCGGTGTGATGTTTTTTACGGCACCTTTACTGGCTAGCTTATCTGGTGGCGGCCGTGCATTGATTCCAGTGATCCAGGCCTTGAGTATTGCAGTCGTTGCTTTTCCATGTATGAGTGTCTTAAGAGGATATTTTCAAGGGCAGCAAGATATGCGGCCTTCAGCGATTTCACAATTGGTGGAACAAGCGCTTCGTGTTTTGTATATGCTTTTAAGTGTCTTCATCATTATGAAGGTCATGAAGGGCGATTACTTGAGTGCGGTGATCCAGTCAACGTTCGCTGCTTCGGTGGGGATGATTGGTTCCTATGCTGTTCTGCTTTTTTATTGGTTCAAAGAGCGCAAACGCGATGACCTGCAGGTAGAGCATAGCTTAGACAAAGTGACGATCGATACGAAGAAATTATTGATCGAAACCATACGGCAGGCCATCCCGTTCATTTTACTAGGCAGCGGGATCACCTTTTATAAGTTGATTGATCAAGTGACCTTTATTCATACAATGGCTGCTAATACGAACTATAGTCATGAGCAATTAGTTGCGTTATATGCACTTTTCAGTGCAAACCCAGATAAACTGACAATGGTCGTAGTCGCATTAGGCACTTCTTTAGCATTAACGAGCTTGCCGATGCTGACGGAGCTTTTTACTCAAAGACGCAGACCTGAGCTAGCGAAGCTGGTGAATACAAATATTCAACTGTTTGCTTATATTATGCTGCCGGCAGTTTTTGGCATGATGCTATTGGCTTATCCTTTGAATACAGTCTTTTATTCAGCCGATCTTCTTGGAAGCCGTGTCTTGGTTGTCGCCTGCTGGACTGGTTTGGTATCGGCCTTGTTCATGATGCTGTCCACGACGCTGCAAGGAATCTCCCACAGTCGGATTGCTGTGAGGTATTGGTTCGCTGGCCTGCTGTTAAAAATAGTGATCCAAAGACCATTGATCCAATTGCTGGAGGTATATGGTCCTCTGGTCGCTACGTTTATTGGTTTGAGTTTCACCTGTGGTTTGTGTTTGTGGAAACTGCGAAGAGTGGTTCATGCGAACTATCAGCTGGCTTTTCGCCGCTGTGTGCTGATTTTGATCTTAACGATTTTGATGCTGATCGTCGCTATTGTAGTTCGTCAGCTAAGCTATCTCGTATTTGATCCGGCATCCCGTTTTCCAGCATTGATTGTTTGTCTATTGACTGCAGGTGCTGGTGGTCTGGTTTATTTCTATTTGGGTTTGAAAATTCGTTTGATTGATAAATTAGTGGGCTCTCAGGCAAAAAAATGGCGTCGTCGTCTAAGAATCAAATAAGAAATACTTCTGCTTTTTTAACAAGCAGGAGTATTTTTTTTATTATAAATCAATAGTTCAATTCAAATTCAATAAGAAATATTTGCAAAATAATTCAAAAAGAACAAGTTTATTTTCTTGTTTTTCTTTACAAAAAGATTGCAATGTTTCTAAAGATAATTTTTGTAATACAAGAATAAAACAGTTACATTCGACGGAACAGGCTTCAACACTGGGTTTTGTCAGATAAAGATAAAAGTGATATATTTCAAAATGACACACTGCGAGGCGTTTTGTTACATAGTTTTATGTTATTGTAATGAACTGTTACATTAATATTACCCATGAAACACAAAAGGATGGTAAAGTAGCACTCGTAGTCAAGAAGACAGAAGAAAAAAGACATAAGAAAAATCGGAGGAAGTTACATAATGAAATTAGGGAAAACATTTCTTTTTAGTACAGTATTAGCAGCAGGTGCAGGTTTAGCGATGGGAGCTACAGATGCGCACGCTTCAGAAACTTATACTGTAGAAGCAGGAGATACTTTATCAAAAATCTCTCACAAGTTTGCTGGTAATGACAGCTTAGTAGATGCAATTGCAAAAGCAAACAAAATTTCTAACGTGAACATGATTTTTGCAGGTCAAGAATTAACGATTGACAGCGAAGGTAAAGCAGCTCCAGCAGCTAAACAAGAAGAAGCGGCTCCAGCACAAGCGGCTGAACCAGTTCAAGAAACTGCGGCAGCACAAGAAGCTACACCAGCGGCTCCAGTACAAGAAGCTGCGCCAGTGCAAGAAGCAGCACCCGTACAACAAACAGAAGCAGCTCCAGCAGCATCTGCAGCGACAACTTCATCAGCGAAAGAATGGATCGCTCAACGTGAATCAGGCGGCTCTTACGCAGCTACTAACGGTCAGTACATCGGACGTTACCAATTATCTGCTTCATACTTAAACGGTGACTATTCTGAAGCAAACCAAGAACGTGTTGCTGATCAATATGTAACTTCTCGTTACGGCTCATGGGAAGGCGCGCAAGCTTTCTGGCAAGCAAACGGTTGGTACTAAGATTAAGATCACTCAAAGCCCAAGTCGCAATGACTTGGGCTTTTTTTTAATTTGTAAAAGATGATGTCGGCTTCACGAACGGACTTTTTTGCGTAAGCTTCGCCCTTCGTTCCTGCAAAAGATTACCACAATCCCGGTATGGCTTTAACAGCTATTTTTTGACTGGTAAATGGATGAATCAGGTGCAGTTCATAGGCATGCAGCATTAAACGCCCGCTAGGCCGCTTGCTATATAAAGGATCACCGACCAATGGATGCCCGATACTAGCTAAATGGACGCGGATTTGATGGGTTCTTCCTGTATCTAGCTGGCAGAAAACAGCTGTTTGATTGGCTAATTGTTTCGCAACGGCTACATGAGTGATTGCTGTTTTTCCCCCTTTAGGATCAACCCGCCGCTTCCGCCGATCATGGCGGTCTCGTCCAATCTTTTTGTTGATGGTCAGCTCTTTCTTGAGTGAGCCGTGAACGATGGCTTGATAGCGGCGATAGATACTTTTTTGTTCCAGCAGGCGACCTAAAATCGGCAGCACGAATGGGTTTTTAGCAAATAAAATCGCGCCGCTCGTTTCTTTATCCAGCCGGTGGACGACGTGTGGCTGAAAGTCCGGTGCTAAATAGGCGGCTAAATGGTTCAGCAAAGTATCCTGTTCATCGGGTTGGTTTGGATGGGTCTTCATACCGTAAGGTTTATTAACAATGATTAAGTGCTCGTCTTCATAAAGAACCTTGATTTGGTTCTTATCTCCCAAATGTATGCTTCGCTCGGGGTAATCGCTCGCTTCAACAGTGAGGGTGATAATATCGCCAGGATGAACCAATGATTGAAAATGGCAGGCTTCTCCGTTGATCAAGATGCCTTTGCGTGTTCGAATGAAGTGGCGAACTTTTCGTGGTACCAGCCATTCTTGTTCTAACAGCTCTTTGACCGACATTTCAATCGAGTGATCAGGCATAGTCATGGTGAATTTCATTAAATTACTCCTTTTCCAATTAATAGGGGGCTGCTTCAAATGAATAATCAGCTAACTTAGATACTGCACGGATGCGGTAATCTGTAATAAAAGTATAAATTTTCAAATAAAGAGGCTAGTGAATTCTCAAACACATCTGCTTTTTTCGCTAAGGTAATAAAAATACGAAAGGAATTAGCGAGTTTGAAAGTAAGAGGATAGTGCTGGTTCTTTTATTTTATTAAGTAAAATAAGGGATCGTCCGGCCTATTGTATCACTTTTAACGGATATTTAAGAAAAAAATCAGCTTTTCCTTGTGAGTGCATGCTAGAATACTCTCAAGTGTGTATCAGTCTCAGGTCCCAAGCCTTAAATAGGCAATTTGTGATACACTGTGTCTGAATTTTGAATAGAATGGAGATCAAAAAATGGATTTTCAGGAATTTTGGCGCAAATTTAAAAATGGTGCGAAAGTTTTTTGGCAGAAGTTCCGCAGTGGGACAAAAACTTTTTGGCAATGGATCAAGCCATACTTGATTCGTTTTCATCATTGGCGCAAACGTATTTGGAAAAAATACCATATTAATAAAATCTTGCTTTTATTAACCCTCGTGGTTGTTTTAGTAATGAGTGTCTATCTCTTTTTCTTGGCAAAATCGGTTAATGTAGAGACATTGCAATCCAGCTTGAAGCAATCGACCGTTATTTATGATAAGAAGAATGAACAGGCAGGATCTCTTTATGGGCAAAAAGGAACCTATGTTGAAAGTGATCAGATATCCCCTTATTTAAAGGATGCGGTGGTTTCCACAGAGGATCGAAACTTTTACAGTCATCATGGATTTGATATCAAAGGGATCGCGCGGGCCGCTCTAGGTCTGGTGACTTCCGGCCATATTACCGGCGGGGGAAGTACCTTGACTCAGCAGTTAGCAAAGAATGCTTACTTAAGCTTAGACCAAACATTCGAGCGAAAAGCCAAAGAAATCTTCATGGCGATTGAAATTGAAAAGAAATATGATAAAGACCAAATTTTAACGATGTACTTGAACAACTCCTACTTTGGTAACGGTGTTTGGGGTGTTCAGGATGCGGCCAGAAAGTATTTCGGTGTAGATGCGAATCAATTGACGGTTGGAGAGGCTGCCACGATTGTTGGAATGCTGAAGGGCCCAAGTATTTATAATCCAATCGACAATTTAGAAAATGCTGTAAACCGAAGAAATACTGTACTTTCAGTGATGGTAGAAAATGGCAAGTTGTCCAAAGAGCAAGAGGACCAGGAAAAAGCTGTTGATCTTGGTGCGGAACTGAACAATACGTATTCTTCGGCGGATGCAGGTTATCGTTATCCTTCCTATTTTGATGCTGTGATCGATGAAGCAGTAGAGCGTTATGGAATGTCTGAGAAGGACTTATTGAACAAGGGGTATAAAATCTATACTTCATTGGATCAGGATTATCAAAAGCAAATGGAAGCTGTTTATGATAACAATGCAAACTTCCCTGCAAATGCAGCGGATGGTGCGATGCCGCAGTCCGCTTCAGTTGCGATGGATCCTAAAACAGGCGGTGTTCAGGCTCTAGTTGGTCGACGAGGAGAGCATATCTTCCGCAGCTATAATTTTGCGACACAAATGCAGCGTTCACCTGGCTCGACGATGAAGCCGCTGAGTGTTTATTCATCCGCACTAGAAGCCGGTTATAAGCCGGACAGTGTATTAAAGGACGAGCCGCAATCTTATTACAAAGCGAAAAACTATGATGGCACGTATCAAGGGGAAGTACCGATGTATCAAGCGGTTGCCCAAAGCTTGAACTTGCCGGCAGTCTGGTTGCTGCATGAGATCGGCTTGAATAAGGGCTACAACAAGTCTGAAGAGTTCGGTATCCCATTGAGCAAGTCAGATAAATATTACGGCTTAGCACTAGGCGGATTAGAAAAAGGAACTTCTCCAATGCAAATGGCCGCGGCTTATGGCGCCTTTGCGAATGAAGGAAAAGTTTACCAGCCACACTTGATTACAAAAGTCATTGATTCAACGGGTGCTGTAATTGAAGATAACAGCTCGCCAAAATATGAGCAGGTGATTTCAAAGGAAGTTGCCAACGAAATGACTAGCATGCTCTTAGGAACCTTTTCAAACGGAACAGCTGCTCAAGCAGCTCCTGCTGGTTTTACTGTTGCTGGTAAAACAGGAACGACTGAAACCAACTTTGATGCGAATAAGGTCAACGACCAGTGGATCGTAGGGTATACACCGAATGTCGTGATCTCTACTTGGTTAGGTTTTGAAAAAGTCAGTGAGACTCATTATTTGAGCGGAACCAGTGGATCAGAGGTCGGTCAGGTCTTCAGAGCGGAAGCTGAATCGATCTTGCCATATGCCGGCCAATACTCATTTGATGTGGCAGATGCTTATGCGACAGGCGGAAAAGTGGTAGCGGCTGACGAGGTGAACCAAGGTGCTCAAAATGGGGATTCAAGTAAATGGCGGGAGGACCTGAAAGATATTGGCGGAAAGGCTAGCGAAGGTGCAGCAAACTTCTTCGAAAAAGCCAAAGAAGGTGCCAATAAACTGAAGGAAAAAGGCCAGGAATTGTGGCGGCAGTATCAACCAGGAAATTAGGGTGTGAACCCGTTTCCATTCATGTTACAATAGAACAGTAACTTTTATAGAAAATGAGGGAATAAAAAATGGCAAATATTTACGATTCAGCGAACGGATTGGAACGCGAAATCCGCGAACTACCAGAATTTAAATCTTTAGAAGAAGCTTTTGCGGAATTAAAGAAAAATGAAGCAGCGTATGCAGCGTTCAAAGATTTCCAAGCATTCCAACAAAGCTTACAAGAAAAACAAATGCGCGGGGAAGACTTCAGCGACGAAGATGCTGCTCAAGCCCAAGCTTTAGCTGAAAAGGTTCAACAAGAAGAATTGATCAACGAATTAATGGTGAAAGAACAAGCCTTCAGCGTGATCATCAATGACTTGAACCGTATCATCATGACTCCAATTCGTGAATTGTACGAAGGTTAATTTGAATTAGAAGCTGCGACGTGAATCTGCGTCGCAGCTTTTTTTGGCGTATTGAGCTTTCGTCAGTTGTCTAATGAGAGATCAAGGTGAGGAGTTAAGGAACTTTTTCGAAGAGAGCTCCACGGGCGACTTATGAAAGGAAAAAGTGAAAACAATAAAGTGTTTTTTAAGTTGAAAAATCTATCGCACCAGCAAAAAGCGAACAAGTTTTCGTTTTTTTATGGTAAAATAAATGGGATTGGAAATCGGTTCGACATTTTCAATAATGAAGGGGAACGACTGGTTTTCCTGAAATTAATTCCTAGGACTAGGAGGAGAAATAAATGAAATTCCTACATGCAGCTGATCTGCATCTAGATCGTTCCTTTGAAGGGCTGATCGCTGTGCCAGAGCATTTTCAAGAACAATTGGCAGCTGCCAATCAGAAAATGCTAAGAAATATTGTAGATACAGCGATTGCAGAGGCCGTCGATTTCATTTTATTGGCTGGAGATACCTTTCATCAAAATCGGCCTACCTTAAAAACACAGCGTTATTTCTTTCAAGAAATGGCTCGCTTAGATGAAGCGTCGATCCCAGTTTTTATGAATTTCGGCAATCATGATTTTTATCAAGCCGACCGTTATTGGTTTGCTTTTCCAGATAACATCCAACGTTTCAATACGGAACAAGTTGAAACGAAAACGTTCCGGACTGGTGCAGGAGAAAAGGTCGGTATTACGAGCTTTAGTTATCAACATCCCACGATCGAAGCTGCAATGGTTGAAAAATTCCCTCACAAACAAGCTGTTGATTTTCAGATAGGGATGTATCATGGCGGACAAATGCCCTATGCCCCATTTCAGCTTACCCAGCTAGTATCAAAGGGCTATGATTATTGGGCGCTAGGTCATATCCATGTGCCGCAGGTTTTGTCGCAGCAACCTTATATTATCTATCCGGGTACACCTCAGGGCCATACACAAAAGGAAACAAATCTGACTGGTGTGACCTTAGTAGAAAGCCAAGGGAATCAATTGATTCCTAAATCCATTTCTGTTGAAGCCGTTCGTTGGGAAAAACGGACATTGTCTTTGGCAGCGGTTCGTCACCCGCGGGAAATTTTTTCATTGGTGCGTAAGCTAACGGTGAATTTGCCGACTTTACTGCATTTAGAATTAAGTGATACTGAAAATCTGGGAGAAGAATTGGCTTATCAATTAGCTTCAGGTGAATTATTGGAGGCTCTGCAGGAGGAGGTTGCGCAAGAGATTTGTCTATGGCAATTGACGTTATCAGAGCAGCCGACTGAACGGCCTTATCTGGCTGTTGATAAAGAATTGGTTGATCAGCTGATTATGACCTATCAAGCCCCTCCAATTTTTAATGAATTACTGAGTGAGTTGGACCAGAACCCACAGCTCCATCACTTGATGGATCACGAATTTAGAGCAGATGCAGTGGCATTATTAGAGCAAAAAATGCGTCAAAGCTATCAATTTAGGAGGGCTGCCGATGTGGATTAAAAAAGCGGAGATTACGAGCTTTGGCAAGTGGCGTCAGCAAACGTTCCTGTTTGAAGCGAAAAATCAATTAGTCTATGGCTTGAATGAAGCGGGAAAATCAACGCTGTACCAGTTTATCCAAGCGATTTTATTCGGCTTTCCGACGAAGCGAAAAAAAGGACAGGACTACACCCCAAATGACGGCAGCGGGTTTGGCGGCCGCTTATTAATCGTTCATCCAACTTATGGAGTAGTGACAATCGAGCGGTATAAAGCAAAAAATAAAGGAAAAGCCAAAGTTTGGCTGGAAGATGGCCAGCAGGGTGAAGAAGAATTACTGGAAAAAATACTTTATCCTTTGAATCAGCCGCTTTTTCGTCAGGTTTTTACCTTCCAACAGGAACAGCTTCAACAGCTGGATGTATTAAGCGAAGAAAATCTGCATGAAGCGTTGATTTCATTAGGGTTGTCTGGCAGCAATGAGCTATTTGAGCAGCGTATCCAGCTGAAAAACAAGTATGAAGGGATTTATCGCCCCCGTGGACGAAAACAGCCCTTGAATCAGGTGTTGCAGAGCTATCAAATCCTGCAGCAAAAAATCAAAGAAAAAGAGGCACAGGAGGCTGGCTTTCAGCAGTTGGTTCGTCAGGCGGATGAGGAGAAGCGAGCGGTCACGCAGCAAGCCGCGAAGAATCGGAATTTGCAGGAACGGCAATTAGTTTTAGAGCAGCAGCGTATGAACTGGGCGAGCTATGCTGAACTTCTAGAATTGCAAAAAGCAGATTTGCAGGTATCAGCCAACGAAGAAGAACAAGCCAGTCTGCAAGCATTCTATCAAGAATACCAGCAATTGATGAAAGAGCAGGAGAAATTGCATGCGGCATTGCAGCAGCATAGCGGCAATCAAGAGTCGGCGCGCTATTATTTTTACTTAGAAAATGAGCAGCGCATTCAACAGCTATTAGCTGAAAAAGTTGCGATCACTCGGATGCTGGATGAAGAACAGCGGATCGCGGTCAAATTGACACAAACAAATGAGACGCCTATCAGCTGGCAGCAACATCCACCGCGCCCTTTTACTGACGAGCAAGCAATTCAAACACTTTTTGCACCACTGCAATCCCAGCAAAAAAAGCTGGAGGAGCAGGAAATTCGCTTGCGTTTAATCAAAGAGCAGCGGGATCAAGCGGAAGCGAGTCTGAATGCTTATGAACAAAAGCATCCAGAACTTTTTAATCGCAAAAAGAATCCGCCGTGGCTGTTTATCGCAGCTGGGCTGGGGTTGGTAGCCGCGTTTTTACTTCCTGCGCCTTTGCGCTATATTGTGATAGTTGCATCCGCAGCTTGTGGGATAGGCGGATTGTTGAAGCAGAGTAAGCCGGCGAACAAAGATGCTTGGCAGGAGAAACTCGGCCAGCTGGATGTTTACGAAGGTCAGACAGCCGAGATGACAGAAAAAGTCGCAAAGGGCCAACGCGTTTCCCAACAGTTGCTTGATCAGATTCAAAACGAGCTGCGTCAAAGAAATCTGAGCGGCGCTGAGAATGAATTTGCGGTGGTACAGGAGAATCAGCGAGCTCAAAACTATTTGGCGCAATTGCAGGCACACGAAGAGCTTCAACTGCGTCAATCGGTTCTGCGTCAAAATTTGATGCATCAGGAACAAGGATTTGAATTTTTGGCAGAATGGCTGCCGCTGCATGAAAAAAATCTGTCAGAGAAACTATCGACTTTGGAGCAATTTGCGAAGGAGATGGAGCAGATTCGTTTCGCTCAGACGTATCAAGAAAATACGGTTCTGCAGCAGCGAATTCATGAAGCGCAGAAGCAACAGCAGCAGTTATTGGACCAGCATCAAGTCTTATTGGAAAAGGTCCGTTTGGCCTATCCTTCAGAAATACCCGCATTTTTACAGCGAGAATCAGAAGTAGTCCAAAAACAAACACGTTTAAGAGAATTGACTGAAACGGTGGCCCCGCTATTTGAACAGGAAACGACACTTGCAGAAATTGAAGACGCTCTGCGTATCTTACAGCAGGAGATTCAAACAGGCGAAATGCAGCTGCATCAGCTGCAAGAACAGGAACAGCGGTCTCGTTTGCAAATCCAGCAAATGCAGGCGGATGGCACACTGGACAGTCTATATCAGCAAGCGACTCAACAACGGGCATTGATTGAAAAATTAACAACGGATTATGCGGTAGCGAAATTGGAGAATCAATTGCTGCAGGATATCGCAACAGAACTATCCGAGCAGCAGCTGCCCGAGCTATTGAAGAAGGCGACCAGCTATTTTCAAGAGCTGACGAATAATGCCCATAGCCGATTGGATTTTTCAGAAGGGGTGTTAACGATTGATCAGTTGAGTATTTATCATCTTTCAACTGGAACCAAAGATCAGGTCATCATGGCTTTCCGATTTGCCTATTTAGCTTTGCAGCAAAAACATCCGCTGTGTCCAGTTATTATTGATGACGGCTGGCTGCATTATGATCATCAGCGGAAATACCAATTCGCTAAATTATTACAGCAATTTAGTCAAAATTATCAAGTCATATGTTTGTCATCTGACCAAGAAATGGTAAGCTATTACCAAGAGCTTCACCAGCCAGTCTGGGAATTGAAGGGAGTCCAACGATGAAAAAAATCAAAGAATTAACAGTCGATGAGCAATTTGAAATGTATGTGCTGATTAAAAATGCCGATGTCCGCTTAGCGAAAAATGGCAAAAAATTTATCGCTTTTACGTTCCAAGATACATCTGGAGCGATCGATGGTAAGTTTTGGGATGCCTCTGAAGAAGAGATCAAACGCTACAAAGCGGGTCAGGTCGTTTTGCTAAACGGCAAGCGGGAAATGTATCAAGGCAATCCACAGGTCAAAATCCTGCATCTGCGTACCACTAAACCAGATGAACCGAATGATCCTGCTCTCTATATGGAGCGTGCGCCCATCAAGCGTGAAGAAATGGAAGAAGAGTTCAACAAAACATTATTCGAGATCACCAATGCTCATTGGAACCGGATCGTTCGTTTCTTGCTGAACAAATACCAAAAGGAATTCTTTGAGTTTCCGGCGGCTAAACGCAATCATCATGCCTTTGCTGGTGGTTTGGCCTTCCATACATTAACGATGCTGCGTTTAGGGAAGGCGATCGTGAAAGAATATCCGCAATTAAATGCTTCCCTGCTTTATGCCGGCATTATCATCCATGATCTAGGGAAAGTGATTGAGTTGACAGGACCTTCCTCGACTGAATATACAGTAGTAGGAAATCTTGTTGGTCATCTTGTTTTAGTTGATGAAGAGATTACCAAAGCCTGTGCTGAATTGAAGATTAATGATGCAGATGAAGATATCGTGGTCTTGCGTCACATGGTATTGTCGCATCACGGTCTTTTAGAGTACGGCTCACCTGTGCGCCCGCGTATTATGGAAGCAGAGATCCTGCATCAAATCGATAATATCGATGCGTCGATGCAAATGATGTCCAGTGCTGTGAAGAATGCTGAACCGGGAACGTATACGGAGCGCATTTTTGGATTGGATAATCGCAGTTTTTATGTACCAAAAGATATTTAAGACGAAACATGCCGTGAATTCTCTGCGGCATGTTTTTTGTCATGCCAGCCTTTCACCGACTAAGTGAATGGAGGGCCAAGCATATAGGGAACAAAGAGAAGACTACTTCGCTTTGTTATAGATGCCAGCTTGTCAACAAAGCTAAGCTGGTTATGTTAGGAGTACAAACAAGGATGATCGAAACGGAAAGACTCTATCTTCGTGAGCTGCAGCAATCGGATATAGGCTCATTGAGCAAAATTTTACAGGATGATCAAACAATGTACGCCTATGAAGGGGCCTTCGATGATAAGGAGGTTCAAGATTGGCTGGATAAACAACTCGCCAATTATCGCCGTGACGGTTTTGGTCTGTGAGCGGTTATACTAAAGGAAACAGAGGAAATGATTGGTCAATGCGGGTTGACTTGGCAGAATTTCGACAGTAAGCCGGTTTTAGAAATTGGTTATTTGTTTCAACGGGCATTTTGGCATAAAGGGTACGCTATCGAAGCGGCAAGAGCCTGTAAAAAGTATGCCTTTGAAGAAGTAAAGGCCGAAGAAGTTTTTTCGATTATTCGGGATACCAATACAGCTTCGCAAAAAGTAGCAGCGAGAAATAGCATGACTTTTCGTGGGGAAGTGATGAAGTATTATCGTGAAGTAGAAATGCTGCATTATGTCTATGCGGTTCAAAAGTAAGTCGCAGTCTGCTGCGGCTTTTTTTATTCTCGAAAAGGGTAATGTTTCAAAAATAGTTTAAAAGCTACCAGCTTTCAGAGCGCAATACCGACTTAAAAAGCAAGTCGTGTTAAGATAATAATAGAGAAAATAACATAATTTATCGCTGTAAAACAGCGTTAGTGACAAATGAGATGAGGTGAAACCGGATGAAGAAAAAGGAAGACATTCAAACGGTGGAAGAAAATTTTGATCATGTGGAGATCCCTGCAGAACTAGCGGGATTAACAGCAGCTGAGGTCCAGCGAAAAATAGAGGAAGGACAGATCAATCAGGTCGAAGAGAATCTATTAAAGTCAGACAAAGAAATTATTAAAGAAAATACGATCAATATCTTTAATATTCTCAACTTTGTGTTGGCTTTGCTGGTGTTGTTAGTCGGTTCGCCCAAGAATACACTATTTTTCGGCGTAGTAGTCATCAATACGTTGATCGGGATCATCCAAGAATTACGAGCAAAGCATACGATCGACAAATTGTCGGTCCTAGCCAAGACCAAAGCGGTCGTGTTAAGAGATGGTCGATTGCAGCAGATTGATCAGGAAGCGATTGTCTTAGGGGATATTCTTTATTTGCGCAATGGGGATCAAGTTCCTGTAGATGGGAATTTATTGTCTGGTGAGGGTGTAGAAGTCGACGAGTCGCTGCTGACTGGTGAGGCAGATCGTGTGCAAAAAGCCATGCGTGATAAGTTATTCAGCGGCAGCTTCGTGACCGCGGGTGAATGCTTTTATCAAGGAACGGCTGTCGGAAGTGATAATTTTGCAGAGCATCTGACCAGCGAAGCAAAAACTAAAAAGTCAGGCAATTCAGAATTGACGAAAGTTTTGAGCCGCATGATCGCGGTTTTGACGGTTGTGATCATTCCTGTAGGTTTAGGTCTTTTTTACAGTCAATATCAAGCTTCGGATTCCATCAAGCAGGCTGTTCTAGGAACAGTTGCGGCGTTAGTCAGTATGATACCTGAAGGATTGATGCTATTGACCAGTGTTGCTTTTGCAGTGGGAGCGGCGAATTTAGCACGAAAGAAAGTATTGGTCCAGGCCTTGCCTTCGATTGAAACATTAGCCCGAGTAGACGTGATTTGTTTAGACAAGACTGGGACGATCACTGATGGGACGTTGAAATTCGAGGAGGCTCTGCTTGAGGATATTTCTGAGAATCGGCTAAACGCGATTATGAGTGCTTTGATGGATCACTTAAAGGATCAAAATGCGACAGCAAAAGCATTGCGGGAGGCTTTTCCGCCGACTAATAAGTGGCAAGCAGAGAAGATTGTCCCATTCTCCTCTGCTCGAAAATGGAGCGGTGTGACTTTTAAGGATCAAGGCAGCTTTGCATTCGGTGCGCCAGAATTTATTTTCAACGAGATGTCGCCTGAAAGGCAGCTTAAGATTCAGCCATATCTGGAAGATGGGCAGCGTGTACTGGTTTTAGTGGAATACCCGGGAGTATTAGAAGAGGAGCTAGTCTATGAACCACGACTGCTTGCAACGTTGATCATCTCAGATAATTTAAGGGAGAATGCCCGGACGACTTTCGGCTATTTTGCTAAACAAGAGGTAGAATTGAAAGTTATATCGGGAGATCACCCATTAACTGTGTCAAAAATCGCTCAAAAAGCCGGAATAAAAAATGCTGAAGCGTTTGTCGATATGTCTAGCTTAGAGGAGCCTATTGATTATAACGCCTTGGCAAATCACACGACTGTCTTTGGTCGGGTCACTCCAAAGCAAAAGCAATCCTTGATTCGAGCGTTGAAGGTCAATCATACGGTTTGCATGACTGGTGATGGTGTTAATGATGTATTGGCTTTGCGTGAAGCGGATATTGGTGTAGCGATGGCGAACGGGAGCAGTGCAGCCAGAGCGGCATCAGATGTTATCTTGCTGGATTCGGATTTTGCCCGGATGCAGAATGTTTTAAACGAAGGTCGGCGCGTCATCAATAATATTGAGCGTGTAGCATCAATGTATTTGGTCAAAACAATCTATTCGCTAGTATTAGCTGTAATCTTTATGATTATTGCGAGTCCCTATCCTTTTGAGCCGGTGCAATTAACTCCAATCAATGCGTTGACTGTTGGGATTCCCTCCTTTTTCTTGGCTCTGAAGCCTAGCTATGAGCGAATCAAAGGCGATTTCTTGAATAATATTTTACGCGTCTCTTTACCTGGAGCGTTGACAGTAGTCAGTGCAGTAATGATCATTCAATTGGCGAATGTGCTGTTTGATTTGGATTATCAGGCGACATCAACAATGTCAGTCTTTTTGACGGGCTGTGTAGGACTGCTTGTTTTATACAAGGTCTCCTTTCCGTTGGATAAGAAGAAAATAGCGCTGATTGCATTATTGAGTACGGCATATCTAAGCTGCTATCTATTCTTTAGAGCCTTCTTTGAGTTTGACAAGCTTTGGAATCGCAATTTATTTTTTGTGATCCCTCTAACCTTTGGGATTTATTGGCTATTCAAAGGACTGACCTTTGTAATGGATCGTCTGGTCACATGGAGAATTCGCTGGCAGAAGAAGCGGCAGGCTAAAAAGAACCCGCAATCACGTGTCATTTAAAAGAGTAAGAATTACTTAAATTGATAAAAAATCCCGGAAAAGGCTTTCTTTTCCGGGATTTTTGGTATAATGAACTAAAAGTAGGATCAAAGGGTACCGCTTCAACTTTATGCTATACAGCTATTTTGGTTGGAGGGGATACAGCATAAGAATATGAATGAGGAGGATTTCGTCAATGGAGTTAACAAAATTGCAAAATGGTTCAGATATTCGTGGAATCGCTATCAACGCTGAGGATAAAGTAAAAAACTTAGGTACTGAGGAAGCACAGCTGATTGCGAAGGGCATTCTTAATTGGCTGGCAGATAAAGGGGTAAAACGGCCATTTAAAATTGGGATCGGGCATGACAGTCGTTTAACTGGACCAGAGTTAAAGGGTGCGATGATCACAGTTTTTGAAGCGGCTGGTTGTGAGGTCTTGGATTTTGGGCTAGCAACAACACCTGCTTTATTTATGGCAACTCAATTTGAGGAATTCGCCTGCGATGCCGGAATCATGCTGACGGCTAGCCATTTGCCATTCTATTTCAACGGCATCAAGATTTTCAGTCAAACCGGCGGTGCGGAGAAAAGTGATATCGCATACATTTTGACCCATACAGACGCAGGTGAAACAGCGGTTGGAAGTGTTAAGAAAGCGGATCTGCTGTCTCGTTACGCGGCGGATCTTGTTGAAAAAATCCAACAGAGCGGCAGTGAACAACCATTGAAGGGCCTAAAAATCGTTGTGGATGCTGGGAACGGTGCTGGAGGCTATTTTGCTGATAAAGTACTGGCTGTCCTTGGTGCTGATACAAACGGCTCACAGTTTTTAGAACCTGACGGCCATTTTCCTAATCATATTCCGAATCCTGATAATAAAGAAGCGATGGCGAGTATCAAACAGGCTGTGCTGGCTAATCAAGCCGATCTCGGTGTGATTTTTGATACGGATGTCGATCGTTCAGCGATTGTTTCAAAAGATGGACAAATGATCAATCGCAATAATTTGATCGCTGTTTTATCCGCAATCGTCCTACAGGAACATCCGGGCAGTACGATCGTGACCAACTCACCGACCTCCGATCATTTGAAAAACTTTATTGAAGAAAAAGGCGGCAAGCAATATCGTTACATCTCCGGCTATCGGAATGTTATCAATAAAGCGATTGAGCTAAATGAAAACGGCATTGATTGTCAGCTAGCGATTGAGACCAGCTCTCACGCAGCTTTTAAAGAGAACTATTTCTTAGATGATGGTGCATATGTGATTGCGAAGGTACTGATGCTTCTGCCGAAATTACAAGAAGAAAATCGTGAGTTGACCGATTTGATGGCTGAGCTGGAACAGCCGGTGGAAACCTTGGAGATTCGTTACACGATCAGCGGCGAGGATTATAAAGAAGCTGGCCAACGGATGATCGAGAAATTCCGTGCGGAGCTGCCAAAGCAAGCAGGCTTTGCGGAAAATTCTGAAAACCAGGAGGGCGTACGCTTTTCTGTCACTGAGCCGTTTGGAAAAGGTTGGATGCTATTACGCTTGAGTCTGCATGAACCATTACTGGTAATGCAGGTGGAGAATGATCAAGCCGATCAAATTCAAAAGCAATTACCGATCTTTCGTGAAATTTTAGCACAAGACACACAGCTTGATTTAACGAAGCTGGATCAACAATTGAATAAGTAAGATTACTTGCAAAAAAGGCCCCTTCGTCTGATGATTAGAGTCAGATGAAGGGGCTTTGCCAGTTTTTCTTCCCGCTTTGGCGTGATTAGAAAAATGTATTCATCGCAAAGGAGTTAGCTGCGAGTTCAACTTTTCGCGAGGTGACAGCCTAGCGACTGAATGCGACTAAAAGATAAGACTAAAGATTCCAGAATAGGAGAGAGAATTATGCACATTACACTTGATGATACAGCCAAAGAAAAAATTTCTGCACACTTAAATGCGGACAAAATTTTACTATTAACTTTTGAAGATGGTGTAGGACCGTATTCGCAGCATGCGATGATTCATATGCAGACGCAATTTTCTATCAATATCATTTCGGCGGAAATGGAAAAGAGTACGTATGATGAAAAAATTCAATCAGAGATCGGTGATTTTTGGATCAAAGGATATTCAAAGGAAGACCTGCAGGAAGAGATGACAATCAAGTTTAATCCGCGTTTGAGTACGTTTAGTTTATCAGGCGAAGGCGGAATGATCGATGATAATTTAGGTTTTATTGATTTTACGAAAAATTAATTTAAAAAGGATCGTCTTTCATTTTTTTTCTGTTCTTTGATATGATGGAAACAGAAAGCGGGGGAATAGAATGGCAAAAATCATGATCGTGGAAGATGAAGCGGTGATTCGCCAATTGATCGGTGAGGAACTAACCAAATGGAGATTTGATGTTTATCAAACAACGGACTTCAACAGCGTGTTTGAGGAATTTGAGCAGATCACTCCACAGCTGGTGTTATTGGATATTAATTTGCCGGTTTACGATGGGTACTATTGGTGTCAAAAAATTCGTGAAGTCTCTAAGGTTCCGATTATTTTTATTTCTTCCCGGAATACGAACATGGATCAAATCATGGCGATGAACATGGGAGCAGACGATTATATTACCAAGCCGTTTCAAGTGGATATTTTAGTTGCAAAGATCAATGCACTGTTGCGCCGCTCTTATAACTATGCTGAAAGCGGTGAGGAATTAGAGCACAATGGCATCACCTTGAATATTGACAACAGCAGTATGACTATTCAGGATGAAGTTGTCGATCTTAGTAAAAATGAATACCGTCTGCTCTTTATTCTAATGAAGCAGCATGGAAAAATATTAAGTCGAGATAAATTGTTGCGGGCTTTATGGGATGATGAACGCTTTGTTGATGACAATACACTGACCGTTAATATCAATCGTCTGCGTCGGAAGATCGAACAAGCTGGAATTGATGATTACATTCAAACGAAGGTCGGACAAGGATACATTGTCCCATAAGGAGCCGCTATGACATTTATCAAGTATTTAAAGGATCGCCTGCTTGTTTTATTAGGGTGGGCCGTTTTAAGTCTATTGCTGATTTTTATGGTTTGGCTGACACCTGAAATGCATAACTTCTGGGACAATCTGAGCTACCTATTGGTTCTGCAATTATTTTTAGTGTTTCTCTTTTTTACGATCGATTATTATCGGCGAAAAAAGTGGTATAAGGAATTCGATAAACAAGAGGATTCTCATTTGCAGCATTTTGTTGAGTCAGCGACGAACAGTGAAGAGTGGATGATTCAGGAATATGTGAATCAGCAGGTACGAGAACATCACTTGATGCTGGAGCAGCTATTAAATAGTCAAAAGGATCAAAAAGATTATATGGATTCTTGGATTCATGAGATAAAGGTGCCGCTGGCAGCAGTTGATTTGATTTTAAACGCGATTGAATTTGATATTCCTGATGAGAAGTTTGTCCTGCTGCAAAATGAAATTCAGCAAATCGACGAATACGTGGAACAGATACTTTATTATTCTCGTTCGGATGAATTCGTGAATGATTATTTGATTCAAGAGTATTCATTGAAGAAAATTATCCAGCCAATCATTCGCAGCCAAGCAAATTACTTTATCCAGAAAAATCTGCAACTGACGTTAACAGAAAATGACGCGAAGGTTCTGACGGATGCGAAATGGATCGAATTTATCTTCCGACAATTATTGAGTAATGCAATCAAGTATACGCCGGATAATGGTAGGATCACTATTACGATCGAAACAAAAAGTGCGGGCAGCTCATTGATTTTGGAGGATAACGGCGTTGGTATCCCGCCGGAGGACCTGGGCCGAATTTTTGATAAGGGCTTTACTGGTGAAAATGGGCGAAAAGCGCAGCAGCATTCCACTGGCTTAGGCCTCTATTTAGCTAAGAAATTGGCAGAAAAACTAGGGGTCGTTTTAACCGCAAAATCAACCATGAATGGAGGAACAATGATGACGCTGTTTTTCCCTCGATTAGATTATTATCATGAAGAGCGGTGATTTTTTAGTTTTTAATTGCCAAATTCCCCTTTTTTCGCTAAACTGTTCCAGTTGTGAAAAATTAACTGGCTGTACAGACTAGCTTTTTCGGCAATAAGCAAAAATCTTGGTAAATCTGAGGAGCGATTTCTCAAGATTTTGGAGTTATTGCTCAAGCTAATTCCTATTTAGGAAATCATTTTTCGAAAAACGCGAAAAATGAATTTGGTCCTCGTCACGCATACCATTCCACTAATCACGCTAAAGCGTGAAGTGGAACTGGCAAAGCTGAACGAGTCTGTTCTGCTTTTATAAAAAGGGAGTAAGTATATGAGTATTTTGATCGCCCTAATACCGATGGTAGCATGGGGAAGTATTGCTTTGGTGAGCGGGAAGTTGGGCGGCGACGCCAACCAGCAAACCTTGGGAATGACGATGGGGGCTTTCGTTTTTGCGATCGCGACCTATATTATTGTTCAGCCTGCAATGAGCAGCTGGATAGTGTTAATTGGTTTCTTGTCAGGATTCTTTTGGTCAATTGGTCAGAACGGTCAGTTTCATGGGATGAAATTTATGGGTGTTTCGGTCGGGTTGCCGATCTCAACCGGCTTTCAATTAATTTTGAATACCGTCGCCGGTGCAGTGTTCTTCCATGAATGGACAAAAACGAAAGATTTTGTTTTCGGCTTTATCGCATTAGCGCTGCTTGTCCTTGGTGCGTATTTAACAGCACGTAAAGATGATGAGAGCGGTGTTCAAACAGATAGCAGCATGTTAAATTTCGGCAAAGGCTTTCGTGCTTTGATTATTTCAACGCTGGGCTATGGTGTTTACACGGTTATTATTACGTGGGCAGGTCTTGACCCATTAGCAATCATCTTGCCGCAAAGTGTCGGTATGCTTGTTGGTGCTGGATTCTTTGCTTTTCGCAAGACGAAGGTCGATCGCTATGTATGGCGTAATATGGCTTCTGGTTTATTGTGGGGGATCGGAAATGTTTGCATGCTGCTAAGCGTGCAGAATATCGGTTTAGCGATTGGTTTCTCATTATCACAAATGGGAATTATCATCTCAACTTTAGGTGGGATTTTCCTTTTGGGCGAACGCAAAACCAAAAAAGAGATGTACTATGTCATTATCGGCTGTCTGCTGATTATTGTCGGCGGCGTCGTGTTAGGATATATGAAGGCATAAAAAATAAGCCTGCCTTTGAACCAACCTTCAATAGGGGAACGGTTCAAAGGGCCAGGCTTATTTTTTATTGTTCGGAATTTAATTCCATTAATTTTTGTTTTAAGTCGTTTTCCATGTTTCCGATCTCGATCTCGGCAACATGACGTCGTTCGCGACCTTCTTTTTGAATCCGTAGAGTTTCTTCCAAAGTTTCTACTAGATCGTTTTGTGTTTGCTGCAGCGTATCTAGATCGACGATTCCGCGTTCGTTTTCTTTGGCCGTTTCGATCGTTGAAATCTTCAGCATTTCTGAATTTTTCTTCAATAGGTCATTCGTTGTTTCAGATACTTGACGCTGCGCCGTAGCAGCATCCTTTTGACGTAATAATGTCAAGGCGATCGCTACTTGGTTTTTCCATAAAGGAATCGCCGTATTGATCGATGCTTGAATCTTCTCAGCCAATGCTTGGTTGGTGTTTTGAATCAAGCGAATTTGCGGTGCTTGCTGGATCGTAATTTGACGCGCTAATTTCAAATCGTATGTTCGTTTGTCTAAACGATCTAGGAATTGCGTGTAGTCATTAACGACTTGAACGTCCATCTGATCACCGGAAGCTTGCGCTTTTTCTGTTGCGGCAGGAATTGTTGTAAGCTTCATTTCTTCGATCTTCAATTCCGCTGCAGCGATATAGATGTTCAATGCATCAAAGTAATCCTTGTTTTTGTTGTAAAGAGTCTCGAGCATTTGATTGTCGCGTAGTAAACCGTCCTTTTCGACGTTCAATTTTGTCGCGATTTTATCGATTTGTGCACCGATTTTTTGATATTTGGTAGTGATCTCATAAATCGATTGTTTTACTTTACCAAACATTTTTTGGAAAATATTGCCTTCGCCGACACGTAGTTCGTCAGGATTGGCTTCGTTTAAGCGATACATCAATTGGTTCAAAGAATCACCAATAGGGCCAATATCCTGTGAAGATACGGTACTCAGCATTGATTGTGAAAATTCACTTAATTTTGTTTGGGCTGTTGAGCCATAGCTGATTACAGCCTGTGAGTCATTGACATCGATTTTTTTGGCAAGCTCGCGTGCTTGTGCTTGGCGTTCTTCAGGTAGTTTATCCACTAAGCGGTCCGCTTGTTCCTGCGACTGCAGGTGGGAGATTTCTTGTTGCTGGACCGGGGTTAACGAATCGGTGCCAAAAGGGTTGCTAAGCAGGTCGTCTAAAGTACTATCGACCGGTTTGGTCTCTGGTTTATTTTCTGGTTCCATTGTGTGTCCTCCTGTTCGAAAAAAATCTAGCTTAAGCTAGATTTTTTTGTTAATGATTAGCTATTTTTTTTGTTTATTTTGTGGACAAATCAGGATCGTGATCTAGATTTTTTTTCGCGATCGAGATCTCAACATCCATATCTTCTAAATCTTCAGAGACGAATTGTTGATAGTCTTTCACGATTAAATCAGCCATTTGATCAATGATCTGTGCGCTTTCTTCTAGTTTACCATAAACTTCTTTTGACTTGACCTCATGTCCGTTGATTTCGACATAATTATCAGTCAAATCGACGATATTCGGCAAGTGTGTATAAAGAAATTGACTAGCCTCAGGTAAACGTTTTGGATCCTTTACTAATTCCTTGAATAACGCTTTGGCAGCCTTCAACGTATCATGACGCAAATCGATCGCTTTCAGCTTGGCATTTTTTTGGATATTTTGCTGCAGACGCAACACTTGTTGTTTCGATAGATTCATTGTTTCACGGAACAATTCGATCTCGCGTTCACTCATACCCAGTTTTTTATAGTAAGCTTCCTTTTCTTTCGTAAGAAATGGCAATTCTTCTTTTTGCGGCCGAACTTTTCTACCCTTAAATCCACGATAAATCAGCCAAAAGCCAACAACCAACATTAAAAAGATGATATAGTCGCCAAAGTCTCCCTCAAAAAAGGAGAGAATGCCAATTGCAGCGATGATGATAGGGAATATTTTCCTTCGCATAATAATCCTCCTAGTCTAGTAATAACCCTTCACATTATTTATTCAAATTACTTGATTTCTTTACACGCTCATCATAGCATGAATTTCTATAGAAATAGTATCGGACTAAAGATGGATTTTTCAGATTTAGAAAAAACATAAGAATTTTCTGTGATACAATAAGGCAGAACCATCTAGGCTGAGCTATTTGCCAGTGTGTATTCCTCTTTGGACTTTGTTCAACTAGCGGAAAACGGATGTCAGCGGCGATAAGAGAAGTTGTTTTAAACGGTTTATTTTATGAAACTGGCGCTCACTTGCTTTAGCAAAACTAGGTGGATAGTCTGCGCAGTGAAAGTTGAATTCTTTAAGTATGGAAAAGAAAGACAGGTGTCTCAATGTTAGAGTATAAAGATTTTGAAGAGAAGACCATAGAACGCAAGGAAATATTTAAGGGAAAGATCATTGATGTTTATTTAGATGATGTCGCTTTACCGATGGGCGGAACCGCAAAACGCGAATTAGTTTTCCATCATGGCGGTGTAGGAATCATTCCTATTACAAAAGAACATAAAATGATCATGGTCAAGCAATTTCGCAAGCCCTTGGAAAAAGTCGTATTGGAGATTCCCGCAGGAAAAATTGATCCTGGTGAAGGACAGCATCCAGAAAAAACAGCGATGCGGGAATTAGAAGAAGAGACGGGATATCGTACCGAAGAATTAACCTACATAAATGAAATGTATCTATCACCAGGATTTTCCAATGAGAAATTATACATCTACGCTGCGACTGATTTGGTCAAAGTTGAGAATCCGCGACCACAAGATGAGGATGAAGTTTTAGAGCTTTACGAATTGACGATGGCTGAAGCGAAGCAAGCGATCCAAGATGGATTGATCTGTGATGCTAAGACAATTTTTGCCGTTAATTATTGGGAATTGCTACAGTATAAGCAATAGATTTAGAGGATTAGCCGACACGGTATAAAATCAAATTCATTTCCTAGGAAAACGGAACCCATTTAGTATGATTAAGGAGAGGATCACGCATGAGCCAATCACCCCTGGTGACGCGCAGCGAATTAAGGAAGCGAAAAGAAGAGCAGGAGCGTGTAGCAGAGGAACAACGTAAAGCTGCTGAGCGAGCCTATGAAAAAAGAGAAAAAGAGATCAGTACAGTCTATCGTAAGGAATTGAAAAAGAACAAGCCTGTCACAAAGTCTCGCAGCAGCGAGCGAGTGAAGCAAAAAGAGCGCAGCAGCTTTTTGAATAAGGCGATTATTTTTGTTTTACTGCTTTTGATCGTAGTAATGTTGGCTGTATTCTTTATTTAGCCTGTGAATTAAACGAAAAAAATTAATAAGAAATAGGGGAATCGTTATGAAAATCGGTATTATCGGTGCAATGGAACCAGAGGTAAGAGCATTAAGAGAAAGTTTAGATCATCCTTTATCTTGGGAGCAGTCAGGTGCATTGTTTATCTCGGGCGGATTAGGCAATCATGAAGTGATTGTCGTGCAATCAGGGATTGGTAAAGTTTTGGCTTCAATTACCACTTCTGTTTTGATCCAGCAATATAAGGTCAACATGGTGATCAATACCGGGACCGCTGGCGGAATCGGCGAAGGTTTGGCGATCGGCGATTTAGTCATTGCGGATAAAGTAGCCTATTTTGATGTGGATGCAACGACATTTGGTTATAAGATTGGACAAGTTCCTGGAATGCCGCTTTATTATGATGGCTCCACCTATCTGAAGGGTGAAATGCTGGAAGCCAGCAAAAAGATGGGACAATCTGCTCATGTTGGATTGATTGTTTCCGGCGACACGTTTGTCAGCAGTCCAGTCAAAATTAGTGAGATTAAAACCTCGTTCCCTGATGCCTTAGCCGTTGAAATGGAAGGGGCTGCGATTGGGCATACCGCCGCACAATTTGGTATTCCATTTTTAATCGTGCGCGCCATTAGCGATACTGCCGACAGCGAAGCTACTGAAACACACGAAGAATTTGTAAATCGTACAGGTACATTGTCTGCTCAACTTGTCATGGAGTTTGTAAACCATTTAAAATAGGAATGTGCAGCTTGAGGGATTTTTAACAGGAGGAGGAACTTGCATGCGAGCGTTACTTTCAATTGATTACACCAATGATTTTGTTGCAACTGACGGAAATTTGACGACTGGTGAGGCTGGCCAAGCGATTGAACAAGATCTGGTCTCTATAACAGAAGAATACTTTCAGCAAGGAGACTTTATCGTCTTCTCTATTGATGGGCATGATCCGAGTGATCAATACCACCCGGAAAATAAACTTTTCCCGCCGCATAATGTGATTGGCACTAGCGGACGTGATTTGTATGGATCACTAGCAGATTTCTATCAAACCAATCAAGCAGAAAAAAATGTTTATTGGATCGATAAGCGTCACTATTCAGCCTTCAGTGGAACAGACTTGGATATTCGCTTGCGGGAGCGCGGTATTACCGAGCTTTGTTTGACGGGTGTTTGTACAGATATTTGTGTGCTGCATACAGCAGTGGATGCCTACAATTTAGGCTATCAATTAGTGATACCTGAAAAAGCCGTCGCAAGTTTTGATGCGACGGGTCATACTTGGGCATTGAATCACTTCAAGAATACGTTAGGTGCAAAGCTTATTTAAATGAAGGCCGCCACGAACGCTAAATGTTCATGGCGGCTTTTTGTTATAAGTAATCTGGAATAAAGGTGGAGAAATCCTCAATGATACCATCTGGAGCTAAACCTTCAGCAGCAAAAACAGCACGATTTTTCCCCTCTGGATCGATTGCTACGATTGTTCCGATCTGGGCATTGTGGGCCGCTTGCAATCCTGAATAGGAATCCTCGATCACTAAACAATTTTGCGGATCAACACCGATTTTTTCGGCTGCGATCAAGAAAATGTCTGGAGCAGGTTTGCCGGGAAAACTTCCTGTATGATAGACCATTTTTTTGTAGTCGAACCACTTACCTAAGTTTAGATAATCAAAATAGAAATCCATATTGATCTTTGGCGATGCAGAAGCGATCGTCATAGGGATTTTTTCTCTTTTTAAATAATCCAATACTTCGAGTAAGCCCTTCGTAAATTCTTTGTGAGCCGAACTGGCTAAGACGGAATCCCGGTAATAGGCCTCTTTCTCATCAGATAATTTCTGTATTTCTTCCTCACTTAAATCCTGTGAAATAAAATGACGCAGGATCACATCATTGGTTTTTCCATGAATATTTTTTAGAATGTCTTCTTTTGTCATTTCCTTATTTGAATAGTTTTGGATCAGATATAGCCAAGCAGCTTCATGGAGATCAGAATCCATAAACATTGTCCCATTAAAGTCAAAAATGATACCCTTCATACATAGCCCTCGCTTTTTTCAAGATAGTCTTAGTTTAGCATGTTTTGAAAATGGTTGATGAAAAAGATGGGATTATTTGCAACTTCAAATCAATCACTTTATAGTAATAAGGAATGAATAAATGGAGATGAAAAGCATGTTGGACTATTTAGTGATTGCACTTTTTGCTTTTGTCGGCGGAACAGCACGCTATTGGTTGGGGATATGTCTCCCTGCAGTAGGAGATTTTCCCCTTGGAACGCTGGTGGCGAATGTATTAGGCTGTTTTCTTTTTAGCTGGATCGTTAAACACATTTTGACTGATATTGATATTTCTGCTCGGCTCGTTTTAGGATTGGGAGTGGGCTTCTGTGGAGCATTGACCACATTTTCTTCTTTTGCTTTAGATACGATGAAATTGGTTCAAGCAGGAGAAATTGGGCTAGCCTTTTTATATTTATTGCTATCAATTGTCGGCGGATTTGCTATGACGGTGCTTGGTGAAGCACTCTACCACAGAAGGGCGGTAGGGGAATGATCGAGTCTTTATTAGTGGGCAGCGGAGCAGCAATCGGCGCGATGCTGCGTTTTACCTTGAACAATTATTTTGAACGACAGACGAAGCGGCTGCCAAGAGCCACCTTCTTCATTAATTTGACGGGAAGCTTTCTATTAGGTGTTTTCTTTGGTCTGCATCTTTCTGATCCGGTGTATTTATTTTTAGGAACAGGAATCATGGGCGGGTATACTACCTTTTCCACCTATAATTTTGAATTATTTGTTTTATGGAAAAATGATCGGCCAATGTTTTACCGTTATCTGTTTGGCTCCTATGGTATCGGTCTGCTGCTGAGTTTTATTGGTATCGTGATTGGATCAACCGTGTGAAAATGAGTGGCAGAAATCCTGCTGCTCTTTTTTGTTTGATTGAATAAGCATTTAACAGTTCCTCCTAACTGACTTTCATTTGTTCATAAAGCATCTCCACTGTGATTGGCAAGAACATCACAGTTTTTTTTTCGAGCATAAGTTTTTTTGTGATGAAAGCGCATACTAAAAAATTTTGTGGATGCTAAACTTACGATGTAATTAAGAAAGGAGGATAGCGAATGATCATTACTGATAAGATGTTTTACCCGGAATTGATTGACGTTTATGATGGCGAAAGTGCGCTGGACACGTTGGTTGATTATGCTGCGAACAGATTAGCAGAGCTGGGATTTATTGAAACAACCTATCAAAAGGCTTTGAAGGAACGGGAGCGAGAATACCCGACAGGCTTGCAGACACCTTCACTTGCCGTAGCGATCCCTCATACGGATCCTAGTCATATCAAGCAGCCTTTTATCTACATCATTAAATTGGCAAATCCAGTAACGTTTGGACAAATGGGGACGACCGATGAGTTTGTTTCAGCAAAGTACGCTTTTTTTCTAGGCTTTGATAAAGGTGAGGATCAGTTACAGTTATTACAAAAGCTGATGGCGATGTTTATGGATGAAACGGTAATGCTGCGATTGGAAAAAGAGGTTGATAAAAAGGAAATTTTAACACTGGTAACGCAATTTTTTAAAGCAGAAAGGGAGAAGTGAGAAATGAGAATTCACGATATTTATGAAGCACCTTTTATTCAGGAAATGTGCGAAGTAACGAAAAATCTGTGGCGCAATGGTTGGGATGAACGCAATGGAGGAAACATCAGCTATATGCTAGACGAATCCGAAGTTCGCTTTTATCTGGATCTAAATCATGTGATCAAAGAACAGGAATTAGATTTTGAGGTCAAAGAATTAGCCGGAAAAATTTTCTTAGTTTCCGCTTCAGGCAGCTACTTCAAAAATATTTGTAAGAATCCAGCGAAAAATTTGGCCATCGTTAAAATTTCGGATGATGGAAAAAGCTTCAACGTTTTATGGGGACTGGAAGATGGGGGGGTGCCAACTAGTGAATTAGCTTCGCACTTGAAATGCCATGCCGTTCGTTTGGCTCAGGATCCGGATCATCGTGTGATTTTACACTGCCATTCGATTGCGATCTCAGCGATGACCTTTATCCATGATCTGGATGAAAAGAAATTTACTCGATCCTTATGGGAAATGATTACGGAATGTTTAGTTGTTTTCCCGGATGGCGTTTCAGTTCTGCCTTGGATGGTAGCAGGAACGGTTGAACTGGGCCTTGCATCCGCTGAAAAAATGCATGATTCACGTGTAGTGATTTGGCCGCATCATGGCATCATGGGAGCGGGTCAATCGATGGATGATGCTTTTGGACTTGTTGAAACCGTTGAAAAAGCAGCCGATATCTACATGCGTGTGGCACAGGTACCAGGCGGCTTTAAGCAGAGAATTACAAGTGATCAATTATGGGATTTAGCTGAGCGCTTTGGCGTCACACCTAAAGCTGGTATTTTGGAAGAACGAAGTCGATAAAGAAATAAAAAAGAGAAAAAAGAGTGCAGGAGGATGATTTTAATGTCTAAACGATTAAATGTAATTTCAGTATGTGGGTCAGGTACGGTAACAAGTTCAATGGTAGCTGGAAAGGTAAAAGATTTTTTAGATGATCATGGAATCAAAGCAAAAACGGTTGAAGTGAATCCGGGAGGTGTGGAGGAACAATTAGCTAGTGGCGCTTGGGATTTGATCGTTCATACAAGCCCATTGAAAGGCAAATACGAGTTACCAACTATCAATGCAGTAGGGTTACTGTCTGGAATGGGAGAAGATGAATTCTTTGAAGAGCTGCTTGAGACTTCGCAAAAATTAGTAAATTAAAGAGAGGAGAAATGAAATGTTAGATGTTTTATCGAAGATTATGGATGCCTTTGGCGCAGCAATCGTGGTACCGGTAATTATTTTCTTTATTGCGCTATTAATGAAGGTAAAACCGAAAAAAGCCTTTAATGCCGCTTTGAATGCGGGGATCGGGCTGACCGGATTTAACATGATTATTGGTGCCTATACACCAATTGTCACACCAGCAATCAATCGAATGGTAGAAGAAACGGGTGTCAATCTGCGAATTCTTGACACAGGTTGGCAGGCAACGAGTGTCGTAGCCTATTCGACCCAAGTTGGAATGATTTTCTTAGCGTTAGGTTTGGCGCTGCAGGCCATTTTATTTGTTATCAAGTTCACGGATATTTTTATGCCTTCAGATCTGTGGAATAACTATTCCTTTATGCTATGGGGATCGATGCTGTATATTTCCACTAAAAATCTTTGGTTATCGATCGGTTTGATGGTACTCTCCAATCTGTATTGCTTAGTATTTACTGAAATTGTTGCTAAGCGATGGTCTGTATATTATGGGTATCCTCGCTGTACAATGAGCGCACCTCATCATATTTGCTCAGTTCCACTGGCGATGGCGATGGATTGGATATTAACTAAGTTAGGAGCAAATAAGGTTCGCTGGAATCCGGAAACGTTACAAGATAAACTGGGCTTTTTAGGAGAACCTACCTCATTAGGATTTATTTTGGGATTGGCACTGGGGCTTGCTGGAAACTTTATGCGTTTAAATACATTGACTGGTTGGGGTGAGATCATGGTTATTGGTATCTCAACTTCAGCAATCATGGCGATTTTTCCAAAAATTGCCGGAATTTTTGCCTCTGCCTTTACGGCAATTACGGACGCATCGAAAAGTACTGCCAAAACGTCTGGCGGCAAAGACCGTGTTTGGTATCTGGCGATTAACGATGCTGCTGGGTATGGAGAAACAGCCACTTTATTAACGGGCATGCTGTTGATTCCAATTGTATTATTGCTAGCTATTTTCTTACCAGGCAATCAAACGTTGCCAATGGTGGATTTAATTGCAATCCCTTACATGATCGAGCTGGTCATCTGTATTTCAAATGGGAATATCTTCAAATCATTGATCAGCGGAGCGATTTGGTGTGCTGGCGGACTATACATTATTACCGCAGTTGCGCCGATCTTTACACAAGTTGCTGTTGATGTCGGTGTTAATTTACCAGAAGGGGCAATGATGATCTGCAGCTTTGCTGTAATGACGAATCATATTATGGGGATATTGTTCCTAGTCTTTATGACGCAAAATCCTCTCTGGATTGGACTGTCCGTAGTGGTCTATATTGCGCTATATCTCTTTGTTCGTGTGAAAAAAGAAGCGATTCATACCTATTTAGAAAATATGGCGAGATTGGAAGAAGAAGCGGGAATTGTATCAGAGGAAGGAGCAGCTGTATAAAATGTCAAAAGTCGTTGTTGTTGGAGATGGTCTAGTTTCGGCGGAGACTTTAGCTGAAGCTGCTTTAGATTTGACTATTGAAGAACCTATAGAAGTAGTGAAATACCAGTGGTTTGCCGATTTAAATAAGGAGCAATTTCAAGAAAAAATCAAGTTGATCGAGCAAAAGGGACCGGAAGCAGTGGAGATACCAGCCGGAATTTTAACCGATTTAGCCGATGCTGAGTATTTATTGGTTCATATTGCGCCAGTCTCAAAAGCGATGATTGAAGCGGCTACGCAATTGAAATTAGTGGGGACTTGTCGCGGCGGTGTTGAACATGTCGCAGTACAAGAATTGAAAAAGAAAGACATCCCATTGATTCACGTTATTCGCAACGCCGAGCCTGTTGCTGATTTTACTTTAGGATTGTTTTACGCGTTGACGAGAAATATCGCTTTTTCTTATCAACAGGTAAAAGAAGCAAAATGGCCTAAGAAATTTGCCAATGATCCGTACAAGACAACGTTGGCCAATCTAAAAGTTGGGTTGGTCGGTTTGGGGTATATCGGAAAGCTGGTCGTTAAACGGCTGAATAGCTTAGGTGTTGAAGTGATCGCTTATGATCCTTTTGTAAATAAAGAAGCGATTCGTGCAGAAGGATTAAGCATAACCTTTGTGGAGCTGGAGGAATTGTTCAAAACAGCAGATATCGTGTCACTGCATGTTCGGGTGACACCAGAGACTAAGAACATGATCAACGCTGATCTGCTTTCTTTAATGAAGCCGTCTGCTTATTTAGTAAATACGGCTAGACCAGATATTGTTGATAAAGCCGATTTTGTAGAAGCGTTGCAGATGAACATGATCGCTGGTGCAGCAACGGATGTTGTTTGGGAAGAGCCGATTCGGTCAGATGATCCATTACTAGACTTAGATAATTTAGTCATTACTTCTCATATTGCCGGGGATACGATTGATGCTATTCCTCGTTCCCCTTATTTATTACGTGATGTTTTGAATGATTATTTCGAAAGCGGAATGAGTGATATGCTCGTTCGAATCTAATGAGCTAGCAAGAATGAGGAGGAATAAAAATGGATGTTACGGCGATTCAATTGTTGGAATTGTTTCTTTCAAAAGACAGTCATACCTCACTATCCTTAGAAAAAAAGTTTAATTGGACAAAAGGTCAGCTAGATTACCGAATCAAGAAGGTTAACCAAGAACTGACCGAGTTAAAATTAGGAAAAATTAAGAAGACTGGTACTTTTTTTCTCTTGACAGGTGAAGCTAAGGCAATCAAGAGCTATTTGACGAAGGTCTCGCCGTCGATCCATTTATCAGATAGAGAGCGCGAATGCTATCTCTATCTGATTATTCTGCTTCATCAAGGTGAGACCTTGCAAACTTTAGCCGAAAAACTATTTGTCAGTAAGAACACCATTTTGAGTGATAAACGCAAACTAAATGAAAAGTACCTGAAGCCTTTAGCGATCGAACTTCGTTTTTCTAGGAAAAGAGGTTTTTACCTGGCAGGAAATGAAATGGAGATTCGCCGTTTGGGGATCAAATTTATTCGGGAAGTTGAAAAATCAGAAGGCAGTCTCGAACACTATCTGGCGATAATAGGAATACAAACACATACTCTATTAGCGATAAAGGATCGAATCCATTCATTGGAGCATGAATTAGGTCTAGAATTCACTGAGTTCAAATTAGTAGATCTTTATTTGACCAGTTATATGTGTTCTGTGAGATTTGGTCAAGGCAATGAATTGTCAGCGGGAGTATTAGGAAACTATGTTCAAATGGTAGAAAAAGATTTTTATTCAAAGATTTGCCAAGCACTGAAGCCCTTTTTCAAAGGTCCAAACTATTTGATTGAGATCCACTTCATTTCGATCCAATTACTGAGCACCAACCTGATCAAAATTCGTTCAAATTATAAAGATCAAGAACTGATGCAGCGGATTCAATCCTTCATCAATAGCTTTGAAATTCTAGGTATTACAGATATTAAAAATAAAGAACAGCTGGAAGAGGCAATCTACCAGCATATTATTCCGGCCTATTATCGAATAAAATTTGGCTTGCCGGATAATGAGCTGCTTTTTTTAGATAATGTTGAGAACTATGATTTTATCCATCCTTTAGTCCATCAATCGATCGGTATTATTGAAGACTATTTGAAGATCATTTTTCCAGAGGGGGAATTGATTTATTTATCGGTTATTCTCTTGAGCTTCATTAATGAAGAACTGGAAAAACAAAAGCGGCGAAAAATTCAAGCGGTCGTTGTTTGTCAGCATGGTGTTTCTGTGTCAAAGCTGTTACTGGGAGAACTGAAGCAGTTGTTTACGACTATTGAGTTCACGCAGAATTTGTCATTACGCGAGTTTTATGAAGAAGAAAGCACTGCGGCTGATGTTGTCTTTTCAACAGTTCCAGTGAATACTAAAAAAGAAGTTTTTTTGATTCCACACTTTTTAACGGATGAAGATAAGATGCATTTGATTAGCGATGTGCGTAAACGAATTGATTTTGACGGGACATTTGGTTTGTCAAAAAATCGTGATTTGGTTCAAAATTTGCTGTCAATTATTAGAAAAAATACGAAAATCATCAATGAAGAGCAATTAACACAGGAGATTCAGGATTACTTGCTTGCAGCAGAAATCAATGAGGGCGTCAGTTTGCAAAATCAGAATCCTAAACTGGCGGAACTATTGCCTCTTTCTCATATTCAAATTTATCCAAGGGTCCAATCTGTCGAGGAGGCGATCCGGATTGCTGGTAAACCATTGGTCAATGAAGGATACGTGTCACCAAAGTATATTGAGACTGTCATTGAGCACTATGATCCAGAATATCCTTATTCTGTAATTTCACCGGATTTGGCTATTCCCCATGCTGGGCCAGAGGATGGTGTCTATCGTGTGGGAATGTCTTTATTAAAATTGGATCAACCCATCGCTTTTGCAGATAATATATCGATCAGCTTGATTGTTGTCATTGCACCAAGAGACAAGAAGAGCCATATCAAAGCGGTGACTAAACTTTACGAGCTAGCCAAAACGCCAAGCTTCATTTCCGCGATGAAGCAGGCCAATTATGAAAAAGACATTTGCAACTATTTTCAGCTGGAAGTTGATAAATAATAAGGAGGAGACGATGGGAAATCAAGGGATACTGTTGCGTAAAGTAACGCTAGATAAAACACTCAATCAATTGAACTTTTTTTTAAAGGGTGCCTTCATGATTTTATTGATGTATCTCATTAATGGCTGGTTAATTGAGAAAAATCTTAAAATAGGTGATATTCAAACCATTGTTGGTTTATATGGTTTAGTTTTCTTTGGCTTTTTCTTTCTTAAAAAGAAAAAGCATCGTTTAAATGACAATCAAATTATGCAGGATTTGCAGGAATATTTTGACGTTCAAAAATTTGGTGAGGTCGAACAATTAGATAAGAAGCTGATTCAGGAGATCAAACAGCAGCGAAAGTTCGTCGTGAATAAAGGTCAGATCGTAGGGACACAACATTTCTTACTGTTTGACTTAACCGATGGGCAATTTCTTCTCATGCCCGTGAACAAGATAAAGAAGCTGCAGCTGGAACGAATCGATCAGCATTTTTATGTCAATTTACAAACAGAAATAAAAAAAGAAAAAATATTTTTCAAAAAGAAAAGTGATGCGAATGCGTTCATCCTTCAATTTGAAAAATTTTACCGCTAAAAATGATCAAGATTGTATTATTTTGCAGCAAATATTTACAATTAGAAGACATAGAAACCGCTTTCTATTTATGGGATAATAAATTGTGAAATAGAACACAATAAAGGAGAGAGAACATGGTAGTTAATCGAATGATTTTGAATGAAACATCTTATTTTGGGAAGGGAGCAATTCAAGAAGTAGCAAATGAAGCAAAGAAGCGCGGGTTTAAAAAGGCCTTAGTGGTAACAGACAAAGATTTATTAAAATTTGAAGTAGCTACCAGGGTTACGGCGATTTTAGACGAAGCTGGGCTGAGCTATGAGATTTTTGATGGGATTGTGCCAAATCCTTCAATAGAGGATGTACAGGCTGGAGTTAAGGCTTGTCAAGCGGCTGAAGCAGACTATATTGTAGCTATTGGCGGAGGCTCGCCAATCGACACAGCAAAAGCGATTGGAATCATTGTAACCAATCCTGATTTTTCGGATGTCATCAGTTTAGAAGGTACCGCTGCTACTGAAAACCCAGCGTTGCCGATTTTAGCTGTACCGACGACTTCTGGAACAGCAGCTGAAGTAACGATCAATTACGTTATTACGGATAAAGCCAAACAGCGTAAGTTTGTTTGTGTCGATCCTCATGATATCCCAGTTGTTGCGTTTGTTGACAGCGATATGATGATGGGGATGCCTAAGGGTTTGTGTGCTTCAACCGGTATGGATGCCTTAACACATGCGATTGAAGGCTTTATTACAAAAGGTGCATGGGAAATGACCGACATGCTGCACATTAAAGCGATTGGGATCATTAGTCATGCGTTACGTGATTCAGTGGCAGGAAATCAAGAAGCACGGGAGAAAATGGCGCTGGGACAATACATTGCTGGAATGGGCTTTTCAAATGTCGGGCTAGGTTTAGTTCACGGAATGGCTCATCCGTTGTCCGCTTGGTATGATACACCTCATGGAGTAGCTTGTGCTACACTGCTGCCATTGATCATGGACTTTAATAAAGATCATACTGGCGAAAAATACCGGGAGATCGCTATTGCGATGGGGATAGATGGCGCAGCCGATATGCCGCTGTCAGAAGTTCGGGACGCCGCCGTTCAAGCTGTGAAGCAGCTGGGGATCGATGTGGGAATTCCACAAAACTTGACCGAGATTGGGATGAAGGAAGCCGATATTCAGCAAATCGCAGAAGATGCCTATCGTGATGTTTGCTCACCGGGCAATCCAAGGGACGCGACAGTAGAGGAAATCGTCGCATTGTACAAATCGATGTTATAAAAGAAAAAAAGCCAACCTTGCTAGGTTGGCTTTTTCAATGCGCGTAATTAGTCATCTTCTTCTGGTACTTTGTTTTCCAAATCTGTCCGAACAATCAAAACGTCACAGTCAGCATTGCGGATAACATACTCAGAAACTGAACCAATAAATAATCGTTCAACCGCATTTAAACCCGTCGCACCGAGCATGATCAAATCAATTTGGTTGTTTTCAGGAATTTGGTTGGCGATCATCACTTTTGGCGCACCGTATTCAATGACCTTGCTGATATGCTCTACACCAGCTTTTTTTGCGTCAGCTTCATAATCAGCTAACGTTTGTTTAGCCATATCCGTTGCTTGTTCAGCTAAAACATTATCAAATGAAGAAACTGTTTGAAATGCACGTGTATCAATGACATGAGCAAGCAATAATTCTGCCTGATTTCGTTTTGCGACATTTACCGCTTTTTTGAAGGCTAGTTCAGCTTCGTTAGAACCATCGACTGCTACCATAATTTTACTGTATTCTTGATCCATCGTTCCCAACTCCTTTTCTCATCTTTATTTTAAAACAAAATTCTTAAAATTGGTACTGTTACCCTTTTTTTGTTTTTGCTCCCATCAATAAAGCGAAGATCGCGGCGACTAGCAATAACAGAATTAAATACATCATTGAATAGCTTCGTTGGTTGAGGACGCCAATCACGAGGCCCATCACTCCCAACAACGCATAAATATAGCCAAATTGGCGCAAAAAGCTGCGGGATTCAGCTTGCATTTTCTCATTAAAGAGAACTAATAGTCCCTGAGGTTTTTTGATCAAATAATAGCTGCAGATTAATAAAATAAGTGCAAGTACAAATAATAAAATGCGGATCATTTTCTTCCTCCAATATAATAAAAAGCAATTTGCAGTACGCAAATTGCTTTCATTCCATAAAAATGGAAAATTCCGTCGATGCCGTTATTCACCCGATAGTATTGATCCCGCAAAATCTAGCAGGTGGGTTCCATGGTCTAAGCGTCGAACTACCAAATGAAAAGGCATGTTACCAACTTTGACACAAGACAGATCCCAAGATATCAATAAAAATGTTCGGTCAACACTGAAATAGGCAACGCGCACATCACAGAATTTCCATCTCAATCATAGCACAGTCATTATTGAGACGCAATGAAGTGGTTTGTATCGCTAAATTTGGAACAATCCAAATGATTCACGTCTTCTATACGTATATTGTATAAAAAAGGAGGACAACATGTCAAAAAAAATTGCTTATTTTTTTATCTATTTACTTATTTTTTTATTCGGTCCCTGTTTAGTGAAGGCAGAAGCGGAAACGTTGGAACTTGTTCCCCCTGTGACGCAGCAAAGAGAATACCCGCTAAGTGCTGAAGGATTCAAAGAAATTCTTTTTGATCTTTATCAATTTGGCACAGAGAGTCATTATACAATCGAATTGGATGGCATACTTGATTTAGGTCAAACAACCGTAGGGGCTGATAGAAGCTTGTCCGCTCCTACTCTTGAAACGATTAATTTTGCCAGTCTATCAGCCAATTTGACCTTCAAAGGTATAGGGATCGAAGCGAAGCTAGTTTTACCGAATACGTGCTTTTTTGGTCAGGATGCGCACTTCGAGACATTGAACTTACAGGCGGCAAAAATTTATGGGAATGGTCACAAGCTTCTTTTTGACAAGATTGAACATAGTCAGAATACGCAACTATTTGGGGGAGGAATCGGCGATTTGGTAGGAAATCCGGTGATCAGTTTCCAGCAGGTGAGTGGCGGAAGCTGGGAAATTTTCGGAGGAAATGAAGCCGGAACGCTGAGGGGAAGTCCGGTGATTCACATTTTAGCTATGACTGGTGATATTATTCAGCTGTGTGGAGGCTCTTTGAAAGGAGAAATTTTAGGAGATGTCAGGACAGAAATTCGGAGTCTCAATGGTTCTTTACTTAATTATTATGGCGGTGGATTTGGCACGGAAGCTGAACCGGTGAAAGTGAGCGGTTCTATTACCAATCAATTATGTTCTCAGTCGTCAAATTTTAGTATCGAAAATTTTGTTGGCGGAGTGGCATTTGGCAAGACTGGGGCAATCGATACTCTGATCAATGGCGTTGGAGGCTTTACCGAAGAAGGAATTTTAATCGGCGGTTCGCAGACTGGGGAAGTTTCTGGGCAGGAAACAGCGATCAGGACAACGATAGATACACGCCAATTTCAAAAGGGTGAACGGAGTTTTGTAGGAGGTAATCAATATGGCGGTGCGATTTATGGTCATATTGAGAACCAACTATTTGCTGGAAAAGCCTCTAAAGGTTCCTTCAAGCGAATCGACGGAGCCGGCGGTATGGATGTGCAGAAGAAGAGCTTGACTCCTTCACAAACAGTAATACCAGCGATTAATCTGACGGACCCGCAAGATCGGACGGCTGAAGAGCTTTTCTATGATCGGCTGACTTCCTCTGAACGATTTTCCATCGCCAAAAGTAAAACGGCTTTTTTGGTTGAAGGAAATGTAACGACACGACTGATGGGCGGGTGTGTCAGTCGTGGCGTGGGAAATGAAAATAATGTTTGCGGAGCCGGTTATGCAGGTGTGATCAATGGTGAAGTCTGTTTAACCTTAGGAGAAGAGAGTCTTGTGTACAGCAAGCGTTGGGAGGAGTCTGCACAAGAAAAAGGAAACGATCCAAATTTTTTAACGGAGGACGATAATTTAGGTTCGTACTATGGCTTTAGCGTAGCTGCTGGCGGTGGGAATAGTCTAAGTCCCTGGGAGAGTACTCTTTATATTAATGGAAAAACAGAATTGATCGTTAAGCAAGCACTGCTAAGCTATGCATATGGTGGTAGTTTTAGCGGAATGATCGAAGGTGATTGCCGCCTGCGATTGGAGGGAGGACAAGTCAGCGGGCTTTGCGGAGCCGGCGGCGGTTGTTATCGTATCTATGGAAACAGTTTGCTTGAAATGACTGGCGGTGTTCTCGAACGATATGCAGTAGCAGGCAGCAACTACGATCGTTGGATGGTTGGCAATGCGCGTACTGAAATTTCTGGGGGTAAGATTCTAGGATTGCTGGCGGCTTCCTATGGTGTGCGCTCGAACCATAGGATCGAAGGAGATGTTGAGACTATTGTCAGTGGAGGACGCTTTGCCAAAAGCAATGAAGCAACCCAAATTATGGGCGGGATAGCCAAAAATGGACTGATCAGCGGGAATGTTTCCTTGAAGTTGACAGGATCATTAGAGCTAGCAGCAGGTATCGGTATTTCAGCAGCACGACCTAGAAATGCCGAAGTAAAAAATTATCTCGGCGGCGCTGACAAACAAGTCGCTTTTGAATTAACAACTGAGCAGCCATTTACAGCAGTTGAATTACTGGGAGATGGAGCAGAGAATCCATTGTCGCTCTATACTCCGAAAATTGATTTGAAAATCAAGGCGCCCAATGGAAGCTTTTCTTTGATTCAAGGAATGATCAAAAATAGTTATGGTACCCGGTTGAATCATGGAGTGGCGATTGCTGTTCAAGCAGCTCAAGCGATCGAAACAATCATCGGCAGCGACTTGACGACTTTTAATAATCGATTAATCGAAAATAGTACTGTGGATGTCGCGTTGAAAATCGGCGCTGAGCAGGACGGAATTCAGGTCGGAAAAATCGCGAACTTCACCCAATTAGCCATTGAAAAGCAAGTATCGGCAAAAGCAATTCTCAATGGCAGTGGAGCGACTAGTGAAAATTTTGAACAAAGCCATCATCAATTCGGTGACCTCACCTTGGCGGCAGGAGCTCAGTTAGCGGTGGAGGAATTGAAAACAGGACGTCTGATCGTTGCTGAAAATGCTGAGCTGCATTCCCCGCCAGCAGCGAAAAGTATATTTCTCCGAGAATTAGTCCCAAAGAAAAGACTGATTTGGCGCTCGTTGCTCTCTGAAAGTCTGAGAGCGGTTCAAGGAAAGTACTTTGCTCAGCAAAAAGGCTATTCTGTGATGACTTTTGCAGGGGGTGCAAGTGCATTATCTCCAGAAAATTTTATCGGCTTTGATGCGGCAGGCTCTGCTTTTACGGGGGATTCCAATAATGAGGTGGGATTGGCGGTCGCTGCTGTGATAATTGATTATCAAGTAACCAGTCCATCTGGCAAGATCACGCATAACCTTCCTTTAAAGCCGGAGAACCGACCGTTACCGCTAACTGCCTGGGGTACTGTGAATGAGAAAGGAGGGGAGATCGTTCTTCCCGTTGGAAATAAACTAGTCCTTGAGCTGACATTTATTGGAACAGAAAATTCTTCTTTTCAGCAGGCAGAAGTAACCGCCAGCAACGGCGAGAAAGAAGTGGTAACAGAAAATTTTTGGCGTCCGACAGAAAATGGGTATTATCAGATCAAAGCCCAGTTTGAACAAGCCAACGGGACTCTCCAGCTTCTTTCAGTTCCAGAGATAATAGATTTTGGCCGGCAGGCGGTTGGAAAGAAGACAACTTTTTATCCGAAAGTTATCGGGCAGCTTGAGATAGCAGATACGCGAATCGAACAAGAACCATGGGAATTGACTTTGCAGGCTGAAGCACCAGAAAATGGGTGCCTTTATTTCCAAGAATTTGGGAAAAGCTTTCCCTTAAATGAGGCAGCAGTATTGTTTAAGCAGACCGGCTCTTTGACAACAACCTTTGACGATTGGGACGAAACGAAGGGAGTATACCTAACTATTCCAAAAGAGCGTCAAAGAATGGGTGATCATACAATGACCTTTCATTGGACATTAACGACTAAGGTTGAATGATTTTGTTGAAAAAGAAACAAAATTGACCTAGAATAGTTTTGCACTCATCAAGTTATCAGGAGACAATTCATTACGATGAATAGGAGAAAAAGCGCATGAACAAAAGAGAAGAAGTTCTAGAAGGGTTCAGCGAAGTATTTAATAAACGCGCCTGGTTGGATAAAATGAAGATGGAGAAAGCTTTAGCAGGCTATACAGCTTCAGAGGTTCACTGTATTGAATTCATTGGCAAACACAAAGAGCCCAATGTCACGAAAATGGCCGAGTCGATGTATATGACTCGCGGAGCAATCAGTAAACTAACGAAAAAAATGTTGAAAAAAGGGTATATCGAAAGCTATCAAAAGTCTGATAACAAGAAAGAAATCTATTTCAAGCTGACAGAGGAAGGAAAAAGAGTCTTCGCTGTTCACGAGCAGCTTCATCAGGAGTTTGAAGCTCGTGATGAGATCGTTTTTGAACCAATCACTGATGATCAATATGAAGCTTTTTTAACATTTCTCGACCGCTACAATCAGCATTTGGATCAAGAAATCAAAAAACAAGGAATGACCATTCATTAGTTTGCGGCAGTCGATCGAGACTGCTTCTTTTTTTTTGATTTTTTTTGTTGACTAGGAAACAAAGCGGGTGTATAGTTTCCTAGGAAACAAAAACTCGGCTGCAGCGAGAAATACATCTTTACTCATATTCGATGGGAGGAAACCTTTGATAGATGAGATGAAGAGCGAATCAAAAGATATTGCGCAAAGCTATTAATCTAGTTTTTCTTATGGGTTAATCAGAGCGGAGTACTCTTTGACTATAGTTACTTAACAGGAGAAAGGAGTTTTTTATGACTCAATCAACTAAATTATCCAAAAAGGTATTAGCATCCGCTTGGGCGATTGCCCTTGGTGCGATCGCCCCCATGCTAGATTCTACAATGGTGAATATCGCTATTGATCAATTGACCAAAAACTTTCATACGACACTAGGAACAATTCAGTGGGCAATCACGGGTTACGTACTTGCACTAGCTATCGCTGTGCCGTTGGCAGGCTGGATGATGAATCACTTTGACGGAAAGAAAATTTTTATCGGAGCGGTCATTCTTTTCGGCGTCACCTCTGTACTAGCCGGTATCAGCTGGAATGTCGTCAGTTTTATCGTCTTTCGTTTGCTTCAAGGGTTTACAGCAGGGATCATCACACCGTTGATGTCGACGCTTCTAGTAAAGACAGCAGGACCGGAAAATATCGGTCAGGTAATGGCGATTGTTAGTACGCCCATGATTTTTGGTCCGATCCTTGGCCCAGTGCTGGGCGGCTTCATTGTTCAAGCGGCTTCTTGGCGCTGGATTTTCTTCATCAATGTCTTTATCGTTTTAATCGCAGTGCCCTTGATGATTCAGCTGCTGCCAACATTTGCTCCATTCAATCGAGAAAGCAAATTAGATCTTTTCGGTATTCTCGATTTGTCGATTATGAGTGCGGCTTTGATTTACGGCATCACAAAAGCTGCTGATCACGCAACCTTTAAGAATGGTGAAACAGTGATCTGGACAGGTATTGGAGCGGCTTTTCTACTGGCGTATATTTTTTACGATCGGTATAAGAACCATGCAACTGTTCTGCCGCTGACGATCTTTTCTCATAGAAGTTTTCGGGCTTCTAGTATTGGTCTGTTCTTTGCCAACATCGCCATTATGGGACCCATGATAATCCTGCCGCTGTTCTTCCAAAATTTCCGTCATTTTTCAGCGATGGAAGCGGCTATTGCTTTGATTCCGCAAGGATTGGGTATGCTAGTGACCCGTCCATTGATCGGTCAGCTGATCGATAGAATCGGGGCTAAATATGTTGTAATTGTTAGTTTACTGATCTCTTTGCTAGGGACCATTCCGTTGGTATTTGTTACAGATAAAACCAGTATGATTTGGATTTCTGTAATTTTATTTGTTCGCGGCACCAGCTTTGGCGGGATAAATTTACCATTGACGAGTGATGCGTATACAGGATTAGCGGATGAAGAACTACCGGATGCTGGTGTTGGAATCAATATTATCGAAAATCTTGGTGCCAGCTTCGGTTCGGCCATGATTGCTACGGTCGTCGCAACGGTGCTTCAAAACGATCAACCAACGATTGCTCATGAATTATCTGCTTATCATACGGGTTTTCTTGTCTCTGTCATCGTCTTAGTGCTGATTTTTATTCCAGGTGTCTTTCTGACAAATAAAACGAAACAGACGGTCAAATAACGTGTTTTGTAAAAAAATCCCCTAACTAGGAATAGTTCTTTGTCCTAGTTAAGGGATTTATTATGTTCAATTGTGGCTTATTTTTTCTTCTTCCATTCCTCGATTCGCTGATATTGCTGACCGAGTGCTTGTTCATATTTACCTGTAGCTTTTGGTTCATAATAATGCGCATCTTTGATTTTATCAGGCAGATACTGCTGATCGACCCAAGCATTTTCAAAACTGTGGGGGTATTGATAGCCGACACCGCGATTAAGAGCTTTAGCTCCTTTATAATGACTATCCCGTAAATGATCAGGCACTTCTCCAGCATTTCCCATCTGAATATCTGTGATCGCTGCATCCAAGGCTACGTAGGCCGAATTTGATTTAGGCGAGAGACACAGATCAACGACAGCATCCGCTAAAGGAATTCGAGCTTCCGGAAAGCCCAATTTTTCTGCCGCTTGAACCGCCTGAACCGTGCGCGCAGCGGCAGCGGGATTGGCTAAGCCGATATCTTCATAGCCCATCACCATCAAACGACGACAAATAATCGGTAAATCCCCTGCTTCGACGAGTCGTCCTAAATAATGCAATGCCGCATTGACGTCACTGCCGCGAACGGATTTTTGAAAGGCCGAGATCACATCATAATGGGCATCCCCATCTTTGTCGTGGGTCAACGCCTTGCGCTGAACACATTCTTCAATAATGGAAAGGGTCAGATGAATCTTTCCTTCGTCATCTTTTGGCGTCGATCTAGTTGCCAGCTCAAGCCCATTCAAAGCACTTCTTAAATCCCCATTGGTGGCACGAGCTAAATGGTTCAAGGCCTCTTCATCTAATTCAACGGGGTACTCTCCCAGTCCACGCTTTTTATCCACCAATGCTGATCTGACAGCTGTGATAATGTCCGTTTCATCTAGCGGCTTCACTTCGAAAATCTGCGTCCGGCTGCGGATGGCGGGATTAATAGTGATATAAGGATTTTCTGTGGTAGCCCCAATCATGATGATGCGTCCGCTTTCTAGGTGAGGCAAAAGAAAATCTTGTTTGGTTTTATCCAAGCGATGGACTTCATCTAATAATAAAATGACCGTGCCGCTCATTTTGGCTTCCTCGGCAACGATCTGTAAATCCTTTTTCGTATCGGTAGCGGCATTCAACATACGAAAGGCATAATTAGTCGAGCCGGCGATGGCACTGGCAATACTAGTTTTACCTGTTCCGGGTGGACCGTATAAAATCATGGAAGAAAGCATTCGAGCATCTACCATGCGTCGGATGATTTTTCCGGTGGCAACTAAGTGCTGCTGCCCGACAACTTCATCTAAGTTACGGGGGCGCATGCGGTAAGCTAAAGGCTGTTGCATAAGAAACCTCCTTGAGTTAAAAATCAGAATATATGTTCTCATTATAGCACTTTTCTGTTCATTCTGCTTTTAGTAGGAAGCAAAGGGCAAGAAACGGAACAATTATTTAAGAAAAGCTGTTCTTTCTGTGATAGGCGGCTTAGGATTGCTTGAGTTTTGGTCGCTGGACGTAGCATGCGGCAGGATTATTGTGTATCATGTAGAAGGTGAGAAAAATGGAACAATTAATCAATTATTTTAATACGGAAACAACCGAAAACGTGGCGCAATATTTATTAGGCATGTATTTGGAGCATGAGACAGCCGCAGGTAAACTAGGCGGGTATATCGTTGATTGCGAAGCCTATCTAGGACCAGACGATGAAGCAGCGCATAGTTATGGCATGCGTGATACGCCGCGTGTGCGGGCGATGTACGAGAAGCCAGGAACGATTTATTTATACACAATGCATACGCATTTGATTTTGAATATGATTACTCAGCCTGAAGGAACGCCTCAAGGTGTAATGATTCGGGGAATCGAGCCGGCAGCAGGCGTGGAGCAGATGCGCCTGAATCGCCATGGAAGAACTGGCGCAGCAATTTCAGACGGGCCAGGAAAATTGGTGGAGGCATTAGGAATCAGCAAGGACTTATACGGAGAATCTATCTTTACTAGCTCCTTGCATTTAGTTCCAGAAAAACGGCGAATTCCAAAGCAGATTGATGCCCTGCCGCGTATTGGGATTCCTAACAAAGGGATTTGGACTGAGCGTAAATTGCGTTATGTTGTTCATGGAAATCCTTATATAACGAATCAGCGCAAATTATTAATAGAAGAAAACAATGGATGGAGGAACTAAAAATGGCAAAAGAGACGATGATTACTTATTTAGATAGCTACTTAAACAAAAAAATTCCTGACTATGAGCTAGCCTTAGACTGGGATACACGCAACCGCAGTTTTGAAATCGCGTTTCGCATTTACGGAGAGAACAAAGGTCAGATCGAAATTGATGATGTAGACGGTGTGGCTTCAGAAGAAGAAATCATCGAGTTTGAGGATGCGATCTTATTGGTGGACCCGGATAAATCAACCTATGATGATGACGATTTCTTGGCGGTGATCCCTTATGAAGGCAAAAAAGGCATGAAGAAAAGCGAATTAACGGCTGTTGTGGATTATTTGAAAGATGTAATCGAAGAAGGTCAAAGTGATTTATTAGATTTCTTAGCGGACGATAACGACGAGGCGATTTTTGAAATGAACTGGGACGATGCTGCCTTTAAGGCGCTGATCAAACCAGCCGACAGCAGCTATCTGCCTTATCCAAGCTATTAAAGGACACCTATTGTAGTGAGCTTAGCGAACTATGCAATGAACAGCAACTTATTTTGAATTAGGAGGGACGAAAAAATATGAAGTGGAATGAAGTTAAAGTAACAACGGAAAGCGAGGCGGTTGAAGCCGTTTCGAATATTTTAATGGAAGCCGGCGCTTCAGGAGTAGCGATCGAAGACCCATTAGATTTTGAGAACTATCAAGAGGATCAATACGGTGAGCTGTTAGATAAAGAAACATTTTCAAGCCTAAGTGAAGGTGCTGTCGTTATGGCCTATTTTCCAGAGACCATTTTTCTGCCGGAGATTTTGCCATTTATTCAAGCCAGTATTACGAAATTGCCAGAATTTGGCTTAAATATCGGGAAAAATATCGTAGAAGTCAGCGAAGTAGAGGAAAGTGATTGGGCGACAGCATGGAAAAAATACTATCACCCTGTCCGCGTCACCCGCTATTTAACGATCGTTCCTAGCTGGGAAAAGTATGAAGCACAGCATGAGGACGAGAAAATTATTACTTTAGATCCCGGTATGGCTTTTGGAACAGGAACACATCCGACCACCAATTTAACCCTGCAAGCATTAGAGACCGTTTTGCGTGGCGGCGAAACAGTGTTAGATGTAGGAACAGGATCGGGCGTCTTGAGTATTGCCAGTTCACTTTATGGGGCGAAAGATATTTTTGCTTACGATCTGGATGAGGTAGCGGTTCGATCTGCACAAGAAAATGTTGATTTAAATGCGAATACTGAAAATATCCATGTTTCTGCCAATGATTTGTTGGTTGGTGTGGAGCAAGAAGCCGATGTGATCGTGGCGAACATTTTAGCGGACATTATTGTACTGATGATCGAAGATGCTTGGCGCTTATTAAAGCCGGATGGGACATTGATCGTTTCCGGTATCATTGAAGACAAAAAGGATATGGTACTGGAAGAGATGTATACGCAAGGATTTGAGGTGGATCGAATCTTTCAACAGAAGGATTGGTTTGCTATTATTTTGAAGAAACCTGAGGAAGATTAAGATGCAGCGCTATTTTATTGATCAAGCCTATCAACCAACGGTAGAAATCACTGGTGAATCTCATCATCACATGTCGCGAGTAATGCGAATGACTGCAGAGGATCAGGTTTTCCTTGTTTTCAATGATCAAACAGCTATCAAGGCAAGAATCACGGCAATTGATAATGAGAAAGTGATGCTAGAGGAAGTCGAAAAGGAGCGCCTGCAACGGGAATTACCTATCCAAATCACGATTGCCAGCGGTTTTCCCAAGGGTGAGAAGCTGGAGCTGATCGTGCAAAAGGGAACAGAGTTAGGTGCCCATGCATTCATTGCTTTTCCCGGTGACAGTTCGGTTGCAAAATGGGATGCAAAGAAGCAAAACAAGAAGCAGCAGCGATTGAATAAGATTGCTCAAGAAGCGGCGGAGCAATCTCACCGACAGGCTTTGCCAAAGGTCAATTTCACCTCTGAAAAAGAGTTGATGGCCGCATTTGCGGATTATGATGCGGTTTTGATTGCTTACGAAGAGTCTGCCAAGCAAGGCGAGAAGGCACAGCTAGTTCAAACATTTCAACAATTGCAGGCTGACCAAAAGTTGTTGGTCATTTTTGGCCCAGAAGGCGGGTTGACACCGAGAGAAATTGAACTTTTTCAAACAGCAGGGGCGAAGCTTTGCGGTTTAGGCCCACGGATTTTACGAACAGAAACCGCGCCGTTTTATCTGCTGAGTGCAGCGAGTTTCTATTATGAATTGCAGTACTGATTTGATTGAAAAAGCTTACTATAGTTTGTATAATAAGAACAATCATTTTCAGAAAATAAGGGGGAACGTCACATGGCAAAAGAAGTTGAATTGACTGGCCCTGACGTCATCAGGATGGTCAGCACGTACATGGGCAAAGAGCACGTGGCGTTTGTACAAAAGGCTTACGACTTTGCTTATGAAGCCCATAAGCCGCAGATTCGCAAATCAGGAGAACCCTATATTATTCATCCAATTCAAGTCGCAGGGATATTAGCTGATTTACATATGGATCCACATACGGTGGCGACAGGCTTTTTACACGATGTTGTAGAAGATACACCTGTTACATTAGAGGATTTAAAGGTTGAGTTTGGTGAAGATGTGGCGTCATTGGTCGACGGCGTGACAAAATTAGGGAAGATCAAGTATAAGTCCCATGAAGAGCAGCTAGCAGAAAATCACCGCAAGATGCTGTTGGCGATGGCACAGGATTTGCGCGTCATCATGGTAAAGCTAGCCGATCGTCTGCACAATATGCGGACTTTAAAATATTTGCGCGATGACAAGCAGCGTCGGATCGCCCGCGAAACACTGGAAATTTATGCCCCGCTGGCGGATCGCTTAGGGATGAGCCGGATCAAGTGGGAATTGGAGGATACAGCATTACGCTATTTGAATCCAAAACAGTATTATCGCATTGTTCACTTGATGCGCAGCAAACGCGATGAACGAGAAGGGTTTGTAGCAGAAGCGGTCGATGAAATCAAAGAAGCGACGAAGGAACTAGGGATCGAAGGTGACATCTATGGTCGACCAAAGCACATTTATTCAATTTATCGTAAAATGCGGGATCAAAAGAAACAATTCGATGAAATCTATGACCTGTTAGCCATTCGTGTGATCGTGGATTCGATCAAGGATTGCTATGCGGTATTAGGAGCGATCCATACCAAGTGGAAACCAATGCCTGGACGCTTCAAGGATTATATCGCAATGCCTAAAACAAACATGTACCAATCCTTGCATACGACGATAATTGGACCAAGCGGAAACCCAGTAGAGGTTCAGATTCGTACGCATGAGATGCACCAGATCGCCGAGTTCGGGGTTGCTGCTCACTGGGCATATAAAGAAGGTAAAACAGACAAGCAAGAAACCAATCAAGACAACAAACAGTTGGATTGGTTCCGGGAAATCATTGAACTGCAAGATGAAAGCTATGATGCGTCTGAATTTATGGAAAGCGTTAAGGGCGATATTTTCAGTGATAAGGTCTATGTATTCACGCCAAAAGGTGATGTAACAGAATTGCCTAAGGGCTCGGGGCCGTTAGATTTTGCCTATAGTATCCATACAGATATCGGAAACAAAACGACTGGTGCCAAAGTCAACGGCAAAATGGTTCAGCTGGATTATAAGTTGAAGAATGGCGATATCATCGAAATCATGACCTCAGCCAATTCATTTGGGCCGAGCCGCGACTGGTTAAATCTAGTAAAAACCAGCAAGGCGAAGAATAAAATCAAGCGCTTCTTCAAAACACAGGATCGGGAAGAAAATGTCACAAAAGGCCATGATGCGGTTGTTAAATGCATCAATGACCTAGGCTTTGTACCGAAGGAAATGCTGACGAAAGACAAGCTTTCAGAGGTGTTGGACAAGTTCAATTTCCACAGTGAAGATGATTTGTATGCAGCCATCGGTTTTGGTGAAATGAGCGCGTTGACCTTTGCCAATCGCCTGACAGAAAAAGAGCGCCGCGAACAAATGAAGCAAAAACAACGGGATGCCGTTGATGAAATGGTCAACAATCCGAAAGAGCCAGAAAAAATCAAGGTTCGTCATGAAGGCGGCATCGTCATCCAAGGGATCGATAACCTGCTGATTCGGATCAGCCATTGCTGTAATCCGGTTCCTGGTGACAATATTGTCGGATACATTACCAAAGGACGCGGGATATCGATTCACCGTGCCGACTGCCCTAACATCACAAAGCAAAAGGATATTCAGCAGCGGCTGATCGAAGTGGAATGGGAGGATACGATCAATTCTGTTCAAGAGTACAATGCTGATTTGGAAATTTACGGTTTTAATCGTGACGGGCTGTTGAACGATGTTCTAAATATTGTCAGCGGCATGACCAAGAAGCTGGTCAGTGTCGAAGCGAAGCCGACGAAAGATCGATTAGCGGTCATTAACCTGACCTTCAAGATTCAAAACTTGAATCATCTGTATTCGATCGTTGATAAAGTGAAGACAATCCCAGATGTTTACAGTGTCAAACGGACCAAAGGGTAACCCTCCTTCCTTTTGTACTTTTAACAAAGTAGTGGAATGAGTCGCGTATGAAAAATGGATGGTGCTAGTAAAAAGCATCATCCATTATTTATGAGCGAATGTGGATTAAGCAAAAATAAACTAGAAAAAAGGATATCTTTCAGGAGGTTTTTATGCGAGCAGTTATTCAACGAGTGAGCCAAGCGAGTGTGACGATCGATGAGAAGGTAATTGGTAAGATCGATCGCGGATTTATGATTCTTTTAGGCATTCATGAAGAAGATACCCAAGCAGATGCGGATTATTTGATTCGGAAAATCCCCTTATTACGCGTGTTTGAGGATGAGGAAGGAAAAATGAATCAATCACTGCAAGATGTTGCCGGCAGTGTCTTAAGTGTTTCGCAATTTACATTATACGCGGATACGAAAAAAGGCAATCGTCCAAGTTTTGTGAAGGCCGCCCGACCAGAAACAGCGATTCCTTTGTATGAATATTTCAATGAGGGCCTGCGACAAACAGGATTGAACGTCGAGACCGGAGAATTTGGCGGCGACATGGACGTTGCGTTAGTGAACGATGGACCTGTATCCATTCTTTTTGATACAAGAGATAAATAATAGACCAAGAACCTTGTTTTGGAAAATACTTAACAAAATGAAGCCGGAGAAGCTTATTGCTGTTGATTACGATAGCAAATGATTCTTCGGTTTTTTTGATCTTTTTGTAGTTAAACGCACTGAATGAGTTCGTAAAGCCATAGCCATGTACAAAAATCAGCGGCAGCTGAAAGTGAACAGATAAAAAAATCAAGTTAGCTCTACCTTTTATTCTCCAAATAAGCGATAATTGAACAAAATAGATTGAAAAACACGAACATGAAGGAGTCGGATATATGGAAAAACGGATCGAACAGGATTCAATGGGCCCTATTGAAGTGCCAAAAGAAGCTTGGTGGGGGGCGCAAACCGAACGAAGCCGGAAAAATTTCAAAATTGGCGGAGAAAAAATGCCGCCGGAATTATTGCATGCCTTAGTCTTGGTCAAGAAAACCGCAGCGATCGCCAATCAAAGAACTGGAAAATTAGCAGCTGAAAAAGCGATGGCTATTCAAAATGCGGCAGATCTACTGTTAAAGGGTGAGAACTGGGCGGCGTTTCCCTTGGTAGTTTGGCAGACTGGCAGCGGGACTCAAAGCAATATGAACGCCAACGAAGTACTCGCTCACTTGGCAAGTCAAAAGGATCTGGCCGTTCATCCTAACGATGATGTGAATATGTCGCAAAGCTCTAATGATGTTTTTCCAACTGCCTTGCACATAGCAGGTACGATTGCGATCGAGAAGAATCTGTTACCGGCAATCCATGAGATGATTGGCGTGCTAGAAGAGTTGGAAGAAAAGAATAGACACGTAATCAAAATTGGACGGACCCATCTGCAAGATGCGACACCAGTGACCTTCGCTCAAGAGATTAGCGGCTGGCGTTCTGCCTTGGAGCATAACGAAAATATGCTGATTAACAGTTTGGCAGAATTGCGTCAGTTGGCCATTGGCGGAACAGCTGTAGGGACGGGCTTGAATGCGTCGAAAGCATATGAAGAAGCTTTTATTGAGGCATTAAAAGAAGAGACGGGGATTCATTTCATCAACGAGTCCAACAAGTTTCATGCGTTAGCCAATCGAGATGCAGTGGTATTTGTCAGCGGGGCATTAAAAGCGTTAGCGGCTAATTGTATGAAAATGGCGAACGATATTCGCTGGCTGGCTAGTGGTCCTCGCAGTGGATTAGGAGAAATTACCTTGCCTGCGAATGAACCAGGGAGCTCGATCATGCCTGGGAAAGTGAATCCGACGCAGTGTGAAGCTTTGGCGATGGTCGCTGTCCAAGTGATGGGAAATGACACAGCGATTGGTGTTGCAGCCTCTCAAGGGAATTTTGAATTGAATGTCTATTTACCGCTGATTGCCTTTGATTTATTGCAAAGTGTCCGCTTGCTGACAGATGCCTTGCACTCCTTCAGTGACAAATGTTTGCAGGGATTAGTCGTAAACGAAAAACGGATGGCTGAATTGTTGGAGCAATCATTGATGCTGGTAACAGCATTAAATACGCATATAGGTTATGACAAAGGCGCCGAGATCGCGAAAAAAGCCTTTAATGAAGGAACAACGCTGAAGGAAGCAGCCTTAGCTTTAGGATATGTAACTGAAGAAGAATACGAAGCATGGGTCCGACCGGAAAAAATGATTGGAGAGAACTACGATGACTATCTATGATGACGCATTAACAGCACATAAAAAATGGCGTGGCAAAATCGAAGTGACCAGCAGAGCAAAGGTACGGAACAAGGAGGATTTATCTTTAGCTTATACGCCAGGTGTTGCAGAGCCTTGCCGCAAAATTGCCGAAGACAAAAATAAAGCCTATGACTATACTTGGAAAGGCAATAGTGTCGCTGTTGTCACAGATGGTACAGCAGTCTTAGGGTTAGGAGACATCGGACCGGAAGCGGCATTGCCTGTGATGGAAGGAAAAGCCTTATTATTCAAAGAGTTTGCTGATATTGATGCAGTGCCGATCTGTCTCGATACAAAAGACCCGCAGGAAATTATCCAAATCGTTAAAGCTATGGCACCGACTTTTGGCGGGATTAATCTAGAAGATATCAGTGCACCGCGTTGTGTGGAAATTGAGCGGGCGTTGATCGAAGCGTTGGATATTCCTGTCTTTCATGATGATCAGCATGGGACCGCGGTTGTCGTGACCGCTGCTTTGATCAACGCGCTGAAGCTGGTCAAAAAGGAAGCACAGGATTTGAAGGTCGTGATCTCTGGAACAGGAGCGGCAGGCAGTGCAATCATTCATATGTTAGTCGATCTTGGTGTGAAAACGATCATTGCCTTTAATAAAGAGGGGGCATTGAATGAGCAAATGTCAAATGCAACCTTTGTTGAAAGAGAAATTTTAGAGTTGATCGCGCCAAAGGACTTTTCAGGAACGATGGCAGAGGCTTTTGTGGGGGCAGATGTGTTTATCGGTGTGTCCGCACCGAATTTAGTCACTAAGGAAATGGTTGCTTCGATGAATGAGGGAAATATCGTTTTTCCGATGGCAAATCCTGAACCCGAAATCACTTATGCTGAAGCAATCGCTGGGGGTGCATCGGTAGTTGGAACGGGTCGATCCGATTATCCGAATCAAATAAACAATGTGTTGGCCTTTCCAGGGTTGTTTCGCGGTGCGTTTACAGCAGAAGCGAAAAAGATCACTCCTCGCATGAAATTGGCCTGTGCCCATGCAATCGCGGACTCAATTCCTTATTCTGAATTAACCTCTGACTACATCATCCCATCTGCCTTTGATGAAAATGTGGTCGACTTAATTACTCTAAAGGTAGCAGAAGCAGCCAGAAAAGATGGCGTCACACGATAATCAAATAAAGGAGCCTTCATTGATGAGTAAAGTATTTAAAATGAGCTTTGCCTCGATTTATCCCATGTATATCCAGAAAGTCGAGAAAAAAGGACGAAGCAAAGAAGAACTAGACCAGGTTATTTTTTGGTTGACCGGCTATGATGAACAAGGGCTGCAAAAGCAAATTGATGATGGGGTCGATATGGAAACTTTTTTTGCTGAGGTTCCGCAATTAAACGAAAATGTTTCTTTGATTGAAGGCGTGATATGCGGGTACCGAGTAGAAGATATTGAAGATCCATTGATGCAAAAAATTCGCTATTTAGACAAGTTAGTGGATGAATTGGCTAAAGGAAAAAAGATGGGAAAAATTTTACGGAAATAGTTCGAATGGCGAGTCTAAATAGACTCGCTGTTTTTTTATCTAACAAATAGTTGTCAAAATATATGGATTAGCAGTAAAAATTCCCATGACAAATAGTCCCGCATTTTCAGGCAGTTTTCCAAGCTGACGTCCTTAGTCCGTCGTAAATATGCTATTTCTATTTACGTTTTCTTTTTGGCTTCCCTTTCCCTGTTTGCCTTTTCTTCTCCTTTTTTGATCTGGATGCCTTTTTTCCTTCAGGCGTCCGCTTCATCAGCTCCTCTTTCCGCTCTCGTTCTTGTTGGGCTTTGCTCTTCGGTTTCTGATAAGGCTTATAGGGCATTTTTTCAGCGGCGGACAGGGCCATCGGTCTAGGTTCTGCGGCTTTTTTTGTTGCGGCTTTTGGTGCTTGGTTTACTATAGAAGCTGCGGGTTTGTTAGTTGGTTCGGCTTTTTGTGCTGAAACGACGGGACCTTCAGATTTACTTGCAGTCCGCACTTCTTCCTTTGGCGCTTCCTCTTTCAGCTCTGCCATCCGTGTATCAGTCAAAACGATCCCTTCAGGTAAAAGGGCCTTCACTAATTTCAGCTTTTCTTCGTCCGTCATCGTACTGAAGTCAAGACCTGTTGCCGCTTCCATTTTTGGCTGAGTCGCAACTGCATGGATCGGCTCAGTCTCATCCACGACTTTTCCCTTTTTGATTTTAGGATGACGGGTACAATTTTGGATTTCAGAATTTTCTAGTTTTACAAAACGGCGGATGCCGTCCTTTTCAAAGATCG
>NZ_JAFLVR010000030.1 GCF_017315985.1 Candidatus Enterococcus murrayae | reverse complement strand
TTGTTCAAATAATTTTTTAGTACACTTTTCAATATCACTATTCTTATTTTTTTCTAATCTGCTTTTAAGTACCCCATCCACCCGTAAAAATGGATGGCTTTTTAGCACCCCTAGAAGAGGTCATCACTCACGTACTCCTCATTAGTTATTTCTTTGACATTCATGTATGAATGCCTCCTTTCAAATTCGTTAAATGAAGTAGATTTCCGTCTTATCTTCTTTACAAGAAGGTAATGGGAATGGCTCCTCTCCTCAGTTTCGCTAACCGCTTGCTTCTCCTGTAGATTCCCTTACTCCGAAAGATTCTTAAGTACTGATCCAAGTTCTTCACACCGACCATGATCTTCTTCCAATGTCCGAAGGCTCTGCTTCTCTTTGGCTGTTTTCGCAGGTTCTTTGACGGAGACGCAGAATTCACTTCATGTTACAACCGGATAAGTTGCTCCCCGATTTCTCGGTACTTTGCCATTTCACCAAGGGATTTCGTCAATAACTGCCTGATAGCTTCTGAGCGCCTTGGCGCCTACACAGACTGGACTCTCACTAGTTAGCAATTAACAACTTGCTGGGCACGCGGCATAGAAAAACTCCTTTCGATAAAATGAGCGGTTGGTACCCACTTACTAGTCTATCGAAAGGAGTTTTTATCACTAAAGCTATCTCGTCCGCGCGTAGAAACGCGCATTTTTTGTTTCGTGTGCTCCACGAGCGAAATTGAATAAAGTCATTAATGAAAAGTGCCCCAAAAATTGATTTCATCAACTTTTGGATACCTTAAATTTTATATGTCTTTAATGTTGAAAAAAAGACCTGCCGCAGCAGGTCTCCTTTAATCTTCTTTTTCTTTGTCAATCTTTTTGTTGATTTTACCAGCGACATCGTCTGCTGTTTCCTTGGCTTTGTCTTTTGCCTTACCGAAGCCTTGTTGGACTTTTCCCTTTAGCTCAGTTGATTCGTCATCTGTCAATTTTCCCTTTGTTTCATTCACTTTACCTTTTAATTCATCGCTGTTTGCCATTATGACCCCTCCTAATTTATTCGTGTCGAACTGGCGTCCTGTTTAATTGTTTCTAAAAATAGTGTACCACCAGAAAAAATAGAAGGCTAAAAATCTGCTTACTTATTCAAAAGGCGCTCCGCCTGCTGGATTTCCTGTTTTAGTGTCTTGATTCGTTCTTCTTTTAACTCACTAGAAAATTCTAACTGCTCCAACCGCTCCAGCTCGATTTTTGCTGCAGCTAGTTCAGCCTTCGCTTCATAGAGAACGCTTTCATTTAATTCCATTGTATTTCTCCTCTCAAGCATCACGCACCAACCACCAATTAATTCTATGCTACACTGCTTTTGAGGTGAAGTAAATGCGAAATACATGGCTGCAAGAACAATTAGCAACGATCTCAGATGAAAAGTATCAATTTGTTATTGATGAAGCGATCAAATACATCGAACAATTGGAAGACGATAATGAGAGTCTGCAGGTCGCTCTAGAAGGCAACATCTGGAGTCCAAAAAAGTGGAATGAAAAAGCAGAGAAGTAAGCCGCGAATCATCGGCTGCTTCTCTGCTTTTGGTTTAAATCCGTCTTATTGAAGAAAGCGAAGGATTTCTCTTTGCGCTTCCTTTGCGGCATGTTCGCAGTAATTGGCGGAAGAAGGAGCTAAAAATCCGTGAGCTGCGTTAACTATAAGTTCGTTGCCCTAGGAAAAAAGCCGAAAAGCCTCTCTCCCTGAGAAGCTCTTCGGCTGCTGCTTGCTAAAGGCTGTAATGAATAACTTGCTCATATTTTTTGAACAGCTCTTGATTCAGCTGATCACCGCCGTCAAGATTTGCTGAATAGAAAATCGGCGGATACTCAATCCCACGTTCCATTAATTTGCGTGTGACCTCTACAATGATCGTATTTAATATTGCTGCACCGATAACAGTGGAGCTGGGGCCCACCTGTTGTTCGAGCCCTTCGATAGAACAACAGGCATCGCCAATATCTCCATGATTGTCTAAAACGATATTCGCTAATTCAAAAAGACGTTTTCCTGAAGAATGTCGACTAGTTACCTGTTTTGAATAATCTACATTGGTCAACGCGACAATCTTCACCCCTTTTTCTTTAGCAGCCAAAGCTAGGTCGATGGTTACAGGATTTCTGCCAGAGACAGAATGAAGGATCAATACGTCATCGTTCTTAAAAGGAACAGTCGAAGCAAGTGTCGTTCCGTAGCCTTCCAGTCGTTCCATTTTACTAGTAACAGTAATCGGCGACTGATCCAGCATCAGCTCTCGGCCAAAAATAGCGTTGATGGTCATCATTCCGCCAGCACGATAATACAACTCTTCGGCTAGAATCCCGGCATGACTTGCCCCAAAAATATAGATTCCATTGCCATTTAAATTAGCCTCGGTCAGTAATTCAATCGTTTGATTGATCGAATCAGCTTCCTTTATTTCTACTTCCTTTAACATTTCCTGAATGCGCTCAAAATATTGAAACATTTAAAACCCTCCAAACAAACTGCCGATTAGTTTTCCAATCATTCCCCACAAGGAAAGATCATTTCCGCCAAAAATCAATAGCCAATTTTGAATGGTCGTACTAAACACGACTGCTGAAGCTCCTACTAACAGAACCATCGCTATAGACGCAGTGACTGTCCCAATAATAGCTCCGCGAAGTCCGCCTTGACCTTCACCAATTACAGCCGCACCGCCACATTCAAAGAAGCTGGTGATAACTAATGGTACGATCAAAATGCCGAATAAATCAAAGCTATTTACAATAATGACTAAGATCGTCGAAGTAACCATTGCTACGATAAACCCAATAATTACTGCATTTGGTCGATAATTAAAAAGAATTGGCACGTCAAAGGCTGGTTTTGCCCCTGGTACAACTTTCTCAGCAATTCCTTGAAAGGCTGGAATGATTTGGTTGATCAATAAACGGACCCCGTAAAGCATGATCAGTAATCCAGCACCGAAGTTTAATCCTGCTTCAAGAGCAAACATCACCAAATTGCCGCCTTCTGGAATCAAGACTGGCGCAATGATCCCTACTACCAGGTTCATTAAAAACATCACCAATCCGCCAGTAATAGAAATTTCTCTGAAGAATGACAGGCTTTCCGGCACATTCAAATCTTCCGTTGATTTTTCCTTATTCCCAACTCTTTTAGCAACGAAGCCTGAAATCAAAGACAAAATTCCTGTAGGGTGCCCAATCAAAAACGAGTCATCCCCTGTCGCATCCCAAACATATTTACGCATGATCCATGGCATAACTGACCAATAGATGGCCGACAGCACAGCACTAATAACAATAAGCAGCGTACCTCTTAAGCCAGCCTCAACGCCTCCAGCTACTAACACAAAAGGGAACCACCACAGCATATGTCCAGTCAGAAAAATCGTTTTGATCGGTGTAAAGCGAGCGATCAACAAATGCAGGATCAGTCCCAAAAACATCGCCAAACCAACGGTTCCTCCATATTCAGCAGTAAACGTAACATCAGATAATCCCTCTGCCACCTTCACCCCTAGCTGAGTTTGCACAGCCACGTTGATCGGTGCAATCGTCCCAACCAGCATATTGACACCCGCAGTTAAAATGACCATTCCAAAAGCCGCAGTCATAGAGCCTTTAATAATTTCAGAAATTGATTTTCGTTGAACAAGCAATCCAATCATCGCAATTAATCCTAGTAAAACTGGCGGATTTTTTAGAATATGATCTGTGATAAAATTCATTGCCTTACCCCTCTCTTTCGCTTAAATAATTTTCCATTTGTGACCGTACTTCAGCGACATCCATATATTTTTTGATCGGATAAACCGGTGACTTGACCGACGACTTCAATTCAGACAACAGTTCATTGCTGGTAAAATAGACATCCGCCGGAGTGGCTTTTGCGGTCGAAAGATCCGTATTTTCTACCGTTGCCTTCAGACCCATCTCCTTCACGACTTTATCAATCGACATCTTCAACACCATTGAGCTGCCTACACCAAATCCACATACTGCTAAAATTTTCATTTTTTGTTTCCTCCTTCATTAAATAGTTCAACAATCTCTGACTTGTTTCCCTCTAAAATTATTTGATAATTTTTAGTATCCATAAAAATCGTCATGATGCTTTGCAAGCTTTCCAAATGGCTCTGACTATCTTTAGCCGCCAGAACTAAAAAGATCTTTACCGGTTTATCCAGCATATCGACAGGCTCCTTCACGACCAGCAGACTCATACTTTGTTGGTTTACCCCTTCTCCAGGTCGCGCGTGCAGTAATGCAAAATAATCAGCTATCACCATATAGGGGCCATGCTCCTGTACACTATCAATCATTGATTGAATATACTTTTGAGTAATAAACTCTCGTTGCAGCAAAGGCTCTCCTGCTTGCTTGACCGCTTGTTGCCAATCATCAATGGCTTCGACGACCTGAATTTGATCACTTGGCAATACTGTATCTACTAAACTCATTTTTTAACCTCCATCATTTTTGATATGAACCAATTTTTATCCTCAATTCCCTGCATGACTAATTCCATCACAGGTTCAACTTTTCGAACATCCTCCTCCTTAATCATTAATAAGACGATGATGTCGACTTTTTGGTTGCCCCAGTTGATCGGCTTATCTAGGATCAAGATTGATATTGTCGTTTTTTCAACAAATTCTGGTGAGCCATGAGGAATCGCAAATCCGTTGTCCAAATAAGTTGATTGCAAACCTTCTCGTTCCCAAACCGATTGCTTGAACTTATCCTGCAAATCCTTATCAGAAAAACTCTGTTGATCGATCAAAAAATTGAGCGCTGCTTTTTTGCTCGAAAAATTTTGAAATATAATATTGCGCGCAATAAACTCTTTCGTCTCACTTGCCACCTCCAACTTCGGCAGAGTATTCTGCTCGCGGGCAATGATCAAATCAATGTACTGATTCATAATGCACTTCATGTCTTTGACCGTCACCATCGGGCTGATTCGAACCACTGGCTTTTCAGCAGCTGCAATCTCTACCGTTGAAATAATGAAATCAACATCTGAAAGATCCATTCCCTCCAGCTTTGAAGTGGAGACTGTTTCGATACTATTCACATCTGGTAAAATTCGACGGATCTTTGCCGATACAAAGGAACTAGTTCCGATCCCGTTAGGACAAACAAAGAGAATCTTGTGCATTTTTTTGATCCGCTCCAAGGCGGCTTGAAAATGAATACTTACGAACCCAACCTCATCATCAGATAAAGCAATTTGGTACGGCTTACAAAAATCAGCTAGGCCAAACCAAACGACTCCATAAAGTGCCGGATAGGTTTGCTTGATTTCATCAATCAGCGGATTAACGACAGAAGACTGGGCCTCTAATCGCAGGATCAACTGATACAGGTGGACGACCAAATCCTCCTCCAAACGGCTATCCTGTGTTAAATCCATCTGCAAGCCTTCACTAATTTTTTGAATCAGGAATCGAACCTTCCCCCGAAAAGTGAAGGGAATCGCATCCTCCTTCATGAAAAAGCGCAACCCGCTGCCGACAATCAAATAGGTCAGATACTGAATCTCTTCTTGGGAAAAGCTGTAGATATTTTGTTCCTCCAGCTCATTCAAAAGTCCATAAACTAACGGATACTTATCAAACTCTAAAAAGAACTGTCCGTATTGATTGGTCCCCTCTAAATGAATGTGATGATCCTCCTTGGCCCGCTGAATGATCAATACGATCGACACAATAATATTTTGAATATAGCTTTCAGGTATCTCGATTTGTTTCTCATTCAATGCGTGATAGAGCCCTTTTGAAACCTTTTCCATCAACTCTTCTTCTATAAAAAGCTCTGTGGACTGGCCATTATTGAGCAGATTGAGAACGATTCGTTTTAAAATTTTTTGTATCTGAACTTCTGAACCTTTGAAAAACGTACCTGAATTATCAAACGTTAACGCCAAATCCTCTTTAGAAAATAAGTCCTTGATATAAGAAATATCATTGGCGATACTGCTTCGCGAGACATAATAATCTTCTGAAAGCTGTTGATAACTAAGATGCTCTTGCTCAAGCAGTCGTTTGACGATCCAAAACTTCCGCTGTTTACTATCTACATAATCATTATTCATTATCATCCTCACCTTCATCCTTAATGTATCACGCACCGAATTTTACAAGTAGACCAAAAAAATGCAGTAAAAATAAAAAAAACGCTGAACACTTGCTTTTTCTTTAATAGCTATTATTCGGTGTATTCTAAAATATAACACGCATAGCCAATATACCGACAAACAAAAAAGACCCTCTACAAGAGGATCTTTCATCTACGCACTGAACGGCCCACAGCAATCGTTCGGTACCATCTATGATTTCTTTCTTTGAGGTTACCGAAGTTGAGGTGCAGGCAGCTTTTGGTTTAAATCCGTCTTATTGGAGAAAGCGAAGGATTTCTTTTTGCGCTTCCTTTGCGGCATGTTCGCAGTAATTGGCGGAAGAAGGATTTAAAAATCCATGAGCTGCGTCAAATTCTCGGATGAAGACAGTTGGCTTATTGGCCAATTTTGAAGCTAGCTGCCTTACTGAAAAGCCAGCTTCTTGGGAAAAAAGCAGCAAGGTTTTGCATTTGGGCATTAGTTGAACATGATCTCTGATACGAGAGCCGTAACAAGCAATCACACCGGTACAATTAATATTATCACTGCACAGCCAAGCCAATGTTCCCCCAACACTATAGCCGATAACAAAGACTGCCTCATGAATCCTAGACAGCCGATCAACAGCGTTGGAAATATTGGACTGCATCTCTGAATGATCCTGCGAATAAAAATAATTATACGCGGCTTCCGCTTCCTGATACGAAAAAGCCGGACGTTTCAGTAGATTGGGACAATAAACGTGAAAGCCTAACGCTTCAAAATAATGAATCTGATCATTGATGAAATCATTTACCCCGTAAATTTCATGGAGTATCAAGATTGCTTTACTAATTGCTGCCACCCCCATTTTACTCATTAATTTACTCGAAAAAAGACCCTCTAGCAAGAGGATCTTTCATCTAAGTACTGAATGGACCGCAGCAATCGCTCGGCCCCATCTATGATTTTTTCTTTGGGGGCTCCTAAGTTGAAGCGCAGGTAGCTTTTCCCTTCCACCCCATACGTCTCCCCCTTCATGATTGCGACTTTTTCTTGTTTGACCAAAATCGTCTGTAATTCCTCCATCGAATAGGGTAAATTCTTGATGTTGATCCAGGCAAGATAGGTTGCCTCAGGGATTGTGAAATGCAGGCGCGGATCAGCCTTCAGCATCGTATGCAATGCAGCAAAGTTCTCATCGATGGTTTTGTTCAGCTCTTCGACCCATTGTTTTTGATTGTTATAGCAATCCATCGTCGCAAGCAACGCAGGGTAAGGAATCGAGGATAAGCCATCTCGTCCTTTTAGAATGCTTAAGAATTTTTCTCGCAGCGTCTCTTCTGGAAACAGCGCATAGGAACCGCCAAGTCCTGGTGAATTGAAGGTTTTCGATGCCGATGACAGCAACACCACGGGCGTCTTGATTTGATCTATAAATTTCAAGATTGGTAGATGCTGCTTACCAGGACGACGAACATCCATGTGAATTTCGTCGCTGATGATTGCCACTTGGTATTTATTGCATAAGGAGATCAATCGTATAAGTTCATTCTCCGTAAACACTCGACCCGTTGGATTATGAGGATTGCATAATAAGAAAATCGCTGGCTTTTCAGCAGCAAAAACCTTTTCCAAAGCCGTGAAATCAATTGTGAACTGCTCCTCTTGGTTCGTCAACGAAAAAGCGATCAGGCATCGTTCGTTCCCACCAATACAGTTGAAAAATGCGTCATAACACGGCGTGAAGCTCACGATTTTATCCTTTCTTTGGCTCAACAGCTGGATACAGACCGATAGACTGTAAATCACACTGGGTGAATAAACACACCACTCTGGAGCAATTCCGCAGGCGAACTCCTGTTGAAACCAGCGGCTGATACTTTGCTTATAATCCAAATGGTTCCAACGAGTATATCCAAAGAAGCCGCGAGCAACCGCCTTGTCCAGCACAGCGATCGTCCCATCAGGAATCATAAAATCGGTATCGGAAATGGAAAACGGCAGCAGCTCTTCTTCACCAAAGCGATCCTGCACGTAATCCCATTGGGTCGAATAGGTGCCATAGCGGGAACGCTGCTCTTTAAAATTGCTCAAGATCGATTCCTCCTTCATCAAATGAATGAATGACTTTAGATAATAGCTGGATGGTTGCCTCCACATCCGAAATCTCCACAATCGAATTCCAAGAATGGCAATAGCGAACAGGCACACAGAAAACTAATGTGGGCTTACCAGCGAACAATTGGACAGAACCTGCATCCGTGCCGCCGCCACCCAGCAGATCATACTGCCACGGGATGTGATTTTTTTCAGCGATCCTTTTGCAATAGTCTAGTAATTGAATATTGCCTAAGGCCGTTTTATCTGATAAGACTAGCCCTGGTCCCGCGCCTTGAATTCGATTAGGGTATTCAGCCGCTTTGGGTGTGTCCTTCCCATTCGCCACATCGATCACGATATTGATATCTGCATTGACCTGCGCCGCCGCAACTTTTGATCCCCGAGTGCCTGCCTCTTCCTGAACAGTCCCAACACCAATGACCTCAATATTTTTTGTTTCAACGTGATTTTTTACCTGTGCGATCACAGTGCAGGCCACTCGATTATCTAAGGCCTTTCCCATGATTTTTTTCTGATTAAAGCTTTTTTTTGCCTGCGTATTAGGCAAAATCATGTCGCCGATCTGCAAGCCGGCTGCTTCTAATTCCGCTTTTGAACGAACACCAAAATCGATATACATCTCACTGATTGGGACAATTTCAGTCATTTTATGACTAGTTTTGGGCAGTGTCCCCACGATTCCTTCTAAAACAGCGCCATTTTTTCGACAAGTCGCCCTGACCTGCTGCCCTAAAACCACATGTCCCCACCAGCTGCCAACCGGGTAAAAGTAAACAAACCCCTCCTCTGTCATGCGCTGAACGAAAAAGCCCACCTCATCCATATGAGCATACAAGGCGATTTTCTTCTTTTTCGTTCCTAAATCACCAAAATATAAGTTGCCAAAGGTATCCTTCGTTGCTGCTTCCTGAATCATTTCCTGCAATGCCTGCTGCACCTGCGCTTCTTGCCCCGGCAGAGCATCTAGATTTGAAAGCTTCAGCAATAGTTCATCAGTTGCTGCCAAATTCCATCCACTCCTTAGTGTATTGAGTTAAAATTTCTGCCTGACCTGCTTCATTTACCCAGACATCATCTTCGATTCGAATCCCAAAACCAGCCTCCGGCAAATACACTCCCGGCTCAACAGTAAAGGTCATATTTTTCTCGATGATCACGCCCTCTTGTGGTGCTAAGGCAGGATATTCGTGACACGAAAGCCCGATCCCATGACCAAGATTATGACTAAAATATTGGGCAAGCCCCTGTTGCGCCAAAGCCCCACGTGCAGTTTGATCGATCTCACCTAAGGTTCTGCCCACCGCAACGGCTTTGATGGCTTTTTTTTGAGCTGCTAAAACATTTTGGTAGGTTTCTTTGATTGCTCCAGCGACCTCGCCAAAAGCAAAGGTCCGAGTGATATCTGAGTAGTATCCCTGATAGATGGCTCCAAAATCGATCATGATCAATTCATCGGCTTGGATTTCTTTCTGACTGGCATGAGCATGAGGTAGAGCGGTTCGAGCACCAGAAGCCACAATCGTTTCGAAGGCGGGACCTGCACTGCCTACTTTTTTACTGCGATAATCGATTTCATTCGCTAGCTCTATTTCAGTCATACCAGTGCGAATCAGTGGCAAGATTTCCTCCAATGTTTGATCAGCGATCTTAGCGGCTTGCTTGATTCCCTGTATTTCCTCTGGCGTTTTGATCATTCGCAGACCTTCGACCATATTTTTTGTTGCTACCAACTGACCGTTGACTTCTTCCATCAACAATTGAAAGCCGCTAAAGCTCTGATAAGAAATCGTCCCTGCTTCAAATCCCAGTGCTAACCCTTTTACAAAAGGCCGTAATGCTTCATTTATACTTCCCCCCACAGGAAGCTCACATATTTCGATATTTTTGGTTTGCTGCTGAGCCTGTTGGGTATATCGACCATCAACGAATAGACGCAGCTCTTGTTCTGTGACCAGCAGCAGGCCATTCGATCCGGTAAAGCCGCATAGATAGCGGCGATTGATTTTATCTGTGACCAAAAGTCCTGATAACTGTTCTTCAGCGAGTTTTTTTCGTAATTCAGCTATTTTCATTGGTTGCGCTCCTTAAAGCAAAAAGGACAGTCCAAGCTGTCCTTTTTGGCTAGAAATCAATATCTGTTAAATATTGTTCGTCGTCATCTGAAATGACAGAGTTGGCTTTTTCAGCTTCTAATAATGCTTCCCGTTCTAATTCTTGTTTTTCCAATACTTTGAAGAATGGCAAGTACAGCCCAAAGGACATCGCGACCTGGATCACCTGAATAATAATTGCGCGCCAGTCAAATCCCGTCAGGAAGCCTTCCATAAATACTGGGACATAAGGCGGATCAAAAATCGGGAAATTCAATAGTCCTAACTTCATGCAGATCATTGGGAACATCCCAACCAAAGCGCCGCCGAAGATGAATGGAATCATCAAAACGGGATTCAGGATGATTGGCACACCAAAGAGTACCGGTTCGTTAATCCCAAATAATGATGGCAGCAAGGCAACTGCCCCAACCTTTTTATAGCGGAGCGATTTGCTGATCAGCATCGCTAAAACTAACCCGATCGTGACACCCGAGCCGGAGAAGTTGGCAAAGGCAGATAATGTTCCGTTAGTAATCACGTGCTGCAAAGGTTCGCCTGCTTCATGGGCAGCGATATTTTCTGACAGATACTGCACCGCGATTGGTGACAGGATCGGAGACAGTACCGCTGAATGAATCCCGAAGAACCAGAAGACCAAGCGTAAAACTAATACAAAATAGATGATCCACAAAGAATCAAGACTGCCAATAGCCGGTGCCAAAATATCCATAATTACCTGCGGCAGTAAAACTCCGCCGGATAGACTATCCGTTACTGCGCGAATGACGATGAACAAAACACCGATGGCTGCCGTTGGTGTAATCAATTCAAAGGAGCTGGAAACGAAATCCGGCACCCCTTCAGGCATTTTGATAACCAGCTTGTGTTTCGTAAAGAACTGATACAGTTTTACCGAAATAATCGCTACAAAAATTGCCGTAAACAAGCCTTTTGAATCAAGATAAGACGCCACAATATTGCCATTGTCATCAACATCCATCGCCACGATTAGAAAAGCAATGGCAGACAGCATCATGGACCCGACAGTATAAAGCTTATAATGCTCACTCAAGAAGTAAGAGATCGCAAGAACCGCGTATAAACCAACTAAACCTAATGAAACCTTAGAAATAATACCAAAAATATACCCATAATTCTCAAACCAATTCGCTACTGCCTGAGTCTTGATAAACTCAGGGATCGAAGGAAAGATCGCCGCGATCGAACCTAACAACAGTACCGGGGTCATGACGACCATCCCTTTTTTGATAGCCGTTAAATAAGGATTACTGTCGACTTTATTCGCAATTGGAACTAAGGTCTTGCGAATAAAGGCTTCCACTTTTTCAAAGGCACCCTGTTTCTTTGGATTTTCCATTTTTTTCGCTCCTAACTATTGAGTTTTCTGTGCTTGATTTTTACGATAGGCAACTAATGCTTGCTTCATCACCGTCGCACCATCCATCGAGCCATAAATATCTGAAGTCAATAAAACGGTCGGTTTAGCGACTTTATCTGCTTCACCTTTGATAAAATCATACTTGTGGCTCAGCTGCGGACCAACTAAAATCACATCATAATCATTGATGTAGCGCTCTAATTTATCGACACCGATGGCCTCCATGGGATAATCCTTTTCATCCAAGCTCTTTGATTCTTTGACAATTTTCTTCATTGACTCCATCATCATCGTTGTTGAGAAGCCGCCAGCACAAACTAGCAATGTTTTCATGGTTTTTCCCCCTAAAAAATTTATATTATTGCAAAGCCTTCGCTTCGCTTTGTTCCTTTAACATACCGATCATTTCTTCAATCAAATCACGAGCCAGAATACTGGTCATCAAGTGATCCTGTGCATGAACCATTAATAGGCTTGTTTCAGATTTCTCACCGTTGATCTCGCCAGTAATCAATTTGGTTTGCACATCATGGGCGTCGATGCTTTTTTCTTTGGCCTCCTGCATCTTAGCCTCAGCCTCGGCAAACTTCCCTTTGCGGGCCAATCGTAGGGCTTCAAAGGCGGAACCGCGTGAATCTCCTGCCGCGGAAATAATTTTGAAAATGTCCATTTCTTGTTCGTTCATTGTTTTATCCTTCTTTCATTAAGCTTTTCATATAAGACATAAAGTCTTGGAAATTGGTAATTTTTACTAGTTGATTGTCCAGTGTTGGATCATCCATCATTTTGATCATCAAACGACTGATTTCTTTATGCAGATTCAAATGGTCTTTCTTAATGTTGATCAAAAAGATGACCCTTACCTGTTTTTCACGATAGCTCAACGGCTTCTTCAATAAAATCACATCGATGACTTCCTTGACTGCTGCCTGCTCCATCGGATGGGGCCCTGCGATTCCCTGTTGATAGATCGTATCGATCATCTTTTCTCGTTCTAAGACACTTTGCTTAAACCCGGCCTCGACCAAACCATCGGTCTCTAAGCGATCACTCTCCGCTTCTAAAAGATACAGATAATCTTCTGCTTGCGTATTGATTTGGAACCAGCTTGGGTCAAATAAGCTGAGAACGAACTGCTGCACATCGACAGTCTTATTTTGCGATTCTCGCAAAAGATTCAAATCCTTTTCGATTTTCGTCAGCTCGGCAGGATTCAAGATCGGCTTCGTGTAAATAATCGGAATGTCAAACTGCTCCTGCTGAAGCGGCACCGTCGAAATAACCAGATCAAAAACCGAATCAATCTGATCGATTTCATTTAAGGCAAAGGTCGCGACTTCGGCGTTGCTGAACAACCGCTCTAGATTGACCTTTAATAGGTAGGAAGCCCCGCCGCCAGTCGAACAGATGACCGCGATTTTCTGATAGTCATCGATTACTTGATTGGACTGCTTTTCCAGACTTGCCGCAAAATAAATAGCGACATAGCCAATCTCATCCTTGCTGATATCCGCATCCAAATCCTTGTTCAACTCATTGATAAAGCCCATTGCTACATTAAATACATTGGCGTATTGGGTATAGATATCGTCAATGATGGGATTTTCCAACTGATGCCCTGTATAGAGCCGCTGCAGCAGTGGAGCTACATGCATCAACAAGGCGTTGGCCAGATCCTGATCTTCACGAAACTGGGTATGATAACGCCGATCGACATGCTCTAAAGCCTTTTCGATCGCCTGCTTTAATTGCTGGTTGCTGGCGGCATCGTCTAACACTGCAAATTTTCCCCGCAGCTGTTCCTCCAAATAATTCTTTTCGGCATGAGAAAAATCAATATGATACGCAGCTTCAACATAAGCCACTAATTCTTCGGTTAAACGATCATAGCTATCGCTGATTTTCAGCTCCTCGAATTCTTCATTATTCAAGGTATTGTTCTGCATGATGCGAAAACTCAACAAGCGAATATGCTGAACAATGTTTTCAAAGACAATATCACTGATTTTTAACTGATTCTTTTGAAGCTGCTCCTGCAAGAAACGTCGCAGGTCCGCTTCATCAAAGACAAAATTGAACTCCTTGTAGCGTTCTGTCAGCACCGGTGTATGAATCGTGTTGCGGATCAAGTATAAAATCGCCCGCCGTTTTTTACTTTCAGTTCCGATAATTTTCAACCCGTAATGGGCTTTACTGAAAAGCGTAAGCTCATAATTCTCGCAAAACTGCTCCACCTGCTTGATATCTGCTTTGACTGTCGATAGACTGACGTCCAGCCACTCTGCAATTTGCTGCATTGTGATGTACTCCTCATGAAACAGCAGCAGCAGCTCGATATTTTTGATTCGTTCCTGTGGGCTGGCACTGTCTATCTGTTCCTTGTGCTTTGTCTGCGACAAGTAATTGCCAAACCGCGGCTCATCGAGGATCTTCAGCTGATAGCCCTCCGAACGTATTCGTTCAACAGTAAACCCTTCTGCTGGACCAATTTCCTTCAGCCATTTCATATCATTTGCGAGTGTTCGCTCCGAGATTTGAAACTCAGCGGCCAATGCCTTGGGAGCAATCGCTTGCTTCTTTGCATATAAATACTCAACAATTTTTTCTTGTCTCATAATGACCTCCCGCTTACAACTAAACTATACAATGTAAGCCCTTTACTTAAAATGACAACTTTTTCAAATTAAAAATGCAAAAATGACCTCAATCAAAGGTGCTTCACTATTAAAGCATAGGCTGCCCTTATTCGGAAGTCATTGGTGAAAGGCAAAAAAAATAAGCCCTTCTCATCCCAGCATCTCTAAAAGTTCGCTAACGGAGCCAAACGTTTGAAGACACTGGAGGTTGAAGGACTTTTTATCTAATTTTCTAGCATTTGATATAGGAATATCCCTGCTCTTGCAAATTGACTAAACCAATCACACCTGACTCGATGATTTCGACCTGCTCGTGCATCTGCTTTGAACGAACATGGAAATTACGCATGGAATGGTGGCACGCCTGATAGGTAATATGGGGATATTCTTTCATGAATTTGATTACTCGCGGCAACAGATAGCCTTGGATTGCCTCGCCGTTCATCAATAGTACGATTTCAGCTTTTGGCTCTGACAATAATATATGCTCAATATCATGACGGGCCTCTCGAATCATTCCTAACTCATCGACATGAAAAACAACTTTCATCTAAATCGCCTCCTACTTTAAAAAATGCTTTTTTTTGAACAGAATAAAATTATTCCTACTACTTTAAGAGTAGCTGAAAGCGCTAAAAAATACAAAAGAATTCCATCCATTTAATCGTCAATTTCCGCTTTTTCTTCGAATCGATTCAAAATAAGGCAACTATTTCAAAAAAAATAGCTCTTTTTTAAATAAAAGACTTTCTTTTTACTGATGAATCCATTATTTTGGTAGTAGCATGCAAAAAAATTTAGCGGAGGACGCATTATGTCTTATCAAGAAATGCTTTTCACCTTCTTAGGTGGATTAGGAATTTTCCTTTTCGGGATCAAATATTTAGGTGACGGCCTGCAAAAAGCCGCCGGAAACCGCTTAAGAGAAATTTTGAATCGTTTCACGTCAACACCTTTTCGCGCTGTTTTAGCCGGAATTATTGTAACCGGTCTGATCCAAAGCAGCTCTGGCACGACTGTTCTAGCAGTTGGTCTAGTCAGCGCCGGCTTCATGACGCTGAAGCAAGCCATTGGGGTCATCATGGGAGCGAACGTGGGGACGACTGTCACCGCTTTCATCATTGGGTTCAATTTAAGTGAATATGCACTGCCCATTATCGGCGCGGGAGCAATTTTATTATTCTTTTCAAAACGAACGTCTCTACAATCAATCGGCCAGATTCTTTTCGGGTTTGGCGCACTTTTTTATGGATTAAAACTAATGGGAACCGCTATGGACCCGCTAAAAGATCTGCCGCAGTTCAATCAATTAATGCTTAGTGTCGCGGATCACCCTGTTTTAGGTGTTGGTATCGGGACCCTGCTCACGATGGTCTTGCAAAGCTCTAGTGCGACCATTGGGATTTTACAGCAGCTTTATATGCAGGGCAGTGTGACACTGACTGCTGCTTTACCTATTCTTTTCGGTGATAATATCGGTACAACGATCACTGCGATCATCGCCTGCTTAGGTGCAAGTGTCGCAGCTAAGCGGACAGCCGCTTCTCACGTGATCTTCAACTTAGTTGGGGCAATCATTTTTACTATCCTGCTTGCGCCATTTACGAAGCTGGTCATGTTTTTCGCCAGTTCGCTGGGGCTGAATCCGGCAATGCAGATCGCCTTTGCCCACGGACTTTTTAATATTTCGAATCTAGCCATCCAATTCTGGTTTATTCCGCAAATTGAGATGCTCGTGAAAAGAATCGTCCCAGGCAGCGAGAAGAATCTGAATATCCGCTCAGTAACCCTGAGTGAACCGATCATCCACACCTCTTCTGTCATGGCGATCGAACAAGCGAAAGGCGAAGTCATCCAGATGGGAAATTATGTATTGTCTTCGGTAAAGGCCGCACGAAAATACTATAATGATACCAAAGAAGAATGGCGCGATGATGTTTTGCAATATGAGGACGCCATCAATCAGTGTGACATTGAACTAACTGAATATCTCGTGAAGATCTCAGCGACTGAACTGACTCCCTTAGAAAGTCAGGAACAAGCCATGCTGCTGGAATTCACGAAAGACTTTGAGCGTATGGGCGACCACTCCATGAACATCATTCGTTATGTGGAAGAATCCATTGCCCTAGAAGAGAAGCAACGAGCGAAGGATAAACGAAACAAGACGAAAACAACGAATAATCGTCAAACCTTCCTGCTCCATGATGAGGATCTTGAACGACTTTTCGATAAAGTATTAAAAAATATTCGTGATGCGATGCAGGTTCTAGAAAATGATGACGTTGAGCTGGCTCAAAAAATGCTGGATCGCGAAGAAGAAATCAATCAATTGGTTGAATTGCTGCGTAAAAAATACATCAAACTGATGACGAAAGGCGAAGGCCGTGCAGCAGACGGCGTTCTGTTGATCGATATCAGTTCGAACCTTGAACGCTCTAGTGACCGTACGCTTCATATCGCGAAGTATTTCTTGGGGAACAAATACAACTTCAAATACGATACGTCGAACTTCCATTACCAAGACCCGGCAGGCTCTGCCGAAGCTGCTCTTGATAATGCTAGTGAAGCCTTAGACTAAACGTTTAGGCGGAGTGGAGCAATCCACTCCGTTTTTTTGCATTGATTCCCCTTCTATTCATGAGCTCTTCTACCTTTCACGATTGTAAGCTTGCACAGCTTTTCGTAAGTATTCTCCCCTTTAATTCCTTGGTATGATGAATTTATCAAAGAAAGGGAGTTGAAAAAATGGATACTATTACAATTACTTTGTTGGGTTGGGGACTTTATTTACTAATTACTTATTTTGAAAAACGCGGAGCACGAGGAAAAGCGATTATTGCGACCTTGCTTGTCAGTCTGGTAATCATTTTATCAAATGTCTTTGGTAATTTTGCCAGCGCTTCTCAGTTGGGACTGCCAAAACTATTACTGACAGTTGGAGCCAGTGTAATGATTCTTTCCTTTTTTCTTTTTCTACCTGCCTTTTTTAAAGCAAAAAAATAAGTTAGGGAAAAGATCCATTTCTGGGTCTTTTCCCTAACTTTTTCTTATTCCTCCACTGATACCGGCACAACCTCAAATTTTGTGACATCCACCAATCCAATATCAGTGATTTTCAAATTAGGAATGACCGCTAAAGACATAAAGCCTAGGGTCATGATTGGATCGACCTGCTCTGAAACACCTAATTTCTGATGAGCCAAACGATTGATCTCCGCTTCTTGAGTCGCGACCTCTTCTCCCGTAAGATCACTCATCAATCCCGCGATTGGCAAAGCCATGCTTCCGATGACCTCTCCTGCTTCAACTAATACCACACCGCCCTCTTGTTCCTTTAAGGCTTGGACAGCTGCCGCCATGTCTTCGTCATTTGTTCCAGTGACGATCAGGTTATGAGAATCATGAGCGATCGATAAACCGATCGCGCCTTTTTTCAAGCCATAGTCCTTCAATAATCCGACAAACACATTGCCTGTATTGTGATGACGCTCAATCACCGCGATTTTGGTCACATCCTGCTGCGGATCAAAAATGAAGTTTCCTTGCTCATCTCTTTGAACTGACACGATTGCTTCGTTCGTCAAGGCCTCCTGCGGGACCACTTCAACCGCACGTGCTTTTTGACTGATCAGGTTAAGCACTAATTGCTCTTTATGGAACTTGTCGATGTGCACGCTTGATTGCACTTTTTCCGTTGAAACACGTTTGATTGCTGGAAGATAGTTTCCCTTTTCGGCCATCAATTTCCCTGCGATATACGTCGCTTCGATCTCTATCTGTGATAGATCAGAGAAAATCACCAAATCCGCTCTCAGGCCAGGAGCAACAGCTCCGCGATCCTTCAACTGACAGCACTGAGCCGCATTGATGGTCGCCATTTGGATCGCTTGAATGGGTGAGACTCCTTCTTCGATACAAATACGAATACTATTATCCAAATGTCCTTTTTCCAAGATCGTTTTGGCCTGCAAATCATCCGCCGATAACACACAGCGCTGATAGTTCTTCGCCGTCACGCCCTTCAACAGAGTCCGCAAGTTTTGAGTGACCGAGCCTTCTCGTAAAAAGACGTACATGCCGCGAGCGATCCGATCCTTCAATTCCTGGACGGTCGAGCATTCATGATCGTTGGCGATCCCTGCCGCCGCATAAGCATTCAATGCCTCATTGAAGACCATTGGCGAGTGTCCATCGATCCGCAGGTTGCGTTCTTTTGCGGCCAGCAACTTGTCCAACACCGCGTCCTCAGCGTGGATCACACCAGGAAAATTCATGAATTCAGCCAGTCCATCGACCTGCTTCTTCTCGAAGGCTGGAAGCATATCCGCAGCTTCCACGACTGCCCCGGCGTTTTCCATGTTAGTTGCCGGCACACAAGAAGGCATCATATAACGGATATCTAACGCTGTTTCTTTTGCGGCCTCTGCCATATAGTCCAAACCGGGCAGACCCAGGACATTGACGATCTCATGAGGATCAGCCAACACAGTCGTCGTTCCGTGTGGCACCAGCAGCCGGCCAAACTCTTCTGGTGTTACATAAGAAGACTCCACGTGGATATGAGGATCGATAAATCCCGGCGCTACAAATTTCCCCTTCAAATCAATCGTTTCTTTTCCTTGATATTCTCCGCTGATGCCGGCAATCGTTCCATCCACGATAGCTAGATCGCCATGGATCGTTTCCCCCTGATATACATCGATCACATTGGCATTCTTTAACACTAAATCAGCCGGAACACGTCCCGCTGCTGCATCAATTAATCGTTTTAATGTTGCTTTGTCCACTTCCCTCGCCCCTTTTTAAATATTTTTTCTATTATAGCAGGGTTTATCGCTTGATTCACTAGCATTCAGTGGATTATTTGAAATAATGCTCACATAAAAAGAGGATTTTTTGTCAGAAAGTAAAAAGCGGTAAAAAATTAGGGCTGAGAAGGTGTATTCTCCCAGCCCTAATCCTATTCATTTTTAATAGTGTAAATCAATTGTTCTGGGTCAATAATCTGCTTGATTCTAAATGGTTTCCCCTTATTTTCTACCGTTTGCGCATTCGATGTTGCAACTGCTTGAGTCAAAAATACTTCAGGTGTTATCGCAGGATTTACCTGATAAGCTAATGCATACAGTCCCGCAAGATAGGGCACGGTCCAACTGATACCGCCACTTGTATCATATTGATAGTTGTCCCTGCCATAGACACCCGCATAGGTTCGGCCATCCATCGGCAGAAAAAGACATTCTTGATAGCTCGCAGCCTCTTCTTTGATCCAAGAACCGACTGAGTATGACCCCAGCTCATCAGGATCAGCCATCATTTTTCTTCCCAACCCTGCCAATCCAATTCCATATTCTTTATCTAACGACGCAGTAACGACTAAAACCTGTTGTTCTTTAGCTTTTTTTAGAGCCCTTTGAAATAAATCGTAACCATCATCCTTTTTATTGAAGCCTCGAGAAATAGAAATGACACGGATTTTTTCCTTTTCCGGCAATGTCTGATTCAACTCAAGAAAACGTTCAATTGCTTGTGCATAGTATTTATAAGTAAACCCCTTTGACGACATATTCCCAGCAGAATCATTATTTGCTTTATTCAGCATCATCGCGCCTAGGTTATTAGAAAGTCCCGCAGCAATGTAATACAAGTGTGCTTCTGGGGCAACACCCGTCGTTTTTCCTAATGCTAAGGAGGCAACCGCGGCTCCGTGCATTTCGGGTGTTTTTGATAAAAGATGGATTTCTTCGTAGTGCTTCAAGCGATCGGCATATTGTTCATGCTCGGTGAACAAGGTATGATCAATGATCCCAATCGAGACACCTTTGCCTGTGATGCCGGCTTGATGAAGATCACGAACATGCAGACCAGGATTTTTTCCAAATGCTAAACACGCTTCTGAATCAAAACCGGCTGGTAATTTTTTGGGCCATTTCGTAGCGGAATCAAAAATGGCATAATCCAGCTTCTCTTGCTGATGAGTCAGATCGAGCTTCGATAAATCCTTTGAACGCAGGTCTAGCTGAGGAAAACTGGAAAAATTTGTATTCGGTTGGGCTATTTTTTTCATCTTTACGACTTTTTTTGTATCCGCAGTTGTCTTTCTAGCGATGCCAACCTCTGTTCCTTTTGTACGGCTATCGATCGGTTGAATCCAAAGAATATAGATGGCGACGATCACGAATAACGCTGCTAAACCGGCTAGAACAATCAAACTGATTTTTTTCATTCTTTTCATTTTTTTCCCTCCTGTTCAATTTTTTTATTACTGGTCATTAATCCTCTGTTTTAAACTCTGCCGAGGCTTTCTTGACGTTTTCAAGTGAAGCCCCTTCCGCACGGCACGGCAATCAATTGGCGGACTTTATAGTACGAGAATACTGCCGCCAAAAAAAAGCCAACAGGGACGGTCATAAAAATGCAAACGACTGTTTTGAACTTCTCCCACATAATGTTTCCTCCTACTCTTTTTCCTACAATCATTTTAGGAAAACCTCCTCAATCTACCATCAAGGATTTATCAAGAAACCATCAAGTTTAATTTGAGATACAAAAAAATAGCTCCTCCGATAATCAGAGGAAACTACTTTCTAGGAAAGATTATTCGAATTGTGAAATCCGTGTCGCTCACTTCCGCGGCAACCTTGATACTTAATTTTTTACTCAATAATTCCACGATGGCTAAGCCTAACCCATGACCATTTCTAGTATTGCTGCCGACATAAAAACGCTGAAAAATTCGTTCTGGGTCAATCTGTGCATCATTTTCGTACTTATTTGTAAATGATAGAACGGTCTGGTCCTGCTGTGTTAGCTGGATTCGCAGTTGGTCTTTCCCATGCTGCAGCGCATTCGCAATCACATTTTGAAGGATCCGCGTCAGCAATTTCTCATCTGAAATGATCAGGCACTCTTCTTGAATTTCCAGTTCCGGCTCAATTGCTCGCTGCTCAAAGGTCGCTGCTTCCTTCAGCACTTCATTGATTAAAAGCCGACTCAAATTGATTTGCTGCAGTTCAGGCTCTACTGTTTTTGATTCATAATAGGATAGTTCGAAGAAGGCTTGGGTTAATGATTTCATAGCAAGAGATTTATCTAATAGGATTTGGATAGATTCCTGCTGCTCTAATGAGAGGTTCTCTCTTTCTAAAAGCTGCAAATAACCGATCATCGCTGTCAGTGGTGTCCGCAAATCATGGGAAATCTCAGAGATTGTCTCCTTCAACTCCTGTTCACGTTTCACTGTATCGATTCGCTCCATGCGCTGCTCCATAATCTGCTGATTGATGGTTTCCGTTAATTGATCGATCATCGGATTGAATAGATTGATTTCAACCAATTGATTGCTTTCTGAATCAATCTCTTTAATCCGTTGATTCAGTTTGCTGATCTCACGCTGTGTCAGCAAGATGAAAAAGAGGAGGATGAAAAGAAGGAGCAATACAATTATCAGCAACAATTTCATTTCCTCGCCTCTTTCACTATTTATCGTAAATCTTGTCGTTCAAAAAGGAACACTGACGCGCCAATTGAGACGAGCCAGAGGATGAGCGCCGACAGCAGCGCCTTCCCCAATTGGTTAGCAGACAAATGAACCTGTGCAACAACAGTCATTTGCTGCAATGGGAAATACTTATAAATATCGCCAAGTTGAGTCATTCTATCTGCAAACCAACCGCCCAACTCGATCACTACTAACGTAAATAACGCGCCCATAATCAATGTTTTCGGAATGTCTCTGCAAACAAAAGAGATCAGGATAAAAATACTCACCACCGACACATTCAAAACAGTTACAAGTACAACCACCCGCAGGATATAAAGCAGATCATCCACATGAAACGGACCACCCCAACCATTGACGATTGAAACAACCACTGTAGTTAAAAGTGGTGTAAGCAACAATAGAAAAGCTGAAAAGCTGCTATAAACGATTGTTTTCGCAAAAACAATACTCCGGCGGCTGTGCCCGTTGGCAACCTGCTGATGAAGGGTCCGATTAGTGAAATCCGAACCTAAGAAAAACCCTGCTAAAATGACTGGTCCGAAAATTGTTAAGCTAACGGAAAAGCTGTTGGCAAAGGTCGCTTGTCCACTTTGCAAAAATGAGCCTGGCAGAATATCACCAGTCAGCACCTTGTCGAGAACCGTGTAAGAAAAAAAAACAGCCAATAAAATCAGCAGCGGAACGGACCAAAGCTTGAACAATCTGCGGTATTCAACATTAACTAAATTAATCATCACTGATCCCCCCTGACTCTCTGCACAAAGTAATCTTCTAAACTTTCTTCGGCAATCGTCAGCGAATGGATCTCAATATTATGAGCAACTAAACACGTCAGCACACGATTCAAATCATCGACGTAATCATAGAGCTTGATAGAATGATCCGGCATAACTCGATAATTGGTGGTCGCTAAATATTTCTCGATCATCACCACTGCCGATGAAGGGTCATTCACTTTCATTGCGATATGGCGTCGGCAGCGTTCGTGGAGTTCTTTTTGACTGATTGCTTCAATGATTTTCCCTTCATTAATAATGATGTAATCAGTCACTAGCTGATGAAGCTCTTCTAAAATATGACTGCTGATCAGCATCGTTACCTTTTTTTCACGATTGATTCGTAACAGCATTTCTCTGAGCTCAACGATACTCACTGGATCTAAGCCGTTGTTTGGCTCATCCAAGATCAGGATATCTGGTTCGCTGACTAAGGCCTGGGCGATCCCTAAACGCTGCTTCATCCCAAATGAAAAATTCTTAGCCTTCTTTTTACCGGTATCAGCCAGTCCCACCGCCTCTAATGACCGATCGATCAATTCTTTGTTGGGCAGTCCCCGTGAAAGACGCACCATATTGATATTCTCATAGGCGCTCATCTCCGGATAGATCGCTGGTGCCTCGATCATACTGCCGATTCGTTTGCGACTCTGGCACAAACCTTTTTCACTTGATTGATTAAATAGCATGACCTTTCCCGAATCACTCTTGATCAGAGCCATCAAGATATTCATCAAGGTCGTTTTTCCAGCACCGTTCAAGCCAATGAAGCCATAGATTTTGCCACCCTCAAGTGCGATAGAGACATCCTTTAGGACCTTCACCCCGCCAAAACTTTTGGTGATTCTGGTTGTTTTTAAGACAATTTCTGACATAAGCTGTCTATCCTTTGCTAAATGATTTGTTTCTATCGTTCATTTTAGTTATGAGGTGTCAAGAAAGGCTCAGTGAAATTGTCAAGAATCTATCAAGATTCCAGTCTGCCTAATCGGTAGCCCACGCCCCACACTGTTTCAATGTATTCACTTTCTGGAGCAATAGCCGCAAGCTTGGTTCGCAACGAACTGACATGCACATTGATCGTATGACCATCATCGCGGTATAGATCCTGCCAAACGCTTTCAAAAATATTTTGCTTTGAAAAAACCTTATTTGGATGCAGCATTAATAATGCTAGTATTTCAAACTCGGTACTAGTTAATTGCAACTCCTGCTGATTCAAAACGGCTCTGCGCTCCTCGCGGTTCAGAGTTAGCTGTCCATGCCGCAATTCTGCGAAAGTTTCCTTTTTGATCGGGGTATTTCTTCTTAGTACTGCCTCCGCTCGTGCTGTCAGCTCATCAATATCAAAAGGCTTCGTCACATAATCATCAGCACCGATTTTCAGCAGATCGACTTTGGTAGTCACCAGCTCTTTAGCTGAAATAATGATCACCGGCACATCCGAAAACGTCCGCAGCTTCACTAAGACGGAATCGCCGCTTTTATACGGCAAGTTCAGATCCAGAAAAACCAAGTCAAAGGACTCTTTTTCTAAATAATCGATCCCCGCAAGTCCATCATAGGCAACTATACATTCCCAGCTATTTTTTTCCATCACCTTTTTTAACATCGAACATATCGCTGGATCGTCATCAATGATCAATACTTTCATGCAAGTCCCTCTTTTCTTTAGCAGATCGGCCATGTTTCTTCTCATTACTTCTATTATATACAAGTATCAATTATCTGCCTATCCAATGTCGAGATCCTGCTGACCGAAGCTAGTTCATTTTAAGGCGTACATTTTTCGAAAAAAACGAAAAATTACACTAAAAAAGCCGCTCCATTTAAGTCTGGAGCGACTTCCTACTATCAATAATGCTTTAATTATCCTTCTGGATGCAATATATTGTGCGTCTTTTTTAGGACCTCGTCAGTGTAGTCTGTCAAGCTTTGATAAACTTCTTCATTCAACCGTTGATAGATTGCCACGTTTTCTGGCTCTGGTGTGAAGACATCTTTCACTTTAACCATTTTTTCAACGGCCTCTTCATACGATTCATAAATCCCTAAACCAACTGCAGCGTTGATTGCAGCTCCGACACTGGCACTTCCGTTGACAACGTTTCTCTTGATTGGCAAATTAAAGACATCCGCAAAAATCTGCATCAACAGGTCACTATTGGAACCCCCACCGGTAACGATAACCTCATCGATTGGGTGCCCCATTTCATCCGTCATTTTCGTGACATTATTTTTCATCGTATAAGCGATTCCTTCCAGAATCGAACGATAGAGATAACGATAATCATGATGAGCATTAAAGCCGATCATTACGCCGCGCTTAAATGGTTCCCAAGGATTGGCTAACCAATCCAATTTCGTCATCAAGCCATCACTTCCGGCTGGAATATTAGCCGCTTGCTCATTTAAATATTCCTCTTCACTAATCCCTTGGTAGTTAGAACGAATACTGATTTTTTCGCCCAAAAGATCTTTGAACCAAGAAACAGTCCACATCCCGCGGCGAATCCCATAGCCTTCATAGATATAACGACCAGGCATCGATGACAGGATTCCCCAATAATTCACAGCATCGCTAGGCGGCATTTGCTTGCCCATCATCATACTGCAAATATACGTTCCTAAAGAAACGACAGCGCTCGTATCCTGGATCAGGCCTGCACCTAACGCTTCAACCGCTTTATCACTGGTCGTCGCGAACACCGGCAGCCCTTCAGGAAATCCAGTCTTTTCGCTTGCTTCTTTCGTAATGGTCCCCAGCTGTTCGCCAGGCTTGACTGCTTCAAACAACATGTCTTCTGGTAAGTTGTATTGCTTTAGCACTTCCTCATTAGTCGACCAGTCCCATGACTCATAATCAACCGGCCATTGACCAAAGTTGTTGCCAATATTATCTTTGAACTCACCCGTTAATCGATGAGTGATATACCCGCTGGTCGATGTCACATATTGAACATCCGGATTATCATGAACATAAGGTGTTGAGGTCCGCTTGTCCATCCAGCTGATTACCGGCTGAGCCAATGTACCGTCCTTTTTCAATAGCACACGGCAGCAGCGGATAAATCCCAGCCCGATCCCTACGATATTTTCTTTACGTACGCCAAACTCATCCATCGCTTTATTCGCTGCAACGCATAGCGAATCCCACAAATCATCACCTGGGTGTTCCACGACGACATCCTCGCCTAAATGCATCGGACGCAACGCCTCTTTGCCCTCGCCTACAATATTTCCTTCTAGATCAAAAATGACGATTTTCGTACTTTGGCTTCCGCCGTCAATCCCGACAATATATTTCTTCTCCATAGTCTCTCCTTGATATTTTTCTTCTATAATAATAGGCGAACTAACGGACTAAGAATCCACCGTCGACTGCCAAGATATGTCCGTTAACAAAGTGTGACGCTTCTGATGCTAAGAAGGCTGTTGCTCCCATCAAATCTGCTACATCGCCCCAACGTCCTTCTGGTGTATGATCAACGATCCATTTGCTGCGTTCTGGGTCTTCAATGGATGCTTTTGCTGCATGGGTCTTGAAGTATCCTGGTGCGATTCCGTTCACTTGAATATTGTATTGCGCTAACTCATCACAGTACGCTTTCGTTAACCCAGCCAAGCCATGCTTAGACGCTGCATAAGCGGGTGCCCATTGTCCGCCCAAGAAAGAGAACATAGAACAAATGTTGATGATTTTCCCGCTCTTTTGAGGGATCATTACTTTTGCGGCTTCGTGACTCATATCAAAGGCTGCAGTTAGATTGATGTTGATTGTTGGATCCCATTTATCGCGGCCATAGCTCACTACATCATCACATGGGCAAATGCCTGCACAGTTTACTAAAATATCAACCGAACCAAATTCAGCGACACATTTTTCTACCACTTCCTGGCATACGCCATCTTTTGTGATGTCCGCTTCCATATAAGCCGTTTTTGCTCCGCGTTCTGCTAAAACTGCGTTAAATTCTGGATCATCAGGCATGATCGACGGCATGAAAATATTCGCTCCTGCTTCTGCTAAAGCCAATGAAAAAGCTTGTCCTAAGCCAGTATTCCCGCCTGTTACGATCGCGTTTTTGCCTTTGATGTGAAACATATCCATTTTAAAGTCTTTGATTTCCATTTTTCTACCTTCTTTTCTTTTATTTTTTTACCCGTCTTGGGCTATTCCTTAAGTTTGCTGCTCAGCTTCCTTGCAAATTCTGCCGCATCGCCATGGACGACGATACTAGCTAAATAATTCATCGGTGCACCAAGATCTGTATTCACCGAAATGACCTCTTTTACATTTTTTAATCCTTCGATATGTTGAGTCGATCCGTAAATTCCTAGTGCCAGATAAAGATCAGGACTGACTGTTTTACCTGATTGCCCTACCTGAATCTCCCTAGGTGCTTTTTTTCGATCAACCAGCTGCTTCGATACTGCTACAACACCCTTCAGCTCATCCGCCAAATCCTGCAATTGCTCAATCGGCTGCGTAAAACCGCCGCCCGCCGAAACGATCACCTCTGCCTCACGAATATCGACACCGTTTTGTTCACTCTCCACGATCTCCAACACTTCAATTGATGACGCTTTCAATTCTTCTGGAATAAAATCAATATACTCTGGTTCTTTAGTCAGATGCTCCCCATGAAAGACATTCGGATGGACACTGGCCATGATTGGTGATGATTCGCACACGATACTTGCCATAATATTGCCTGAAAAAGCCGGACGTACCAGTTTCTTGCCGCGTTTGTCGACGTGAATATCCGTAATATCAGCCACTAATCCTACCTCAAGCCGCATCGCTAATCGTGGCGCCACCATTCGCCCAAACTCTGTTGCTAGAATGATTATACTGTCAAACTGATACTTCCTGTGAACCTGTTCAATGATATCTGTTAATACGCGACTGTCCTTTGAATGGATCGCCGGAGCCTCAACATTGATCACTGCATCAAGTCCTTTTACTTTTTCAGTCAAATTGATCCCTAAACCATAAACGAAGGTCTCTTCTTCGCCAGCTAAACGATTGACTACATCCATCAAATCTAATGAATAATCGATTTGATCGTTATCTATCAGAATGAGTCCTTTAAACATTACAAGTACCCCTTTTCTTTTAGAAAATGAACCACTTCGTCGATGCCTTCATCGTCGACCTTCACCACTTTGTGTTCCACCTGTTCTCTTTTTACAACGACATTTTTTTTCACCTTGGTTGGTGAGCCCTTGCCGCCAATTTGTTCCGCTGGTAACTGCAGCTCCTCATTCGTTACCAAGGTAAATTGGTCATCCACATTTCTCCCGATATTTTCATACCTTACAAATCCTAGACGCAAATTCATTTGATGAGTGACACTCAATACGCTGGGATTATCGATTTTCAGGCGATACATTTTTTCCTCTTGCAATGCCTCAACGATCGAATACTCCGGCGTTGCTTCTTTGATCGCGACAATATTCGAAAATTGATTGATTCCCATCGTTTCTGCGATCTGCGGTCCAACATGGCCGGTTCCGCCATCTAAAGTATGGGTACCGGTAAGCAGCAAATCATAGTTCTGGGAGGAAAGATAGCTGGATAAAATTCGACTCGTTGCCAACGAATCACTGCCGGCAAAACGGCGATCACTGATCAATGTCGCGTGATCCGCACCCAGTCGGACAAAATCCTTCATCGGCTCTTCCAGCTTCATCGGTCCCATAGTAACGACTTCGACATAAGCAGCAGGGTTCTGCTTTTTATACCTCATGGCGAAAGCCGCCGCATTCCTATCATCTGGATTTAGAATCAGACGAGAAGCTTCACGATTGATCTTGTCTGTTTCATAATCATATTCAAATTTTTCCGTATCTGGAACGTATTTGACTAAGCAAATGATTTTCATACTTGCCCTTCCTATCACTTCACTCCCTTCAAGGACGAGTGTTCGCCCTTGAAGGAATCAGATAATTATTTTTGATACTTCAAGCCTTCTTGAACTGGATAGATATTTCCGAAGCTCATAACACCCTTCGGATCAAAGACTTCTTTCAAGCTTTCCAGCATGTAATAGGCTGATTGGTGCTCTTCTTTGGTCCATTCGTTACGATATTTCCCAATTCCGTGATGGTGACACATCGATCCGCCTAATTTCAGCGTTTCTTCTACAATGATCGCTTGGATCGGATGATGATAGATCTTCATTTCATCTTCTGGCTCACAATTGATGTCGTAGTTGTAGACGAAGTACATGTTCGTTCCGTTTAAGTAGCTGTGAGAAGAATGACCACCCAGCATAGTTAAATCCTCGGCACGAGGAAACTCGTTGCGAATTCTGTCAATGACGTTGTTATAAATTTTTGTGATGGTTTCCCAGTCTGCAGAAACTTCTGTTGTATAGCCATCGTGCTTGTCATTATCAATCATGCCTTGAATTTCGTCATCAATCGTTTGCTGTGTCCAGTTTAATTGGTTAAACCAGTTTTCAATTAATTGAGAATCTACTTGCTTCACGATACCTTCTTTAAATTTCTCGACCGCTTCTTCGATTCCCTTGCCTGTTGCTTCAACGATTCCTTCCGGGCCTTCCGCCATGAAAATCAAGACACATTTGCCTTCGTAGAAATGATAGAAGTGCTGGCGCGCATCCTCTGGTGAATAGGTCCGGGCAACCGATGGACGATAGCCGTTTACCATTACTTCGCGAAGAATCTTCACTCCATCTTCTACATCATTCACTAGATAACCAAAGAATTTATTATTATCTGGATAATATTTAAAGATTTTCACTGTGACTTCTGTGATATAGCAAAGCGTTCCTTCATTTCCAATCACAATGTGGCGAATATCAGGACCGCCTGCACGGCGAGAGATATTTTTGATACGAGAGATATGACCATTTGGGAAGACGCATTCAAGCCCTACCACCATATCCTCGATGCCGCCGTATAAAGTTGAAAATTGTCCGATTGAACGAGTCGCGACCAAGCCGCCGTATTGTGCGATCGGTTTTGATTGCGGCGAATGACCTGTGGTATAGCCGATTTTTCTAAGCTCATCTTCTAAAGCCTGTAAAGGAACCCCTGCTTGAACAGTTGCCTGCATGTTGTAAGGATCGATTTTCAAAATCTTGTTCATATGAGAACCGTCGATCACTAATGCCAAATCTTTCCAGTTTTCCAAACCGCCTTCAGTTGCGGTCTGACCACTTCGAGGAATAACGTTGATGTCATTTTCGTTACAATACATCAACAGTTCTTTAACTTCTTCTGCATTGTCGGGATAAACGACTGCAGTCGGCAGCGGATTGTCTAGAACCCCTTTAGCTTTCATATATTTACGATAGCGGTCAGAGGCAGCATCATATAATGTTGCATGATCTGTTACTACCTGCTCCTCAGAGACGATCTTTTTCACGTCCTTAATGATTGCTTCTTTCACCAATGTTTCAGAATTCATTCCATTAACTCCATTCATCTTTTTTTCGAAAGCGCTTTTCCTGAGTTCAGTATAAAGGGTTCATTCTCGTTTTACATTAAAATTTGATTAAATTTTCTATTTTATTCCATCTTTTTTACCCTTTATGGAAAATTTTCCATAATATGTTTGCTTTTTAGATTCTGGCTATGCTATTCTGAATTCAAGATAAAATACTGAAAATAAGGAGGCAGTCCTATGAAAATACAATTGGATCGTTTAAACGATTTAGAAATAACCATCCATAATCGCTTGTTGAAGGAAAGCCAAGAAAATCCAAGCTTAACAATCACTGAAGCCGCGAAGCTGACAGAGGTCTCTCCCTCAAAGGTCTCAAAGCTGGTCAAAAAAATGGGCTTTTCCGGCTATAAGGAATACTCCCGCTTTTTGACAGGCAAAGAATTAGTCAAGCAAAAAAAGTTGAACAGTGAGTTTGCCCGCATCAAAGAGTTCATTGAAAATTTTGATGAATCAACCGTTGATTATTTAGCTGACCTGATCCAGCAGTCAGAAAAAATTTTGCTTTTTGGGTATGGCCCGACAAGCTTTTGCATGGAATACTTTGAATACAAGCTGAACTTCACCTTAAACAAAAATGTCATTCGTGTAAGTCAGCCTTCCCTGATTCCTGACCTTCTGACAAAAGACTCCCTGCTGCTGATCTTTTCAGTTGCTGGGAAGTTCGCCAACTTCGATCCGCTGTTCGAGGAAGCCAAAAAGCATCAAGCAAAATCCCTGCTGGTAATGGAGGAGCTGAACACAAACCTATCTCTGGATGCCAGTGAAATCATCTTTTTGACAAAATCACACCAAGACGAGCACTTGAAATCCCATGAAAAAACGCGGACAATCCTGTTGATGTACATCGAAGAAGTTATCCGTAAACTAATGCAAGAAGACCTCCGCGAATAAAATCGCAGAGGTCTTCTTCATTTTTCACGATCAATCAGCTATTTCATGATCCAATCAAACAGCCAATCCATCATCATCGCAATAAAGGCACACAAAACGGCACCAACAATAATAATCGGACCGCCGTCAGTGATCGCGATTCCCCGCAAGATCACATCGCCGACTCCACCAGCCCCTACAAACGAACCAATTGTCGTGATACCCACTGAAATTACCAGTGCATTTCGCACACCAGCTAAAATCACCGGCAGCGCCAGCGGGATTTTGATCATATAGAGAATCTGATAACGATTCATGCCGATTCCTTTGGCACTATCGACATACATCGGATCGACATTGATCAGCCCAACATAGGTATTTTTAACGATCGGCAGCAAAGAATAGAGAACCACTGTCGCAACGACTGTATTTTGCCCCAATCCCATCAAAATCAAAAGGACGGTCAGCATCGCGATCGAAGGGATCGTTTGAATCACATTGATAATTCCGATCACGATATCAGAAAGCTTTTGCCGCTCAGACAATACGATTCCCAATGGAAATCCAATCAAGAAGGTCAATACAACACCAATCACCGAGATATAGACATGCACACCAAATTGTGTAATCAAGTACGAAGAGTTTTCACTTAAGTATTGCATCAGATTATCAATCATCAGCTTCCCTCCTCAAAAAAATTATGCTTTTCCAAAAAGCGCTGAGCAATGATTTTCGGCTCTAACAATTCATTGTCCGACTCATAGTTCAATTGCTGCATCGTTTCCGTATCGATCGTATCCTGCAATTTCAATAAAATTGGTTTCAATTCTGGATATTTTTTCAAGGTATCTCCCGAAACAACGACGCTCGCAGTGTACGGCGGGAAGAATTTCAAATCATCCTCCAGCATTACAAGATCATAGCTGCCTACTCGTCCATCAGTTGAATACCCCAAGATCACGTCTAATTCCTTCGAAACCAGCGCATCATACAGCAACCCCACCTGCATCGGATATACCCGTTGAAATTTTGTGTCATACGCTTCGGTATAGCCCTTATAGCCATCCCCTTCACGTTTATACCATGTCTGGTCAGAACCCAAGCGCATTTTCCCTGCGTGTTTTTTCAGATCGCTTACTTTTTTCAAGCCATATTTTTGCGCGGTTTCCTGAGTGACCATAAAAGTAAATTGATTAGAAAAGCCGTAGCTTGGAAACCAATCAAAACCAAAGCGTTGATCAAATTCCCTTTGGACGATTTTTAATGCCTTCGCAGGATCCTTTTCTGTCGGCAGTCCCAAAGTGCCAATTAAATCCGTTCCTGTATAACGTGTCGGCGCTATATCTAAGTCTCCCCGCACCATGGCCTCATGCATCAAGTTAGCCGAACCCAGGTTATTCAGATAGACAATATTTTTATCAGTGGCATGCTGCAGCAGCTCCACCACGATGTTCCCTAAAATCTGAGATTCGGAAGTTACTCCGCCAGCCACTGTGATCGTATCGTCCTTGTTAGAAAAATTCCCCATGATGAAGCTTCCGAAAAGCAGGAGCGTCGCCGCGGCTAGAAACATTCGCTTTTTCATCGACTCACCCTCTATCCATCGTTAATTTTAATTCTGAACGCTTCAACAGTGCATCCGAAAGCAGCGCCAGCAATGTAATCGGAATGGTTCCCATCATAACAAGATCCAGCCGATACAAATTCAGTCCGTTAAAAATGAAATCGCCTAAGCCGCCGGCACCAATATACGAAGCCAGAGTCGTCCAAGAAATCACGTAGACGGTAGATACCCGAATGCCTGCCATGATGACACCCATTGCCAGTGGCAATTCAATCTGCAGCAGCCGCTGCATTTGCGACATGCCCATTCCCTTAGCCGCATCTAAATAGGTCCCATCTACTGATTTGATACCAACATAGGTATTTCTTAAAATCGGCAGCAGCGAATATAAAAAGAGGGCGATCACTGCTGGAACCTTTCCAATTCCAAAGAAAGGAATCATGATCGATAGCAGCGCCAGCGATGGGATCGTTTGAAAGACGCCAACCACTTTGATCACCGTTTCCGAGCCTTTTTCTACGCGAGTCAAAAGTGCACCTAAAGGAACCGCTACAAGGATGCCAAGAAAAATCGCTAAAAAGGACAAATAGAAATGCTCCCAAAACTTCAATAAAATCTCATTCCCGTATTCAGTCCAAAAATTCATGTCATCACCTCCTATTGCCATTGTTCCTGTACGAGCGACACCAATGATGAGCGGGTCACGATGCCCACCAGATGATTGTCATCATCCACCACCGGCAAATATTTGAAGACATGGTTGATCAGCGGTTCGATCACATCAGCGACTCGGTCATTTTGATTGACACTCGCCGTATCCGTCCCCATCACATCGAAAACAGAAGTAGTTGGTTTCAATTTGGACATATTTCGTTCAATAAAATTGATATCGACAAAGCCCTTCAAGCAGTTTTGATCATCCACTACTAACAAAGTATCGACCTTTTTCTCTGACATTTGACGAATCGCGTCAGTAATCGATTTGCTTATTGAGATGGCTTCGACGCGCCCCACCATCAAATCAGACACCGTCATTTCGTTATTGTAATAGCTGTTGCGTTTGCGTTTTCCAATTAATTCTTCAACAAAGTCGTTGGCGGGATGTGCCAAAATCGTTTCGACTGTGTCGTATTGAACAATCTCGCCATGATCCATGATAATGATTTTATCTGCCAGCTTGATCGCCTCGTCCATGTCATGGGTGACAAAAACGATCGTCTTTTTCATCTCCTGCTGCAGTCCTTTAATCATTTCCTGCAAGGCATCCCGGGTAATCGGGTCCAACGCACCAAACGGCTCATCCATCAAAATGATGTCCTGACTGGCTGCAAGTGCTCGAATCACTCCGATGCGCTGCTGTTGACCCCCAGAAAGATTTTTAGGCTTGCGCTCTAAATATTCCAAAGGCAGATCGACACGCTGAATCAGCCGTTCGGCGATCCCTGACTTTTTTTCCTCGCTCCACTTCAAAAGCTTAGGCACGATCATAATATTTTCTCTGATTGTCATATGGGGAAATAGACCGATATTTTGGATAACGTAGCCGATTTTTCTCCGCAGCTCATCCTCATTCAACTTGGTAACATCTTGCCCGTTGATCTTGATGCTGCCCTCAGAAGGTTCAATCATCCGATTGATCATCCGCACCAAGGTGGTCTTCCCGCTCCCACTCGTGCCGATCACACAAATGAATTGATTGTCTTCAATCGTTAAATCAAAAGGATGGACTGCGATCGCCTTCTCACCGTACCTCTTTTCTACCTGTTCAAACTCGATCATACCAATGATCCCTCCATTTTTATGTAATTGTCGTGACAGACTGTCCTTGCCACGACGAACAAAATTATCTGATTACCTTACTAAATAGCCGCCGTCGACTGATAAAATATGACCATTCACAAAATTTGAGGCCGGGCTTGCTAAATAGACCACGGCTCCCATTAAATCTGCTTCCTCTCCCCAATAGCCAGCTGGAACATGAGCCAGAACGCTTTGATTAGCCGCTGTATTTTCCTGATCGCTTTTTGTCATGTCTGTCGCCAAATAACCGGGGGCGATCCCATTTACTTGAATACCATACATGGCTAACTCGTCACAATACGCTTTAGTTAAACCAACCAACCCATGTTTGGCTGCCGCATTTGCCGGCGATTGCTGCCCACCCAGAAAAGAAGCCAGTGAACAGATATTGATGATTTTGCCGCTTTTTTGCGGAATCATGACCTTTGCTGCTTCATGAGACATGTCAAAAGCAGCGGTCAAATTTAATTGGATCATCGGGTCCCATTTTGAGCGGTCGAAGGGAAGAACATCTGCTGAAAGATGCATCCCAGCACAATTCACCAGCACATCTACCGTCCCGAACACGTCAACACAATGTTCCACCACCTGCTGCGGCACCCCTTCTTCGGTTAAATCAACCTCCATGAAGACATAACAGGAGCCGATCTCTTCGATAATTTTCTGCGTTGTTCCATCATCATCGATCAAGCTTGGAACAAGAATGTTCGCCCCGCTTCTTGCCAAGGCTAATGAAAATGCGCGACCAATACCGGTATTTCCTCCGGTCACGATCGCAGTTTTTCCGGCTAGTGAAAAAAGATCCATACTGAATTCTGTGATTTCCATTTGTATCCCCCCATTGATATAAGCTTCATGCTAGAAATAGTTCCATTCTTTGTAGTACTTGTCGTTTTGTTGAAACGTGGATTGAAGACACCGCTCGCACTTTACGGTGTATTCATTTTTCGAAAACCGCAAAAAAAGCGAACACCAAATAAGCTGGTGTCCGCTTTTCTCTGTCCTCTTAGCATCAACTACCGTTTTTTAGTTTATATTTCCCAAACATCCATGTTTGTCGTTGAAATGGCTACCGCCCCTGCCTGTAATGCTGTCATGACTAATTCCTTATCGCAAACGAGTCCGCTGGCCACAATCGGAACGTCGACAACATCCTGTACCCAAGATAAAACCTTTGGCATCGCCCCAGGTAAAACCTCCACCACGTCTGCTTTTGATGTTCCCAATTGCTTCGGCAAATTATGAAAGGACTTTGAGTCGATTAGGAAGAAGCGATGGATGGTAAATAACCCTCTGGCATTTGCCGCCCGCAGCAGAATTGATTTTGAGCTGATAATGCCATCTGCTTTAGTCGCTCGCTTCAAATAATCAACTGCTGTTTCCTTCGTTGCCAATCCATCGATCAGATCCACATCTACCATCACGATCTTGCCCGCTTCCTTTAAACGATCGACGATATCCACGATACTGCAAACATCGCCATACAAGACGAAAATGATATCACTTTCGCAGGTCAAGGCCTTCTCAAAACTGCGCTTGCTGTTGATAGCGGCAATCAGCGGATTGTCCTCCATCATCTGAATAATTTTTCTTTTCATTTTTATCCTTATCCCTACTAAGTAATTTAATACGCTTTCATTCTAGCATACCTCACAAAGACTTACATGAGAAACCCCAGGAACATCTGCCCCTTTTTCTTAATATTTTTCTGCGATTTCACGATGCAGCTTCATTTGAAAAACTAGTATTTTCTCAGTCTAAGGGAAAACCAGTTTTTCGTCAATCAGCAAAAAGAAATTTCATCCGATTAAAAACGTTGAAATACCAAGGTTTTATTTGACTTTCAAGTGGCGTTTCTTTGCATTAAAAAAATTTTTGCATGGAAAAAGATGTTGACATCGTTTTCATATGCTTCTATACTTTGGGTGTTACTGGAGACCAGAGAGAAGTAACGCTTACTTAAGCGTTGCTTCTTTTTTGTTTTTTTGTAAAAGAATTCACAATCAGGAGGGTGTTATATGAACAAGCAAGCAGTAAAAAAATGGGGAACGTTGTTGCTACTGTCGGCCGGCGCTGGAATTATCTTTCAGCTTCCTTACATTCGGGAGACGTTTTATGTGCCGATCCAAAAAGCGATGAATCTGACCAACGCACAAATGGGGATGCTTTCGTCAGGCTACGCTACCATGGCGACCTTTTCGTACTTTATTGGCGGAATCGTAGCCGACAAATTTTCAGCTCGTAAGTTGCTGACCTTTTCATTTTTGGTGACAGGTGTCTTAGGCTTTTGGTTCTCAACTTTTCCAAGCTTCCAGATCGCACGGCTGATTTTCGTCTTGATGGGGATTTCCACCATCATCACCTATTGGTCCGCGGCTATCAAAGCTACTCGGATGTTGGGCGACAGTTCAGAACAAGGTCGGTTATTCGGTTGGCAGGAAGGTCTGCGGGGACTGTTGAACGCGTTACTGGTATTCGGTATGACTGCTGTCTATAGTCGTTTTTCAAACGAAGTCTTAGGAACTACTTGGGCTATTCGTGTTTGTGCAATTACTGTTATTATTATTGGTATTTTAAACTGGTTTGTTATTGAAGATACAGCAGCAGAATCACATACCGAACCGATCTCTAAAGTAGCGATCGGAATGTTCAAGACGTTAAAAATGCCCCGTACATGGGTATTAGTTGCCATTGTATTCTTTGCTTACAGTATTTACGGTATCTTAGGCTACATCAATACTTACGCAATCAATGTCTACGGTTTGTCTGTTGCAGGCGGAACTACACTAGGAGGAATACGTTATTTAGTACAAGCAGCCGGCGGGATCATCGGTGGGATCATTGCCGATAAATTAGGGTCACGTATCCGGATTATCATCGGCGGTGCTGGCTTATTAACACTTTGCTTCGCTGGGTTCCTAGTATTGCCGGAAAGTGCCGGCTTACTGTCAGCAGTTATCGCAAACTTTATCTTTGGATTGTTCCTTATTTACGTAGTCCGCAGCCAATACTTCGCAATCATTGATGATGCAGGATTCCCAGTTGAAATGACTGGTCGTGTATCCGGGATTGTTTCATGTCTGGGCTACTTGCCAGATGTTTTCATGTACACTATGATTGGCGGCTGGCTAGATTCAAATCCAGGTAAAGCGGGCTTCAACATGATGTTCATGTATGCGATCGCAATGGGTGTGGGTTGTATCATTTTCTCTCTGGTTCTCACTGCCATCATCAAAAAAGACAAAGCGGCAAGTGTTGCCTCTGCTAAAGTCGATTAAACAAAAAAGGTTTCATCCCTTCAGGTTTAAAGGGATGAAACCTTTTTTTATTTTTCTGGCACATCTAAAAACTCACCATGCATATTCTCATAATGCTTCACACTCAAGGTCTCAAAAACAGCAATCATTGGATGCTCATAATTCAACTCTTTTTGAAATTCATTCAGCTGTGCAGCCAACTTCTTATATTCAACCAGTTCTTCCGCAAACAGATACCCCTTCAAAGCGATGCTCTCATGCTTTTCTTTATCAAAACAAAACAGACTGCCGGAACGATTTTGTTGAATATTTTCGGCTGTTCGGCCATCACCGTTGATATAAAACTTGAAATAATAAAAACCATTTCGTTCAAGCGGCGGTGATACAGCGATCGCATGTGGAAAACCGCGATGATCAATCGTAATCAATGTAAAGGTGTCAGCTCTGGCTAGCAGCGTTTCCATGTTTTTATCCAATTCGAAAACCCCCTATCTCTCATTTTTTTGGTGTTCTGGTACATATAGCGGCATAAAATCTGCCAAAAATTCCACTGTTAAAGGCAATGCAGGTCCCTTGTCACCATCGATCCGAGAATAAATTTTCTTGTCCGTCAATGGCTTTAACGCTAATTTGTTGGTCTCCAGATAAGTGACGGTATCAGAATCTTTTAGACGTCCTGTAAAAATAAATCGTATGAGTTCAAGTAATTTTCGAAAGTGCATGTTGTGTAAAATACTAACATGCAATTCATCATAATCAGAATCCACATAAGGTCTCCCGCCGATTGAGTGAGTCGTCGTTGCTAAAGAAAACCAGACTTTTAACTTTTCATGATAATCATCCGCTGTAATCTCCACAGGATAGGACGTATCCTTCCCGATCTGTTTGATGGCCTTCAATGGATAGACGATCAAACCAAATTTTCGTTTCTCACTCTGGCGAACTTCATTCGAGATATCTGCAAAGGAGCCAAAGGTAAAGGAGCTGATTACGGCTTTTTGCCGATCTTGGCAAGCTGCAATCCCTACTTTTCGTTGGTGTCCCGCGATAATCACATCCATCGCCTCTTCTTCATCCATTGGCAAGTGCCAGCGCTTAGCAAAATTATTGATTGTCCCACCAGGAATAATTCCTAGTGGCAAAGATTTCCCGGCTTGAAGAAAAGCCGTTCCAACAATATTCAATGATCCATCCCCGCCGATCGCTACGATCCCGTCGAGTTCATTGACTGCTTTTTTTATTGTTTCGATTGCTTGTTCTGGGTCAGGCGCTGTTAAATACTCTGCTGAATGACCCGCCTGTTCAAATTTTTCACGCATCTTCTCTGCTAATTTTTCTGCGTCCCCGCTTCCTGCATTAGGATTAAAAAATATTCCGTAACGCATCTTTCTCACCTTCATTCAAATACTTTAAACGCTTATATCTAATACTATTTTATCTAACCTTTTCTATTTCACTTTATCATTTTTAACCTAAAAAAACTGTTTTAACGAACTAAATTTTTATAAAATGATGGCTTTTACTTTTTTTCTAAAAAAAACCTGCTATGATGAAACAAAGAGAGGGTTGAGAAATATGTTTGAACCGACAAAACCACGACGAAGTGATGTCCCTTTTGACGTCGTTCCTGAGCATATGCAGCAGGAAATTTGGCATATGATTTTCATGCGCCCTTTAAAAGGATTACCTCTCACTTCACCACAGCGGTTTCATTTTTTTAAAAACAAAATAGCTCGAACATTAAGTGTCGTTTACTCCCAAAGTGATCCTTACTTTTCTGACGGAATCACCGCACCCTATGTCGAGGCTTATGAAGAAATAGAATTTCCAAAAATCATGTATGTCTATGATGACGGCTACGAGCTGATAATGACTCTAGACGAAAAAGCGCCTGATTAAAGTCAGACGCTTTTTATGTTAGACCCTTATTTTACGACCATGACATTGCATGGTGCCTGATTCACCACATAAGCCGTTGTCGAACCAACGAATAACAAGGACAGGGCACCTAGTCCGGTTGCCCCCATCACGATCAAATCTGTTCCCAATTTTTCTGCCAGCTCGATGATCTCACGTTTAGGATTTCCAGCGATGATCTGGGAGGTCATATGGACCTCTTGCTCCTCTGTTACGCGATGCTGCTCCAGCTCGGTAATGATATTCTGGGCTTTTTCGTGGACTTCCTGCATTAATGGAATCGAATTTCCTCCAGTTGTCCCGGTAAAACTAGCCGTATCGATCACTGTCACTAAGGTCAGTTTGCCCTTATTTCTTTTCGCGATATTGATTGCCTCATCGAACGCTTTTTTAGATTGTTCTGAACCATCTACAGCAACTAAAATATTTTTATATTCATCAACCATTTTTACCGCCCCTTTCAGTCCTAGTTTATCATTCCAGCGATCGTTCGAAAAATAATAATCAACGATTCTTCTTGTTTTTTTAATTTTGCTAATGATTAAAACTGCTTTAAAGACGGTTCGATAAATTGTTCTTTCCTCTTCAAGATGCTAAACTTTCTTCAATCGACAAGTATAACATTCCAAAAATACTACGAGTAAGGAGTTCCTGCAATGAATAAAAAACAACGAAGAAAGGCCCATTTGATTATCCATAGTGCTTCTACTGCCGCGGCAGGCGTTGGCGCCGGAATGGCTCAATTACCGTTTCCTGACGCAACGATCTTATTACCGATCCAGACTGCAATGGTGATCGCTTTGGGCAAAGTCTTTCATATCAAATTAGAAGAAGGCGCAGCAAAGTCCTTGGCAACTCAATTTTTAGCTCAAAAAGCCGGCCAAATGACCGCTCGTTTTTTGGCTGGAAAATTGCCAGTTGTCGGTAATATCGTGAACGGCTCCACTGCAGCAGCCATCACTGAAAGCTACGGCTGGATGATTGCGAGAGAATTCTCAGAGGAGTATGATAAAAAAATCAAAGTATAATATTTTTTTAATTACATATGATTCTCTTTTAAATAGTCTCTATCTTCGCTATACTAATAGACGTGGATGAACTTGGTGTTTTACTCGTTCAATGAAGTAGTCCGCATTTAAGAAAGAGGTGCTGGTTCGATTCCAGCCGTCCACGTACTTATAATAGTTCATGATTGAAGAAGCTGAATAGCTTCTTTTTTTATTACTCTAGAAAGCACCCCTGCAGCCAAATTAAAACACCTCCGCTTGTATTTTCACAAGTGGAGGTGTTTTACGCGTAAGTTCCTAAACTGCGGTGTTACTCAGCAAGCTTTCGCCTTTTTCAGATAGGAAGAAAAAACGAAACGGATTTTTAACAGACCCGTTACTATCAAAGATATTTCCTTGAATAAAGCCGTTTTTCTTTAAATCAGCGATACTATTGTCAAATTCTGTTTTAGAAATTTCGAAAAACTGGTGGGTTAAGTTGCTAAAGTTTTTATTCGCGATTTCATCCAAAATGACATACTCTAAATCCTTTATTTCCATATGACACCCCCTTTCTGGAGGATCATAATACCACTATTTGATCAAATTTGAGATTTATTTCACATTTTTTTCTTTTTACAAAAAAATTCTTATTAAATTAACAGGTTAATTCTAGACTTTCTGTCAGTATATCACCATTACTTTATAAACAAACTGTAACGTTTCTTCGTTTAATTGTTTAGGAAAACCCATTTTTTTCGCTTTAATTAGACTATATATCACGATATTTTCTTAATTTCCGCCGTCTACAGGTATATTTTTCCTCTCATGCACTTTACTTCTTCCCTTCAATACGGTAGCATTCCTGTTGGTAACAGATTTTCTGTTAGAAACACTGGATAAAAGGATTTTTTATATGAAAAAATTTTGTACTTGGCTCTATCGCCAGCCCAGATATACCATCTATCGAATAGTGATTATTTTCTGTCTGCTGTTTTGGCTTGCGATCTATTTTCTCTTAAAATAATGATTCGAAAGAAATCTCTATTAAAGTGGAGGTTTCTTTTTGTTTTTTGCGTATCTTTTTAAGAAATAATTTTTTCAGCTTCCTACTTTACTTTCCGAACAAATGTTCGTATAATGAAATTGAGGTGATGACCATGTCTATGATTAGTCCAGATTCTGTTGAAATTTTTTATCGAACTTATGATTCCTTAGTGAAGGATTCACTGCCATTAGCATTATTTTTGAACCAAATTACTGCCAAGATGGATGAAGAAAATCGTGATTACTTTGTTATCCCTGCCAAAAAGACCGGTCGCAAAAAAGATATTTGTTTTCAGTTTGAACGGAAGGACAATGAACTCGTTTTTAAAGGTATCCATACGAGGAGGAAAAGCGATGGAATCTCTTAAAGGAACCGTCACAAAACTAAAGATCGTTCAATTTTCCCAACAGCCTCTCGTTTATTTCCAATTAGCAGGTACGAATTGCCTGATCGCTGCGCATTCACTGAATTTTCTCGCAGACGTGGAAAATGGGATGAAGATTCTTGTTCTCGGAAAACGCAATGCCCGCGGACAATTGATTATCGCTAAATATGCGGTGTTAGGAAAAACCAAACTCATGAACGATTTCCAAACCTATCAGACAGCAAGCTAAAAGCCAGCACAAAATTGTGCTGGCTTCTTCTTTATTTATCGAACCACCATCACGTTACAAGGAGCATTATTTACGACATATGCGGTCGTCGATCCTAGTAATAAACGTGAAAAAGTCCCTGTTCCGGTAGCGCCCATTAAAATCAAATCGATCTTTTCCGCTTCGGCGTAAGCAACAATTTTGGCTTTTGGATTTCCATCATCAACGATCGAGGTGAAGGCGATATCTTCTGGAATCGATTCTTCTAAAGCTTCTACGATTGCTCCCGCAGCCTTCCTTGCTTCCTTGACAATGTGGTCTACTGCATAAGGTTCGGACCCTAGATGATTGGTGTCTGATACGATCAAAATATACAAATGTGCTTCATTTCTGCGTGTGACTTCGATGGCTTCTTGAAATGCGCGGCGTGCCTGCTCCGATGAATCCACTGCAACAAGTATTTTTTTGTAAGACTCTTTCATGGTAAGACCCCCTTTCCCTTATTCTCTTTAATTGTAAGCCAACTCGGCTAGAAATATCAAGCGCTTTCATTCGCCGTCCTAATCCTCTTTGTCCAAAAATAAAAAAAGCACCTTGATTAACAAGGTGCTTAAAGGGGATGCTAGTCAAATAAAACTAGCTAAGAAAGATTGAGAGAGGTCTTCCTCATATTCATATTTTAACAGATTTTTATCCTATTTTGGTGATTTTTTGAATTGTTTTTTTAACATTTTTAAATTTATTCTGAATGTTACTAAATATTTTCATTCCGTTAAAATGTCTATTTTCTATAATTAAGCAGAATTAAAATTACCAAAATAATTATTTTCACGCCCTAGTGACAGTTTAAAGCAATTAAAAAAACCTCGCAGCTCATTTACTGCAAGGAATTTATTCCGCAACTTTGATACATTTTTCACAAAAACAGGTAAAAATTAAAGCTTTACATATTCTAATTCAAAGCCTTTTGAATCATTCTTCATAGCAACTTGATACGCTGTGGCTAATGTCTCCAGCGTAGCAGGATCTAAAGCCAATTTCATAAAGGTCGGCAAGTCCATTTTCTCTACATCCGCTTCTTGCTGTGCAGCTAACGGTTGCATCATTTTAGCAAAGCCGCCTGTGATTGAAATATTTTGTTTCTCGCAACGAATAGCATCTCTTAGCTCCATCGGATTCGCAACTATTTTTTTCATTCCCATCACCTCTTCTTTTTTTTGATCATAGCATAGCATTTATCAGAAATCAATCGTTTTGTGAACAAAAGCACAAATTTTTCAATTTCAACTTCTGTTATACTGTAAAAAAGGAGCGAAATCCATGAATACCTATTTACAAAGAAAAAAGCGCGGCTGGGTTGAAGATAGTGAACTAGCTGCTCATAAAAATAAAGCTGTCGATGAACTAACTCCCCTGCTTTTCTCCAAAAAGGCCAGTGAAAGAACTCTTGCCGCCAAGCTTTTGCCACTAACTTGTGAAACTTCGGACAACTTATTGATTTGCTTAAAAACAGAACCTGCACTCTATACTCGCCTAGCGATCACTGAGAAATTAGAAAGCGGCAATCAAACGACGGCGTTAAAAATGATCGATTTTCTCGCGATCATCGGTGATAATCAGCATCGTTCGCCCGCCGCACCTTCAAAAAAGAAAAGCTTTCCCTTACCGCGAGATCTGATGGCTCGTTCTTTGGGGCGAATGACGCCGGAAATTTTTCCGACATTACTGGAGGCCGCGGACATACTTCCACTGCCACAGCTCAGTGAGCTGATTGACGCGATCGGCTATATGGCCTTTTATCATCCTGCATTAGCAACCACAGAAAATTATCAGCGGCTTTTACAAATCAAAAACACCTATAGCAATGAACCCTTGATTCAATGGAAATTTCTGATTTGCTTTTCTGCGTTTCCTCAAAGTAAATCGTTACTGCTGAAGGAGGAACAATTCGCAGCAGAAGCACAACGTTCAATAAATTTACTGGCATTAAAATAAGAATGTTATCGTGTTTTTTTGAAAAAGGTTTAAATTGGTGATCATCACAAGAATCCCGCATCAGTGGCGGCCTTTTCATTTCGCTTCACGGTCACCTGTATAGTAGGAATTTCTGGTGGGCCTATTATGCAAATGAAGTTATAGTAAATTTCGATTTTCTGTGTAGCTTTTTTTGGCGTGTTTCTTGTTCCGCTTGTGAACATCAATCAGCTCATTCACGATTTCGAGAGTGAGCTGATTGATGTTGGTGTACTTTTTCACTGTAGCTAAAAACTTATTCACGTTCACTGTCTTGCACTCTTGTATATACTGTCATAAAATGAATAGCTCCACTATGGTCCATGATTTTTATCTGAATATAAAAGCCAGATATTTTATGAAGCACATCCGACCTTTAATATTTACACGCTAGAGCGAAAATATCATTATGAGGTATTCTCGATCTATGTTACTTCACCAATCAGTGAAACTTATATGCTAGACTTTGATAGTATAGACAGCTTTGTGCAGTATATGAGCATTACCATTGATCGCTCATTTATCTGAACAGACACCATTCTGTACAGCACGGACAGATTAGTTACACTATTAACTTGCGACTATACCTATGATGTTGCTCGGATGATAGTACATGCTGTGTTCCATAAAGGAGGCAATAATTGACACAATATGCCAGTGATTAGGATGTCTGTAAAGTCAGCTTCGTGTTGTTCGGCAAAATAATCTCAGATTGAATAAATCCTTTTGTATCTATTGTTCTTAAGCTTTTATTTTTGCTGAAATCCAAATCTCAGATATATCTCCGGAATAGTTCCCATCTCCACAGGGGTATACTTCCAACTGATATTCAGATGGTTCGTATTTTGATGCGGGAAAGAAATCTGAATAAATATATGTCCAAATATCCTTATCCGCAGTATCCAAAACAAAACTTGAATACTTAAACTTAATCCACAAGGACGCTGGAAGGTTGATAATTGTAAAACCGTCAGAAATAGTTTCTCCATCAAAAGGTGTGGCTACATAATACAAGTAACTTTTCCCATCATAGGACGAAGAATCGGCTAACCCAATTAGTTCTTTGTCCAACGAAGTTGATCGTGTCGTAAGTTGCGTTAATGTGCCATCTTGTTTGCATTTGTTCCAAAAAATGTTTGCTTGAACATTGCCGATAAATTGTCTTTCCGCCTTACCCATTAGTTGGATTGAATCCATTGTTTCTATGCGATATACCATTATCAACCTTCCTTTTTTTATGATTTTCGACAGACCAAAACGGCATGGTTACTGGTGCCAGTACAGGAACCGCTACCAAACATGAAGTCCATAATTTCAGTCCAAGCCGCATATTGTTGATCATTCATTTTGTTTATGTCAGTGGGACTAAATGAATAGTCCACTCCTGCGTTACGAACCACAGTAAGTCCCTCTTGCTTCACATCATGCTCGATTTCTTCCGGCATGGTGAAGTAAAAAACTTCTGGTAGTTTATCATCAACTCCATGAACAAGGACAGACTTATTTGTCTTTGCGTTTGGATAGCCCGCTTTCATATTTTCATCTATACACGCTCGTAAGTAGGCTCCTATTTTATTGATGTAGGCAAACATAATTACGCCACCATTTTTACATATCCGCTTGCTTTCCAATATAACTTTTTGACGCTCGACATGCGGCAAATGATACATAGGCCCTAAAACCAAAACAACATCATAGGTATTATCCTGAATTTCAGGCAAATGCGCCGCATTTCCCAATGATGCACTAACGTTGCGCAAGCCTTGTTCGTTGATTTTAGACTGAAACTGTTCTATGTGCTTGGGAACAATGTCAATGCCTTGATAGGACTTGCATCTACCGGATAAATAAAGACCATAGTATCCAGTTCCACATCCCAACTCAACTACAATTTTGTCTGAAGCAATGTAATGATTAAGAAGCCGCTTTGTGTATATAAACTCTATATGCTCAGCTCTGCTTCCAAAAGCTCTTTGATCCTCGTCAAAGTCAGAGTAGTTTGAAATAATTGGATTACTATTCATTTTCTTCTCCTTATAAAAAGTTTTCTTTTTTACAGGGACAAATATAATGGATGGTTCCATTTTTTGCATCAAAGGACAAATCCTTTGGATAGGCTTCTGCGCTCCAACCGAAAGAGTAATCCGGTATAAATCCCACTACTCGGATGCCTTTTACAGTCATATTATGGGCTTGCTCGAAAACTTCCCCACCTGCAAAGCAACAGTTGATAGTTCCTAATCCAACCTGACATGATGCAATACGACGGTAAGAGAAGTCTTCTGGAATACTGTATCCTGTGGGCATTAGTAGTCCTGCAATATAGGTGAAAGTGCCACTGTCCTTGAGATACTCACCCATCCACCCAATATATAAATCCAGTATTGCTTGTTCTATAGGTAATTGAGCTAGTAGATTTTCCTGAAAGATCTTCTCCCATAATGCAGGTACTTGGTTCTGTCCTACGCCATTAACGACCTCGTACCCGACTATCATCGCGTCTGGTATCGTAATAATGTCTGTTTTCACTAAATTGGCCATATCATTTTCTCCCTTTAAGATGCCTGCTTCTCATTTCACACTGTATGCTTTTGGCTCTCTAATCCAGAAAGGTTCGTTCCACCACTTCTTTTGTTGGCAATTCTATTCGCCATATTGGAAAGCGGCCATTGCTATAAATGTTCAGAATATCAAAGAAAGTTTGTATATTGCTGAATATTGATACAAAACAGACATTGTAAACACAGTTTCACCTCGTTTTTTGCTGTTCATCAAATATTATAGACCAAATGCTGTATCGCAGATCAATCACTTGACGGGCATTAACTCAATGTATCCCCGTGTGCCAATAGGCTCCAACTGAATGCGAGGATTTGATTTATCCCAAGCAAACCCTAACGACACTGGGTTGTATCTGTTTATGGCAGACTGAACCTCCATGATGGCTTGGCCATAGTCTTTCTCCTCAAAGGGTTCCCCCTGAAACACGAGGTATTTTGCGGTAGGAAGATCAATGAGATCGAACCCTTCCGGAATTTCATCATTGAAATCAGCAGGCAGTTCCACTCCTTGAACATACTCCGAAGTGCCGGATTTGATGTATTGTGGAGGAAGCCAAAGACAGACTGGCTCACCCTCCAAGGTCTTGATACGAGTGAGTAGTTCCCACACGTCACAACCTACTTCCTCACAGTATGCGAAATACCCTGTTGCTTTTATCCCTCGTTTAATAAGAACCTTGCGAGCGGACTTTTCGATAGTCCGAATGAATACTGTTTTTACTTTTTCCATTATAATACCTCTCTAATTTTGAAATAATCAGTATGTGTGAGTAGATCAGTAAATGTTGAAGATCGTGTTTTTTTCAATAATCATTTGTACACTCTCTGTAGCCTTTTAAAAGATTGAACTCATAGAAAGTTGAACATTATCATTGAAGCGCATAGGCGATACAATCGGCCATTATCCCGTCTAATGTTCGACATTTTTCAATATCTTTAACTATTTTTTTCCGTACCTCCCAATCATATAAGGCGGTGTTTCCTATTTCAGTTTCATTAACGATTGAGTGGACATCCCACATCAAATTATGGATTTCATTACCAGCATCTACCGCCAGTAAAAGTTTCTCAGTGCAAAGCATATCTCCAACCTTTTTCAGAAATTCGGCACCATAGACACGGCGTTCAGCTAAATCAAAGATTTCAGGATATATGTAAGGAAATCCTTTAATATTTCCTGTCCAAAAACTCTCATCCCTCAGACCCTTAATCCAGTTATCATAATAATCCATATCCAAACCGTAAGATTCGCTACGGTGCTCTCTTAAAATTCTTTCGTTACGTATAAGCCCCCGGCGACAAATGTCAACTAGAACTTCCGCTTTTGGACGTTTAGCTTTCGACTTAACAATCGCAACTGCACTAATGTCTTGATACCATTTTGAAATATACAGGCAATCTTGGGGTGAAAATGTTTTATTCGGAATATCATTGCCAGATGAAAACGTCCAAGCAATTAGAGTATCACCATAATTCTCAAAACCGATAGCCAAAATTACCCGTTCTATTTTCTTTTGTCCTAAAAGCAACACTGGGAAACCTTCACATAGATTCTTCAAAACAAGGTTCTTTAATTCTTCCTTAGATGTACATACTCCATCAATACCATAAACCACTTTGGCAGAATATAAATCGCAAGTTAAGCCTATGGCTGAAAAACAATCCCGTATCGTTGCCGCCCCGTCTATCATAGAAATCTTAGAGTATTCTACCGTGTCAAACATAAAACGAAATGCTTCGCCAGAAATACCCATATGCAAGTTATGGTCATGATCCATTCGCCAAGTTCTTCCATGAGCTTCAATCAAGGTAGTATCGTGTTTGAGACCCATTAGTACGCCCAAAGACATCATTGCAGATGGAAAAGCGTTTCTATGGGGAACCAAAGGCTCTTGCGTGCGGTCTACAGAACCATTAAAAGAAATTAGTTTACTCCTTGGATACCTTTTCATGATTTCCCCCTTTCCAATATTACGTAACCATTGATATCTTAATATGATATAATACTAACATGATACAAAACAAAAAAATGAACCCAAATTGCGGAGATTTCCTGTGTCTATTGTTACCCAAATCAATAATACTTTTGAATATATTGAAAAAAACTTAAACAATTCAATTTCACTCGAACAGTTATCTTTGACTGCCAATCTAAGCATTTTTCAGTTGATACGCTTATTTGACCGTTTTACAGGAATGACGCCTATGGCTTATATCCGGGCCCGAAGGTTAGCTACCAGCCTGCCACAGTTATTGGCAGGTGATAAAATACTTTCTGTAGCATTAGATTGTGGATTTCAGTATGAACAGTCTTATATTCGCGCTTTCAAGGATAGCTATGGCATTACTCCAGCACGTTTCCGTAATTATGGTGACAGTATCGAGATAGTAGAAGTCCCATCCTTAGAGCGTTTTACTGTTTCAGCAGATGGTATGATTGGCGAAGCAAAGTTGTTGGTTCGTCCAGCATTTACTATATCTGGTGAGCTAAGACGCTACCATAACCTTGATAACCTGCTATGGGGGAAAAGTCTGTTAGAGGGCATTGAGCGTTGTACATCAACAATTTACACAGCCGCATGTAAGAATTTATCGCCGGGAGAATTTAGCCAACATTACTTAATCCAAAACAAAACGAATACTATCAACTCGGTTGAGTGGCGGTTTGCAAGCGGACAATGGGCTAGTTTTGAATATTTCGGCTTACATCCTTTGAATGGTACAGGCGTAACACGTATTAGAATTTTAATGTCACAGGTTATTGGCAATTGGTTTACAGATAATGCTATTTATTGGGATGGCAATTTTACCGAGTCGGTGAATTTAGATAAATGCTCCGACAATTACTGTGAAGTTACATTTACTTGTCATACCCAAAAATTTTCATAAACCAAGATCAAGATATAGTGGAACAGTTTGCAGCAAAGTAGGACACTTTGCTTTTTTTTCCAACAAAGTGTCAAATTGAGCCATATAGTCGGCCTTACCAATAAGAACGAAGGAGATAGTCTGCACAAAGTATTACAGCTTGTTCAGGGTTGTGTGCTGACCGAGAGATTTGTATAAAATCAATCCAAACCTCCCTAAAATCATGAAAACACGACTTTCAGGAGGCTTCCAATATGAATCGAGAAAACAAAAGAAAAACCTATAAAAAGGGTCATTATAGAAACCATGCCTACACGTTGATGAAAAGCCTGGAGATAGGGCATCAGACTGTGGGGTGCCGTTATAGACGCGCGCGGGCGGGAAGCGCTAAGCCACTAAATCCTTTTTAGCTTGTATAATACTGAATGATCTGACACAAAGCTTCCGTGGCTCCGACGCCGCATTTTTCATCGTAGTAGCGGGTAAAGCGCTCATCTCCTAAATACATCTCAGTCAGACCTCTGTGGATCTCCTTAGTGTATTTTTTCCAGCTGAATTGCAACCAGGTTTTGTGCAAATCAACTATCTCTTCCGCTAATGGGCTGGGTAGTTTTCCTTCTGCTAGATATTGAGTCAACTTGCTAAATAAAGTCGCTTCAGTTTCTTCCATTTTTTGATAATCAAGCTCAGTCATTCCCAGCCATTTTTGATTAGAGGCTTCCACTGCCTCTTCCCCATACTTCTCACGGATCTCTTGTCCATATTTTTCTTCATTTTCCAATACAGCTTTCTTTTTGAAAGCGTCAAATTTTTCTTCAGCTGTCATTTCAATCTCTCCTTTGTAATAAAGTAATGTCTTGTCGAGAACTTCCAGCAGCTGATCCAATTCATTTCTTTTTTTCACCACTTCAACTCTTTGCTCCAGCAACGTTTGCTGAATTTTTTCAGCGGGACGGTTAATTAATCCTCTGATGGTTTTCAACGGAACCCCTAGAGAGCGATATAATAAAATTTGCTGCAGGCGATCAACTTCTTTTTCAGTATACATACGATAACCGGCCTCGCTTAAAAACGCCGGCTTTAATAGGTCACGCTCATCATAAAAGCGCAAGGTGCGGGTACTCACACCGGATAGCTCGGCCATTTGTTTAATTGTATAGTTCATCTGATTCCTTCTATCTTTCTTTTATAGGGTTATTTCATCTACTGATTTCTCTCTCGACAAAAAATATCTTACACCTTGACGTAACGTGAAGGTCAAGGAAGAAAAGAAACTTTTTGCTGGCATCTATTTGACGACCATTACACTACACGGTGCATTGTTGACGACATAATCAGTGGTCGATCCCACCAGTCTGCGTTCGATCGCGCTTTTTCCAGTTGCTCCTATGTAGATCAAATCAATTTTATAGGTTTCCGGCAAATCAAAACAAAGGGCCTTTTTAGGACTTCCAACACAGGTTATCATCTGCTTATTATAATAATCAATTCCGGCAACCTCTTCCTCTAATAATTTGATTGCCGCACGGTTTTCTTCTTCGATCAGCTGAGAAACAGGCGTTGCACGGTTCATTAACATTCCAGCACTGTTGACAACTTGGGCAATGTACAGACGAGCGTTATTTCTACGCGCGGTTTCAACTGCCTCCATCAATGCCTGATGAGCCTGCGGTGATCCATCTACTGCGGCTAAAATATTGTAATAGCGTTCATTCATTGGCCCCTCCTCCTTTTCTTCCAGTATAGCAAGCCAAGATAAAATTGTAAGCCCTTTTTGAATTCAAAAGCTTATTCTATCAGTGTCTATATTGGGTTTTGATTTTTTATAAGTACCAAAAAACACCTCGAAAAATTTCGAGGTGCCGGTGCTGTTTAATTCTTTTCTAAATACAAGGATTGCTGATCAGATTCCTGGTAGATTTTTTTCATGTCCGACCAATCGACTTCTCGATTTTGATACCCATATGGATCGTTTACATACACGATGTTCTTCTCACGATCAAAACCCGTGATCACAGCAGAATGAATCAACGGTGTCACATACATACTGCCTTGATCCGTTTCCCAAAGCAGCCAATCATCATCCTTCGGGACCTGAAAATCCACCGTTGCAACGATCCAAACAGGCTTGCCGCTAGCGACCACATTTATAATTTTATTGAATGAAGCTTTCTCACCTGCTATGACGCGATAGTCATCTCCGACATATTCCTTCGCTAATTTTGCGATTGGCTCAACAGCAACACCCATCGCCTCATCTCCACCAGTAATGTCTCCTACAAAACCTAAATGGGGATTTCCATGATTTCCAGATTCTGTAAACAAAGGCTGATAATCTAACTTATCAGCTAACTCATTTTTATTGGTATCATAACCATAATACTGCAATAGCATCGATAGCGCAGTAACTTCACACCCATTTTCCAACGCATCTCCATCAAATTGACTTTCTACTGGAACGTCCAAAACCAGTTTATTTTTTTGCTGAGAGGGCTCCAATAATTCCGTGATCTCATTTTTTTCTTTCGCAAAATAAATCCCGCCGCTGATTAATGCTATAAAAATCAGCAGTATCGTTATCCTTTTTTTCTTCATCTCATCACCTAACATTAATAGTCCATCGGAAATTATACGGTCTATTAGGAAATGGACCAAAGAAAAACCCTCGGGGCACCGGAATTTTAAAGTATTTTAACGTTTTATCTTCTCTAATGGAGCAAGTCTTAAGGATTTGATAAATTCAATCCTTTATAGAGCGTTTACAAACTTTTTGTTAGTAAATAATGCCGTTCTATGATATATTAATAACTGGAATTTCGTTATCAACGTAATAGTTGCCTTTCGTCACAATAAGAAAGGAGAATGATTATGACATTCGATAACACAAACATGCAATACCGTGTCACATTGAACACTGACTTGAATCTTTTTATCGTTTTCGACAAAAATGATCAAAATCATGTAGCAACTGGCGTAACGATTGAAAAAGCGGTACAAGAATTGCAAAAAACGAAATAGGATCTCAATTCCACTTCGATCTTTAAATCGACTAAATGATTTCCTTAAAACGAATTAGGATCTCAGTTCCGCTTCAAGCTTTAGATTGATTAGCGGAATGACATACGTGGTGAGAATTAGACTCATTTTTCTCAAAAAATGATTTCCTTAAAACGAATTAGGAGTGACTCCTCAATGAAAGACGCGAAATTGCGTTAAAAGCACCTGCTGTGAATCCACGGTAGGTGCCTTTTTTGTCTTTTATTCAGCTAAAGGAGCGGCAAGGCCAATTCAAAAAAGGTTTTGACGAATAGAAACTCGTCAAAACCTTTATTTATCTTACAACCATCACGTTGCATGGGGCGTGATTAACAATATATCCACTCGTGGAGCCGACTAACAACCGTTGGAAACGCCCTTTACCGGTGGCGCCGACATAAATCAAATCGATATCATACTGCTTAGGCAGCTCTTCGGTCAAGGCTTTCTTAGGATTGCCGATGTATTGAATCGTTTCCATATTTTGATAACGACCACGTTCAACCAGCTTTGCTAAATACTGCTTCGCTCGCTGAGTTTCCTCTGCTAAGATATCATCCATCGGCTGCGCACTGCTCATTAAAATACTGGAATCATCAATTACCTGAACGACATATAGCTTTGCTTCATTTCGTCTGGCAGCGCCGATCGCTTCGAAAAAAGCCCCTTCCGATTGATCCGATCCATCCACTGCTACCATAATATTCTTATATCTGCTGATCATTGTATCCCCTCCTCATTCAAACCAATGTGCGGATTCTTCTAAAGAAACACACCTATTGTACCTCTCATCTAAAAAATTACCGAACCACCGTTACACTACATGGCGCATGATTCACAACATAGGCTGCGGTAGAACCAATTCGTGCTAAACTGATTTCTCCTTTTCCCGTAGCACCTAGATAAATCATATCAATGTCATTCTCTTTAGCAAATTCAACGATTTTTTCCTTTGGATTGCCTAAATCAACAAAAGGTTCAATATTCTCTAGTTCTTTTCGAGACGCATCATGAATTTTTTTCAACATTTCTTTTTCAACTTGTTCTTTTTCTGCCGCATAAATTTTACTGAAAGAAAAAGCACTGGTGGAGAGCTCGCTGTCATTAATGATTGAAATAACATTCAGTTTGGCATCATGGCGCTTGGCTGCTTCAACGGCTTCCTCAAAAGCGTGTTCTGAATGCTCCGATCCATCAACTGCTACTAAAATATTCTTGTATTTACTAATCATTGTAACCGCCTCCTTTATTAAATTATAAAGGAAAATAAGCTATCTGTGAAACGATAGCAACTTTTTGGATTTTTATTTTTTGTGTGCAAATAGCTGTTTTTAGATTTTAATCCATCACGTTACTCAGTTTCCGCTAAAATTATTTTTACCTGTGAGCATTTTTCTTGTATCTCTTTTGGCAATCCGTTAAAGTTACAGTAGTTCATTTGTTTATCCGAGTTCCTTCCCAGGACTCCGGCCGTCGTTGCCCTGCGACGGCTTTTTTTTTGAGCAAATTTTTTGCAAAGAAAGCCTTTTCCTATTATAGTAAAAAGCGGGTATTACCCATCCTTTATAGAATTTGTTTTTTCACTTGCGGACCGCAGCCAAATTTTTGGCCGGTCTTTTTTGTGCTCACTTCCTGCAGTACTAAAATTTAGACAGTATGACTGTTTTGTTTAATAGAGGCATATACATGACATTTCACATCAAGATTGCCCCTCTTTCTACAGCCTTTGTATGTTAAACTAGGTACGTTGACACAATGGGTAATTGGAGGAACGGGCATGTATAAAGCTAACTTAAGAAATATCCTGACTCGGAAAGAAGAACGGACGATAGATCTTTCTTTGATCCCTCATGTAGGAGATACACTGCAATTGAGGGAACCAGATAAATTTTTACTGGTTCATGGTGTAACTCAAATTATTGAAAAAGAGTCTATTGAATTCGAAATTTTTGTCGAACCAATTGACCGTACGTATTGGATGAACGAAATCTAACGAAAGCGAGGAACTAAAAATGATCGCTCACAAAAGAGGTCGACTCCATGTAGTTTAAAAAAATACAATTACATGGAGGAATTAGAATGAATACTATTTATGATAATGAGAAATTTTTTGAAAGCTATAGCCAAATGACTCGTAGTCAACAAGGCCTGGACGGTGCTGGTGAATGGCAGACGTTAAAAGAAGTGTTGCCTGATTTTGAAGGAAAATGCGTGCTGGATTTAGGCTGCGGTTATGGCTGGCATTGTCTTTACGCAGCAGAGCATGGCGCAACCTCTGTCATCGGTGTAGATCTCTCAGAAAAAATGTTGGCGGTTGCTCGTAAAAAAAATACTTTCAGCAATGTCACCTATCTACAGGCCAGCATTGATGACGTAGCTTTTGAACCGAATAGCTTTGATTTCGTTATCAGTTCTCTGGCGATCCATTACATTGCCGATTTTGAGAAACTGGCAAAAAATATTGCGAACTGGTTGGTCGCTGGCGGTCAGCTGATTTTTTCCGTCGAGCATCCGACTTTCACTGCAGAAGGTTCACAAGACTGGTTCTATGACGAAGCTGGGAAAATCGCACACTTCCCTGTCGATAATTATTTTTACGAAGGTAAACGAACTGCCCATTTTCTCGGCAGCGACGTCACGAAATACCATCGAACGCTGACTACTTATCTAGACAACTTATTAACTAATGGCTTTCAGCTCAAACGGATCGTTGAACCAATGCCCCCGGAAAATATGATGCACATTTCCGGTATGAAAGATGAAATGCGCCGGCCGATGATGCTGATTGTTAGGGCGGAGAAGAGTGAATAGAAAAGAATCCCTGAANNTTCAGGGATTCTTTTCTATGCTTTACTTAGTTGCATAATATTTAAACTCCACTAGTTCGGTAGTTGCTTCAATAGATAAAACCATGAACCCGTCATTTCCATACCAATTTTCATTAGTTTTACCTGTATAATATTTTACTAATGATCTACAAGCCTGCAACAAAGTATCATCCTTGATATACATTCTCTTATTCCCATTCACAAAATACCCATCATAGTTTTTTGATCCAATTTTTTGTTGCTTCCAATAAATATACATCATTATCTCTCCCTCTTTTTCTGTATTTTCTTCTGATCCACTATCTGCATTTTTCAATCTATAATATTCAATAGGTTCGTATCCCATGTATCCCCCATCTGCTGGAGTTGTGTAAATTCCATTTCTTCCATATGAACAATGAATGATTGTTTTATTATCTACAAAAATCCCTGTATGTCCGTCATTTGCCCAGTATTTTGATAAAAAGATATCTCCCTTTGTACATTCAGAACGAGCTATTTTTGTAGCAATTGGCGGAAGTGTTGTATCATGTAAAGAACCTGTCCATCCCATACTACCTGAGGGAATGAAGCCCCCGGCTGCTAGTGCAAAATAAACTGCGGAGCTACAATCATAACTATTCGGCCCCATGCGATTACTTTGGCTATAGGTTGTCTTACCTTCACGATCCTTCATCCATTGAATCATTTTATTTATATCTCCCATTTTTTCACCCCTTATCTATACTTTTTTAATACTTCGCTTACTATACTTTTTCACGACTTCTTAGATCAGACTATCCAAAACCTCACCCCTGATCTCCTATTCTTTCATTTATATGATTGACCGTTGTCTCAATTCTCTCGACTTGCTTAAGCGCTTCTGTCAAACCATCGATGGTGTTTAAGTAGCGTTCTTCTCGCGCATTATTCTGCTTCATCACCCATACTAAGAGAAATACAAAAAGCACTGGAAATCCGATGCTTTCAGGATTATTGAGAAACGTTGAAATAAAGTTATCCATGCTCCACCAGCTTTCCTGTATTGATTCTGTTATTGACCTTCTAGACAATTCAGAAGAACAAATTGATCCAATGAGTGAGTTCGTCATTCGCCATACATGCTGAAAAACAATCCATTAAACATCGAAAAATAGGAAAATCATTTGTCAAAAAACTTCCGAACTATCTAATTTCTTTGCTTGCACTCCCCCTCAAACATGCTTTGATGTTTTCCCGCCCATATTCAATGCAAACAATCGTTTACGCATACGCTTCATCCCTTTCTATTTGATCTATCTACACTATATACGAACTTATGTTCGTTTTGTTGCCAAAAAAAAGACATCAAATGCCAAGATGTTCAGCTAATTCTTCAAAAAAATGATCGCGTAGGCGCATCACTTGTCTTTTACTTAGGAAGACCTGATCAGCAACTAAATCAAGACTAGCTTTCTGCTTATCAGACAGATACAGTCGCTCGATAATTTCTTTTGTCTCTGCTGTTGCATTTTCTAAACACTGTGCAATGACCTTTTGATTTCGTTCCAAATTGATCAGCTGTCGATCCAAAGAAATAGAAATCAGCATTTTTTTATTTTGGGTCTCTGTAGTCGAATGCGGGTGTGTTCCTTTTGTATGAAAAAGTAGTTTTTCCTTCCTTTCTAAATAGTAATCCTCCATTTTAGGATAATCTCGCAGAATTCCTTTTAAATAGTCCTTCTTCCATTTTTCCATGAGCTCTCCCCCTTAAAATAACTATTACTAGAAGCAACAAGAAAATAGTCGATTATTTTTAATGCTAAATTTCCTCTATAAAGTATTCAAAATTAGTTTTGTAGCTTAATGGTAATACATTTCGCGTACCTTGTAAATCATTTTGTCGACGAATCGTCTGTTTTTTATAGAAATAGTTCGACGATTCGTGTTACTATACTATAGAAGGGAGTGTCACTATGTTTGCACAACAATTGAAAGAGCTGAGAAAAAGAACACCCCACCTCACCCAGATGGATATGGCAAAAGAGCTGGGGATCGCAAAAACCACTTACGCTTCCTATGAACAGGGAAAGCGGACGCCGGATATAGAAACGCAGAATAAAATTGCGGATTTCTTCAATGTCTCTTTAGACTATTTGCATGGTCGCGAGCAAAAGAGCTCTTTTTCTACTAAACAGAGGACCGTGGCAGCGCATATTGATGATGAAGTGACCGAAGAACAGATGGAAGATATTCTAAACTATATTGATTTTATTAAACAAAAACATGCAAAGAAGGACTGATCGAATGGATAAAGCAGAAAAATTGATGGCTCATTTTCAAGGAATCAATTACATCTTTGACCCTTCTATGCCTGATGGGCAAAAAGGACTATATATCGATAATCATGTTTATCTAAATCCCCGTCAAACAACGGAGGAGCTGACAGATACGGTCGCTGAGGAGATCGCCCACTATTTAACGAGCTCAGGTGACATCACACAGCAGGACACCAATGAAAAACGCAAACAAGAGCAGAAAGCCCGCGATGTTGGGGCTACTTTAATAGTGACTCCGCAAGATATCATTGATTGTTATAAGGAACGCTTTTCTACTGTTTGGGAATGTGCCGATTATTTAGGGATCAAAAAAGAATCGCTGGAGCATGCAGTCAAGGTCTACGCCCGAACCTACGAAGAGGGACTTTCCTATAAAAACTATCGCATTCTTTTTCGAGCAGATGGAACTATCGGGGTATTTGAGTTTTTTGACGAATAAAAATGACCTTAGCAGGCACGCTAAGGTCATTTCTTTTATTATAAATTAAGATGATTAAAAATTGGTCTCAGGATCGACTAGTTCACCATAACTAATAACCGTCGTAAAATCAATAAAGTCTTCTGTTTCACTTTTAATAATTTTGACGATCGCAGAATTGTTCAGTTTATTCTTTACAACCCCTAGTTGTGTTTCCTTTTTATATTCGAAAAATACTTCTTGTCCGATCGAGAAGCGCTCTCCTAAAAAAGAGGGCTGTGGAGATTTGAATCCATAGGTGTTCGCCATTTGAATATCCTCCTTCAAATATTATAAAAAAAGAAGATCGTCTCCGATCTCCTTAGTCATCCGTCAATACAACAATTCTTAGTCTTTTACAATGTTTGAAGCTTGTAAGCCGCGTTGGCCTTCTTCAACATCAAAAGTCACTGCTTGACCTTCGTCTAAAGATTTGAATCCGTCGCCTTGGATAGCTGAGAAATGTGCGAATACATCATTTCCGTCTTCTCCAGTAATAAAACCGAATCCTTTGTCTGCGTTAAACCATTTTACTGTACCTTTATTCATGTAAAGTACCTCCAATTACACATCACTGTGTTTATTTGTAATAAAAAATGACGTGTAATAAAAAAGTATCTTAAATTTCTTATAGATAACCAACTAGTCACATATCAAAGTATTACTTAGTTACCATACCATGAATGAATGGAAAAAGCAAAAAAACCTGAACATTGGTCGTTTTATCCACATATATTATTAAGTTTCACTGTTTTTTCTTAATAACTATAACCAAGCCTTGTATTCCCGTTTCTTTTCATAATAGCAAATAGGAATAGGCTGTTTACCATTCTAAAGAGCTAAACACGAACAATCAATCTGTAAAAAAGCATGCTGCCCAAAAATCAGACAGCATGCACTAGTACCTTTTAAATGTAATTTTCAACTATTCAGCGGTTTCTGCGTAAAAGCCAATCCCTTCTGAACGCCAGCCTACTCTTACCAGATGGTCGCGTTCGTTTGAATCCGGCGTATAGTGATGCGCGCCTGTTTTTGCATTAGGATTGTATAGGCGATAAATAGGAACTCGTGGTTGATTTGAAAAAGCAGATACAAAAGCCGTTCCTTCATCTCGCCAGCCCACTCGCTCTAAATGAGCTGCTTCATAGCTGTTCATCGTATAATGATGGTCTCCTGCATTTGGATTATATAAGCGATAAACAGGGGCACCCGTATGGGCATTCGGGGCAAACCAGCCGATCCGCTCTTCTCGCCAGCCAACACTTCTTAAATTTCTCGACTCCGACAAATTGGACGTATAAAAATGCTCACCAGAATTTGGATTGTACAAACGAAAAATGGCAACACTTGCGGAAGCTTCAAGAGAAAAACCAACTAGTAAAAGACCACTGAAAAAAAGTCCGACAACTACTGTAACTTTCTTCATCGCAAACGCCTTCTTTACTTAATTATAGAGGCATTTTCAGCATTGATAAAGTACTTTTTCTGTTTCCACTCCTACTTCTCATAGAGGTTTTCAGCTTGAATAACCTTATGCCCTTCATTTTGAATCGTATACCGTACACTAGGATCATTGGGATAAGCAGCATTCCCGCCATAAACAATCAGCTGCGTTGTCTCTCCATTTTTGAGGAATTCATCGTAGCTGCCGCCAGCACCTCCAATATTCGCCCAATGTAGTACCATCCGATTCCCGCTTTGTTCAACTAGACTCCAACATTTCCGGTCATAATTTTCCCAAATCATCTCTAGGTTATTCTCAGGATTCTTATACACGGCTTCATAAAACGCCATCGCCTCGTCCATGGATCTCCATGTGTTTGCTGATTGGTCTGCCTTTGGTGCGGCCACTGTGCCGCCATTAACGATACTTAAAAAGCCATTTTTTAACTCTTGATTTTCTGTCTCACTAAAATGAAATGCCTTATCTGGCATCCCTTGATTTTGCATTGAAACTAAAACAAGCGGCTGCTGATCATGAAAAGCAAAAAAGTAAACATGCTTTGCTGCATACGGAGCTGTTTCAGCATCAGAATAGACGGCAACGATCGAATACTCACTGGAGGATGTTCCTGTCTCTGACCATTCGCCAGTAACAATCTGTTCATCCACTGCCATCGGCTGCGTTTTAGTCCCCTCGATCACCCCATCCGGCAAATCTAATCCATAAAAATCAACGGACTGCTTAGGATAATACGCCTTGTAGGTCTGCCCCATCGTCTGTCCCCAGCTACTCATGAACTCTTGAAGCTTAGCAGATTTGTCTGTGCTCCAAAGGTCATTCATGGATGACTTAGCTGTTTTTCCAGTTTTTTCTTTAGTTTTCTCTGTAGAATTCTTAGCAGGCAAACTGCTTGTGGATTCCGTGTCAGATCTGCTGGTTACTTTAATTTTTTGTTCAGCAGGCTGTTCCTTTGATTTTTCTTGTTTACAGCCGGCGAAAAGCGACAGAGTAAGTAAGAATACCATACTTAAAATAGCCTTTTTCATAATAGCACCTCTTCCCATAAATAGAATATCGAACTGCTTGTTTTGAAACAAGATATATTTAATATTTATTATTTTTAATTTTATTTGTAGGAAAAAAGAGGATGGTCCTGATTATTATGTATCATGCTACACATTTTTTGTTAAGGCAAGCTTGTCAAAATGACAAAGCAAAAAAAGCACCTATATTCCTCATTTTTAAGGATATTTGAGTGCTTTTATTCTCAACTTCTGCTGTTTCTATAAAAGAATTAATTTTTCAAAGAAATGACTTCCTGTGTTTCTTCATCAAAGAAATGCGCTTTGCCTAAATTAAAGGCCAGCTCTACTCGTGCTCCCGGTTTGTGGAAATCGCGAGCGTCAACCTTAGAAACGAATTCTGTTTCACCGACCTTGGTATACAGCAGCGTTTCTGCGCCCAATAATTCGGACACCATAACTTCCGCTTTTACAACCGCTCCATCAGAGGAATCAATCGCAATTTGTTCACTATGAATATCTTCTGGACGAATGCCAAATACGAGCTTTCTGCCTTCGTATCCTTTGCGAACCAATACACTGTTTTCCCCCTCAGGAATTTTCAAATCCAACCCATGCCCGTCTTTGATAAAGCCTTCCTGCAAGGTGACTTCGAAGAAATTCATCGCTGGAGAACCAATAAATCCCGCCACAAATACATTTCGCGGTGTATCGTATACGTCTTGCGGTGTTCCCACCTGTTGAATAACGCCGTCTTTCATAATGACGATGCGGTCAGCCATCGTCATAGCTTCCGTTTGATCATGAGTAACATAAATGGTCGTCGTTCCTAAACGTTGATGCAATTTCGCAATTTCCGCTCGCATCGAAACTCGTAATTTTGCGTCTAAGTTGGACAAAGGTTCGTCCATCAAAAAGACCTGTGCATCGCGAACGATCGCACGTCCTAAAGCGACACGCTGGCGCTGGCCTCCTGATAGAGCCGCAGGTTTTCGCTTAAGGTATTCGGTCAGCCCTAAAATATCCGCCGCATTTTCTACCCGCTCCTTTATTTCGGCTGGATCGTATTTTCTTAATTTTAATCCGAAGGCCATATTGTCAAAAACAGTCATATGCGGGTACAACGCGTAGTTCTGGAAAACCATCGCAATATCACGGTCTTTAGGGGCAACCTCATTCATGATGCGATCCCCGATTTTTAACTCGCCTTCTGTAATATCCTCCAGCCCCGCTATCATGCGCAAAGTGGTGGATTTCCCACAACCTGAAGGTCCGACGAAAACGATAAATTCTTTATCGTCTATTTCTAAATTAAAGTCATTGACTGAATAATTTTCGGCATTATCATATTTTTTATGAATATGCTTTAGTGAAAGCTGCGTCATTTGAAATCCCATCCTTCTTATTATTTAAAGCTCCGATAATTCTATCTCTTCCAAACTTTCGACCAGTCTATCCGCATTTGGCAGGTTGCTTTTCGTTCCTACACCAATCGCCAGCATCCCAGCGTGTTTAGCAGCGGCGATTCCCGCTTTGGCATCTTCGAACACCATGCACTGGCCAGCAGGAATCCCTAGTTTCTTTGCACCCAATAAAAATACTTCCGGATCAGGCTTCGCCCTTGAAACATCATTTCCATCTACGATCGCATCAAAATAGTGCCGCAGCCCTGTCTTCTTTAAAATAATTCCTGAATTTTTACTCGCGGACCCGAGGGCAATTTTTATATTTTTATGCTTCAATTGTTTTAACAGCTCAACCACACCAGGTAAAATCTCAGTTTCATCCATTTGCTCAATATAGTGAACATACACCTTATTTTTTTGTTCCATAAAGTGTTCGCGTTCCTTTTCTGTATAGTGCTTGTTTCCCAATGATAGCAGGATATCTAAAGACTTGACTCTAGACACCCCTTTTAATCGCTCATTGTCTTCTGCTGAAAAAGGAATCGTTAGTTGCTCCGCTAATTGTTTCCACGCTAAATAATGGTATCTTGCAGTATCAACTAAAACACCATCAAGATCGAAAATAGCTCCATGATAGTTAGTCAAAAGATTGGCTCCTTGCTTTTTTGATTAAACGAGCAACATTCAAGCCCGTTCTTTGTAAATTTACTTCGGCCTTTTCTAATGCCTCATCCAAGCTGGCTGGCTGACCAATAATTGGAAAGCAGGCGGTGATTCCGTAGTCAGAAAAATCAAGCACCTGCTGGTCAACACTGCCGCAGATCGCGATCACGGTAGAGGTTTCCGGTGCACGTTGAGCGATCCCCACAGGGGCTTTTCCCGCCATGCTTTGCTGATCCATTTTCCCTTCTCCAACAATAATCAGATCGGCAGCCTCAGCACGCTGATCAAACGCCAGTACGTCTAAAACAAAATCAATCCCGTGAATGATTTTTCCTTTAGCAAAACCGGCAATACTCGCTGCTAAGCCGCCGCCCGCTCCACTTCCCGGAACATCAGGCAGCTTTTCATCGACCAAATCATAGACCTGTCGTAGCGCCTGGTCTGTTGTGGCCAATTCCTCTGATTTCAGCCCCTTCTGAGGGCCAAAAACATAGCTTGCGCCTGCCTCTCCGCATAAAACATTTTTTACATCCGTCACTGCGTAAATCTCTGTTGTCAGCATAGGGACATTTGAATCATCGATCCTCGCGATTTTAGCTAGGCTCCGACCATTTGGCTGTAGCAAATGGCCTGCTTTATCATAAAATCGATAGCCCAATCCAGCTGCGAACCCGATTCCGCCATCCACAGTCGCACTGCCGCCAATTCCGATATAGATTTTTTTAATCCCCATCGTCTGCAGCTGAAGGACCAGCTCTCCTAATCCAACCGTCAAGAAATCCAGCGGTCGTCTTTGTTCCTCGGAAAACATGGGCAATCCAACCAAATCGGCCATTTCAAAAAAGGCTTGCTCCTGAAAGTGCATGTATCTCATTGAAAAGGGCTGGCCATCCCAGCCGCTGACCGTTTGCCACTCTTCTTTCATCGTGACATTTTGCGATAATGCATCGAGTGTGCCTTCCCCTCCATCGCCAACTGGTAATAACTCGATCTGCGCTGATGGAAAAACCTGACTAAAACTTTCCCCTAAGATCCATGCCACTTTTTCAGCAGAAAGGCTGCTCTTGAACGAATCTGGCATCATCAAAATTTTCATTGTTTTACTTTCTGCTCCATTCTAGTTTTTCTTCCAATGAATAAGTCGCTCCCTCGATCACAATCGGCAATTTCTTTTTCGTTTTCTTCGTTAACACAAGCGTATCTTGCGTTAAATCAATAGCCATATTTTCACCTTTCCAATGGAACTGGAATGACATCCGCTTCCAAGCCTTTGGCAGCTGCGGATTGATTTCCAATACTTTATTTTTGGTGATTCCTGCAAAACCAAAAATAGCTGCGAGCCAAACTGCGCCTAATGCAGCGCCATGAATGCCTTCATCACTCGTATGGGGCAAATCGTTCAAGTCGATTTTGCAGGCGGCTTGAAACATTTCATAAGCCCACTCCGCCTCGTGGATTCGTGCCGCAACGATCGCATGGATCGCCTTGCTCAAGGAGGAATCATGAATCGTTCGATCCTCATAATAGTAAAGATTTTGCTTGATCGTCGCAAAATCAAATACATAGGGCTGTAAATAAAACAGCATCACCAGATCCGCTTGCTTCAAAATCTGCTGATCAATCACTTCTTGACGCGAATAATCGCTAAGGATCAGTTGATTCCCGGCTTGCTCCTTGTATGTTGATAGATCAATCACTGGTTTGCTCAAAAATGTATCATCCTGCGGAATCAACCCCTCCGCATTTATATTCGGTAAATACAGGTGCTCGAGAAAATATTCAAACTGTTGATGCAGCTTTGGATCACCCACCTGCTGCTCCAAAGCGGACCGCACGTTATGAGCTGCTAAATAATTGGTGTACGCATTATTATCCACATGCTCCGTATATTCATCTGGACCAATCACATCATGAATCTCGATCCGACCATTTACCTCTACACCGCGACTTAGCCAAAAAAGGGCGGTTTCTTTCAACAATTCCTTCCCGTACTGATCCATAAATTCTTGATCAGCGGTCGCTTGATAGAGATCCATCACAGCATACGCGATATCCGCGACGATATGATGCTCCGCTGCTGCCGAAGAAATGATCTGACGTTTGCCGGTGCGAATATTTATCGCTGCGTATTTAGGCGTCTCCTCGTAGCCCGTCAAGGCACTTTCCCAAGGAAACAATGCCCCTTGATAATCGTTTTGACGCGCCTTTTCTTTGGCTCCTGCCAGCCTAAAATAGCGATATTTCAATAAGCTTTTTGCGATCGCGGGTTTGTTATGCAGAAAGAAAGGAAGAATGAAAATCTCTGTGTCCCAGAAAACATGCCCCTTGTACCCTTCTCCAGTCAAGCCCTTAGCCGCCACACTAAACTGAGGATCGTCAGGCGTCATAATTTGCAGATGATAGCAAGAAAAATCTAGCGCTAGCTGGTCAAAAGCATTTTCACTGTCAATCACTACACGATGCGCCAACCAAAACTCGGCCCAAGATTCTTTTGCCGCCGCCGCAATTTCTTCATAAGTTATTTCCTGTTGCGCAGCCTTTTTTGCTGCCTTAAAGGGATCGTCGGTTTCTAAGCTAGAATAAACATAAACCACTTTCTCAAAGACAAAGGCATCCTTTCGTTGACAAGCTTCTTGGATGCTCGTTTGAATCTTTCTATTTTTTGCAGAAATAGCTCCTGATTTATTTAGCCGCATCGCTAATCCTAACGATAAATGACTCTCGATAGTCTCGTAATCAGCTACTAATACGCATTCATCATAGACACGCAGGTCCCGCTCAATTAAATGCTGGTTGCCGCCATTAGAAACCTGACCATCAATCCCTGCCTTGACTGAGAGAGTACAGTCCCTGCTTAATGGTTCAACAATCAGCTGAAAAGCGATCTGTTCTTTCTTTTTTTGACTGACTATTCGTTTATTAGTAATTTTGAACCAATCGCCCTGTTCTGTTTGCCACTTTAAGGAACGAACTAATTCACCTGTCGATAAATCTAAAAAACGCTGATAGTCTGTGATCTGAGGACTGTTTAGAGAAAAAATTTCTCCATTTATCCGTAATTCCAGTTCAGTGATATCAGGCAGATTCACTAACTCGGCGGTTTCTGTCCCAACTGTTTGGTCGAAGATTCCGCGAACGAAGAATCCCTGATCCTGATTCCGATACTTCTCCTCATGAACCGCCCGAACACCTAAATAGCCGTTGCCTGTGGTCATAAGTGTGGCTTCCTTATTGATCATTTCCTCATCAAATTGATTAAATTCTATTTTCATAGCTCTACTTTTCCACCTATTTCAGCCGATTGATATAATGCTTCGATCACTCTTTGAATAATGAACCCTTGTCTGCCATCTGCAATCATTGCATGAGGATCACCCGCAAGTTTACGGCAAAAATGATCTATACTTGTAAAATGATTATTGCTTTCTGTACTGGCGATTTCTTTGAGAATCTCAAGCTCACCTGCTTGATCCGTATAAATTTTTCCAGGATAGAGGTTCGCTCCAGCCTGATCACCGCAGAGCTGGACATCTAAAACTCTGTCGGACTGGATATTTAAAGCAAATGAGGTATTAAGACGAAGTATTCCGCCTGCTTCAAATTCTACTGTTCCAAACAAAGAGTCCTCCACTGTATATTTTTTTGGGTCCCAAGAACCAAGAGTACCCTGATTCTTCTTAGGCCCAATTTTTTGATATTGATAGGCTGAGACCGCCTTGATCGTTGGAAAATCCAACAGGTATAACGCTGTATCCAGCATGTGGATTCCATAGTCGATCAATGGTCCCCCGCCTTGTAATGCTTTATCAATAAAGTTGCCCCAGCCGGGAACCCCCGAACGTCTCAAGGCATTTGCTTCACTGTAATAAATATCTCCCAGCAAGGAAATATTTTCCTTCAGCATCTGAGCCTCTGGTGAATAGCGGTGTTGAAGATCATAGGCTAAAACGACGCCTTTTTCCTCCGCCCGCTTCCACATAGCTTGGGCCTCACCGCTAGTCATCGCTGGCGGCTTTTCGCAAAAAACAGAACAGCAAGCCTCCAACGCATGCATCACATTTTCATAATGAAACCGATTCGGCGTACAAATACTGACAATATCCGGCTGCACTTCTATCAGCATCTTTTCGATCGCAGTATACGCCTTCTGAAATTGATTTTTCTGGCAAAAAAGTTCTCCTCTTGCCAAATCTGGATCAACTACTGCTGCTAAATGAAATGCTTCGGGTTTTGTTTGATAGTATGCGGCATGGACTTTTTCTGCCACTTGGCCGGCACCGACAATCGCTACTTTTTTCATCTTTCGTTCCTTTCAAGAAAAGCATAGTTGAGGCTTCAACTATGCTTTTCTCATACATTCCTTCAAAAAGTTGATAGAATCTTGATAAACACTTGGAAGATCCTCGCCCCGTAAACGGCATTCGTATACTAAACAACCTTGATAGTTTAATTCTTTGATTGTTTTAAAGTGCTCGACAAAATCGATAGCTCCCGAACCCGGTTGATACCGATGATTGTCTGCTAAATGAATATGACCAACGTAATCCTTCTGCTCAATCAGGGCTTTTGAAATACTATCCTCTTCAATATTCATATGATAAAAATCAGCCGTGATCTCAACGTTCTTCAATTGATTTTCATCAATGTATTTACGCGCGTCGGCTAATAGGTTGATCATATGATCTTGATACCGATTCAATGGCTCCAGATATAGTTTTGTGCCCGTTTCAGCCGCGACTTTATCCAATTGGAGCAAAGAATCGCTGACTGCTTTAAAGTCGCCTGCTTGGCTTCTTGGAGAAACCATTGGCGGTAAGCGGTACGTAAACATCCCCCAAGCTGCGGGGACCACCATTCCTTTTCCGCCGACTTCAGCCAATGCCCGCAAAATTCCAGAAATTTGCTCGATTCCGCGTAAACGGCGCTCCTCGATGAAATCTCCGATCCAGCCGTCATAGCCATTACACGCCGTTTCAACTGTAATGCCCGTTTCCTTGATAGCTTCTTTAATTTCTTCTGTGTGCTCTAATAGCAGCTTTCCATCAATCTCGTAGGTTTCGAAGCCTAGCTCCTTAATAAAACGGAATTTTTCTTTGATAGACGTTGGGAAAAACGCTTGATCCTGTGTTCCAAATTTCATAACGAAATCTCCTTATTCGTAGTATTCTGGTGATTATGGTTTATAGTTCAACGCCCATTTTGACACTCAGTGAGGGCTCCTGATCAATATAACGCATATAGGCTTCCGCACTTTCAGCCATTGGGACAATTGGCGCAACGATCTCTGAACAATCCAAGTAGCCGCTCATCAATAAATCCCAGCAAGTATCTTCAATCCGTTTACGATCCCAGCGCGGGTACTCAGGATTGGGCTCACTTGATGCACGAGCAAAGACGATCTGCGCATTATTGAAGTGCGCCTCACGCCCAAAATTCAATCCTTCAGGAAACGGTTTGGCAAAGGCCACGTAAGAAATGATTCCACCATAAGCAAGACCACGAAGCGAGGCCTGCAGAGCACTGGCTGCACCGCTGGTTTCAATGACAGAGTCGACCCCTCGCTTATTGGTCAGCTCCTTCAATTTGAAGCCCACATCTTCTGTGATTGGGTTTAAACAATGACTCGCACCGAATTTTTCTGCTAAGCGGCAGCGTTCTTCGATTGGATCAATGGCAATTACTTTCGCGCCGGCATTCACCGCGATCTGAACTGCAATTAAGCCAATCGCTCCCAAGCCAAAAATCGCCACAAAATCACCTGCACGGACATTGGCCGCTCGTGTACCGCCCATCGCAAATTGGGCCGGATCATAGCATACGGCATTTTTCCAATTATCCAGGCTTGCCATCTTGCGCAACTTGTAATTATCGACACCTTTAGCAATGACTGTTTCCCGAATCGGACCGTACGTACAAACAATCTCTCCTAATTGATAGTCTGTCACGGCACTACCGATTTCTGCTATTTCTCCGACAACCATATTTCCTAATGGCAAATCACCGAATTCGATCCCGCGAGGACTACCTGCTTCACGAGGCATAAACATATTCCATTCAGAAGAAAACTCATCATCAATAAAAGGACTGATCCCTCTAAAATCGACGACCTCCGTGCCGGGTTTAGGAGAAGCAAATTTCACTTTGATCAAAACTTCGTCTGCTGAAATGGCTCTTTCTTCATATTCTTTTACTCCTGCGACTCTTGGTTCAAGTGCAACTAATTTTTTCATGTCTTTTCATCCTCTTTTTTTATTATCCTTTGACGCCGCCTTCAATGGCTCCGCCTTTAATAAAGCGCTCTGAAAGTGAGTACATAATCACTACCGGCAGCGCAGTAATCAACGAGGCCGCCATCATTCTGCCCCACACATAATCTGGCGTACTAAATAGTGTATTCAGCCCGATCGGCAGGGTAAACTTGTCTGTTGATGATAGGAAGATCGATGCAAATAGAAAATCATTCCATGAAACCATGAAGCAGTAAACGAAAACGGAAATAATCCCCGAAAAGGCTAAAGGTATCATGATTTGAATGATTATCTGAAAACGACTCAAGCCATCAATCATCGCCGCCTCTTCAATATCCTTTGGAATCGTTTCAAAATAGCTGCGCAGCATAAAAATAGCGGTCGGCAATGTTTGAACAACCATCGTGATGACTAAAGAGGTTCTTGTATCATACAACCCTAATGAAGAAATAATTTTGAACAGCGGAACGACAATCAAAATCCCAGAGAACATATAGACTGTATAGAAACTCGCATTGATTTTATTGCGTCCTTTAAAATTTAACCGAGCCAACGCGTAAGCCCCGCCGATCCCAATAATCACGGCAATGACTGATGCGAATAGAGAAATGATGAAGCTATTTTTGAAGTAGTCGACAAACGGAAAAATTTCCGGATTGAAAATGTCGACAAAATGCTCTGTTGTAAATTGACGAGGTAAAATCGTCGGAGTTGTTGATATTGCTTCACTGCTGCCTTTAAATGCCGTCATCAACATGATCCAAAATGGAAACAGGTTGATCGCTAAAAAGCAAATGACCATGGCATAAAAGAATATCCGTTTTGCTTTCTTATTTTTAGCCATTGTTTAGATTCACTCGCTTTCTTGAAATTAAAATCACGACGGCAATAATCACAAATAAAATCACCGAAATAGCCGAAGCCTTTCCTAAGTCATTAAAAGCAAAGGCCGTTTTATAAAGATACACCCCTAATATATCCACCTTATTCGTCAACAGATACACATCGGTGAACATATAGAACATCCAAATTGATCGCAAAACAATGACTGTCGCAAGAACCGGTTTGATGGCTGGCAGCGTAACGATTTTGAACTTCTGCCAAAAGTTTGCGCCATCGATATCCGCCGCCTCATACAAGCTTTTATCGACTGTTTGTAAAATCGCTAAGAGAGAAATGAACGCATAGGGATAGTATCGCCAGATCGCAAAAATCACCACCAAAGCAAAGCTGGAGCCTGGATTATCAAACCACAAGGGTGCTTCACTAAATAGATGCAGCTTATCCACTAAAAAATTATTGATAATTCCATACCCATTGTTAAACATGTATTTCCAAGCAAAGATCAATGAAATCGAAGGCGTAACATAACTCAAAATGATCAAAGAACGGACTAGCCCACGATATTTAAACTCACGGTTGAATGCGATCGCCACTGCCAATCCTAAAGCAGTACTTCCAAAAACAACCAGAATAGTATAGGCGATCGTCAAACCTAACGATTGATAAAACGCAGGATCTTTTAAAATATCCAAGTAATTATTTAAGCCAACAAAAGTAGCTTTTAGATTTGCGTTTAACGGCAAATCTAAAAAACTAATTTGAATGTTGGACAGCATCGGAAAGAAAACCAAAACAGCTAATAAAATCATGCTGGGTGCTAGTAACGCAATAGCAAATTTTGTATCAGCCTTTTTTGCTACATTCTTCATAGGCCACTCCTACTTTTCAATCGATTCTTGAGCAGTTTTTAAAGCTTTCTCCGGATCTTCTTTTCCTACAGTTGCACTATTGACTGCTTTGGAAATCGCACCAGAACTAGTGATATCACCCATTTTTGTAAAGTTTTTATCACCAACCAAACCAAACACCTGCACTTTATCAAATGAGCTGGCAATTTCTTTTGGAAGCTCGCCAAAAGCACTGATTACTTTATTTGATTGATAAGAAGAACTGTCTACCACTTGTTTATTAACCGGCTGAGCACCGCCAGGAGACATCAATACCCATTTTTCCATGTTTTTAGCCTCAGACAGATATTCAACAAATTTCTCAGAAGCTGCTTTTTGCTCTTTATCTAATCCAGCGGAAATCGTCAAACCAGAAACTGTTCCATAAACTGCCTCTTGCTTATTCGTCGGAATCGCAAAGCCGATATCATCCGCTTTTCCTTCTTCAAAAACGGAAGGCAAAATATACGTCGAGTAGATGGCCATTGGCGCTGAACCATTCATGAACGCGTCTTTAATCTCGGTAACGTCATTCGAACCTGGCATTGTGAATTGCGATAGTTCTTTATAGTATTTCAAAGCTTCGGTCATTTCCGGTGTGTTGATCGTCACTTTTCCTTTTTCATCTAAAACATTGGCCCCATTTGAGAGGGCAAATTGTGAAAATGCCTGCTCTGCCATCGTACTGTCCGCTGTCGGCATCGCGATCCCATATTTTTTATTCCCTGCATCATTGAAATGCTTAGCGATTTCTAAGACTGATGCCCAAGTGGTCGGCTCAGAAAATCCTGCTTCACTCAACGTTGCTTTGTTGTACCAGATTCCTTGAACCCATCCGCTGATCGGAGCTGCGATGTAGCCTGAACCATCCTCCGTCCGAACCAATTTCTTGGCACCGGCATAATAGTTGTCTTCACCGGCTTTTTTCATCACATTTCCAACAGCCTTTTGATCAATCAATTCGTCCTTGTCCATTACTTTCGCAAAATCCTGACTGACTTCAATAACTCCGGGAAGTTTATTTGAACGAGCAAGTGTAACAACTTTTGTATTGTAGGCATCTTCTTCAACAGGAATCTGCTTCACTTTGATCTCAGGATTTTCCTTTTCAAAATCAGCAACCAGCTTGTCGATTACTTTCAAGCGGTCCTGTTCAACCGAAGAATGCATAAATTCGATGGTTGTTTTCCCCTCATCCTTTGCACTTCCTCCACCACATGCCCCCAACGTCAGAGCAACCATTGCCAGTGCTGTACCAAAAATCATTTTTTTCGCTTTCATTCCACTATCTCCTTTTTCAATTTAATGTATGCTTTTTTTCCAAAACCACGAAGGATCGCTGCTCATTCGATGCTGCTAAATCACTCGTGTATTTTTTAAACTTTCTAGTTAAATAGCCCGCTGCCAATAAAATCTCCTGCAAAAAGTCAGCCTCACAGCTTTTTTAACCAAATAAAATCGTAAGGCTTCAAAGTAAGTGCTTCTTCGATCTGGCAGTCCGTTTTAGTTAATAAATTGATGTATGCTCCTGTCTCGAGTGAAATAGTCTGCGTCTGATTGCTCATATTGTGCAGCGCATAAACCTCTTCATTACGAACCAGTCCAAATGTGGCATCCGAGGTAGCAAGCACTCGCATTGTATGATTAGGATGGAAGGCTTCCTCCTCCCGCCGAAGCTGGATCAGTTCTTGCAGCTGATGGTAGACCAGATTGTTTAACGAGCCTGTCTCTGTCAAGCTGTGACGAATCTCTGACGCTTCGTATTTCTCCCGATTAATGGTGCGATTGGCGCCGGTACGCTCAACTCCCTCATAATAGTTCCGACCGCCTAAAATACTTTGAACATAAACAGCGGGTATCCCCACGATCGTCAATAGAATCGAATGAGCCAGCATGAAGCGTTTCACACGCAAGTCATCTTCATCCGCTTGATTGCTTAAGGCATCCATATAAGTGGTGTTGATCTCATAGGGGCTAAGAGAACCATCCGGATTTTGTTTGTAGTTGACTAAAGCGCCTTCTTTTTCTAAGTCAGCAACTAGGTTAAGAATTTCCTCTTCCGCGATAATCCCGCGAATCGGATTCATTCCGATCCCATCATGAGAGGCCAAGAAATTGAAAAAGCTGGTTTCTCGCGTCGGCGGCTGAACTTCACTTGCCCACTTCTGTAAATAGCTGGCGTTTCCGGTGCGAATCGCATGCAAGACCAAAGGCGGCAACGGAAACTGATAAACCATTTGTGCTTCGTTCGTGCCGTCTCCTAAGTAGCTGATATTTTCCTTGTGGGGCACATTCGTCTCAGTAATCAATACTGTTCCTGGTGCAACCTCATCAACGATACTTCGGAAAAGCTGAATGACTTGATGCGTTTCAGCAAGATGAATACTGCTGGTTCCAATTTTTTTCCATAAAAAGCCCACCGCATCCAGCCGTATGAAGTCTGCTCCCTGATCCACATAAAAGAGCAAGACATCGATCATTCTTAGCAGAACCTTTGGATTGGCAAAATTCAAGTCAATTTGATCGTCACTGAAGGTCGTCCAAATGTTTCGTGCCTTTCCAGCTTCATCAATAAACGCTGAAAGCAGTGGCGACGTTCGCGGTCTTGTGACCATACTTAAGTCTGTCGCAGGATCGACCTCAATAAAGAAGTCCTTATAAATGGCTTGGTTTTCTAAATAGCCTTTGAACCAGTTACTTTTCGCAGACATGTGGTTGCAAACAAAGTCAAACATCAAACGGGCTTCACGATTCATTGCCTGAATATCTGCCCAATCACCAAGCTCTGGATTTACCTGCTCATAATCAATCACTGAAAAGCCATCGTCTGAACTATATGGGAAAAAAGGCAGGAAATGCACGATCGGAAATGTATCTGAGAAAAATTTTTGATAGATTTCTTTGAAAGTCGTTAGCTTGGACTCCCCCTCTCGATAAAATTGATCGCCGTAAGTGATCAAAAAAACATCATCCTGATCCCATTGAGCCTTTCTAGTCCGAGAATTCTTATTTTTGTAGCTGTCAATTCTTTCAGTAATCGCTTGGTTCAAAAATGCCGCATCGGCTTGCTTTGGAACAATTTCCTGAATCAATTGTTCAATCAACAACAAAACTCCTTTCTGTGGGAGCGCTCCCATCTCACACCAAGATAATAGTATAGTAAGCGGTTTCTGTCAATTGTTTTTTTCGCGAATTTATCTGATTTTGTGGACAAATATCAAATAATCCAGTACTATTTAGCTGTGGTGGTACCGCTACCAGTGTTAGGAGGATTTTTTTGAAACCAACAATTTATGATATCGCGAACAAATCTGGCGTCTCCAAATCGACCGTTTCTCGCGTATTAAACAATCAGGAGAATATTTCACCAGAAGCGAAGGAAAAGGTTTTAGCAGCCATTAAAGAATTGAACTATATGCCGAGCAAGCTGGCTCGAGGTCTTACTGGCAATGGCTTTGACGCGATTTTAACCCTTTCTCACCGCTCAGTTAGCTCAACAAGCGGAAACCCGTTCTTTTCCGATGTTATTCAATCAATTTCAGCTGTAACAGAGAAACATGATTTTGATTTGATTTTGCAGACCTCTAAAAATAATCAGGAAGAGGCTCAAAAAATTAAAAATAAGCTGAATGAGAAGCTGATTCGCGGCATTATCATACTGAGTGCCTCTCAAGATGAACAATACTTAGAGGAATTGGATGCCCTGCAAATACCGATCGTCATCATTGGGAAGCTGGAAAAGGAATACGAGTATATCTACTCAGTCGATACGGATAACTATAGTGACAGCTACAAAATGATCCAAACATTGATCGATCTGGGACATAAGGAGATCGCTTGCCTGCACGCACCGCTGGATATTCATGTATCAGCTGATCGGGTAAACGGCTATCGCAAAGCTCTGTTCGATAACTATCTGGATATAAAAAATGAATGGATCATCGATGGCGGCTATGTACTTGAAGAGTCCATTCAGGCTGCCAAAAAATTATTTAGCGACAAACAGTTGCCTACTGCTATATTTGCTACAGATGCCCTAAAAGCCTTGAGCCTTTTCCAAGTCATTGAAAAAGAAGGCTATAAAATTCCGGATAATTTTTCCTTGATCGCCTTTAATGATGAGTCCTATTCTGCCTTTTTCACCCCGCGTCTTTCAGGAATCAATGTGCCCACAAATATTTTAGGTACAAAAGCCACCGAGCTGCTTTTCAAACTGATCGATGGTGAGAAGGATCTGCCAAAGAAAATCATCATACCCACAGAGTTGAATCTAACAAACTCTGTCTCAAAAAAATAACTGAACAAGCTATATGGGTTTTCCTAAAAATGAAAAGCCCCTAACCAACCTGTGACGCAGGGCTGGTTAGGGGCTTTGTTCGTTTTCTATTTTCGTCGGCAATAATCAACATAGCCGAAAGCGAAGGCTTCAATCAATAAGAAAAAGGAAGAAGAGGTTTGCAGCCACCAGTCGGTCGGATTGGGACTGCGGCTGCTTGAGGCGTAAAGTGAATAATCAGATCTGCCTGACAGCAAATTATTCTGCATATTCGTAATTGAAACAATCGTTGAACGGTAGGTCGAAAGGACATTCAGCACATTAAAAAGATGCTGGTTTTCACCTGACAACGACAACACAAAAATCAGGTCGTCCGCTGTGATATTCTCCATGATCCGCTTGAATTCATTGGATTGTGAAGAGGCAGGAATCATTTGGGCCGGCTTCCCAATCAGCAACAATAAGCGCTGTAGTTCCGCTGCTTGATTTTGCTGCGTGACACCGGTGCCCAACAAATAAACATTGCGGCTGTTTTCAAGCGCACGATAAATCGTTTCCCAATTATTATCTTCCAAATATTTGATCGTTCGTTCGGCATCAGAAAAGATTCTTTTTTTGAAGGTGGTTTCTTTTCCCCCGTCACCAGGATTATTTTGCCATTTCAAAAAATTGCGCAGCTCGCTGAACCCCGTAAACCCTAGCTTTTGTGTAAAGCGAATCACTGACGACTTTGATGAGTGACAAATCTTCGCAAAATCATTGGTCCCCATCGTAGTCATTTCTTTCGGATGCGCGTTGATATATTTAACCATTTGGATATCTACTTCATTTAACGTGTCATAGTGCTGATTAACAATATCAGAAAAAAGCATCTTCAGCCCCTCCTATCGTTTAGTCTTATTTTACCCTACAGAAAAACGAATTCAACTTCCTCCAATATCTAGGATAAGAAAAAAGTATTAATGATCGTTTCCAATCATTAATACTTTCGTTGGCAGAAGTTAGTTCAATTCTGGCCACCAGTCACCGTTTGCTTCAATCATTTCATCTAGGATTTGTTTAGCGACTGCTGCTGAAGGAACCGTCTTGGACAGCGTCATTGCCTGCCATAATTTTTGATACGATTTTTCTTCAAACGCGTCGACCACTAATTTTTCGACAGCAACCTGCTGCTCGATCATTCCTTTTTGGAAATGCGGAATTTTACCCATACATAACGGTTCATAGCCGCGCTTGCTGACAATACAAGGAACCTCAACCATCGCATCATCATCCAAATTAGCGATTGCTCCTTCATTTTTGACGATCAGCAGCATCCGTTCATACGTATTATAGGCTAAGGCACCAGCCAATTGAACGATAAACTCCGCGTGTTCGCCAGCTTCGATCGTCGTATCCTCTGCCGTTTGAGCCGCCGCGATCCGTTCGCATTCAGCGAAGACATTTTTCTCGCGGTTATCCATTACCTCATTCGCCCGAGTATAATTAGGATCTGCGTGGGCCACAACGTAGTCAGGATATAGGTAATATTTTAGATACGTATTTGGCACTGTTGTTGGATCGACCGCATAAACATCTTTTACCTTCTGGAAAGTATCCATCCAGCTAGTTTCTTCCAATAACGGATTGCCTTCGCCTTCCGCTGCAGCGTATCCATATTTAGCCACATGCTCTTTTAATTTTGGCATTAAATCATTGCCTTGCTTATCCGTCATTTCCGTCCACCAGCCAAAGTGATTCAATCCATAATACCGATCAACAATGTCACTTTCGCTTTCTAACCCAACAATATCAGCGATGGATTTTTTGATCGCGACAGGCATATCGCAAATATTGATGATTTTGGCATTTGGCCGCATTCTTCGTGTCGCTTCCGCTACGATTGCCGCTGGATTGGAATAATTAAGCATCCAAGCATCCGGTGAATATTTCTCCATATAGTCGATTAATTCCACCACTCCTGGAATAGAGCGCATGCCATACGCCATTCCGCCAGGGCCGCAGGTTTCCTGACCTAAAACACCGTATTTCAATGGGATTTTTTCGTCTTTTTCACGCATAGCTAATCCGCCGACGCGAATATGCGCCATCACGAAATCAATATCGGTAAATGCCTCTTCGGGATCCGTCGTTGCCAGAAATTCAATCTCTGGTGCCCGTTCTTTGACGATCACCTCGCAAGCCTTTGCGACAATATCCTGACGCTCTTTATCATTATCGTAAAATTTCAGCTTGCGCAAAGGGAACTTATCCTGATTTTCAATCAGCATCATGACGATTCCCGCAGTATAGGTACTGCCTCCTCCTGCTATTACAACTGACTGTTTTTCCAACTTCATCCTAATCTTCCTTTCAGTTTCAAGTTTCTAAATTTCTATGATTCACTTATACCTAATCTTTCACAGATATCCTCTTTAAATCCTTGAACACCCATGCCGATGATGACTTGGACATTCGTCCCATTTAGCACGACACCCTTTTGCTGAGAAATTTTCTCTAATTGGGCAGAATCTACTAATGCCTCATCCTTGACCGTCACTCGTAATCTAGTGAAGCAGTTTGAGATGCTCTCGATGTTTTCTTTTCCACCTAAGCCGCCAACAACTAAATCAAAATCATTGCCATTGCTTCCGCTAACAGCTGCGGCTCCAGTCGCGTCGTTTGGCAAAACAGCTTCTTCTGCAAGCTCGTCTTCTCTGCCCGGTGTTTTGATGTTCAATTTATTGATCAGTAAAACAAAAACAAAATACCAGATAACTGACATGATGATTCCAACGATGATTACTAAGTAAAATTTGGTGACTGAAGGACTGAAGACCGAATTCGAGACAAACGTATCGATCAATCCATACAGCATATACGTTCTTGCTCCGATTCCCCAAAGAATCGTTTCAGAAACAGCTGTCATCAAGCTGTGAACCAGCCACAATAATGGAGAAGCAAACAGGAATGAGAAATCTAACGGCTCCGTGATCCCTGCCACAGCCGCCACAAACATTGACGGCAAAATCATTCCCTTTACCTCTTCCTTGCGGTGCTTCTTAGCACAATGGATGATCGCCAAAGCCACTGCGATCGAACCAAATATTTTTACAAATCCGAAAGTCGCAAACCGTAAAGATGGATCTAAACTCGTGATAGAGCCCGCATTCGCCATTTCCGCGTAAAAAATATTGGCTGCCCCGTTATAAACCTGTCCGCCAATTTTGGCCGTTCCTCCTAAAGCAGTAAAACAAAACGGCATCCACAGCAAATGATGCAACCCTGTCGGAATCAAGAAACGATTGCCAAATGAATAGATGAAAACACCCAACAAGCCAGTCGTTAAAATGAAGCCTGATAATGAAGAAATCCAACTATTCACTACCGGCCAAATATAGCTCATACCGATCGCAGTAACTAAAATAACTGGAATCAAAATCATAAAGGAAAAACGAGACCCGCCATAAATACTTAAAAAGTCCACAAACTCCTTATCTGAGAAGCGGTTGTGAATAAACGCTACGATGCAGCCAACCAGCATTCCTAAAAAGACATTCATATCAACAACCTGAAACCCTAGTACAACGGCCTGGCCGGTACCGAAAAGACCCATTTCGCCAGCTTCAGCCAGCTGATTGGTCAAGGTCAACCAAGCATTATTCGCAGCTAAAAAGAATAAAAACGCGATCAATGAAATAAGAGCTGCCTCAACCTTTTTCTTCTTAGCTAAAGATGCTGAGATCCCCACACAAAAGATCAATGCCAAATTGTTTAACATGCTGTCCATCATTGTTTTGATTAGCCCACCAAACGTTTGCAGCACATTCGGCATGAATTCCAATTGTAAAATAACAGAAACTGCTAAAAACAACCCCATTACCGCCATAAACTTCACTGGAACGATTACTGCTCTAGAAAAGTCCTGCATTGTTTGAGAAAATTTATTTTTCATCATCTCTCTCCATTCACTTTATTGAGTATACGTATCTCTTGACCTTAGACTACCAACTTTTGAAACCAGTTACAATATCTCCTTGAACCTTTGGACCTAAGTCCAAAGGTAGGAACCAAGAAGCAGAGAAGCCGATTTTTAATAACAAGTCTTTTTATATAAGATTTTTTTCAAGTACAAAAAAACCTTTTGAGACAATTTTTAATCTCAAAAGGCGAAGCTTCTCTTTATACCGTCGGCTCTTCTCTCAGCAGCTTCTTCATAATCTTTCACCTCAAGTACAAACTATTGGAATAACCCTACCATGTTGCGACTTCAAGTCAAACAATTTCAAGTTTGTGAGCTTGTTCATACTGAAATACAAACAGAACCGATAATAAGCTTCTCAAAACGGTTTTGTTCAATGGCTAAGAAACGAGTTGCAACTCCTCTTGGCCCTCGTCCCACTTCCAGCAGCGTTTGCCCTCTCAAAGAATAGTCCTGCCACAAGAGTTTTTCATTCATTATGAACAACGATCTATTTTTTTATGCAAAAAAATTATAACAAGATAGATTACTTGGCAACAGATAAAAAAGTGAAAAAAACAAATAAACGTTCCGACCCTTTATCTACCTGCCACAAAAATCATCATTTAGTTATTTTAAAAACATCATGTCAAGCTATTTTTCACGGATAAAGTCTCTATTGACCTTACTATTAAACTATTTAACAGATAGTAAAGAAAAAAAGTATTCCCGTTTTCTATTTACAAATTCGTTATCAAACGCTACTATTTTAACTAAATAAATTGGAAACGATTACAGGGGTTAAATAATGATCTAGACGGGGGTACAAAAAATGGATGTAGTGAAGCTTGGGTCAAGACAAATTTTTGGAATGAAGAAAGAAACATTGATGAAAAGGGTTCTTCGTTATTTTGAACAAACACAGCAAGCAGCAGAAGTAGTGGAATACCTTGTGGCGATTCTCTTTCGTCACGCGCTTTGCGTGGGGGATTTTTCCCTTCAGCCGCTAAGCGAAATGATCCGTCAAATCTTTTTGACGGCGGCACCAAATGGTACCCTGCGCCGGCACTGTGTCTACTTTGAGCACTTCTTCTCATTAGAAGAATGGCAAACCGTGATTCAGCGCTTATTTTCCAGTGATGAAGAATATCAACAATTTACCAAGGAAACTTGTTTGTATAAAAAGCTATTAGAAAAGAAGAGCCTTGAAACTCATGAAATAGCCGAATTTCAATTCGATCTCGTGTCGATTTTTAAAGACGCCAACGGAAAACGCCATACGTGGACGCTCCGTGATACGAAGCAAGTACGTTCCGAAGAGGAAACCGCCAAAGTCTTGGGCGTTTTGACTACCTTGACGATCTTCCGCTCCTCAGGCATCCGCCGCTTCGCTGAATATGTGAAATTCAAAAGTAAAAAAGGCTGTATCGATGCAGAACACGAAGCCGTTCAAGCAGAGCCAGAAGAAGCTGTTCAAGAAACAGCTGTTGCAGAAGAACAACCTCGCGAATCAAAACCGACATCAAAAGCAGCTGCCTCAGCTGCCAGCAAAACCGCTCACGCTCAGTCATCCCGCGGTTCCGAATCAAATACGCTGACCCGCAAAGAGACAGATACGACCTCGCCGCTATCAAGTGACACACCGCCGACCCAATCAAAAGAAAAAGAGCCTTCTGCGGAGTCCAGTGAGTCCAAATCAAGTAAAAAAACGAAAATATCTTCGGAAAAATTGGATACATCCGATAAACATTATGGCAAAAGTAAAGAAAAGATCCAAGAAGAACGAGATAAACGAAAATGGAAAAATAGAGTCAACAAATTCTTGGGCAGAAAGAAATAAGAATGTTTTTTTAGCTGTAGGCTAGATATTCTATTGGGAGCTATTGACTACCCCTGCTATTTTTGAAGAAGATAAGAAACGGTGAGTAGCCGTTTAATAAATTAAAGACTCTTTTGCTGAAAAGCACTTCCTAAATAAGCGAAATATAGACGTAAAATCTCCCCTTGAGATACAACATCTGCAAGAGGAGTCAAGCTATCTCTATAGTAGTGTAGCGATATAAAGTAATATTGCCGAAGCAACTAATAAAATGACAAAAATTTTCGATCCAACTTTCAACCATTTAGAAAAATTGATTTCAGCAATCGCTAGACCAGCTAATAAAACACCCCCTGTTGGAGAAATCAGATTCATTAAACCATTGCCGAATTGATTGCTCAGTACGACTACATCACGATTGATATGGACTAAATCTGCCAATGGTGCCATTACCGGCATCGTTAATGCAGCAGCTCCTGATGAAGATGGGACAAAAAAAGTAACAATTATTTGAGCAATCAATAAAATAGCTGAGAACATAAATTTAGGCAAACCACCTAATAAATTGGCTAAACAGTTCAAAATAGTATCAATAATCATCCCGTTTTCCAAAATAACTAAGACACCACGTGCAAGTCCAATGATTACTGCTGCATAAGCAAAATCGGCACATCCATCAACAAATGCTTCAGCAATCTGCTTTTGATTAAATCTAGCAACGATTCCGGCATAAAGTCCTAATCCTACAAACAACGCTGAAATTTCGACCATGTACCAGCCTTGGGAAATAATTCCCCAGATCATAATCATTAAGCCGAAAATAAATCCGCCAATGATCCATTTATCACTCGTACTAAACGGCTGATCTATTTCAAAATTTTGGAATTTATGCTTCACCTTTTGGTCATTTTTATAAACAATGGACGATTCAGGATTTGCTTTGACCTTTCTAGCATAATGCATAGTAAATAGGATCGAAATTATTGTTATCACTGCCCAACAAATCACGCGATAGATTAACAGCGGGTTTCCATGAACATCAGCCACCCCTTGAGCAATCAAAACATTGAATGGATTGATTGTTGAACCGATGTACCCAGCCTGAGTCCCTAAAAATAGAATAAGAATAGCTGTCATTGAGTCAAAGCCCAATGAAAACATCAGGGAAACAAAAACAGCAAACAATGGAATGACTTCCTCACTCATCCCAAAAGTAGACCCGCCTAAGCTAAATAGGATCATGGATAGCGGAATAACCAATATCCCTTTATCACCAAGTGACTGAGCTAAAGTAAATAGTCCTCTATCTACCGCTCCAGTTTTTAAAATAATCCCAAAAGCTCCGCCAACAATTAAAACAAAGGCAACTACTTCTACTGCATTAATTACCCCTGCTGCTGGAGCTTCTAAAATCGCTCCAATTCCTTGCCCATAGCCAGCCTTATCGATCTGATGATAGGTGCCTGGCACAACCGTTGTTTTTTCCATCCCGTTGATGTTTTCAACGACTGTTTTGAATTGTCCGCTTGGAATAAACCAGGTTAATAAGGCAGCTATAATAATTAAGAGAAAAATCAACGTGTAGCTATGGGGAAAAACAAACTTACTTTTCTTGAGTTCCATACTTATTTAACACTCCTTATATCGTATCATAACGTTATATTTAAGGTAACACTTTTTCATATACGACAGAACCATCTATATAGGTCATTATCGTCTCAGCAGCCGCGACTTCTTCACAATCCCCTTGGGTCAAATCTCGATCAAAAATGGCAAATGTGGCTGATTTTCCTGGCTGAAGAACGCCATAGCGCTCTTCTCCGTTAACCAAAAAGCCATTTTTAGTAAAGCTTTGCAACAGCTCTAGCACAGAGAGCCCCTTCTCATACTGCCATGTTTCTTGACCTTTTGGAAAACGACGAAAACAAGCACGCATGATTGATTCCGGTAAATTGGTTATAAAAAGCGGCAAATCAGTCCCACTTGTTACTTGAATATCGGCTGAACGCAACAATTGATAATTAAAGAAGGCTCCTTCCGCTCCTGCTATAATTTCTGGCATGTAAGCCTCCTGATAAGAAGGATTCAATCCTAATATTTGAGGATAGATTTCCGCAACTACCCTGCCTTCCACCATTTCTTGAGTCATTTCCTGAGTAATCATTTCTAAATCACTGATGGAATTCCATACGTCTTTAGGTAAGCGCTTACCGAAATGACTAAGCATTTTGGCAGCCTTAAGCCCAGCCCTATCCCCTTCTGTAGTTAGACAGCAAGGAATACCTTTTTGATTCCATTTATCAACTTCATTTGCGATGAATTGATAGTCGATTTCCGGCCCTTTTTTTCCTGAAGCATATTCTCCGGTAATGTCGCCTGTTTCATCGGCGACAACACCATCCACCATTATTTTTACTCCCCCAAAAGCAACTTTAACGGGAAAATCTTCTGCCTTATACTGCTCTACTAATGTTGTTGAAATGGGACGTTCAACCGATTGAATATAAAAATGAGTCGCCAATTTTCGCGTATTGATTTTCTTCAGGAACTCAGCGTCATCGAAAACAATTTCCTTGATCGAAACGACTCCTCTAGAAAGCAGCAATTGCTCAAACTTTTGATAAACAGTTTGCAGCAAATCCTCATTAGCCAGCATTTCCTTGATAAGACGAAAACGACTTTCCGCACTCGTCTCGGTTTCATCGAATCCGTACCGTTGTTTCGCCTGCTGATTCATCCAGCAATAGGATCGATCCTTTGCAATGGCAGTAATAGGCCCATCATAATGAAGCTGGTTTAATGATTCCTCGGTAGGCAATGTGCCAAAAGCTTGCGGTGACCAGCCATAAGCATAGATAGGAACATCTTCTGCTTGCTCAAGGGCTGCTTCGATCTGTTCCAGAGCCTCTAATTCAGAATTTGCTTCTGTTAGATCAATTCCAGCGTGCATACTTAGATATCCGCTGAAAAAGACATGATTATCATGTATGCCCGGCATAATAAAATAGTCATCATATTCCAAAACGTTTGTGTGTTCATCCACTAAATGTTGATAGGACCAATCTTTCTCTATTTCTTTGATCGTATCCCCTTCAAATGCAATATATCCCTTAAAAGGAGAATTTTCTCCATCAAAAATATATTTTGAACGAAGTATCTTGCGCATCTCACTCACTCCTATTAACGGAAAATTATAGACTGAACTTGTAGACTTCGCTCAAATAATATTGATGCCCCACGTGAACAGGTCGTTCATTTTGATCATTAATCAGTGTATTCACGTAGAAAAATGGGGTGCCGATTCCAACCTCCATTACTTTTGCTAATTGGTCATCTGCGATCGCCATTTCAAGCGTCGTCTCACCTGGGTTAATTGCCATAATATCTTGCTTAGCCAAAATTTGGTAAAGAGAGCCCGTCAAATCAGACGTCATTAATGAGGCAAAACGTTTTTTATCGAAATAATTATTTTCCAATAAAATTGGCGTACCGTCCGCCATACGCTTCCTTTGAGTATAAATGACCTCATCCCCTACATTCAATTGCAGCTTCTTAGCAATCTCAGCAGTCGCGGGAATAACCTTTCGTTCTAAAAGCTCGCTAGACGGTGTGAAACCATTGGCTAGACAGCTTTCACTGAAACCAATCACATACTCGATTTTCCGAAAAACCTTATGCTGGCTTACAAAGGTTCCCTTCCCTTGCTTTTTAATCAAATAGCCTTCTTTTACCAAGTCTTGGATCGCTCTACGGACTGTAATCCGACTAACAGAATAAATTTCCGTCAATTCTGGCTCAGGTGGAATCTTTTCATTTTCCTTGTATTCTCCGTCTCGAATTTTACTTTTAATTATTTCTTTTAATTGTGTATATAAAGGTAATTGTGCATCTGCATCTAACATGGAATAGTCCTCACTTTTCTAGGTTATGTCTCCTAGTTAGAGTATCAAATGCCTTTTGATAAAACAAGCTACTCGTAAGAAACTCCATAGCCAAAAGAGCCTTCAACCATGCATGATTCACCCGCGAACTCATTGCCGCACTTCATCGCTGAGGCAATGTCATTTCCTTTAAGATAGTGAATCAAAAATGCGGTCAAGAAAGAATCTCCCGCAGCCATTGTATCCACAGGTTCTCTTAAAACTGGAAGGACTTCAAAATATTGGTTCCCATCGTAAGCGATAGCTGCTTTATCACCTCTAGTAGCAACTAGTACTTCATTTTTAGAGGAGAAATACTTTTTTAAAAATTCTTTCGTTTCTACATCTGATAAATCACTAACTGAGAAGAAGCCAAAATCTACCTTATTGATTGCTCGTAAAATATCCTCCTCAGTAAAATCATCTGAAAAGTCATATGAGATTTTTCCTCTAACCTCTGTCAGTTCCTCCAGTAAGTGATTGACATGGCTGTATAGTCCCATATGAATCAATGCAAATTGGTTTAAATAATCACGGTCATCTTGTGAGAGTTGGATAGGATGTTCACGTGTGACACCGCCTTCATTACTACCTAAAAAAATGCGGTCACCCTCTTTTATCTCTACTCGCGCGCACCCATTCTCTCCATTTTGAAAACGAGAATGACTATATTCAATTTCTAAATCCTTAATAGCTGATAAAACATGTGTCCCTTCTGCATCCGAACCGAAAACACCCATGAAGCTGCTGTCTTGACCAAGTTTTTTGGCAAAGACAGCAAAATTCAACGCGTTTCCTCCAGGATACATGATTGCAAGGTTTACATATTTATCAACAACATTGTCTCCTAAACCTAAAACTTTCATGCTTCTTCCTCCTATTAGTATTCAACTTTTCCCATGTACCGACGAACATCCAGATCATGATTTCGATTATTAGCTAAAGCTGAGCGATATTCTGACAATACACTATAAAACAGAATAGGATTGAAAAATTCGGAAACCTCGTCTGGAATCAAATCTAAGCCCAACTCCTTAGCGTCGACAACTTCTACTTTTTCAGCATATTTATCAAGGAACACTTTTGCCCGCTCATCAAGAGGTCGTGTGCGTCCTTGACTCATTAACAAGATAAACATCGTATCTTTGTCTGTCACTTCAAATGGGCCGTGGAAAAATTCGCCCGAATGAACCGAAGTTGAATCTAACCATTGCATCTCCATTAATGAACAAATCGAAAATCCATAGGCGTGGCCATAGCTTGGTCCGCTTCCTAAAATGTAATACATTGTTTCTTCCTGATACTTATCTGCAAAAACCTTAATACGATCCTGCACTTGTTTTTTCGCATTATCTACAACTGTGTCAATAATCGTCATGCCTTCACGGAATTTATCATATGAGGAATACCCTTCTGTCGCATTAACTAATGAAACGGTCAAATCCAAAATAATTGCCATAGGATTATTCAAAACCTTCGCTCCATCGCCCCATTCGTATAAGAAACTATAATCCGAAACTTTCAACAGCTCAGCATGCTTATTATGAGTCAAACCAATAGTAATTGCACCTCTTTTTTGTGCAACTTCTCCTGCTGCAACAGATTCTGGCGTATTGCCGCCATGAGAGCAAAGAATGACTACAGAATGTTCGTCCAAACGTTTAGGAACAACTTGAACAAACTCATTAGCAGTGTATAGACCTGTACCCGCTTTCAAAACTTCTGCTTTCATAAAATAATCTGCAACATACATATCCACTAATGAACCACCACAAGCAACGAAATATATTCCTGATAGCTCTCCTCCATTCTTCTTAACTATTTCAGCAACTACTTTGTTCACATCCATCAAAAAATCCTCCTTTTAGTTATAACGTTATATGACGTTATGTATACTCATATATTAATTTCTTGCGAATAGAAAGTCAATCTATTTTTCAAAAATATTTTTCTAGTGTCATACATTTTTATTACTAAAGAGTTTTGTTTCATATTCACTCCATATAAAAAAGCCCAACCATCAAGTAAAAACGATGATTGAACTCAGCTAACCTAGCATTCTTTTTTGGCGAATCGCGTTTATCTAAACATTTAATGTAGTTTATTGAACTTTTTTGAGCTTCGAGGTCAAAAAAATTTACTTGGAAAAAATCTCAATCAATTCGTTGATGACCTGAACGATATTTCTAGAAGAAAAGAGAACGATCACTAATGGTGTCAGCAAAATAAGCACTAATAAAAAGCCTAATGTCAACAGAAAACGCCAAGAGCTTGAGACAAATTTATTTTGGTAATTGTTCAACTCACGATTGCCTAATAGCGGCTCGTCTACTGTCACGTTTACTATCTTTGTCACCCCTTCGTTTGTTGAAAAAGCAGCTTGATACACACCAGTTTCTGGGCGAATACTAGACAAATCAACCGTTGTGATCACCTTTTCTGAGCCATCAATCGTACTCCAAGCCTTAGCCTCACTGTAATTGATCGCTTGTTTTGCGGTAAGTCTCTTCGCCTGGTCAACAGTCATTAAAAAGTCTTTTGCATCAATCGCAACATCGCCAACGATTACAGTATCCTCACTTTTTACAGTGACATAAATGATTTTTTGCAGCTCTTTTCCATCCTCAACATAGCTTGTTTTGACTGGGTAAGTTCCCGGTTCGTTAGGCAGCGTCGTCTCAGAAAAGCTTTCTTGCGGAAACAACCAACAGCTGAAAAACAAACATAGTATGATCACTCTTTTCTTCATGATACGTCACCCTTTAAAGGTAATTGGATTGTCAAATAGACTTTTCCGTCTTTCGGATAGAAGGTGTAATCTCCTTTATTTTTTTGAACGATCGCCGCAATTGTATACATGCCTAAGCCCGTACTAAACTCATTTTTCGCTGTTTGAGAATGGTAAAATAAATCAAATACATGCTCAAAGTCAATTTGCTCCAAATCCTCTGCCTCATTAGAAACCGTCAGAATTAGTTGATCCTCTTTTTCATCAATATCTAGAGTAAATTCTGCATCTTCTGGCGAGTAATTAATGACGTTTGATAGAACATTGTGCAGCAGCTGTTCCGCCTCTATCTTAGAAATTTGCAGGCTGATACTCTGCGGCATGTTGATTTCACAAAATAAGCCTTTATTTTTAATTAGTATTTGGAAATTATTGAGTGACTCTCGAATGATTGGGATTAAATCTATAGTCGTTTCAGGCATAAGTTCAACCTGCTGGTTTGAAGCTTTCAAAATATCATTGATGCTTGTCAGCATCGTGTTTTCCCGCTCGAGCAGCTCCTCTAATTGATTCTTTGCTGATTTAGGAATCGTTTTATTTTCTAATAGCATTTCCACCGACATGATCATAATACTCAATGGGGTCTTGAGATCATGAATCAACGAATTAACCAGCTTTTCCTTATATAGGCTTAAATCCTGTTCTTCTTGAAGCTTCAATTCGAGCTCTGTAAACTTTGTTCCAATCTCATCGATATTACTTTTTAGTTCCTTTGAAAACGTACTAAGATCAGCTAACAAGCCGTTTTCATCTTTATAATCAGTAATTAAAATCGCCTGATCAAAATTGAATTTCTTCAATGCCAGAATACTCTCGCGAAGCTTTCTTAAGGGCTGTAAAAGCTGACCATAGATAAAGTAAACAGCCAGAATAATCAAAACCACCAGCAAAGTGACTAGCAGACAAATAAAGGCGACCAGCCAATTAAATTGACTTTGGACTTTTTGCGGATGAAAGGCAATCCAGATAGCATAATCTCTATACTTATAGGTCTTTTGAAAAACTAAATTCTCTTTTCTGACAAATTTCTTTATGTCGGATAGTTTTCCCTGAAGCGGAAGAGATTCGTAGACTAAACGATGATTTTTTAAGACTATCAATTCTATTGCAGATTCCTTTGTTGTTGCTTCCAATTTTTTTGAAACATTTTTATCCTTCTTTAGAATTGTCTCCACTTTCGTCATTGTTTGGTCCTGCCGCTGTTTTTCAAAGCGATTGTAGATTGTCGGATAAAGCAGAAAAAGCAGCACGATGATTCCGATTAAAAAACCATATAATGCCACTACAACCTTAAATTTTCGATTATTCTGTCCACTCATACCCAACACCTCTGATATTGTAAAGACTTATAAGTGATAGCTTCGCCCGAATCTGCTTCACGTGTGTCGCGATTACCCGTGAATCAACTAGCTCACTCTCCTTATTCCAGACACTTCGAAAAATGACTTCGCGAGACAATACTCGATTTTTATTCCGAAGAAACAGCACCAATAAATCGTATTCTTTTCTAGTCAAAGCGACTAGCTCGTTGTTCTTATAGACCTGTCGTGTCCGTTTTTTAATCGTCAAGTTCTCCCTCTTGCTAAATAGAACTTCCTCAGAATCCTTGTTTTCTTGCTCTAAAACACGCACGATCCGTTTCAAGATAATCTTCAACGAAGTTCCTTTTTTCAAATATTCATCTGCCTTAAGATCTAGACCGCGAAACTCATCTTCTTCACTTTCGGAACTAGTCAAAATAATGACCTTTGCTTCTGGATAAGATTCTTGAATCAACGTCATAAATTGTATGCCGTCGATTTCCCCCATTTTTAGATCGGTAATAACTAGATCCACCATTGATTTACGAAAAAGGGTGATTCCTGTTAAAGGGTCTTGTGCAGTAATCACTTCAAAACCATGTGTTTCCAAGAATTCCTGCATGAAGTTGCAAAATTCAACTGAATCGTCTACCAATAAAATTTTTTTCATCTGTCATTGTCCTCATCTATTATAAATATCCTTCATTTAGTGGATAGCACAACAGAATCACCCGACTCAGCAACTAAATTTGCCGAGTCAGTGATTCTGTATATGCTAATTATTTTTTACTTAGATTCTGATTCAGACTCTTCGTCTTTTTTCTTTTTGAAACCGAACAGGGCTAGAAGTGCCAGCATCCCTCCAACAATCGTCATACCAACTGTTGGCGTATCATTAGTTTTCGGTAATGATTTTCCGCTAGTTGAAGTCGTTGATGTACTAGATAATCCGTTTATACTTGTTTTACTTCCGCCAGTGCCCGCGCTGGTACCAGAGTTGCCATTGTCTTGTGACCAATGAGCCACTAGTTTCATGCCATTTTCTGGCATTTCGACTGTCTCCCCAACTTTTGTTTCCCCGTTGAACCAGCCAGAGAACGTATAGCCTGATCTAGTTGGATTTTTTACGTCCTTCAGACTAACTGTTGTTCCAACCGGTGCTGTGATATCCGCTGGTTGAGTCTTCGTATCCCCTCCATTGACATCAAAGCTGATCGTTTGTATCTTTTGAGCCGGATCAATAACGGTTACATCGATTTCTCTTGATTCTACAGTTGACCGTGCTTTTGTTTCATAAGAAAGTGCCGCTTTATAAACACCCTTCTTACCTTTCACTGCCGAGATATCAACACTAATATTTTCATAAGAAGCGAGTACATCGTCGGTATTTTCATCTATTACTTTTGCATCTGAAAGTTCCGCGATTTTCTTATCTAAAACATTGGCAGTCATAAACTCTTCAACTTGTTCAGTAGTTAAAACAATGTTATTCGCCTTAATAACTGGCAGAACTGCTTTCTTCTCCCAAATTGCGTAAAGAGTGACCGTGTCTCCATCTTTAGCTGTTAAGTTGTCCACTGAATCTTTGTCATAGTGTGCAACAACACCATCTTTTTCAGTTGACCAGCCGATAAAGTCATAGTTTTTACGTTCAAAAGCATTGGCAGTCAGTTCTTGAGGTGTGTCATAGACAAACGCCTGATCCTTCATCGTACCCGTTCCGCCATTCGCCTTGAATGCCACCTTATAGTGGTTTGCTTTCCAGGCAGCGACTAATACCATGTTTTTATCTGGCATTGGAATCGTTCCTGACACAGCTGCTTTCGCTGCATCTTCTTTGTCATACCAATGATCAAACGTATAACCTTCACGTGTTGGCGCGGTTACTTTATCTAACTCAACATTTTCTCCAATACCTGTTTGAATATCCTTCGGTTGTGTTGCCAAATCGCCGCCATTCACATCAAAGGAGATCACTCGTTCTTGAAGCTTCCACACTGCGTATAATGTTTCAGTGCCGTCCTTCACGTCCGTTAGATTCTTAATGGCCTCTTCGTTGGCATACTTCACTGAACCAGTCTTAGTCGTTGACCAGCCAACAAAATCATAATTGGTTCGATCAAATGCATTTGCAGTCAGTTTTTGTTCCGCGTCATAGGTAAAGCTTTGATCACTCATCGCACCCGTTCCGCCATTTGCATCAAACGCTACGGTGTAATCATTGGCTTGCCATTCGGCAACTAGTACTAGACCGCCAGCCGGCATCTTGAATGTGCTGGTCATTGGCGCTTTCGCTGCATCGCCCTGCACATACCAGTGAGTGAAGGTATACCCTTTACGAGTCGGCGCTGTAACTTTCGCTAAATCAACATCCGTATCTGTCTTTTGCTTGATATCGGCTGGTTTCGTTGCAGCATCGCCGCCATTCACATCGAATGCGATGGTTTGCTCTGTTGCGTTCCATACCGCGAACAATTCAACCTCACCGTCTTTGTCCCCTGTCAGATTAGTGACATTGGCTTTATCGGCATAATTCACAGCTCCGTTAGCGGTTGTTGACCAGCCGGCAAAGTTATAGCCTGCTCGTTTGAATTTGTTTTCTGTCAAGGCTTGCGCTTTGTCATAAACAAATGCTTGATCGGCCATCGCTTCTGTCCCGCCGTTTGCATTGAATTTGACCGTATAATTATTGGCCTCCCATTCAGCGACTAACGTCATTCCTTTAGCTGGCATCGTTACTGATTTACCAACATCTGCTTTAGCTGTATCGCCTTTCTTGTACCAATGTTTGAAGGTATAGCCGGTTCTCGTAGGGTTCTTCACGCTACTTAAATCAATCGTATCATCTGTATTACCAGTGATGTTTCCTGGTTTACTCGATACATCGCCTCCATTAACATCGAATTGAACGATTTGGGCACTGGCTGACCAAACCGCATATAGATCAATGCTGCCGTTATTATCTGCAGTTAGATTCGAAACAGTTGCTTCATCGACATAACTTGAAGTACCGCCGCTTGTTGTTGACCAGCCGACAAACGTATAGCCGTCCTTAACAAAGCTGTTCTTCGTTAATTTCTTCGTTTCATCGTATTTGAAGTCTTGGGCTGTCATCGTTCCAGTACCGGTATTCTTATGGAAGTTCACTGTGTAAGTGTTCGCTTTCCAATCAGCTACTAAAGTCACGCCATTAGCTGGCATCGTGATTGATGCTCCTACATCTGCTTTTGCCGCATCCCCTTGTTTATACCAATGCTTGAAGGTATAACCGGTTCTCGTCGGTTCTTTGACCTTACTTAAATCAACAGTGCTATCAGTATCGCCTGAGATATTCCCTGGTTTCGTTGAAATATCACCGCCATTGACATCAAACTGAACGATTTGACTATCCGCTTTCCAAATTGCGTATAAGGTTACCGTTTCATCCTTAACTGCAGTCAGATTATTCACTGACGCATTATCCAAGTACATATAAGCGCCTGTTTTCTTCGTTGACCAGCCTTGGAAAGTATAGCCATCTCGCGTGAATTTATTCGCAGTCAGATTTTGTGCCGTATCGTATTTGAAGCTTTGATCGGCCATTGTTCCTGTTCCGTCATTCTTATCAAACGTCACTTTATAGCTGTTTGCTTCCCATTCGGCCACCAAAATAAGTCCACCAGCCGGCATTGTGATTGAGTCGCCAACATCTGCTTTACCTGCGTCTCCCTGTTTATACCAATGCTTAAAGGTATAACCGGTTCTCGTCGGTTTTTTAACTTTGCTTAGATCAATCGTACTTGCTGTATCTCCTGAGATGTTATCTGGTTTCGATGAAGCATTGCCGCCGTTGACATCAAACTGAATAACTTGTTCAGCTGCTGTCCATACCGCATACAAATCAAAAGTGCCATCCTTATCAGCAGTCAAATTGGACACATTCGCTTCATCTACATAACTAGACGTTCCATCAGCAGTCGTTGACCATCCAGCAAAGGTATAACCATCTTTCGTAAAGCTGTTTTTAGTCAATTTCTGCGCTGTGTCATACTTGAATACTTGAGGTGTCATTGCTCCCTCGCCAGTATTGTTATGGAAGTTTACTGTATAGCTGTTCGCTTCCCATTCGGCTACTAAGGTCAAACCATTCGCTGGCATTGTGGTTGATCCACCAACATCCGCTTTACTTACATCCCCTTGCTTGTACCAATGCTTAAAGCTGTAGCCGGTCCGTTTAGGTGCTTTGACTTTACTCAAATCAACGGTGCTGTCAGTATCTCCTTCAATATCTGCTGGTTTACTTGTCAAATCACCGCCATTCACATCAAACTGGATCGTCTGTTTATCCGCTTTCCAAACCGCGTATAAGGTCACGACTTCGTCTTTAACAGTCGTCAGATTCGTTACTGAGACGCCATCTGAGTATGCGACAGTTCCCAATTGTTTAGTTGACCAGCCTTGGAAAGTGTAACCATCACGTGTGAAAGTATTAGCAGTTAGATTTTGTGCGGTGTCATATTTAAAGTCTTGTTCCGCCATTGATCCTTTACCGCTGTTGCTGTTGAAAACAACCTTGTAATCATTCGCTTCCCATTCAGCGACTAACGTCATGCCTTTAGCTGGCATCGTAACTGAAGCACCGACATCTGCTTTAGCGACATCGCCTTGCTTATACCAATGCGTGAAGGTATAACCGGTTCTTGTCGGGATCTTCACACCGCTCAAATCGATTATTTGATCCGTACTTCCATCAATATTATCCGGTTTACTTGATGTATCGCCACCGTTCACATCGAATTGAATCACTTGAGCACTTGCTGACCAAACGGCATATAGATCAACACTGCCGTTATTATCTGCAGTCAAATTCGAAACACTTGCTTCATCTACAAAGCTTGAAGTACCGTCGCTTGTTGTTGACCAGCCGATAAACGTATAGCCGTCCTTAACAAAGCTGTTCTTCGTTAATTTCTTCGTTTCATCGTATTTGAAATCTTGGGCTGTCATCGTTCCAGTACCGGTATTCTTATGGAAATTCACCGTGTAAGTGTTCGCTTTCCAGTCGGCTACTAAAGTCATCCCATTAGCCGGCATCGTGATTGATGCTCCTACATCTGCTTTTGACGCATCCCCTTGTTTATACCAATGCTTGAAGGTATAACCGGTTCTCGCCGGTGCTTTGACCTTACTTAAATCAACAGTACTATCAGTGTCGCCTGAGATATTCCCTGGTTTCGTTGAAATATCACCGCCATTGACATCAAACTGAACGATTTGACTATCCGCTTTCCAAATTGCGTATAAGGTTACCGTTTCATCCTTAACTGCAGTCAGATTATTCACTGACGCATTATCCAAGTACATATAAGCGCCTGTTTTCTTCGTTGACCAGCCTTGGAAAGTATAGCCATCTCGGGTAAATTTATTCGCAGTCAGATTTTGTGCCGTATCGTATTTGAAGCTTTGATCGGCCATCGTTCCTGTTCCGTCATTCTTATCAAACGTCACTTTATAGCTGTTTGCTTCCCATTCTGCGACTAACGTTACTCCACCTGCTGGCATCGTAATTGAATTTCCAACGTCCGCCTTACTTGCATCACTTTGTTTATACCAGTGTTTGAAGGTATAGCCTTTTCTTGTTGGGGCAGCTACACCACTTAGATCTACAGTTGTCGCTGTATCTTGTTTAATATCTCCTGGCTTGCTCGTCGCATCCCCGCCATTGACATCAAATGTGATCGTTTGTTCGTTCGCTTTCCAGACAGCATATAGGGTAACTGTATCCTTATCTTTATCAGAAAGGTTCTTGACGCTTTCATTGTTGTCATATTTCTTTGCGCCAGTTTTGCTTGTTGCCCAGCCTTGGAAGCTGTAGCCGTCTCGCGCGAAGCCGTTTGTTCTTAAGTTTTGTGCTGTATCATATTTGAAGTCTTGATCAGCCATCGTTCCCGTTCCGTCGTTCTTGTCAAACGTGACTTTATAGCTGTTCGCTTCCCATTCAGCGACCAACGTTACTCCACCTGCCGGCATGGTAATTGAATTTCCAACGTCCGCCTTACCTACATCCCCTTGTTTATACCAGTGTTTGAAGGTATAGCCTTTTCTTGTTGGGGCAGCCACACCACTTAGATCTACAGTTGTCGCTGTATCCTTTTCGATATCATCTGGTTGTGTTGAAGCATCCCCGCCGTTAATATCAAATGTGACTTTTTGTTTGGCAGCTTTGAAGGTTGCTTTCAAGACCAGATTTTCTTCAGAAATTGTTCCTGTCGAGAAGTCCCATTCAGTATTATCTGAGTCCTTCACCCACTTATCAAAGACATAGCCTGCCTTCGTTGGATCAGTTTTAGGCTTCGTTAATTTTCCTGAATATAATAGTAGATTTTCTTCTTTCGCATACTCTGTCGCTTCCACCATGTACGATGCGGTTGCAAATTTGATTGAGAAGTTCTTGGTTACAGTCGTTTTATTTCCAGCAAAGTCCGTTACAGTCATCTCAACCGTATAATCTCCGGCTTTTTTATCTCCAATCAAATAGCCGATTTGATCTTCTAAAGAAATTGTCCCTTTTGCAGAGGTCCCAGAATATTCAACTGTCCCACCTTTGGTAATCTTCCAATCAGTCGAGATAGAAGTCGTTTTATCTGCCGCCGTCAAGGTTACTGAATCCGGGTTAATATCCTTGCCTGATCCATGTCCATTATCGATAGCGATGCTCGCAGTCGGTGTGTCTGTATCTGTAATATACAAATCAGTCGCATCTTTCGTACCGATCCCCGGCTCCATATCGATCGTAATTTCACCAGTAGAATTTGCTGTAGTGAAAACAAAGCTCTTACCGCTCGGAGCAGTGGCTTTTATTTTATATTCATCTGAACTGTCGATACTAAGATTTTCAAATACATAAGCTCCATGATCACCAGCAGTCGTTCCAGCAATCCTCGTGGTTCCTTTGTAAAGTTCTACTGTGAAATCTTTACCATAATCACTAGCAACTACATTGCCGTCTTTATTAACAAAATTAATCGTTCCATTCAACGGCGTACTTACATAAAGCGGAACACTTAAGTCTTTAATCTCATGAGACGTCGCATCGTTAATAGTGAATTCGGTACTGCCATTCTTCATGACCCAAGCAGTTGTTGCATCGATTTTCTCGACTTTGTCCGTTCCGATAGTGATGAATTCTGCCCCTTTAGTTGACGGCAAGGTAACTTTGACTTTATAAGTACCATATTTCAAATCGTTAAAACCAAAGATCCCATTGTTGTTTGATGAGTCGGAAGAGGATTCACTTGTTAATCCAGTTGTAACAAAGTCGCTGCCTTCCTTCTTGAAAAGCTCAAATTGTACTTGGTTCAAACCTGGTTCTGTACCCGTTTTATTCCCGTCTCTATTTAAATCGATGTAAACATTTCCTGAGATCAGTCCATCATTTTGAGCGATACTTGTTTTCACGGAAGAAACAGCTGGTTCGTTCACTCGCAAAGTCCCAGCTTCTGTCTCAAACTTATAGGCTACGCTATTTTTCGCAACAAAAGTTTCCGTATCATTGGCTGGTCTTTTCGCATCCAGTACGACGACCCCGCTGTACTCAAGAACTAGTTCATCACCTGGATTTAATCTCGCATTTGGTAAACTCACTCGAACGGCCCGAACCTGCGAGAAATCACTTACTGATGATACCCACGCTCCACTACCGATAGGATCGCCACTTGGTGAAGCGAAACGAACTGGATCATTCGACAATGAATATTGTAACGTCACATCATTTGTTTCAACACCATTTAAATAAACCTTGATTCCGCCTGAATCTGGATTAATCTGAAATTCTGACCCTCTTGGTGAGCCGGGTGAACTCACTAACGCGTCCCCAATATGTGGTAGAATGTTGACTAATTCAACATCGGAATAACGTTCTGCACCGTCATTTTTCATGGAAATTTTATATGAGACTTTTTTCCCAGGAGTAACTGTTCCTACCTCATTCTTAGTTGCATCTTTCCAATCAGCATCCTCACTACCTTTTACATTTACAGTGGTATTAACACGTTCCCCTTGTCCAACAGTTAACACTTTTTTATTCGAGTAGTAATTAGAAACGCTGGCTCCTAGTTTCGTTTGCATCTCTGTCGAAAGAGTTTCAGCAGTGAAATCATTCAATTCAGGTTCAGTAAAATCTTCAGTCAGTGAGCCCATTCCGACTTCTACTTCATAGTTGCCTGACATCATGTACCCAATTGTGTACTGATTTTCAACCAACAACATTTGAATATAATCTGCAGCAGACAGTTTGGTATCATCTGCCTTAAAATAGTAAACCGTATCCCCATCTTCTGTTTGGAATGTTCCTACGTTATTCGCTTTCGAAATAGGTGATGCGGGTGTTCCGATCCGCGGATAGTCAGACTTATACGTATTGTCGTATGGATATTGAATAGAGTTATACTTGTTCTCAACAGTAATTCCCTTAGGCACCTTAACAAAGATATAAGGTTGATCTATTTCACCTGTGATCGATACTAGCCGATAACTTCTAGTATACTTATCTCCAGAACTAACGATTCCAAAATCTCCCTTAGGCAAGTACTTATATGTAGCAATTTTATTTGCCTGTTCTTTTTTATCAGCTACTACTACATAATCCAAGGTATTAGGAGTTGATTCTATTGTTCGAGCATCCCCTTTTGCATCTGTAAAAGTTACAGAATTTGGCAACTCAAAAGTGTCTCCCGCCCCACTAGTTGATTTAACTGTATAAAATGTCCGGAATGGTTGATGAGCTCCAGGACGATAAGGTACTTCTATATAATAGTATCGTATTTTCGTTATAGTCTTATCCTGTGGAAAAAGGAAATCATCTCCCTGACTAGTTGCTTCAAACCAATTTACACCATCAAAGTATTCCACTTTTTTAAGTGCAGGAAGACTGCTCATAATTCCATTCACTACTTTATTGGGCTGTACTTCATCAGGCACCTCTGTCTCAACAACCACGTCATCAATTGGTTTTCCTGTAGTACCCATGATCGTAACCGCTGTATTGAAGGTTTGACCTGGAGCGAGTTCTTTTCCTTGGGTATCTCTTCTATAACGGAAAGTGAAATTTGTTTCCGCCTCTTTGACAGTTATGGTCATAACTGGGACATCAAAGATTTGGGTATCGTCATTATAGTATTCTGCTTTAACACTAACTGATTCACCTGGTTGCGCATCTTCTGGTAGATTAACATTCATAAATGTTAATAAATTATTTACTTCTTCTGGGCTAATATTTCCTAATGTAAATATATAGGTCTGATCATCAATTTTTTGAATTTGATTGTCTTCTAAGGTGATTGCATGCAATGAATTTTGAATATCATGGTATGCCATTTGTTTGAACAATTTAGAGAACCAATTCAATTTAGTTACATCTGAAATATGAATTTTTATTTTTAGATTTGAAAATCCTTCTTTTGTGCTTTCATTATCTTTTCTTAAGTAACCAAGTATTTCTGTGTCTGTTCCTGCATAAACTTCTGTATCTTTCCAGCCCGTTATCGCCCAATCTGAAGTCCCAGGTTGAACGTCTTTTATTCCTTCTGTATCAAATAGAATATCTTTCTTTGCTACATTACTAAATGAATCGGTCTCTTTTTTAAATTTCCCAGTAAATTCGGCATTTAAAGAAATATTGTCACCTTTCGAAATTCCAACGGCTGATTTTACCGATAACGAAACAGAATCAACATTCCCAGAATTCCAATCATCATTTAATTCAATCGTAATTGTTTTTTTATCATAGCTCATGGTTAAAGTTTTCATATTTGAACTCTTAGTAGGCACTTTGACAAACACACCATTTGTAAGAGTAATAACGATCTTGCCATCTGTTAAAACATCTGTAGATAAACTGTGACTAAAGTCCACAATATAATTAATAATTTTTGAAGAGTCAGTAATCTTATCATCCGGTGTAGAATTTACATTTAATGAAACGTTACTATGTTGAGCAGCTTGTGGTCCGATCTTTGTTTTTGTTTCACTTTCCTTTTTCTGCTCTTCTCTTGGTGTTTCTTCTTTTTTATCTGCGTCTTTCTGCTCTTCTTCTTTTGATTCTTCTGTTTCTTCTGCTTTTTCAGCCACAGCAAAAACCAATTTATCGCCAATCTTTTCCTGAGCGTCATCGCTCATTTGAAGTTCATAGTCTCCTGCTTTTTCGGCAGTCAATACCAGCTCGATTTCCTCATATTCATCAATCTTAGTTAGTTGCAACTCCCGCTTTTCTTCATCGAAGGAGATAAGTGGGCGAAGCTCTTCCGTATTTTTCTCCAGATCATATTCGATACCCTCTGGTAATACGATTTTAGCAAACGAATGTGTTCCCTTTATTTTTACAGTGAAATCGTCACCTGCAGTAAGGGCTTGTTTTGGGTCTTTGAATTCCCAATTAAGTGTTTTAGCCTCCTCTACTTCAGTGGTTTCTGTAGTAGACTCTGCTGTTTCTTCAGCAGTCTCGCTCGCAGTACTTTCAGATTCTGCTGCAGGCTCCTCTGCATTTTCTGCCGCGTTCAATGGCAGGTCATCCAAAATTGTATTGGTCTTTAAGTCCTCACTGTTCATTGTTCCAGTCACTGTATTCTCATTTTCATTCGCTAAGGCCGTCACAGGTGCCAAACCATACTGGCTAAGAACTGCGACACAAACTAAGCTAATCAAATTCTTTTTTTTCATGAAATCTTTTCCTCCCTGTTGCTAAAAAAACATTAATACAAAATAATTAAAATATTTTCATTTTATTATAATCTAAAATTATGTTTAATAGCAACTTTTAATTTATCTTTTTAACTTATTTAGTTTAAAAAAATAAAAATCAGATACAAATAACGCTTTTTATTTAATCAGAAGATTACTTTTCCGTAATAATTACAAGCTGATTTGCAGCCCATTTTCCGTAACCTCATCTGATAGAAGATAGCCCTCACCCCACACGGTTTGAATAGCTTCCTCATTGAAACCAAATTTCCCCATTTTCTTCTTTATTTTCTTTATAAGCATCGAGGTTTGAGACAAACGCGAATTACTTGGTGTTTCATTCCAAACATACGTACAGAGATCCTCTCTTGAAACAACCTTCCCTTTAGCCTTGAACAAGCATTCTAAGGTTGCTTTTTCTCGTTTTGATAAACTGCGTTTCAACTGAACAACATCACTAGTTAACCCTGCTTCTTGATATAAAAAAATAATATTTGATTCTTCATTTTGATAAATAGCTAATTTTTCAGATAATTGCTCCCGCAAGCTGTTTATCGAATGATCAATTAGAAGCCAATCTATGATACCTAAGTCGTTTAACCGCTCTTTTTCCTTTTTCGATGGTTCTTCAACTAGTTTTCGTAGAAGAATTTGTTTGTTCAATTGGATATTCGGTACCAGCTCCTGAATCTCATTGTCGGAAATGGTTTCGCTTAAAATGATAGCTTGATAATTAATTAATAGATTTTTTTGAAAATTTCGTTGATTCTCATCTGTTATATTCATTTCTTGAATACTCATTTTTATTTGATTTAACATTTCCACCGAGCATAAAACTTCGTAGTTTAGATGTTGCAGTTGCTGCTGCAGCTCTTGTTCTATCAAAAGATTCTTAGTTAAAATCAATATTGGTCGCATTTGTTTCCCCCCAGCCTTCTCCTCAAATTTTCAGCCCTAATGTCTTATCTATTTAAAAAAAGCAAAATAAATAAAATGTAGGTGATTATTCTTTGTCATTTTTGCAATACAGAACTTTATCTTTCCATCTGCACACCTCACAAAAGATTATTTTCTTAATTATATTAATAAAAACATCTCTCATTCAATCTTCTAAGTGGATAGTTTTTTGAAGATTTTTGAAGTTCTTATTTTTATAGTATTTTTAATGAGGAATATTCGAAAATATACGCATTAACGTTTTTAAGTATCTTTTTGTTGATCCATTAATTGAGATACCTTTAAAAGAGATAGAAGTAAACGAACCTTCTTTCTCTTCCTCCAACCCCCATTCCTCGAAAATAATTGTTCCTCATGTTAAAATCACATGACAGCTATTATTTTTTACGTTTCTGGTGAATTTCTTGTTTTAAATAAAAATAAGGGAATGGTCATAAACGTTTTTATTAAAAGGATCAGAACCTCTGACGGCGATAACTGACGGTCGAAAAAATAAATGGACTATCCTTTAAATAACAATATTCAAAAATTCGTCTCAACGAATGCTCAATAATGAGAAGATCAAGTAGGTCTAGATTTTAAAAATCCTTCAGCTTAAATTGATAGCGCTTACTCTCGTAAAACAAGAATGATTCACCTAGCAACGACCTCTATCATTTTTTTAAACGTCTTTTCTAAACAGTGACTTGCTCAATGGCGAAGACGGCGTGAATACGTTCCTCAAGCATAGAATCCGAATAGACATCCAGCGTCATTTTGGTTGAGGAATGGCCTAATAGCGCACTCACAGAGGCAATACCGATCTTCGCCTCCAGACAACGAGTCGCGAAGGTGTGGCGTAATTGATGGAAATGAATCTGCTCTAAGTTGGCTAGTTGACGAACTCGATGGAAGTGATAAGTCAATACTCGCGGCTCGCAGCCTTTGGTTCCGACCGAGAAAACAAATTGGCTTTTGCTCTTTAATTTCAGGTTTTTTAAAAGTTTTTTAACAGCGCGATTCATTGGTATCATGCGCTGTGAGGCGTAGCTTTTCACTGTATCGTAATGCAAGCAGGTCTTCCTTTCTTCTTCCAAGGTTACTCGGTGACAGGTTTGATCTACGTGAATAATGTCCTTGTCAAAGTCGATATTTTCCCATGTCAATGCAGCGATTTCGCCAATGCGCAGACCTGTGTTGAGGGCAAGGATAGCCGATTGCCCTTTTTCATCTGGGTACGAGCTCACAGCCTCGACTAAAGAGCGTTGCTGTTCAACGTTCAGTGCATGAATTTTTTGCGGCAGTCTTTTGGGAAGTGTTACTTTTTCGCAGGGATTCTTATCAAGCATTCCTTCTGCTTGAGCCATTTTTAGCGTCTTGCTTAGTAAACGGACAATGATATGAATACTATTAGGCGATAGTGTTTCTGTGAGTTGTTCGTCAATCACTCCCTGTATTCTTTCAGAAGTAATTTGGTATAAAGGAAGTTCCCCTAAATTGGGCAACAGATACCGATTCAATTTATAACAGTAATCTGAAAAGGTTGATGTTTTGACTGTGCCTTGAACAACGATCTTCCATTTTTTAATCCACTCCTCGTACAGCATCAGGCTCCTTCCATATAATTGAAACCTGTTTTGTGCTGACTGTTTTAGTGGCCGCAGCTTTGTCTGCACTTCTTGGTAGCTTTTACCATAGACGTAGCCATATTTAAGTCTGCCATCATTCCTTCTCCCTAACGCATAGCGGCCTTCCCAACGCCCATCCTTTCTAAAATAGATATTTTCTCTACCAGATCGTTTGTCCATAAAATAACCACTCTTTCATTCCTAATTGACGGTTCAGGTGACGGCTTCGCTGAAAATGTTATTTTCACCGAATATCTAGATTATTTATACGTGATCACGTTCTGTATATTCTAATTTATTGTTGAAATATTAACTCGAATATCATATACTTTTTAACGAAAGTGTAACCACATTGAAATCCATATATATTTTTTTGATTATTTCTAAAATCCCTTATTTTTATTTAAAACAAGAAAAAGACCACCAGCCATTAAATAACGACGTGGTGATCTATCCATTGATTTTATTCTATTAATCTGCGAACTACTTTCTTCAGCAATATCCCCATCTGATAAAACAACAATTTTACTAAAAAGACTACATTTATGTGCAACAATAATACCGATCTTTTCTTTTACTGAGTCAAAATAGTATTTAGAAAGCTCTAGTTCCGATATTGGGTCTAAAGAAGAATTTGGTTCATCAAGCACAATAATATCTGATTCTTTTAAAAATGCTCTGGCAAGTGCAACTTTTTGCCATTGTCCAATAGACCAACTTCCAATTTGAACAAGAATAGCAAAGCTTCCGAATCGCGCTTTAACCTTTTTACTATTATCTAGTTAATGATTATCGTGTTAGTAAAAGCTAATATAAATAATAAAAGTAATGATAGACAAAGCAGCGCAACGATGAGTAGGAGTATAAACGAAATTCTAACTGCCTTTTGCTTAAAAAGATGACTGTTCCTGTTAAGAAAAACTATCACCATAGAAAAACTGCTCATACATAAAAGAATCTGCCACGGTAATACTAATGATAAAATCTCGTCACTTCCTCTAATTATGAAAAGTAAAACAAATGAAAAAACAATTACAAACATATATATTAGGATATAGAATGGCAATTCTTTAAAAAAAGCCAATTGTTTTGAATCATTCTCAATTTTCTTCATGAGATTTACATCCCCTCTCAGCATTGAATCCAGAGACAACGAATAGAAATCTGCCAATCTTACCAACATAAAAACATCAGGATAATTTTTGCCTATTTCCCAATTTGAGAGAGTTTGTCTTGATATGTTTAGTTTTTCCGCCACCTCCTGTTGTGTCTTGTTCATGTCATTTCTGCTTTTTTTAATAATCTTTCCCAATTCCATAAAAAATCCACCTTCGCATAAATTGGTTGTGCTTAATCAACTTATAGAAATAATTAGTCATTCATTGGTTCATCACAATTTTATTTGATTCACAGACTTATTTCTAGAAAATAATGTTTGCAAACAGAAAAATTAGCGCAAATCATTCTTGCAAACCCTGTTTAATCGCCTTTTTGATAAGATATCCAAAAAGGAGGAAATTTGTTTCTCTGCGTTAGAAGATTGCGATATTTGTCTTTAATATTTCGTCAAATGTCCAATTATTAGAGTACAACAACAAAGGAGATGCAATCCGTTTTGTTTGTGTTGCATTCAAATCTCATTCTGTCGTGATCCAATATTTTAAATCTCTTTTATTCCAATGCGATATAATGCAACTGAACGATACTCCATCCCCCCTCATCAGCGCTTTTAAACAGCATATTGATACACTTCTCTGATTCTTCACTTCTGTTCTGGTTTATATAAAAAAATGCTAAGTCCCGTGCTACTTGATTGCTATAGGAATCCTCAGGGAACCTGAAAGAGGTGCAGCTTCATGTATTCATTTTAAAGAGGGAAAGACCAAACGAAAAATGTCCAAAAGATTGATTTTATCAGCCTTTTGAACACCTCAACTTTTATACTTCTTTTAATGTTAAAAAGCATGCGGCGCATAAAATCACACCACATACTCATTAATTTTTTTAGATCACAATAATATTCCACACAATGCCAAACTTGTCTTGAATGGTTGTATGCAGCGGACTATAAAACGTCTCCGTCGGCGGAAGAAACACTTCTCCCTCTTCACTCAGCTCGTTGTAAATTCTCATCCCCTCAGCTGCATCGCTCGGATGTACCGTCAAATGAATCTGGTTTCCAGAAGTAACAGGCTTCGAAAATTCATCCGCAAAGGTAAATTCAGTCTCAAATAATGTCATTTTCCCATGAAGCACATAATTTCTCACATCTTCGACAACGCCCTCAGGAACGTAGTCGTTGTATCTTAGGATTTCCTTCTTTTCGCCAGAAAAAACCTTTTCATAATAAGTCATCGCTTCTTCACATTGCCGGTTGAATACTAGATAAGGTGTCACCATAGGCCTATCCCCTCCGAATTTATGATTCCTTCATTATACCATGTCTAATATAGAAGCAACGTGCCTTTACCCGAAAAAAGAGGGACAACTTCTTGTCATTCCTGCCTTACCTGCAATAGATTTGATTGTATTATTAAACAGACTTCCAGCTCAATAGTAGCTTCTCAAAAAGTTTTTTTCTGATAGAATGGACTTATGCACTTTTCACAAAATAAATGAGCTTGGGCTGTTTCTTATTAGAGCCATTTTTCATCAAGACGTTGATGAAAACGAAGCATTTTCTGTTAAAAAAGGTTGTTTGACTAAGTGAATAGAAACATTTTAAGTAGGCCTGTTTTTGAAGCCTGCTTATCTTTAAAATGTTTTTTTCAGAATATTTTGACATTTACTAAAAGGGGGAGTTAATGAATGGATCAAGAGAAACACTTGCAGGAGCTGAGCACGACTGAGACGGAATTTAATCGGGAATTGGGTGTCTTTGGCGGGGTCAGTATTATCGGCGGAATCATGATTGGTTCTGGAATTTTTTATTTAGGTTCCTATGTTTTGGAACGAAGCGGGATGAGCTTAGGGTTAGGCTTACTTGCTTGGATAGTTGGTGGTTTAGTGACCCTATTGGCTGGATTATGCTACGCGGAGCTAGGAGTTAGTATGCCTCGAGCTGGCGGTTCAACGGTTTATTTGACGGAGGCCTTTCATCCAGCGGTTGGCTTTTTGAGAGGGTTTACCGATTGGCTGATTGGCGGACCTGGCTCGATCGCTGCTATGTCGATCGCCCTGCCGACGGCGATGAGAAGCTTTTGGGACATCTCTGACATGCAGGTAAAAATCATCGCTACGGTCTTGATTATTTTACTGACCGTCTACAATCTATTTGGGATCAAGCAGGGCGCTTTTTTACAGAACATCTCTATGGTGGCGAAATTAATCCCGATCTTGATTATCCTGTTTGCGGCTTTGTTTTTAGGGACGGAACGTCCAGACCTGTCATTGACACCAGTGACCAATCCTGATGCTTCGTTCTTTGATATTATTCCTATGATTGCTTTCGCGACAGTTGCCAGCTTGTGGGCCTATGAAGGCTGGACCAATCTGAACTCGATGACAGAGGAAATGAAAAATCCTAAGAAAAACCTGCCTAAAGCGCTAATTGTCGGGATCGGCGGGATCACTATTTTATACACCTTGTTCAATTTTGCTATTTATAAGGTACTGCCTTATGACGAAATCGTAACTAATATTGAAAATGGAAACCTCTATCTTGGAACAGAGGCCGCTAGAAGTGTGCTAGGCAATTGGGGCGGGATCATTGTTTCTTTAGGGATGATTCTGGCGATGTTTGGCGGGATAAACGGACTGATCATTGCTCAACCGCGAATGTATTATGCGATGGCTGTTGAAGGGCATTTCTTTAAGTCTTTTGCTAAATTACATCCAAAATACAAAGTACCGACGGCTTCGATCGTTGTCCAAATGGTTCTATCCATTATTCTTGTCTTTTCACGTAATTTGGATCAGCTGACATCTCTGGTTGTGTTTACGGCGATGCTGTATAACCTTCTGACAATTATCGCTGTCTGGGTAATGCGCCGCCGCTATCCTGAATTGCATCGACCTTATCGAGTGGCCGGCTATCCATGGACCGTCCTGATCACATCGATTCTATTTATTGGCCTGCTGATTAACACCTTTACAGAGGATATCCAAAATGCGGTTCTGGGGATGGGTGTACAGATTATTGGGATCTTAGTCTACTGGTATTTTGATCGACAGCTTAAAAGAAAGAAGGCGTAGTGAATGCGGAAATTATTAACAGGCGGAAAATTTTATCTTGCTAGAGAAGAGTTTGCGGAAGCAGTACTGGTTGAAAAGGATCGAATAGTCAAGGTTGGTACCGATGAGGACCTGCGTAAATTAGCGTATGATGCGGTTATCGACTTAAGCGGTAAAACGATCATCCCCGGATTGAACGATTCACACTGTCATATTTCTTGTGTCGGAGCAGCGTATTTACAGGTAGATTTGTCTGGTTGCCGCTCGATTGCAGAGATTATTGATTTGACGAAGGAGTTTATCGCGAAAAATCCGGAACTGACGAAAAATGGCGTTAGAACAATGGGCTGGAATCAGGATTTATTTACCTCTGGTGAAAAACGAGTGCTGAATGTGCACGATGTCGACCAGATTTCAACAGATATCCCCGTTATTTTGGAACGCGTTTGCGGTCATATTTGCGCCGTGAACTCCAAGGCACTGGCTATGAAGAACATCACGAAGGACACACCTCCCCCACGAGGAGGAACGATTGAAGTTGATGAGGACGGCAATCCAAATGGTGTGTTGACGGAAAATGCCGTGCAATGGATCGAGGAAGTGATCCCTAATTATACGCGGGAGGAAAAGATCCAATTTATGTCTAAGGCGTTGAACTACGCGGCTAGCGTCGGTCTAACAAGTGTCCAATCCAACGATATCGCAGCACCAAATACGTACGGTGATTTCGAATCTATTCGAGCTATCTATGAAAATAAATTGACAAAGGTCCGTTATCGTCATCAAATCTGCGCATATACGCCGCAGGAAATGGATCAGATTATTAACGTTGAAGCCTTAGAGCCGATTTACCAAGAGCCTTATTTAGACCTTGGTCCTATTAAAATGTTCAAGGATGGAAGTTTGGGCGCTAAGACTGCTATGATGCGCGACGGCTACCTAGATGAGCCGGACAATCATGGGGTTTGTGCTTTAGATTATGACCTTCAGGTTGACTTAGTAAAAGCTGCCAGCAATCGCGGGCTGCAGGTCGTAACCCACGTGATTGGTGATGGCGCGATCGCCGAAACAGTGGCCGCATATCAGAAAGGCTTTATCGATGGCAAAAATAAGCTGCGCCATGCCTTGATTCATTGCCAGATCACAGACCGGCCATTATTAGAAGAAATCGCGGCGAAGGACATCGCTGTCTTTTTCCAACCGATCTTCTTAGATTACGATATGCAGATTCTTGAGGATCGTGTCGGCGCTGAACTAGCCAGTACATCCTATGCCTTTAAAACTTTAGCGGATTTGGGCGCACCTATCGGGTATGGAACAGACGCACCCGTCGAGGACCTCAATCCCTTCCCTTGCATTTATGCCGCGGTCGCAAGAAAAAATCAACAGGGTGAGCCTGACGGCGGCTTCTATCCAGAAGAAGGGGTCGACATTTATACAGCCATCGATGCCTATACGATAGGCTCCAGCTACTTAGAGTTTAAAGAAGCGGAAAAAGGGCGAATCGCTGAAGGCTACCTGGCTGATTTCACCGTTCTGGATGAGAATATTTTTGATATACCGCTGGATGACATCAAGGACATCCAGCCAAGAATGACCATCATCGGCGGCGAAGTGGCCTTTGAACGAGACTAGCCGAGCCAGTACCTACTCTTGTCTGCTAAATAGATATGCTATACTTTACTAAATGAGTAGCGGAAAGGAGCATTATGATGGGGGTAATTATTTTAAAAGCCTAGCAAAAGCTTGGCAGGAATGCTTGAAGAGCTTTTGCTGAATCCTAAAGTTTATTTTGAATTAGGAGGATAAAAGATGGCTTATCAAAACGCATTCGAACATTTACCAGAGGAAATCGTCAAAGAAATCCAAAAATATGTTCATGGTACAGTCCTTTATATTCCCAGAAAATCCGAAGAACGCCTGCCTTGGGGCAGCAAAACGGCTGGTAAGAAAACGCTCCAGCAGAGAAACCAGCAGATTTTTCAGGAATATCAACTGGGCAAAAGCACCCGAGAGCTGGCAGACAGCTTTTATCTGGATATCAAAAGTATCCAGCGCATCATTCGCACAATGAAAAAACACTGTTAAGAAAGAGCCGTTTCTCACTGGCTCTTTCTTTTTTTATAAAAAAGGCTGCTCCTCCCCTTGCCCCATTCTCCTTTATAATAAAAATAGAACAACGAAAGGAGCGGATCGCCATGAAACTATTTGCTGACCGCTAGATGCCATTTTTGCTGAAAGGAGGAGCATTCATGACAAAGACTAAGCTGGAGCAGTTTCTTCATGCGAAGAAGAACAAATCCGTTGAGCTCTCACAGCAGCGTTCAAAAAATAAAGTAACGGGCAAACAAACGATGGCTCATGGACAAAAAAAGCGCGGCCGCCCATTATCAAAATGACCTGCCGCGCTTTCATATATGTGGATCAAAAGAGGCTGAGCCAGTGATTGATCATTGGCTGGCCTCTTTTAAACGTCCTCCGCTGATGCCTACCAACCTGAAAGTACCAGATATCCTCCCTTTCCAACCCTCCCCATCTCTAAAAATAACTCAGTTTCTCCTATCTTCAATATCCAGTAATGTTATTGTTCTTTTTGGTATAAATGATTTAAATAGGAAATCGAAGTTAAATTTGTCTTTTATTTAAAGAAAAATATCCAAAGAAACGTTGAAAGATAAGTGTTTATTTAAACTTAATTTGAAATGCTGTTTATAATAATTCCTAGCTAATATTTTAGAACCCAATGTTTTTTAGGAGGAATTTTTATGAAAAAGAATGCCGCTCGGCTCATGCTTCTCAGTATTTTTTTAGTCACTCTATGTGAGCCGATTGCGAAAGTATACGCCAATCAGGTCCCTGCGACGAACAGCAGCTCATCACTCTCGGAAGCTTCAAGTAACACGCAGCCAGCATCGTCAAGTAATGCGGCTTCAACGAGCAGTCCAGCAGAGTCCTCTTCTGCTTCAAAAGCACCGCAGGAAGGGACAATTCCAAGCGAAAACAAGTCTGCTGCTGAAACTGAACAGCTTACAGCAACCTTCATTAATGGCAACGAAGTGTTCAATCAATCCAAAGTACATAAAAATGAACGGGTCCCTTATCCTGGAGAACCGGCTGCTCAAGCAGGACAAATTAGTTTCATTGGTTGGTTCACAGACCCGGTTGCCGGAAGTCAATTTGATTTTGCCACCCCGCTTCAAAAATCGACGACGTTCTATGCACGCTTCAGTCAAACCTATCTTGTGCAATATAAAGACAATGCTGGAAAACTCGTTGATTCCAAGGAAGTGAAGCCTGGAGAGCGGATTCCCAAAAGTACTGTGGAGCTGACGCCTCCAGCGGGAGAACATTTTTCTTATTGGTATATCGAGGGGGATTCTACCCAAACGCCCTTCAACTTTGAAGCAGCAAAAGCCGATAAAAATTTGGTTCTCGTTCCAAAATTCACTGCGGAAAGAACCGTTCTATTCGTTTCAAATGGCTCACAAGTGGACCCGCAATATATAAAGGATGGAAAAGTTGCCGCAAAACCGGCTGATCCGATAAGAGACGGCTACACCTTCTCTCATTGGTCAATAGAAGAAAATGGCTCGGTTCCTTACGACTTTAATACGCCGATCGCGCAAGATATCACTTTATACGCGATTTGGACGCCAGAAAAGGTAAACTACACGATCGCCTATTGGATAGAAAAGCCGAATCTAGCAAACGATCCAGGAAATGATGCTGCTAATTACAATTTTGCTTGGTCCACCGAAAGAAAAGGACAAGCTGGAGAAAGCCTCACCATCGATCAAGATTTAGCAGACAGCATCAAAAATTCCAGCACTCAGGGAAAAGCTGCCTTGAACTATTCAGATTACGCCTTTAGTGAAAAAAAGGTCATCTCTGGAAGCGGCCAAACAATCATTAATGTTTACTATAAGCGGACAGTTTACAAGGTGAAATTTGCCTTAAAAAATACACAAGCAGAAATGGACGCGAACGGACAGCACATTACCGGAAGCGATCCTGAATTATACACGATCTCAGCAAAATATGGTCAAGATATCAAAGAACTGTGGCCAAGTAATCCCACAGTCAAGAATTCTTCCCTTAACTTCCAAGGCTGGCTGTATCCGTCAGATTCTATTAGTTCAGGAAATATCAGTACTGGGAACCCAATTACCTTAACCAGCAACCTCATCTCTAAAACAGCCGGGAAAAAGGAACTAACGTTAACCGCAGACTATACAACAACGGCCAGAAAGAATGTCCGCAAGATGTATGTCGAATCCCTTGATAAAACCGATGAACTCTTCGAAGATCGTTACTATGACCTATTCGATACTCAAATATACTACTCCGCCTCAGGAGGGTATATAGAAGATCCGATTTACGGATTCACCTTTTATAAAGATCAAATAGAAGATTCTTATAATGGAAGCTACTACTACTTACGGAACAAACACACCTTAACCTATAATACCCAAGGCGGTGAGTTCCAAGGCGCGGATCAATCAGTCGTAAAAAAATATCAGGAAACCCTCACTGCTCCAAAAGACCCCACTCGGGAAGGCTATGTTTTCGCAGGCTGGTATTTAGATTCAGACTATCGGCAAAAAGTCGACTTCGATCATTTCGTTATGCCCGATAGTGATACAACCTTTTTTGCGAAATGGGAGTCTAATCAGGATACCGTCCACTATTTTGATTCTTTAGGCGGAAAACAGCTGCTCCAGCAGGGTTACTCAGACAATGATCATATCGTTTTTCCAAGTAACTATGTAAAGGGCAAAACCTATGTAGACGGCAAGGGCGTCTTTAACGGATGGTTTTGGCAAGTTGGTTCGTCTAGCTTTGAGTTCTCTGACACGATTCCAATAACCCACGATATTGACTTATATGCGAAGTGGCAAACAGATGGCTTTCATGTTACTTATGATCTCGGCGCTGGAACAGGCACCCAGCCAGTTGATGAAAAGGACTATGATTTAACGACGAAAGCATTGATTAAAAACGATGATGGCATCAAAGCGCCTGCTGGCAAGGTATTTATTGGCTGGCAATCCGATCAGGAGTCTACGATTTATTACCCCGAAGATCACATGCAGGTTCGCGGGGATACAAAACTAACTGCTGTATACGCTGCTGCTGAAGACGTGGTCCATATCACCTATCACGCTGGCGACTATGCCGATAGTCCAGTAGACGTTTCTCAAAAGGCGCTAAAAAATACGAACATCTCTTTACAAGGCGCTCTATTTGAACGCCCTGGTAAAACACTCTCCGGCTGGAGTAAAACCGTCGCTGGAGCAAAGGATTATGACCTCAGCGAGAGAAATTTCGCAGTAGGAACGACCGACAGTGATCTGTATGCGGTATGGGAAAATAAGAAAGTTACTATCACCTTCCTGCCTGGAGAAAACGGCACCCTAGACTACAACAACCGCTCAATCACTACCGCTGTCGATTACGGGACCGCTTGGGGAGATGCCTTAACGACAATGCCCGAACCAAAACCAGACGCTGGATATACATTTGCCGGCTGGGCACCAGTATTGCCAGCTGCGAATGAAGAAATGACAAAAGACCAGATTTTTACCGCGCAATTCATCAAGAAAGCAGCAGGCAGTGTCACTGTTCGATATGTCGATGAAAATGGGGAAACAATCGCTGCTGATCAAACTGTATCCGGAACTGAGGGAGAAGCGTACGATGTCTCAGGGCCAAAATATAAATTAGCCACAATCAAGAATTATCACTTTGACCATGCATCAGATAATCTCACAGGAACTTTTACAGAAGGAAATATTCTGGTCCTCTTGACCTATAAAAAAGAAGCACCTGCCCATGTAGGAAATGTAGTCGTGAAATACCTTGATACTCACGGAAACAAGATCCATCCAGATTTAGAGCTCAACGGCGACGTAGGAAGCACCTACGATATCAAAGGCTCAAACATCCTGATCGACGGCTACCATTTCTTGAAAACGACCGGAACTTTAACCGGACGCTTCAGTGAGGCACCGGTCTATATCACACATATCTATGAAAAAAACACGAAGGAAAAAGATAGTCCAAAACAACCGGACAACAAGCAGAAAAATACTAAAATCAAAAAAACTGCAGAAATAAGCAAAACGAAAACCTATAAAAAGATTCCATCCCGCTCTCGCGGCGCTATCAACAATAAAAACATTCAGTCTATTTCAACAAAAAGCTATCCCAAGACTGGAGAAAAAAACTCTCCTCTATTGAAAATAGCCGGACTGCTAGTAATCATCCTCGTTATTGCGGCAATTTTTTTAAGACGAAAAAAACAACGAAAATAAACTGATTTCCAAATGACTGAATAAAAGAAAAGGTGTCGGTCCAAAGCCGACACCTTTTCCTTTGTTTTCACTATACTGGTTCTGGTTGTTTCTCTGCCATTTTAAGTAAACTGGCCGCTTCCTTCAGCTTTTCCCGATTGTCGTCAAAGCGACTTTGAGTGGTCGATGCGTAGACCTGAACATAATTTTGCTCAGCCTCTAAAAGATAGATCAAAGCCTTGATCTTTGCTCCTTCTCTATCGGATTCTACTACCAATTCAACTCCAGACATTCCTTGAGCCTCAACAGGATTTCCTTGTTCGACAACCTGGTCACCCAAATCTTCATAAGTATTGATGATCGCGTTTTGATAGCTTGCTAAATCAGTATAATCTGCTTTATTTTCTATGAGCAAACTTACTCCTTCTTTGCTTGAACTAACAAATAAGTCTGAATTTTCATCCTTACGTTTTTGCCATCTTTTAGGCAAAGTATAGTGAAATAACTCACCATTTTCTGCTTTTACTTCTAATACTTTTCCCTTCTCAATTTTTGACTCGCTTTTTTGTACCTTTTGCGTTTTTTGAGTTTCTTCGACAGCCTCTTTATCCTCCGGTGCACAGCCACTGACCACCATCAATAACAATCCTAAAACAACGAGTTTCTTTATCATTTTTTTCTCCTTTACAGATAATTTATCATAGATATTCTTCGCAGAACTACTTCTTAACAAACCAACACTTATCCTTGATACCATTTCTTCAATGTTCTACCTTTTCTTCCCTATTCACTATCTTCTCCTTTAAACCTGCCACCTTACTCAATCCATTCATCTTTTTCACCATTCCATGTAATAAAGCCTTCAGTCCAATGATCTCGATCTATTTCATATTCATCAATATAGAAACAATCTTCTGGAAACCTATTGAAGCCTTTCTTTGTCATAAATGATTTCTTTACCTGTTTCGCTTTTGATTCTGTGCCATATATCCCAATAATTTTTGTTTCTTCTATTTTAATATTCTGGTCTATTTCATATTCATAGCTGTGTTGAAGCAAATATACTTTCATATTGTCATACTCCCTAATAGTTTCATCATTGGAACGAGCTTCTTAAACTAGCTCTGCACAACTTGTACTCTTCCTTCTCATAAATGAGTTATAAAAAAATGAGGTTTTATAATCATCTCAAAATTTGGGCTTATTTACTAACTCGAAATAGTATTATTTCCATCAATAAGTATAAATATCAAAGGGAATTGGTGTTCTAATTTTATTCAAAAATTCTATGGTTTCAATTTCTAAACCTACCTCCGGCATACCTGTTGATTCAGCATGAATGAGCACTTGTACCGATTTTTCTATAGATTTTTCTTCGAATGTTTCAGCAAATATTGATATTTTGGAACTAAAAATTGCTATTAGGCTTTTCAATGCATCATCTATATTCGTACACCTTTCATATTCTATACTCCACACCCATTCATTTCTTGGTTTCATTTGTTCTGGCAGATTAGAATTTTCTTTTATACTATCTGGCCAATCTTCTACGCCTCGTTCCTTGCTGGGCCTCACTTGAAGAAAATCCGTTATACACGTTGTTTTTATCTTCTTGCTGGACAAAGCAACGGATACTTCAACTATGGGAAATTTTGTGTAGTCCATCCTCGTTCTCCCTTATGCCATTCTCTGTAATATCCTGAAAGAATATACGCTTTTTATTTTTTTATTCCTAACTAACGATTTAATCCGATGTCGATTTTTTCCTAAAATAAAAATAATTCACGAAAAGTCCCTTTTCTTGATGCCAACAAAATGTTAAACATGGATTACCATTGGATCATGTGTCAAAATCATAAAATTTTTGATATACAAGTCATATTGACTTGTTTTTGCTGATCCTCTATGTGCAAAAACTCTACATCATTTCTTATTTAACCACTTCTTTTCCCCATAGTATATTCCATCTGGTTTAATTTCCCTTAGCAGATCTTTTGCTCGTTGATGTAATTCTTGAATGTTGGCCTCCAGTCTCTCAGGAAGCAATGATTCTACATCCTCCAATTCAGTTCCTAAGTGTACGATATCGATAATTCTCCTATCTATACCTTTTCTTTTTAAAACATCTAAAGAATAGGGGCTAAACAAATACTGTTCACATTCGTCTATTGCTAATATTCCATCTTTTAAAGAATCTAGTAATCCTATAATGCATACCAGTAACATTATGTTGGCGTCTTTTTTATTATAAACGGATAATTTTAGTTTCGATCGCATTGTTAATCTCCTTACTAATATTTATTCTGTTGATTACGTCATTTATTTTTTATTCAGGTACATGCTTTAAACCAACTAAAACAATTTATTAATCTTCATTTAACCGTTTTAGTCATTCTCAATACTAGATTCAATCAGCCTAAACCCTAGATACTGTGCTTTCTTTTGAATTTCTTTTCTCAACTGCTCACCATACACAAAAATATGCTGCCGCCATGGATCAGTCAAATACCCCCATGATAAATCCTTGGAAAAGAACAAATAGTAATCTCCATCAGGATAATACTCTGGGAAGTACGCAAAATACCCACCCTGAGCATCTAAAATGAACGTCGGATTTTCTTTACGTATCTTTACTTGAGGATAGTATTTATAGCAGGTATGCTGCCAATCTAGAGCATACATGTATTCTTGATCTTTCAAGCACGCACAAAAAATACTTCTGATTGTTTCACGCCAGTTAGGATCAGAAGTTGCTATAGCGCCTACATCTTTGCAACTGTAAAGATCGTAAGGTTCTGTTAATGTATAGCGAACATCTTTTGCAGAATAATCTGGCTCAAAAGAAAATCGTTGGTAGACAATTTTCCAAAGCTCCTCTGATCGTTGGTCCGAAAGAATTTCCCACTCTTGTTGCTCTTGCATGATACCCCTCATTTCTTGGTTAATAATTAGCTTTCGAAATAGATACATATTTTTTTTAACGCTATCAACTTATGGTGTCAGCGTCTAGTCTAAATTGATCGGGGCACAGTAAAAATAATTTCTCTTTATTGCATGAAAGTTAAATCCCAAAATGAATAACCAATTTGCCTTCAGAAATAGATGTTTCCAAAATTTGCTTCAGAGTGTCCCACTCACTACCTATAAAATACTCCGCTTGCTCTGCTTTATTTCCATCCAAATAGGTTCCTACAGTTTCAAGGAGATTTCTAGCTATATCGGGAGTAATAATGGTTATCCCATAATAACTAAATCCCTGATCAATGGTGTACATATTGTTCCAATACATTTTCACATTCTTGAAAACATCATAATTTTCTTCAATAAATTGATCTTGAATTTTGATACTAATGCTTTTGTACTTTCTTGGATTGAGGTCTTCCGGTAATTCTTTGCATAAGATAAAATCATGGATCAGTCCTCCTGTTGATGGACTTCCATCCACGTGCAACACTTGATTTCCGCTAGAAAGGCATTCTTCTAAGAACGACATGAACTTCATATATTCAGGTGCATTACTACTATTTGAAACCAGACATTTTTGAAGATACAAAATGTCTTCCTTGCCAAGCAATGTGTCACTTCCATTAAGTCCATAAATTTTCTCTTCCGAATTATATTCCGTGAAAATATGCTTACTTAAGCAATTACTTAACTCCTGTATTAGAGAATGTGATATTCGAATAAAATCATCCTCTTGTACAAATTGAATTTGAAAATTTTCATCATACTTATAAAATTTGTGATTTAGCATCTTAACCTCCAAATCCAACTCATTAAAATGGGTATAACATTCCTTTTCTAAATGTTCAAATTTATTTCATCAACTTTACTTCTTGTCATTTGGATTAAACTCTTGCCGAATCGTTCTACAAGACCAATTTCACTTTGTATATAAAAACAGCTTCTATGTCTTCCTTCATCATTATCATCAATTTCCATATCAACTTCTATTAATATATTTCCTGTCTTATCCGCTGGCAAAAATTCCAACGAAAAAGCAGGCGTCCTATTTCCACTCTTTTCTCCAAATTCCACATAACACTTCTTATTAAAATTAAAAGAAAAATCTTGGATATTCTTTCCAATAGTTTGTAAATCCTCGTTCTGAACATAACAAACCTGAGTAACCTTGATGTACTTAGATTTTGCACTGACTTTTAACTCTAACAAATTTGAATCCTGCCAAACCCTCTCTATTTTAAGGTTATCCATATGCCCTCCCAATAATATGCCGCTATTTGACTCAGTATTTCTAATCTATTTATTTCATATCCAGCCATTTTTTTCGCCATAAATTGTTTTCTTCAATATTTTTTCGCTACCTCAGGAAGCTCCCTGTAAATTACTTAAAAATAGAATTGTGTCTCATCGCGTATTGCTTATTTACTAAGTTCGAACGAAGCAACCCATCATTCTTACTTAAGTCGAAAGCGAAAGCCATCCTATGAAATCAATAATATGTCTACATCCATATCGGCCTCCAATTCGGCTAATAAAGTAATATGCTGATTCTCAAAGGTGACTCCTGGAATTGTTTGATTCTCCACCTCGATAACCACGCTCAAAATTACATCTCCCTTATACATTTTTTTTACTTCTAAAATTATTTCTTTTTTATCCCGAATCATCTTAAATAATTTTTCGACTTGAACAGAAATGTCATACGATACCTCATATGGAACAATTATTGACCAACATCCTTGTTTGTAAGGTTTGTGATTTTGAGCTATCTCACCTTTTTTGTAAAAAATGTGCGGTTTTAATCCAATTTTTTTAGTCACATATTCAGGGTCTAAGTTCAATCCTTCAAGGCTAAACTCAACTTTTACTTTTGGCTCGCTCAGAATTTTTCCCTCCTTCAATTGTTTTTCTACTAAAAGAATTCCCGTTTTATGATGCACATAACTAGTAGTGTTGATGGACACAGTTGTCCATTCCTTGACGCGAGGAAATTGTTAGTACTTAAGTTTCAGGTGCTACTTATAAAATGCGACGAAAACATTCGCCTTCCAATTTTCTCAAAATTTTGTTTATTTAGCCTGTTCCTGTTCTTTCACTACTCTCTTTGTTTCTTTTCCCATCACAGACAGAAATCCTCTATTTTGATTTAACAAATATTCAATACTCTCAAGTACACTAAAAGTAATTACTTCCTCAATATATGAATCTTTTTTTGATAATAGAAAATCAATATAAGTAAATATTTTTTTTATCTCTTTTTGATTATTATTTTCTATACAGCTAATTACGTACGGGGTTAAAACATCTCCATAAACAGTATGAGAACCAGTACGATTCCCTTCTTGCCAACTAACTTCTTGCTCATAAGCATTATTAAGGTTTGGGAATGTTTTTATCAATAATAAATTCAATTCTTTACTTGTCATTGTCACTGCCCCCTTCTTAACGATTCACCAAATCTCTATTTTAACTCCGAAAGAGCTTGCGAGTTTTGTTTCAATTTGACTAAGGAGCAAAAAAACAAATACATCAATTCCCTGAAAATCTGGTGATCGATGCAAAGGGCACACTCTCAAATTTAAATATTATGCTTCCCTCATCGAATACTTCTGGGCATTCTTTAACTTTCGAAACCAAGAACATCAATTTTTCTTCAGTAAAAATATGCTTAATATAAATGGGTACGTTTTCAATATTTTGTTCACTTATTAGTATTCTTTGATCATATTCACTTTCAAAAAATTGAGTTCTCCAATAATCAGATTGACTGATTTCAAGAGCTACATCTTCAATACTAGTTATATATTTTTCACGTAATAGATGATTGTCCATTTTCTACTTCTCCAATTTCTCGATCAGATGACACTTGTTAAACAGAGTCTTGAAAGTTAATAAGTTGTTAATCTGGTCATGCCATCAGTTTTCAAGTTTTAATATCCTAGTGATTTTAATATTTCTAATCCCATATCTCTACATTCTTTCCATTCTTCTGCATTCTTAAGCGCATTTTCATCCCAGATATCTTTGTTAGTTTTACTCATTTGATGCAATTTTTTATCAATGTTTAAAAAATCCTGGTACTGTTCTCCTGTGATCCACTCGTTTTCGAATAGTATTTTTACATACTTCATCGAAATATCAGAAAAATCAGAAGCTATCTCATCAGCAACTGCAAAACCTTTTAGTCGTTCTATTTGCTTGTCAGCAGGTGCAGTGAAATCATATAAGTTTTTTACCACTCTATTAAACAGATTTAATAACTCGTCTAGCTCGTCCATATCCACGTCTTCATTCATTTTTATCCACCTCTGCGTACATGCAATTCCTATTAATTATTTCCAGTTCGATCCAATATCAGCAGTCTCTTAAAAAGTTTATGGAATCAGTCATTCTAAAAATTTCTAAGGAAAAATTATTAGAGGGGTTGTAGTCTCTAAGTTTTCATCGTTCAGTATGTTTCCACAAACGCATCCTATTTTCATAATATACTCACTCTCTAAAAGTCGGTCATAATCATTATATGCTGGTCCAGTAATTAATTTTCTCATTCGCCAACTAAATAGATATCAAATTTCTTAGAAAATATCCCTCCACATCACCGCAAGGTCATAGTAACCGATGCTTCAAGTTGTTAAAATACAGCAGGCATAAATCTCCTATATCCACTTCTTCTCCCATTACTTCTAAAAATATTTTTATAAAGTTTCATTCATTTAGCGATTTTAAACGATAGACTATACAGATTTAAAATTCGTTTTGCCAATAGGTTTTACCTATCTCATATTCAAATATTTTAAAACACGTTACTGAATGATCTCTAAAACCTTTAGAATCTTTCATTGTTTCAATGACATCCTTGCACTCTTTTCTTGTATTAAAAAAACCTATTCTCTTGCTTTCTCGCCAAGCAACACCGTCGAAGGTTCGATTGTATATATGATACAGCACAAATATCACTTTTGGTTTAGACATATACAAAACCTCCTTCCCATTGGATTTTGCCCATTCTAGCACCACTCACATAAAGATACTCTTCATTGATTCGTTTCTCTTTAATTATTTCTTTCTTGACATTTTTGGCTTCTATTTCTGTTAAGTATATTCCTATGAGATTATATTCTTCCGTTTCAAAATTCCCATGATCAATCTCTTCGTAATACTCTAGTAAATAAATATTCATATAAAACACCTCCGTTGCCTATATAAGCCAGTAATTCTGTTAGCTCACCTTTATGCTTATCAGTTGGTGCTTTGGCTAACTCTTCTAATTCTTGTTGAGAAAACATCGTATACACATCATTTTCATTTATTTCATCATCAGTCTTATTCAGCAGCTTTTTTAATCATTTATCAATTACTATCGATTTCATTGAGCTATAAATCATGAAGTAGTTGACCTGTTAACCAAAATGACCCCGAGAGGATACTCTGATCCGTAATTTTTTCAGTCACTAGCTCTGGGTCCATGACCACATCAATTTCTCCTCCCAAGGTCTTGACCTTAGCATAATAGAAAAATTCAGCTGTGTGAGAATTTTTTATTTTTTTAACGGTCAACACTCGCCCACCAAAAATTGCAGTGGAGTCTGGCACAAAATCTGGCTCTTCCTCGCTGAATAGACCGGAAGGAATAAAAAATTCTGTTGCAAAATTTACTCCTCCTTCACTTTCTTGGGCTTGCTTATAGTTCTCCTCATTGGTATAAATGGTCAACTCATGAGCAAAAGCCGCTAGCTGAACCTTTTTAATCACGGGAAAGCTCAACTCATGCAGAGCGGCATCCGGCATATCAAAGACGAAAGGGTAGGTGAAGCCTCCATCTTCACTCGGTTCAGCTTCACCATACATTTGTCCATCCAAAACCGTAGCAGCAGGATTATTGATCTTTTCTGTTAAACGAACAATTGAGACCGCATTTCCTCTAAAATGCGGATTCAGACCAATCATTTCATTATCCTCGTCTACTTGTCCCCATAACTCAATTCCTTCTCCAAGCGCTAATTTTAAATAAGACCTCTGACCAGCTTTGATTTTCTCTCCAGATTCATAAACGAACTTGGCGTATTCCATAAACTCCTCGTTAGAATTAAGCGGTAATCCAATTGTTGAAAAATGACTGACCATAGCTCCCTCACCCTTTCACTCCATTGATTTTTGTTTTAATTGACTAGTTTATTGCGTTATTGATTATCCCCAAATAAAATATCGATTTTTTCATAAAAGAAAAATAATTCACGAAAAGTCCCTCTTCCTGATGTCAGCGAAATTTTAAAAACAGATTTTTTCTGAGCTTTGCACTATATTCCATCTGTTCTAAACCATACGAAACCATACGAAAAAAACACTAAATGGCTTAAACTCACAATATAATTTAAGCTATTTGGCGTGTAGATCCCGAGTTATTAGACATTTGCGAAATGACTAGCCTATTTTCTTCTCCCTGTCATTCTGTTGATCTCAATCAATAATAGTAGAAAAACCAATACTCCTAATAAAAACTTTAAGAGTATTGGTTTTTAATACGTTAAGATCTTTCAACATACATAAAGACTTTTTCGCCAATTTTTGGTAAAACAAGAAAAATTGGGTTCCTATCGAAACGATGCCTTTGTCTTATCCAGCTACAAATGAATTTAACATCTCAGTGACTAAATCATTATTCTTTTCAAAGAATGAAGGTAGCCCTATCACATTAAGAACAACATACTCTGTCTCTGTTTCTAAAAAATAAAAACGAACTTCTGCTTTTACTCCCTCAGTATTCCCAATAAAGCTGTATAATTCACCTGCATAATGAGATGTTTGATACGGTTCTTCTTTAATTGTTTCTTCTTTGATATGGAATTCATCATCAGACTTCATGTCCTCTTTCATTGCTTTTTTTATAGCATCGAAATTCTCGACATCCGTCTTTTTGACACCAGTTACCATCATGTATTCCGCTTTATCTTCGTTTTCAGCAGCAAATGAGAACTCTTCGTCTTCAACGACATCCCATCTATCCACAATTTTCATTTTATAATTCGTTCCCTCAACTTGGAAATCGACGTCCTTTAGTTCAATCTTCTTTTCTGAAGATGATTGAACGGTCGTAGAGCTAGAAACCTCTGTCGTAGAGGCCGACTTAGTATTTTTCTCTGATTCACTCGTTTCCTTTGCTCCATCGGAACCGCATCCTGCTAAAACCGCTACCATTCCTACAAAAACAACCCATTTTTTCATCCTGTATTCTCCCAACATTCTAATTTTGAACACTCTTTCGACTTTAGTTATAGTTTACACTAATTCCAAAGTAATTAATAATGTAAAATGTAATTTTTATAAAGATAAAACAAAGAAAACTATTTATTCGTCATATTTGCTTTTGGAATAAAGAACTATTCTCTTTATCTATTTTCTAGTAATACCAACATCCATTAATTGCATGCATTAGTCGGAATCTGTCTCAGTTTGACTTGTCATTTTTAATGTCAACTTTTACTCTCTTTTATTAATCCGAAAATTTTCCGCAAGAAAACGTATTCTCTTTTTGTTAGCGTTATCACTTTATGCTGACTAAGTCCACAAAGAAAATGCAAGCCCAATGAGCTATTGCAACCAAAACAATCATTAAAATGGCAAACATGATTAAGGATCTTCTATCTTCGGCTTTATCCAAATCGTCGACTTTATTGACTATTTGAGAGGTATCTATTTCATCAGATAAAGTCCCCTGTTTCATCATCCGCTTCCTTAACCAATGAGCTAATTGAATTTCCCTTTCTTGATCACCTAATGTATGCGAGTTCGCAAAAAACTTTTCCCCGTTTTTCAAAGTATCTAAAGCATCCGAAAGATTTTTTTCTCTATAATAAAGAAAAGCTGCTCTTAATCGAGGAACTATCGGATCTTCTAACTGCAAGATTGTTCGAAATTTTTTATCTTGCCAAATCTCTTCAATTCGTGGATCATCAGGATGAAAAATCAAGAGATAAAACAAAAATTCTGCTTTAACTTTAGTTCGATAAATTGGAGCGACCTTATCTAGTTGCTGCCAAAGATTTTCCAGTTCCAGCTCAAGCTTATCCCATTGTTCTGTATCAAAAAAATAGGATACTCGCAATAGATCATGACTATCATCAAGATGTGTGCGCATAGAACCCGTTTCTATTTTCTCAAAATATTGCCTCGGCATCTCAGTAAATACCAGACCTTTATTAAGTAATTGGTTCACTTTCAGCTCCAAATAGAGTAAATAGCGATATCCTTTCTGTTGCGAAGCCAGCAACAAAGTTTTACCATCGTTATGCTCCGCGGGAATCCCATTAATTATAGCAAAATCAAGTCCCACACAAGAAAAGATTAATGTAACCCATGACAGATCAAAAGCCACTAGAACAAAAATACTCACAAGCAAATTCAACAGCACGCCACCTGACAGATACCAACGAAACGGCCATTCATTTTCACTATAATCTGGCGGTGCCATTAAGCACTGTCCATCCGCGCTCGCATTAAAATATTGTTTGAAAGCTATTTTGCCATCCGGTTGCCAGATCCACATAAGTGTATATATCCGAAAGCTGTTCATTCTGTAGCCCGTCAATTTGCCGAAAAGCGCATGTCCAGCTTCGTGGATAATCACTTGTAGGCCAGCTAAAAGAGCAAAACTGGGTAATAACCATACAAGATCATAAATACCGAAATATCCATCATAGACACTGCCGATTTGCACCGTCGTTAAAAAATACCACATTAATAAAGTGACTCCTATCGAAAGCCCCCACCGTATAACATTTAAATTTTTCATTTTCCCCACCTTTGTAACATCGATAAAAATATTTTCACCCTAAAAAGTTAAAATGTACCAAATTATTCTCGTCTTCTACTTATTTCATGTTTTCCATTTGAAATGGACGTGTGTCTGTAATAGAGAAAACTCTTATGATTGATCGTTTACTATCCCCTTCCCACTTTCAACTTCACGAATCTAGCTGTCATTCTATTGCAGGTCCTTCGTTCTCAGAAAAAAGGTCACTAATTTATTTTTGCTACTAGTAGTTAAAAAGTCTGAAGGAAGAAGAGTTAAAATAAAAAAGAATAGTCCGATAATATAATTCATATACACAAAAACCACATCCGCTCCAGACCGATAAGAAAAATAGATCAATGATATATTAAGAAAAAAATCCATTGAAGCGAATAGCGTTGATAATAAAGAAACGATCCATAATACGAAAAAACCTCGTCCTCTTAACCCAGCATCCCGACAGCGTCTTGCATGCAAAGCTAGCGTCGGAATAAAAAGAAATAATAGATAAATGACCAGTACACCAATTGTTAACATCAGCAAATTATTCGCTCCATAATCCAAAGCCAGTTCATCGTCAACACCTTGAATCATCATATTTATCATAATGGCAATTTGATAACCTACGACGGGAATTAGAAAGAGTGACAGAATAAGAAAACCAATCATAACCCACCAATATCCCGCTCTAGTTGTCTTCCCTTTAAAATCAAAATAGCCAATAAAAAAGTGCTTTATTGCTGGTGCAAATCCTACGTATACAACATCCTTATTAATCTTTATCAATGCATAACTCCTTTATTTTTTGGGAAACAGTTGATTTTGTTATCTAAATCGCAGAATACTAGACATCCAATATTGTTAAGCTTCTATGTCCAGTGCCTAATATTTAAGCTTTTGAAGTTCCTGTTTATTTACTGGAAGAATTTTACCAAATGGCCCCTTGTATTCTTCACCCTTAAGGTTCTCCGTCCATCCACACTGCGAGCATTCCAAAATGATAGTTTCAGAACCACAATCGGAGACATTTTTTACATATCGCAGTTCCATGTCTGGTGTAAAAGGGCACTCTTTTTCTGAATAAATTGTTATCATGTCCCACAATGTACTACTAATTGACATTGCTAGGGTATCTGCACTTCCAAAATCTATACTGCCTATTCCACGTTTTTCCATACCTAAAGATAAATCAGGCTTTTCGACAATATACTCCATCGGATTAATAGCCATTAACTCAGATAATCCCCAAGCATCTTTAATACTTTTAGTAAAATATTTAGGATGCTTTTTAACAAAGTTTACTAAGGAAATATAGTAAATATAAAAAGTTTTCAAATTATCGGGATTTTCATATATATCTTGAAACTCTTTTAGTAATTTTGGCATATACTTTTTTCTACTCATCTTTTCCTCCCACCAGATATTATGGTTTTGGAACTGGATATGTGGTAATTAAATTCTCGGTTTTATCAGTAAACACCACTACCCATGTTGTTTTTTTCCACCGTGATTTAGTGAAGTATGACCATCTATTTTTCTCTTTTCAATCTACACTTTATAATAAATATTATCTAGTATTAGGGTAAGGTTACAAAACAACAAAGTCAACGAATAAATATCTTTTTATATTATTTAATTCGATAAATATCATATAAATACTTAGTAATAAAAAATATTTCACTGAAAAACGCTATTTAACATCACATGCTCACCCCTTCTACCATAGCTCTGATCGCAAAAAAATCATGATCCGAAATTGGGATCATGATTTTTTCTCTATCATTAAAATCTAAACCTAAGCATCCTTCTTCTGTACAACCTTGAGCTTGTTTTTATTGAACTGGAAAAATACTATCGCGAGTATTCCAACGATGCTTAATAGGAAGAAAATAGTTTGAAATGTGCGCAAATTTTGAGGTGTCGAGAGTAGATTGATCTTATCTGCCGCTTTGCTGGCAATCAGCTTTCCGCAAATGGCTACACCTAATGAACCACTTATGTTTATTGATAAATCATTCAAGCCAATGCCTCGACCAAGTTCATTCGAGGGAAGGGTACCTGTTACTGTGTCCAATAGTGGTGAATAAAGAGTATTGAACCCTACAAAAAATAGAATCCCGCTAATTGATAAAATTATTTTTCCTTGTGTAATGAATACTCCTGCAATCAGTAAACCTGCCGTAATAAGGGATATTCCTAAAAGAATTGTATTAAATCGACCAAGCTTGTTTGTAATTTTATCCCCTATTCCACCTATGATCGCTGCTGCAATATACGCTGGTAGTAGAATGTAGGATACCAAAGACAACGGTTCTTGATAACCATCTGTCACAACAAACGTGCTGACAAAAGAGAAAGCAAATTGGACTAAATAAATACTAATAACCATGTAGAGTGCACGAAAATAACGCTTATTTTCTTTGAAGAACTGAGGAGTAATAAATGCCTGCTGATTTCGACTAATATAAAATAAGAAAATCAACGTTAAAGCAAACATACCTATTAGATAAGGAACTCGTAAGCCATCTACGAACAATGTAAGCAAAACAATCATTCCGCTAAATAGGACTAAGCCGATAAAATCTACTTTTTTTCTTTCTCCCTGCTCTTCTACAGGCGTGTATCTCATAACAATCGGAATGAACACAATTGAACATAGTGGAATCAGAAGCAGTAACTGCCAAGAAATATAAGTCGTTATGATACCACCCACTAAAACGCCTGCTGCCTGAGCCAATTGAAAACAAGCTGTAAAATAAGCAAAATATTTTATTTTGGTGCTTCCTTCCAAATATCTTGATGCAATGACCAAATAAAGAGAACTTATGGCCGCCTGCCCCATTGTTTGAACCGCTCTCGCAACAACAATCATCCCGTAATTCCCTTGAAAAACAAAGCCCAGAATAGAACCAAAACTTAATACAGAAATGCCAAAGATGAGCAGTTTTTTGACCGGAATATAATCTGATAGTGTCCCATAAATGACACTGCAAACACCTAAAGTAATTGTGGTGATCGTCGCTTGAATACTTGCTGTACTAGCAGAAATATTGAAATTTGTGGCAATCAACGGTGAAACAGTCACGAATGCCTGAACCATCAAGTTCGACAAAACAAATAGGATCAAAAGACTTGGCATCAGCTTTTTCACATTCGAATGTATCTGTTCATTCAACATAACTTTCTCCTCCATAGTCGTATCCCTCCATTATTTTTTAAATAGTGTTTCTAACGTTTCGCATAAATCAGCGACTACTTTCTCCGAATCAACTCCAATGCATACCGAAACATTTGGATTCTTTTCTCGTAATTTCTCAGTTCTTCCGATTGTTCTGCCGACAGATGGTCCGTCTGTCTCAACCGTCATATACAATGGAAGCGTCGTAAAATATTCTGGATGAATCGCTGCTGCAACTGCTGATGGATCATGCAAGCAACATCCGTTTAAAAATGGCGCAATTTCCTCATGAATATGAATATAATAATCAACAATATCAGCATAGTTTCTTCCTGCTGGACTACCTGTTTCTCTCCAACGATTGGTATCTGAATATTGGAGTACTGAGCGCATTGTTACATCTAGCCCAACCATAACTATCGGGGTACCGCTTTCAAAAAGAAGTTTAGCCGCTTCTGGATCTTGAGAGATATTTGCCTCAGTAAACGGGCTCACATTGCCAGGTACAGTTAGGGCCCCTCCCATGATCACTACTTGACCGATTTTATTAGACATCTCAGGGTATTTTTGAAGTGCCATTCCTAAATTAGTCATTGGTCCTGTCGCAACAATCGTTAACTCACTGCCGTATTTTTTGATAGCGTCAATGATAAAATCTACGCCTCCTATTGATTCAACCTCTCGTTGAGCAGTCTTAAGAGGGATTTCTCCCACACCGTTTTGACCATGGATTTTGGCGCTGATTTCTAGGCGATCAAAATAATCTTTCTTCATTGCATGCTCTTCTCCTAAATACACCGGGACATCGGTTCTCCCAAGCATTTCGAGAAGATTTAAAACATTGGTTACCCCTTGTTTGGTATACACATTGCCATAAGTTCCCACGACACCAATCAACTCTACTTCCTTCGCTCCTGCTGCGTAGGCTAACGCCATTGCATCATCTACACCAGTATCAATATCTAAAATCATTTTCTTCATAACCTATTCTCCTCGTAAAATATTA
>NZ_JAFLVR010000003.1 GCF_017315985.1 Candidatus Enterococcus murrayae | reverse complement strand
GCTTGCCTTTGTCGTATCTGCTTGACTAGCATCAACTGTGAGTGCACTGTAGTCTACTGCTTGACCTTCCTTATCTAACGCACTGTCAAAGTTATCTTCTGCTTGCCACTTGTCACCTACATATATGGTTGAGTCATGCACGTTTACTTTGGCTAGATCAACAGTGTCATCATAAACTTCGATATTCCTTGTTACCTCAGCAGAATATTTCAGTGGGACACCATTTGAATTAACCGTCTCATATACCACATTAAATGAATATAATCCGCTTTTCTCAATAGTTTGAGTTTCTGAATCAATAGAATCTATTTTTAGACTAGTAATAGGCATACTTTGTCCATCGAGATCTATGCAAGGATTAATAGAAGTAAAAGAACTTCCTTTTTTAACCCTCATATCAGAAGCTTGAATGTACTGATTACGTAAATCCAACATTGAATTAGTAAACCTATTTTCCATAGAGTTGAACATTTCTTTTAACTTCGATATATCTTGAATTTTGTTATTGTGAGCAGCGAGATATCCCAATCCTCTATTGCTTTCTAAAATATTTAAATCAGAAATTAGATTATTAGATAAATCTACATAGTATAATTTGGGCATTTCTAGTAGTGTACTGACATCTTCAATCAAATTATTACGTAAATCCAGCACTTCCAAACTATTATTACCAGCTAATGGTGTAAGGTCCCTAACGTCATCAAAGGTTACACTAAGCGTATCCAAATTAGTTACTCCCAAAAAAACACTAAGATCAGAAATTTTCACTGGCGTGTGTCCTAATTCAGCCCAACTACCAGAATCATGATACAATTTTTTTAGATTTTTCAATCCATATAAAGGAGTCAAATCACTAACATAATCTCCACCAATTTGAAGCTCTTCAATATTCGTTAAATTTGCTAAATCTTCATAACTATTTACTCCTGTCCATTGCAGCAATAACCTTTTTAATTTAACTAATTTACTAATTGGTGATAGATCGGATAATTGCTTTTGATTATTCAGAATTAAACTTTCTAAATTAATTGCGTTTTCTATGCCTTCAACAGAAGAAATGTATCGAGCATTTGGCCAAATAGCATCCGCATTAAGCTCTTTAAGTGTGGCCATATCTTCTATTGTTACTTGATAGTTCAAAGATTGTTTTAATAAGTTATCCAGCACATTATAAAAAACTGGATCTGGAATATTAGCAATTGTTGACAAAGTAGTGATACTCTTTTCTTTATCTTCAGCATTACTAACTTGTTCAATAGAACTTTCCGTAGTCGGTTCTGTCGATTCTGTTGAATCTGCAAATACATTAATTGGTAATTGTGAAGCAACTATACCAGCACATATTAATAATTTCTTAGCATTTTTCATTTTCACACCCCAAATTTCAATATTTCCTCAATAAAAACTCGAATGATAATGAGATAAATTTGAACAAAAACTTTCAATATTTAATAAACAGAATAGTTGATTTTTCCAAATTATTTAGTAAAATTATTCGAGGCTCTCAATTGAGTTATTTCTATTTTACATTTCAATAGTTACTATCTTTCTTTTTTTCTTAATTACATTATTAATAATATCTGTATTGAAGACGATTGGTAAAACATAGTTAAAGTCGTTTTTCTTCCTCCTGTTCTTTCTTGTTTTTCATACAATCCA
>NZ_JAFLVR010000029.1 GCF_017315985.1 Candidatus Enterococcus murrayae | reverse complement strand
ATATAATATATAAAGGTAAACTTTTATTGGTGTTTAAAAGTTTACTTAAATCAAATGTTCGAGGTAAACTTTATTTAAAAAGTAAACTGTATTCTTAGATTTAAAGGTTTACTGAATAAAAATAAATTGAAGTAAACCTAAGCATATATAAAGGTACACCCTAAATTACTTTTTTAGAGTGTACCTTTATCAGCCTGAAAATCATTAGGTAAACTTTAAATAAATGTTGCTATACTAATGAGTGTACTATTTGAGATTAAATTGAATAAAAGGACTATTCTTAATAAAGTAAACCTCAAATTAAAAAGTAAACTTCAATATATCCTTAATTAAGTAAACTTTTTATATGAGGGAACATTTGCTCATTAAAAGTTTACTTAATATAAAAAGCTTTAATATAAGTGTTATTTGAGGTAAACTATATTAAATAGTATGCTCTAAAGCTTTTTTAAGGTAAACATTTTGTTGGTCTTTAAAAAGTAAACTTCAAAATAAAAAGCCTATTGAGGTACACCTCAATAGGCTGAAAGTAAACTTTATAAAGACTCGACTACTTGAATAGCTTTATAGATTTGTTCTGATGTAATCTTAGGATCGATCATTTTAAATGTTTCGCTAGAAGAAGCAGCATGGCTTATTACCGACTCTAGAGCCTCTTTAGACGTCTCAAGCACGTTTAAGTCTTTTAGTTTTAGAGGGAGTCCAGTCGCTTGATAAAAGGCCTTTAGATTTTTGATCTCGTCTAAGTTGTCTGTATGTGCTAATTGAACGAGAATTCCATAGGCAACTTTCTTTCCATGAAGCTGATTGTGAGTGCTCTCCAGATAGGATAGTCCATCATGAATCGCATGAGCACCGGCAGAACGGCCGAAGGAAGCAGCAAATCCTCCTGTTTCTCCCGCTAGACCGATAATAGTATCCGTTACACGGCTAAAGGCAGGTGTTGCCTTATGGTTCTCAAGGTCTTCAATCGCTGGAATCGCATCCTTTAATAGCAACTCTTGGATAGCTCTAGCACTAGCGATTCCCAGTCTAATATAAGCGGTTTTTTCATCCTCTTGAAGATTACGGGTAATCCCTTCGATTTCATACCACTTTGCTAAAGTATCCCCGATACCAGCTACAAAATAGTCTTTAGGAGTTGCCAATAGGAATTTTGAATCAACTAATGTCAAAAAAGGTGCCCGTTTCATAAATCCCATAGCTTTGAACGTTCGATTTGGGTGATAAACAGCAACGATCGGGGTGAAGGGCGCACAATTTGAGATCAATGTTGGAATGACCATCAGTTCAGCATTAAGTTCTTCAGCAGTCATTTTTGCTGTATCTATGACACGTCCACCGCCGATGGCTAGAATTAGTTCGGCTTCTTCAATTTTGTTAGCTAATTCAACAGCATTCTCGTGGCTGGAACTACCATCATATCGATAGGTTGGATAGTGAAGTTCTTTGCGATAGTATTTTTTGAAAGCCTCAGAGGATTTCTCACCTGTGATAACGGCAATTTTCTTGAAGCCTGCTAAGTAACTTGGTAAATCCTGCAGTATATTTTCTCCACAAGCATAACGATTGGCGCCAGGTCTTACTTCTGTAGTAATGTCCATTAAATTCAACTCCTTTTTATATTGAGGAACAAGTTTTTGCTTGATTGAGGGGCTCCAAATTCAAGCTATTTACCATTTCATTTGATAAGAATTAATTTCACTCTTTAAAAGTGAGATTTCAACTAGTTTATGCTTTGTGCAAATTAAAGTCAAATGTGTTTTTGGTGATAAAAAGTGTTGACAGCCTTTATTTAGATGTGTAAGATACTACTTATCAATTTGTTAAACAAAGAAACGTGATGAAGAGAAAAGTATAAATTACGAAACATTAAAGAGAGTCCGATTAGGTGAGAGCGGATATGTTGAAGGATTTAGAAAATGGTCTCTGAATGGCATTGCCGATAAGTAGGCAGTGACGGGGCAGCGCTCGTTATTAACGCTCAAGTATGACTGTACTTGTTGAGGTAATGGTTGTGAGACTGTTGCAAATGAAGGTGGTATCGCGAGTAAGCTCGTCCTTTTCAAACACATAATGTGTGGAAGAGGGCGGGCTTTTTTTCTTTTGTTATAGGCTGATTGCATTTTGATAATTCTTCTGGACGCTCAAAAACAGGAAGAAAAAAGAAACTAATTTAGGAGGAAATGATGATGAAAAAATTATGTAAAGGTATTTTATTAGGGGTAGCAGCATTAGCAGTTAGCGGAGTATTGACGGGATGTGGCAGTAAAAGCGAAGCAAAACCATTGGATGAGAAAAAGGTGACGATCGGGGTGACCTCTGGTCCACACCAAGAGATACTGGAAGAGGTTGCTAAACAAGCGAAGAAAGATGGAATCGAGATCAAAGTCAAAAGCTTTGATGATTATAATACACCTAATACAGCACTAAATGATGGTGATTTAGATGGAAATAGTTATCAAACATTCTCTTTTCTGGAGCAACAAGTGAAGGATAAGGACTACAAGATCGAAACGGCTTTCAAAACAGTGGCCTTCCCATTAGGGGTTTACTCTAAAAAAGTTTCTGATTTAGGTAAACTTCAAAAGGGGGACAAGGTCGGGGTGCCAAATGATCCGACAAATGAATATCGGGCATTGAAATTATTGGAAGAAGCAGGTGTCTTGAAGCTAAAAGATGGTGTCGAAGTTAAAGCTACTAAAAATGATATCGCTGAAAACCCTAAGGATATCGAGATTGTGGAACTGGAAGCATCACAGATTCCTTCTCAGTTGGGAGAGTTAACGGCAGCAGCAATCAATACAAATTTTGCTTTTGGCGCTGGTCTAACTATTAATGATGATGCGATATATCATGAACCATTAGAGGATAATCCGAATTACAATGTATTTGCAATACGGACAGAGAACAAAGATGACAAGATTGTGAAAGAACTTAAAAAGTATTATCAGTCGGATGAAACGAAAAAATTTATTGAAGATAAATTTAAAGGTTCTGTTGTACCGGCCTTTTAATAATTTAATCGTACGCATCTATTAATAGAATCAAACTTATTTTTCTTTCAGAAAAATGAATACAGTTATACGAATTGGAAGGGAGCCTTCACATGATTGAGCTTAAGGAAGTTTCGAAGGTTTATCAACAGAAAAAACGTCGTGTAGAAGCAGTAAAAGAGGTTAATTTGACGATTGAAAAGGGTGAGATTTTTGGTGTAGTAGGCTATTCTGGCGCTGGGAAATCCACTTTGATACGCATGATTAATTTTTTAGAGCCGCCTACGACTGGAGATATTCTGATCAATGGGCAGAATTTACGTGAACTAAACAAAAAAGAATTATTGTTAACTAGGCGGAAGATTGGCATGATTTTTCAAGGATATAATTTGTTATCGACCGCAACAGTTTATGAAAATATTGCTAAGCCGTTAAAATTAGAGGGGGTCTCGAAAGACGTCATCGAAGAACGCGTCGCTAGGTATTTGAACTTAGTTGGTTTGACAGATCGCAAGGATAATTATCCCGCGCAGTTATCCGGTGGACAACGGCAACGAGTAGCAATTGCTAGGGCTTTGGCTCATGAGCCGGAGATTCTTTTATCAGACGAGGCGACTAGCGCGCTAGATCCGGAAACGACAGAATCAATTTTGACCTTATTGACTAAGATTAATCAGGAGCTAGGGATCACTATTTTTCTAATCACTCATGAAATTGATGTGGTTCAGCGAATATGTGACCGCGTAGCAGTGATGGAGGACGGCAGGATCGTCGAAGCGGGGCCTGTGATCGATTTATTTACTCGTCCTAAAGAGGAAACAACGAAACGATTCATTGGGGCGAATGATGGTTATAATGTCCCAGAAGAGGTTTTAGCGGCTTATAAGGGTAGTGGACGGTTAGTACAGCTGCAATTTATTGGGGAGGAAGCAACAGAGCCCGTTTTAGCGCGTGTCGCAAAGGATTTTCAGCTGAGTCCAAACATACTCAGCGGGAATATTGGTTATTTGAAGGAAAAACGCCATGGTCAACTGTTGGTTCAGTTTGATGGCGGAACAGAGACGGACTTTCAATTAGCGAAAGAGTATATCAGAAGTCAAGGTGTTCTTATAGAGGAGGTTGTTTAATGAGTGAGTTTTGGAATCAGTGGGGAAATGTCGTGATCGAAGGATTGGGACAAACGCTCGTGATGGTCTGTGTGGCGTTGGCGCTTTCGATCGTTATCGGGATCCCGCTGGGTGTACTCTTAGTGATTGCTCGTCCAGGCGGACTGAACAGTAATCTTCCGTTGTACTCAATTTTAAATAGTATTATCAATGTACTGAGATCATTGCCATTTATTATCCTGCTATTTTTGATTTTGCCTCTGACTAAATTGATCATGGGAACAACTATCGGGGTGCAAGGGGTACTTTTGCCGCTGATCATTTATACAGCACCGTATTTAGCACGTTTAGTGGAAACCTCATTATTGGAAGTTGATGGAGGGGTGATCGAAGCTTATCAAGCGATGGGAATCAGTCATTTTCACATTATTCGTAGTGTACTGCTAAGAGAAGCACGTGGCGGGATCATTCGTGGATTGACGATTGCGATGATTGGTTTAATTGGTGCAACAGCGATGGCGGGTCTAGTCGGAGCAGGAGGACTAGGAAGCATTGCCTATCAATATGGATTTTTACGAAATGAACCGGCAGTGATGTACTCAACGATCGTATTATTGATTGTGTTGGTTCAAATTGTTCAGACTTTAGGAAATACGATTGCAAAAAGTCTGGATAGAAATTAAGCAGAAAAAATGGTGAGCCATCAAATGATGGGCTCACCGTTTTACTTTTTGCTCAAGTTACATCAGCGCAATAATTTTTTTATTTAACTTATCCCCATTAATTTTTGTGATTACCTCGGCATTGTTTGCAGGGTATTTATGGTTAACAGCTAAGATATCCTGTGGGTCATTTAAGATGACTAATCCGTACGTATTGTCATCTTTATAACAGCATTCCGCATAAACCATTTTTGATTCGAGAACTATTTCTTCTTCCCAGAGGGCGACTCCAAGAGCTACAGCATCCGGTAAATCAAGGACTTCTTCACCACTGCGCTCAAGGTTGTATTGAAGTACAGTATGATTACAATCCATTAAAAACTTACCTAGGGAGCTTTTTTTACGCAATTGTTTAATATCAGACGCTTTGAAGGCATTTTCAAGGCAAATATCAAATCCAATGATTGTTTTTGGCACGTTGCTTCTTAATAAAGGTACATAGCTTTCTGCATCAGCATAGACATTGAACTCTGCCATTGTCGAGGCATTACCTAAAGCAAAGCCAGAGGTGCCCATGATATAAAAATGTTTCACTCGTTTCATGATGTCGGGCTCTTTCATGATCGCTAAGGCAATATTTGTTGCGGGTCCAATGATTGCAATTTCTACTTCGTCTGGGTATTGGGCGACCATTTCAATAATAAAATCTACCGCGTGCTGCTTTTCGTGTGTTTGTTCTGGATGAATAAGATCTAGATCTCCCATACCATCGATACCATGAACACTGACAGCATCTACTCGTTCTGATCTAAGCAGCGGAAGGCGACAGCCTTTGTAAACGGGAACTTGTTTACCTGAGTATTGAACGACCATTAAAGCATTTTTAGTGGCTTGAGTGAGTTCACAATTTCCCGAGACTGTAGTAATCCCTAACAAGTCAATCGTTTCATCCATCAATCCCATGGCTAGAGCAACTGCATCATCACTTCCGGTATCTGTATCAATAATAAATTTTCGCATCAGTAAGCCTCTTTTCTAATTGTTTTGTTCAATTGCACTTTATCGTTTTCTATCAAAAACAAGTAGGACATTTGTCATATGTATAAGAATAAAAAGCGATTCAGTTAATCGGGAAGCGGATCAACGATGGCCATGATGTGTTGCTTTTAGTTTATAATGTAAGCGAATGTATTTAAGTGAGTTTCAATAAGTATGTGAGGTGAAGTTAATGAAGGCGAAAGATCTATTGACTGCAATCCAAGTGGATTCAACTGGAAAAATGAAAAAATTATCTTCTTATACCTATGTTTTTATTAATGATGGGGAAAAGCAAACGAATCATTTAAGCGTAAAGGTCGAAAAAGATAAAATCGTTCTTAGCAAACAACCGGATAAAGTATTAACCTTGAATCAATTGATTATCGCACTAAATGAAGTAAAAGAAGCAGAGATATTTGTCGATAAAGAGCTGGTTTTTGGATATAAATTAATCAAACAAGGGATTGTTCTTGGTTAAATAATCCAATCTAGTTATGAAAACTAGATTGGATTATTTCGTAAACTATGATATAGTATCTTTAATAAATTATTCGAGGTGACAAATAAATGGATACAAAATTTAGCCGGAAATATCTAATCACAAATGAAGTGCTAAATGCGATAACGCATGGTATAGGCGTGGTATTGAGTATTGTTGGGTTTGTTTTTTTGTTGAGGAAGGCTAGCAGCGGGTTGCATTATGTTTCATTTATTGTTTATGGAGTCTCGCTTTTGCTATTGTTTTTGGCATCGACGCTCTATCATAGCTTGATCTTTACTAAAGCAAAAAAAGTCTTCCAAGTATTCGACCATTGTTCGATCTACTTGCTGATTGCTGGGACATACACACCGTACTGTTTGCTTTATATTAAGGGGACGATAGGGATTGTCTTGCTGAGTATTATTTGGCTAGCTGCGATCGTTGGGATTGTTTACAAGAGTTTGACCTTAAGTAAAGTCAAGACGGTATCAAAGCTCTCTACAATCATTTATAATGTGATGGGCTGGGCGGTCGTCATTGCCTTGCCAAGTTTGTATCAGAGTGTTGGACTAAAGGGATTGCTACTGCTAGTTGGTGGTGGAGTAGCATACACAGTGGGCTCTCTTTTTTATAGTATGAAAAACCGTCGTTACATGCATGTTGTTTGGCATTTGTTTGTAATGCTGGGCGCGATACTGATGTTCTTTTCGATTTATTTATAAAAAATGACAATTTAAAAAGGAGCTGCATCTAAATGAAGACGTAGCCCCTTTTTTTCTTTATAGATAATCATCCTCTGAAAATCCGGTATTGCGATAAGCACCTTCATCAGCAAAATATTTATTGTAGCGCTGCTTGAATTTGCGGAAAGTGAAGACAACCAATAATTTGATCATAGAATAGATTGGGATACCGAAGATTACTCCAACCAAACCTAAAAGATCCCCCATAACTAATAAGACAACTAAAATGGTAATTGGATGAATTTTCAATTTATCGCCCATTACACGAGGCACAACAAGGTCGCCGTGAAGTAATTGAACAACAAACCATGCGATAACGAATTTAACCACCATAAAAGTTGAATCTTGAAAGGCAATGAACACGCCAGGCAAGAAGGCCAAAAAAGATCCAATATAAGGAATAATACTTAAAATCCCTGCGGCGAGCGCAATGACTGTCGCAAATTGCAAACCTAACAGCAGGAATACAACCCAGTAAATTAACCCTAGCAGGAGTGAGGCGATCACCTGTCCTTTTAGAAAGGCACCTAACTGCTGATTGGCGATCCTGATTAGTGAGCTAGTATCTTTTCTAAATCGCGGTGGGATCATTTCGATCACTGCATTATAGAGTTTATGTGGACTTTGGATCAAAAAGAACGCGATAATGGGTCCGGTAAATAGGGTGATGGCGGTGCTAGAAACAGCAGAAAAAATTGTTCCTAAGCCTTTGGCACCATCCTGCCAGTTGTTCGCTAAGTAGTTCAGAGCTTGTTTGGTCAATTTATCCAGTGAATCCAAAGCTTGATCAGAAGAAGCCGCGAAGGGTGTGGCATCAAGAATATTTTTGATCGAATTTTGAAAGTCATCAATGTATTCTGGAAATTGTTTGATCAAATCTTGTGCTTGATCCTGAATCACAGGAATAAGTCTCGCTCCGCCGAAGAAAAATATGCTGAGGATCACAACATAGGTTAATACGATACTGATGGTCCGCGGAATTCCTTTTTTACTGAGGAAATTGACCACGGGATTCAGTAAATAATACAGCAACAATGCAAATATTACTGGCGGGAGTACCGTAGTGATAATGACCACAAATGGTCTGAAAATAAATGAAACAGTATTCAATAAATAGATGGCTAAGGAACTTAAAATAATTAGTCCGATAATGTAATAGGATGTTTTACCGCCAAAAAATTGAATAATTTTCGAGGGTTTTTCTTTTTCCATGAAATGTACCTCCTCCTTTATAAATCAAGTATACCGAATGTCTGTAAAACTGTATACTTTTCGAAATTTTTGAAAAAGTTCAATGAAGATGGGATAATTCGTATGAAATGAAGAAAAATGATACATAGAAAGAGTGAGCGCTTTGACTGAAACAAGAACCTGCCGTGAATCCCGTGTGATTCAAACACACCGCATTTTTCCTTTTGATTTAAATCCTTTCGGCTATTTATTTGGAGGGAAACTGATGACGCTGATCGATGATGCTGCATCCATTTCGATCTCGCGTCATTGCCGCAGAGGCGCGGTGACGGCTTCATTGGATAATTTGAATTTTCTAAAACCTCTCCATGCCAATCATTCGGTGTGCGTGAAATGCTATGTATCCGGCACACATAATAAGTCTATGGAGGTTTTTGTCAAGGTAATCGGAGAAGATCTCATGACTGGTGAGCGTTATTTGGCAGCGACCTGCTTCACAACTTTTGTGGCAGTACCATCTCATATGAATGAAGAAACTGAGTTCACCGTTCCTAATGTTGTACCAGAAACAACAGAAGAAAAAATGGTCTGCGACGGGTATGAGAAGCGACGGAGCCATCGACTGAAGGACCGTGATGACTATAAGAATTTTGCGGCATTATTGTCTACCGATCTACCTTGGTCAGAGGAGGGGACAGGGGATTAAGTGAATAGAATGAAGTTCGCAACTGCACATTTAGGAATCGATGCTATCTGGTTATCAATTGCAAACAATCTGTATTTTCGTTTATAAATTCAATCATGACCCCCCGAATGAAAAAAAGGACTAATTGCAAAATTTCCTTCTAAGTTAATGCTTAGAGAGGGATTTTGCAGTAGTCCTTTTTTATTCGCTTGGTTCCACATGGATGTCCGTTTCAAAAATATGGAACTTGTCTTGTAACAGGTGCTCAATCTGATCGGTGATATCATGGCTTTCTCTGACTGTCAAATCGGGCTTCATGGTCACTGTAACATCGAGATATATATTGGCTCCATAACTGCGGCCTTTGATACTTTTGACCGCTTGAATGTGTTTGATATGACCAATGGTATCATTGTATTGAAGCAATTGCTCTTGATTAAAGCCGTCAGATAACGAAAAGACACTTTCTTTAAAAATATCGATGGCTGTTTTTAGGATCAAAAGCGCTACGATAATGGCGGCTGTACTATCGAGCCAGACTAAATTAAAAGAGGCTGCGAAGACGGCAATAGACGTACCGATACTAGTCCAAGCGTCACTGCGATTATCTTTGGCCGTTGCTAGTAATCCGGGACTTTTAACCTTTTCAGATAGTCGCTTATTGAAGTAATAGACACCATACATTATAGCAGCAGAAATGATCCCAACAATTGCTGCAGTCATATCTGGAGCCTCAGTTTTTTTATTTATCACAGAGAGAATTGAACTATATAAAACCTGTAGCCCTACCAGCAGCATAATAAAAGAGGTCACTAAACTCGCAATATTTTCTGCTTTCCAATGCCCATAGCGATGTTCTACATCAGCTGGTTTTTGTGAGATTCGTAATCCAATTAAGACAGCAATTGAGGATAGGATGTCTGTGAAGTTATTCAGACCATCTGCTCGCAGGGCTTCTGAATTTGCCCAATGACCAACCACTAATTTCATGGCAGAGACTAAAATATAGGCGATGATACTGATAAGCGCTCCTAGCTCTGCTTTTTTTAATTGTTCATAACGATTGTTTATCATGATTTTACCCCTCAAAAAATAAAATGTTTTATCACTATACACTTTATTTAATCAGTAATACAAGCGTTTTTTTAATCTGTAATTATTTTGGTGCAGCTAAAACAATTAGTCGCAGGTCCCTTGAAAAGACTTGTCAGGGGACTTTAATTTTATTCATTACAGCTTCCTTTTTCATTTATTCAGAAGAGTAATCAAGACAAATTTTTATATTTTTTTCGTTGACAATGATTAGGTACCGAAGTATAATCAATTCAAACGAATGTTAGGTACCTAAAATATAGGTGCCTAAAATATAGGTGCCGAAACAAAAATAATTCAGTTCAAATATTGATGACTTATTCGGACTGACTCAAATGTAGCATGAACTTTCAGAGAAATTAGCAGAGTGTTTTAAAATAAGATTTTTTTAAAGGAGAGAGTGAAGATGAGTGAATACACAAAAGAATTATTGAAACGATTGTCTTATGTAGGCGGTGCCAGTCGTCGCTTAATGGATGCAGGGAATTGTCAGAAAAGTGCGCCGACACAGCAGTTAGTTTTGGATATTTTGGCAGAAGAAGATGGTGTGACGTCTGGTGTCTTGGCTGAGATATTGGACATGCGTCCTAGCTCAGTAACTGAGATTTTGAACAAGTTGGAAAGCCGTGACGAGATCGAACGCCGTGAGGATGAGCAAGACAAGCGAATCAAGCGCATTTACATCACCGAAATTGGTCGCAAAAAAGCGAATTTGAATAAACCGCAAGAACGTTCGGAAGAATTTTTTGCCGGATTGACAGATGAAGAACTGCATACCTTGGATCAATTATTAAATAAGGTAATTGCCGGTTGGAGTGAGGACTTTGGCGGTCGGCCTGAATTTCCTAATGATCCATTTGAAGCAATTGAAGCCTTAAAAGCAATGAGGATGCAGTTTGATCCGCATATGAAAGAATTTAATGGGATGTCACCAGCAGACCGCCGTAAATTGAAGCGTGCATGGAAAGAACAAATGCGTAATCAATTCGGCAGAGGAGGCTTTGGACCAGGACCTTTCGCTCATGGCCCTATAAATCCGAAAGAGGATCCGCGGAAAAGAGACGCACACGACCAAGCTCAGCATAGCGAATGGGACAACTGGTAAAAGGATTCGAAACAGAGCCTGACTAGAGGAATGGAATGCGGCTCAACATTCAGTCTGCTAATAGGAAAGAATGAAAAATCTCATCATTCTTAATGATTGTATAGAAAAAGAATGCGAGCAAAATGAAAAGGAGGCTGTGATGATGAAAATTGAAATAGCTGAATTGTTTAGCAAAGAACATACTAGTGCAGTGAAATTACGCAAACAGGTGTTAGGCGGAAAAATTGATTGGAATAAAGAGAAAAATTTAAATGTTTTTGTGGCAGTTGAAAACGATGAAGTCGTGGGAACCGCATCTATTCAATTATATCCCTTTGGAATCGCCCGTGTTCGACAGGTAGCCGTTTTACCAGAATATCAGGGACAACATATCGGAGATCAATTGATGAGCAGTTTGGAAGAATTTGCTCAGGAGCAAGGACATTTCCGGATTATTTTAACCGGACGTAAAACTGCTCAGTTATTTTACGTGAAACGTAATTACCGTCGTGTGCTAATCCCGTTTACAAAACACGACATTGAATTTTTATGGATGACGAAAGTGTTACCAGCAGTGGAAGTTCCTGTGTTTTCAGAGAACTAATGTAATTTGTCTGCCTCCCCTGGAAGAAAAGATGAAGGAGGAATCCATCATGAAGGAGTTATTTGATCCAAGAAGAAAAGAAAATGAGCCAAAGAAGCATACAGGAAAAGAGTATGAAAAACTACGAATCGAACTAGAAGCAAAATCGCGGTTGTTTACTACTTCGCTTGGGATGATCAATTATCAAAAGTACCATGATCTTTATGATTTCGGGTGATAAAACGGATGAATAGTCTTCTAGTGACATTCAAGATAAATAGAAGTGAGTCAAAAGAAATTTTTCTTTCGACTCACTTTTAGTTTCGACTCCTATTTTTGATGATAAAAGAGGCCCGACCTCTTAGTGAAAATAGTTTCAATCGTTTTACTTTGTAATTGTTCGAGTGATGGATTTCAATTGTAGGAAATTTTGCAAATAGTCATGGGTTCCAGTTTTTGCATCTGTTCCAGACATATTAAAACCACCAAATGGATGTTGACGAACAACTGCGCCGGTAGATTTATGATTGATATACAGGTTTCCCACATGGAAATCAGCTTGCGCTTCCTTGATGTTCGCTTCATTCTCGGAATATAAAGAACCGGTCAAGGCATATTCAGTTGCGTTTGCTAAGCTAATAGCCTCAGAGAAGCTTTGATAGCCAGTGATTGCCAATACTGGGCCGAAAATCTCTTCTTTAAAGATAGTCGACGCGGGTGATACAGCAAAAATTGCAGGATCAATGAAATACCCTTTTTGATCATCGTAACTGCCGCCATAGATCAATTGGTCTTCTTTCTTAGCAATTTCTATATATTTTGTAATTTTGTTGAAGGCACTTTGCGAGATAACAGGACCAAGTGCATAGTTTTCTGTTCCAGCTCCTTGCTCTAATTCCTGTGTTTTTTGAACGATCATCTCAACTAATTGCTCTTTGATTGTTTCGTGAACAATCACTCGCGAACATGCAGAGCATTTTTGACCTTGTAAAAAGAATGCTGAAGCAACGATGTCGCTAGCTGCTTTTGCAAGATCAGCTGATTCATCAACGACAATCGCATTTTTCCCGCCCATTTCTGCTACCACTCGTTTGATCCAAATTTGTCCAGGACCGGTTTTAGCTGCTAATTCATTAATTTTTAAGCCGACTTCTTTGGAGCCTGTGAAATTGACGAATCTCGTTTGAGGATGAGCTACCAGCTGATTTCCAATCGCTGCTCCTGACCCTGGTAAGAAAGCAATGCTGTCTGCTGGATATCCTGCTTCTTCTAAAATTTCAAAAAAACGATAGGCAACGGCAGGTGTATCACTAGCCGGTTTTAGAACGACCGTATTGCCTGTAATCAAGGCACTCATCACCATGCCGCCGATCAGCGATAAAGGAAAATTCCAAGGAGCGACAGCAATTCCTACACCAATAGGCACATAAACACATGCGCGCTCCTCTTGCGGATCAGGGATCAAATAATCTAATCCCTCAGATAATTTTTCCATACTGTTCATATAAGCACGAGTAAAATCAATCAACTCACAGATTTCACCGTCAGCTTCACCCCAGTTTTTTCCGTTTTCAAAGCTCATCCAAGCGATCAGCTCAAATCGTTTTTCCAATAAAAGCTCAATCACTCGCTGTGCCAGTGTCAATCGTTCTTCTAGGGAGACCTTTTTCCATTTTTTAAAGCCTGCTGCACAAGCTTCTACAGCTTCATCTGCATTCGTAGCAGTAGCACTCGCAACTTTAGCCACTAGTTGTGATTTCTCAGCGGGATTATAGGAATTGATCCATTCTTGTGTACGGATTCGTTTTCCATTGATAATCATAGGAATTTCTTCTCCAAGTAATGCTTTAACTTTCTTTACTGCAGCAACTACTTGTTCTTCATTCTGCTCCTTCGTGAAATCCAACTCTGGTTCATTAAAAAATTTAAAACGCATATACATGTTCCTCCCTACTTCTACCAAGGTAGTATTTTAAGACAAAATGTACACCCTTACATTTTACGGCGAAATCGCAAAATCATAGCAGTCTTCTTGTCCTCAAGTCATTCTATCATTTTAGATACCGCTATTCCAGATGATTTATTTTTTGTGATAGAGAAGGGGGGCGGCGGATTTAATGGCTTATAAAAGTAACCCGAAGAGAAGATAGGAGATGATTGAAAATGCTGAAATGATGACTCATTCAGCATGAATGACAAGCAGATTTTTAATAGAAAATTTTTTATCAAATGTCAAACTTTGATTGGATAGACAGTAACTTATCTGACAGAGTAAGAGTTGGTATTCTCAGTAACACCTTCGTTAATAATGTGCGGAAATAACTGTAAAATAACTCGTAATTTTCGTTTTCCTAATTCAAATACTTTTTTAAATAGTATTATTTGTTATGGCTGATAATTTTTATCTTTATTGAATGAACAAAACCGCTGTATATTGTTTTTAATAATTATATTTAATGACTATTTAGTTCTGACTTAGTTTAAACTATGACTTAGGGTTGATATAGTTAGATAATTAAAAAATAGGAGAGATTCATATGAAAAAGAAAGTGTTTAATATTATGTT
>NZ_JAFLVR010000028.1 GCF_017315985.1 Candidatus Enterococcus murrayae | reverse complement strand
GAAAAAGAAATAAAGTAGCGGGCGCCGAGCGGTTGGCGGTCTTTTAGAAAGCTCCATTTATGGAGTATGTGAGTGGGGACCTCTTCTAGAGGTGTTAAAAAGCCACCCGTTTTCACGGGTGGATGGGTTACTTTAAAGGATGTTGTCAGGCTCTGTGTTCATTGATACAGTTAATAGTAAGAACGGCAGTTGGAGGAAAAAATGGGGAAAATTCTTTTGTTAGAAGATGATACTAATTTGAATAACGGGATTCAATTGTGCTTGAGCAGAGAAGGCTATGAAGTAGCGGCATGCCTAGATATTGCATCAGCAGAGGCGAGCTTTCAGCAAAATGAGATCGATTTGATTATCAGTGATCTTTCTTTACCTGACGGCAGCGGATTGGATTTTTGTCAGAAAGTTCGTGAACAGTCGAATGTTTTAATTTTGATGCTGACTTCTTATAGTCAGGAGCATGATATTGTGACTGGCTATGTTCACGGAGCGGATGATTATATGACTAAGCCTTTTAGTTTAATGGTCTTAGTATCTAAGGTACAAGCAATGATGAAACGGGTAGAAAGAACGCAGGGGCAAGAGTTGGTATCAGGGGAGTTATCAGTTTCTTTGACTGAAATGAAGGTCAAGTTGTGTGGCGAACTCCTGTCGCTAAGTAAGACAGAGATTCAATTGCTGATTCTATTTATGGAGAATCCGAAGCAAATTTTATCCTCAGAACAATTGTTGAATCAGATTTGGGATACAAAAGGGGATTATATTGATACAAATACCGTCTCAGTCAATATCAGCCGCCTGCGGCAAAAGGTCGGCAAAGAGCGGATCAAAACAGTTCGAGGAGTGGGTTATCTATGGATCAACGACGTTCAAAAAAAATAATTCTGCTCTATGTTTTGTTTTCTTTGCTTTTCGTTACACTAGTTATGGTTCAAAATTTACGGATGCGTTCAGAACTTCTGCAAGATCAGCAAGCAACGTTAGCCTTGTTAAATAAAGAAGAATCATTTTCTGAAGCAAAGCTAATTGAGGGTTTTGATGAACCTAAAACAGCCGATTTGATAGCAGAAGGGAAGAAGCTGGAAACAAAATACGGATTGTTAGGAAAGATGAGCCTAGCTCATCTTTTAAATACCTTTATTTTACGCAATTTTGCAGTTTTCAGTCTGGGCTGGCTGCTTTTTTCACTACTTTTCTATTGGTTACTACGAAAAAAACGAACGCTTCATCATCAATTAGAGGAGAAAACAAATGAGTATGAAGAAACGCTTGCTTATAATGAGTTGATGCTGCGGCGAAGTCAACGCGAAGAGGGAGATTTAAAATCTAGTATTACCGACATCACTCATCAATTAAAAACCCCCGTTGCTTCATTAAAACTAAGCTTAGACATCGCTCTTTCAGAACAATACGAAGAACAAGAACGAAAAAAATTTGCGGAGCAAGCAGAAGTACAGATTAATAAACTGGGACTAATGCTGGATGGGCTAGGCAAAATTTCGCAATTGGAAACAGAATTAATTCAATTGCATCCCCAGAAAGTTTCCTTGCAGCAGCTCTTAACTCAAGCAGTTAACAGTGTGATTATGAAGGCTGTTGAAAAGGAAATTGAGCTGGAGGTTGAACTGTCAGAGGAATCATTTGTTCTGGTTGATAAAAAATGGACGCTTGAAGCTTTGGGAAATGTTTTAGAGAATGCCATTAAGTATTCACCAAAGAAAACAACGGTTGTAGTCCAAACGTCGTTGTTAATCACATATGTTTTAGTAGAGGTTAAGGATCAGGGGCCTGGCATTCCTAAAGAAGAACAAAATAAAATCTACCAACGCTTTTATCGCGGAAAAAATAGTGCGTCTGTAGAAGGCTCGGGAGTGGGACTGTATCTTACTCGAAAGATCATTGAGGAGCAAGGCGGGACAGTATTAGTGAAACGCCGCCAACCGAGGGGCTCTAATTTTCAATTAACGTTGCCGTTAGCGTAACCTCCTATTCTTACAAAATTGTTATGTTCGTTGAAAGAATCCTGCAAGGGTTCTTTTTTATACTAAGGGTATAGAAATGAGAGCAGGAAAGAAGGAGAAAAAAATGATTTTAACAATTAGGGATTTAGTAAAACATTATAACGACGGGAGTTCAATCGTAAAGGCGGTTGACCATATCGATTTAGAGGTAGAAAAAGGGGATTTTGTTGCTATTGTGGGTAAATCAGGTTCAGGTAAAAGCACCTTATTGAACTTAATCGGCGGCTTGGATCGGCCTGATTCAGGACAAGTAATCATTGATGGGAAAAATGTTTTTCGTATGAAGGATGAGCAATTAGCTGTTTTTCGCCGACAAAAGATTGGGTTCATTTTCCAGAATTACAATTTAATTCCATCATTAAATGTGTGGGAGAATGTTGTTTTACCTATCGGCTTAGATAATCGAAAAGTAAATACTGCGTTTATTGAAGAGTTGTTAACGACGATTGGTTTAAATGATCGAAAAAAAGCTTTGCCAAGCATGCTTTCCGGCGGACAGCAGCAGCGTGTGGCAATTGCCCGTGCAATCGCTGCAGAACCAGCAATTATTTTAGCGGATGAACCGACAGGAAACTTAGATACAAAAACAGAGTTAGAAGTGATGTCACTATTAAAACGATCGGTAGAAGCATTCGGCCAAACATTGATCATGATTACCCATGATGAAGGGATTGCACAAACAGCGGATCATATCGTTCACATTGAAGACGGGCGGGTGATCTAAATGAAGATGACCAGTAAAGTGGCTTTGGCCAACACAAAGTATCATAAAGGAAAAAATCTTTTATCTGGAATCGCCATTATTTTGACTAGTGTATTAGTTTTCTTAATTACTTCAATTGGATTAGGTGTCGTAAATGTTCAGAATGCAGCTGTAAATAAAGTGTACCCAACATGGCATGCGATGTATCGTGATGTTTCGGAGGAAAATAAAGGGAAAATTGCCCAGCATGAAGCAATCAATGAATACGGATTGCGGCAAGATATTGGGGAGTCTGTTCTAAATGAAAAAGATTACATCCTGATCAGCTACTTAGATAAGGGCGCTCAAAAATTAGTGAAGCAAACATTTACTGAAGGACATGAGCCTAAAAAGAGCAATGACGCGGTTCTTTCTCGTAATGCGTTAAAGGAACTTGGTTATCCAGCTGCTAAACTTGGTGATACGATCAAAATTCCGATCCAGATTTATGAAGAGGACGGCATGGGTCTGCAGCAGGAAATGACCTTTCGCTTAACAGGGTTCTCTCCTGATGGAAAGAATCAAAGTGAAAGAAAAATCTTCTCGATGCTCATTTCGAAAGATTTCATGAATGAAATTATCCCCAAAAACCAAAGAAACTATCGTATGATGGTCCGTTTGAAAGAAGAAGCTGCGACCTCAACAGATGCGATTAAGGATCAAGTCAAGGAGATTGGCAAGAATTTTGATGTTATTGAAAGTAATGTCGTTGAAAATAGTGACTATATTTTTGCGAATTATGTGGACCCTGCTTTTTATTCTGGGATGACGATCATTGTAGGCATTATTTTGATCGCAGGAGCGTTGACAATCTACAGCATTTATTATGTATCCTTGATTAATAAGGTTCAGGAATTTGGAAAGCTCGCGGCGCTGGGAGCAACGAAGCGACAGCTGCGACAAATCATTTTAAGAGAAAATTTGATCGTAGCAGGGATCTCGATTCCCGTTGGCTTGTTGATCGGAATCGTTACTGTGAAACTCGTTTTCTTTCGACTAATGTCCTCGATCCAAAATGACATAGCGACGACTAAGGTCATGCGAGAAGTTTTGGAAAATGGCGAGGTGTCCTTGATCATTCCTTGGATAATAGGGATGACTGTAGGCGTCACATTGCTGACAGTTGTTTTAGCCTCTCTAAAACCAATGCGGCAGGCGAGTAAAATCATGCCTGTAGAGGCAATGCGTTATACGGGACAAACGAAAGGCAAGAAGAAAAAACTTCGCAAAGGTTTTATTAATCTTGATCTGCGGCATTTAGCCAATGCGAATCTATCTCGAAACAAAAAACGGACGTTGATCACGATTTTCTCCTTAGGAATGACCGGTATCTTATTCGTAGTCATCTCGACTGTTTTTAGTTGCATGAATCCACAGCAGATTGCCCGGGATTCGATTGCAGAGGATTATCGACTGAATATTGCTTCAAAAAGCGGCGATAAAATGCGTCCAGACCTTGAATGGACAAAGATTCAACAAAACAATCCTCTGAACGCAGAGATGATGAATCAACTCAAAGCAGTCAAAGGGGTCGAAAAGGTAGAGGCTTTCCAATCAATCACAGGAGAAATCCCAGCGATTAAAGAAGTCGGTACAGACAAACCGATGGGATTATCGGTCGGGGGAATTTCTAAGAGTCAAATGGATTTAATCAAAAGAGATATCAACGAAGGTAGTGCAACCTATGATGAATTAGATTCTGGCGATAAGGTGGTTGCAACAAGCTATGTGACAACAAATTACCCGGGAATAAAAATTGGCGATACACTGACATTCAGGTTTTTCGATGGGGATCGTTCCTTTGAAAAAGAAATGACGGTTATTGCCGGCGGAGATTTTGCAGAATCAATTAGCGGGTATGATAATTTCTTGATGAGTAATGACGCAATAAAGAAATTGTCGAAAAATAATTTGACCTATTATGTCAATATTAAAGCAGCTAAGGGACAAGCAGAGGCAATCCAACCAGCGATTGAGCGTATTGAAGAATCAAATGAGCTTTTCAACCTGAAGAGTTATGAGGAATTTTTGGAACAATGGGAAGGCGCGCTGCAAATGATGACTGGCGCAGGCTATGCCATCATGTTAATTCTTGCGATTGTCGGAATCATGAATCTAACCAATACGACGATCGACAGTATTCTGAGTCGTAAAAAAGAGCTGGGTGTCATGCAAGCAATCGGAATGTCTAATCGGCAAATGAAACGGATGCTTCAAACAGAAGGATTGGTTTACGCAGGCGGCATCCTGTTACTAGGAGTGGGAATTGGCAGTGTCTTAGGATATTTAGTCTATCTATATGCTGAAAGCCATGCACTGATGCAAATAAAGATCTATCAATACCCGTTGCTTCAAGTTCTGCTGATGATAGTGTTGGTCATCGTCGTTCAATTGATTCTCACATATGCAACGACCACGATCGTCAATAAAGAGACCGTCATCAAACGAATTCAAGCTTCAGAATAGAAAAACTGCCAGCAATTTTCTGCTGGCAGTTTTTTTGTCATTCTTAGTCTAAACCGATCAAATAATCATCATCGTTCATGGCTTCTACTTGACCAAGCAAGTAGCCATTGCCGACTTGTGAGAAGAAGTCATGGTTGCTGGTTCCAGTAGAAATCCCATTCATAACGATTGGATTCACGTCGTCCGCTGTATCTGGGAAGAGCGGGTCCATACCAAGATTCATTAATGCTTTGTTGGCATTATAACGCAAGAAGGTCTTCACTTCTTCACTCCAGCCGATCTCATCGTACAACTCTTCAGTATAGCGTTCTTCGTTTTCATACAGTTCATATAATAAATCGTACATCCATTCCTTCAAACGTTCTTGTTCCTCTTCCGTTTGCTCATTAAAGCCGCGTTGGAATTTATAACCAATATACGTTCCATGGACAGATTCATCACGGATGATCAGTTTAATGATTTCTGCTACATTAGCTAATTTGTTATTGCCTAAATAATAAAGCGGTGTGTAGAAACCAGAATAAAATAGGAAGGTTTCTAGAAAAACACTAGCGATTTTCTTTTCTAGCGGCGTCCCATTTTTATAGATTTCATTGATTCGTTCCGCTTTTTTTTGCAGATACTGGTTGGTATTGGTCCATTCAAAAATCTCTTCAATCTCTGCTTTGGTGTTCAAGGTACTGAAAATAGAAGAATAGCTTTTGGCATGGACTGATTCCATGAATTGGATGTTATTGAGTACAGCTTCCTCATGAGGCGTACGAACATCTTCTCTCAGCTGATCCATTCCGCTCTCTGATTGGACAGTATCAAGCAGTGTTAAGCCGCCGAAAACATGTCCGACAACTGTTTTTTCTAAAGGTGACAGCTTGCGCCAATCATCCAAATCGTTTGATAGCGGAATCCGCGTATCCAACCAAAATTGTTCTGTTAGTTTTTCCCACGTCGATTTATCGATGACGTCTTCGATCTCATTCCAGTTAATGGCTTCATAATAAGTTTCTGCCATGGATAGTCCTCCTTATTTCCTTCAAGGGAATCATTCTCGTAAAGCGAAAAATGCAGCTGATGTTCGTCATTCATAGCTTTACCTCTCGAACCGAAGTGCGAGAGGTAATAGTTATTTTAGATTACACAGCTTTCACATTGGTTTGAGCCGATTTCTTCAGCATCATCCGTAAAGGTCCGAACATAATAAATAGATTTGCATCCTTTATAGAAAGCATAGTTACGTAGAATATTCAGATCACGTGTGGTTTGTTTGCTTTCTGTTTTCCATTCATACAAGCCTTCAGGAATTTCAGAGCGCATGAACAAGGTCAAACTCATTCCTTGATCGATATGCTGTTGAGCTGTCGCATAGACGTCGATCACTTTACGCATATCCATATCGTAGGCAGAAGTATAATAAGGCAAGGTATCATTATTCAAGTAAGGTGCTGGATAATAGATCTTACCGATTTTCTTTTCTTGACGTTCTTCAATCAAACGAGTGATCGGGTGCAAGCTGGCACTTGTATCGTTGATATAAGAGATCGAACCATTTGGTGCAACCGCTAAGCGATTTTGATGATACAACCCATCTTTTTGAACGGCTGCTTTTAAGTTTTCCCAGTCTTCAGCAGTTGGAACGAAGATATCTTTGAAAATTTCTTTGACCTTATCTGTTTTAGGCGTGAATTCGCCAGTTGTGTATTTATCAAAATATGAACCATCCGCATAAGTTGATTTTTCAAAGTTATGGAAAACGGTCTTGCGTTCCTTCGCCAGTTCATTGCTTTCCATTAATGTCCAATAGTTCAGCAAAGTGAAGTAAATATTAGTAAAGTCGATTGATTCCTCTGAACCGTATTCCATCAAATGCTTTGCAAAGAAGCTGTGCAAGCCCATCGCACCTAAACCGATTGTGTGATTCAGTTTATTGCCATTTTGAATAGAAGGAACCACTTCGATATCTGATTCATCCGTAACAAAGGTCAGAGCACGAACCATTGTCCGAACCGATTGACCAAAATCAGGACTTTCCATTAAATTAACGATATTTGTTGATCCTAAGTTACAAGAAATATCCGTTCCTAGTACATCGTATTCTTGACGTCCGTTGATCGTAGAAGGTGTTTGTACCTGCAGGATTTCAGAACAAAGATTACTCATGACGATCTTCCCATCAATTGGATTGGCACGATTTGCCGTATCAATGTTGATGATATATGGGTAACCAGATTCTTGCTGCAATTTAGAAATTTCGTTTTCTAGATCACGGGCACGAATCTTTTTCTTGCGAATATTTGGATTTGCGACTAAGTTATCGTATTCCTTAGTAATATCTACATAGGAATAAGGGACACCGTATTCACGTTCGACACCGTAAGGGCTGAACAAATACATATCCTCATTTTTGCGAGCCAGTTCATAAAACTTATCCGGCACAGTTACACCAAGTGAAAGAGTCTTCACACGGATTTTTTCATCGGCGTTTTCTTTTTTTGCAGATAAGAACATTTCAATATCTGGATGGAAAACATCTAAGTAAACGACACCTGCACCTTGACGTTGGCCTAATTGGTTTGAATAAGAGAAGCTGTCTTCGAATAGCTTCATAACTGGAACGACTCCGCTTGCAGCACCATCGTAGCCCTTGATTGGTGAACCAGCTTCACGCAGATTCGACAAATTGATCCCTACACCGCCGCCGATTCGTGATAGCTGCAATGCTGAATTGATTGAACGGCCGATGCTGTTCATATCATCAGTTACTTGAATTAAGAAACAAGAGACCAATTCACCACGACGCTTCCGTCCCGCATTCAGGAAAGAAGGAGTAGCGGGTTGATAACGCTGGTGGATCATTTCATCTGCTAGTGACAACGCCAATTTTTCATCGCCATCAGCAAAATACAGGGCATTGAAGGCTACCCGATCTTCATAACTTTCTAAATATTCTGTGCCTGCATTATCCTTCAAAGCGTATTGCGAGTAGAATTTATATGCAGCCATAAATGATTTAAATGTGAAATTTTGGTCTGCTAAGTAATTGAAAAGTTTTTCGATAAAAGCAGGAGTATACTTTGCAATAAACGCTGCTTCCAAAAAATCTTCTTCTATTAAATAGTTAATTTTCTCTTGCACCGAAGAAAAGGTGCGAGTGTTCGGTACAACATTTTCTTTGAAAAAAGCAGTTAAAGCTTCTTTATCTTTGTTTAGCGGTATCTGTCCATTCACTGGACGGTTGATTTCGTTGTTCAACTTGAAGTAAGATACTTCACCTAAGTCCTTTAAACTCATTTCGTCACATCTTTCCTTTTTTCTATCTATTCCGTTTTAGCCTAGCAAACTATTTTTTTTGCACAATAACCTTTGGCCTAAACTTATTGCAGTAGGGGCCGGGTAATAAAGCTGTGCTATATAAAGAAGAAAACTTTGCAATCGTGGATCGCAAAGTTTCGAATTACGCTAATGCTTTCAATTGATCTGGACGGAAACCGATGATTGCCTGTTGTCCGCCGAAAATAACTGGGACACTTTGGAAACCTTGATCTTTTAGAAAACCTAGAGCTTCGGGTTCATTGTCGATATTGACCTCTTCGAATGAAATATGATTCTCAGTTAAATAACGTTTCGCCATTTTACATTGCATGCAATTATTTTTTGAATAGACTTTTACCATAAGACTACCTCCCTTGATTTCTACAATTACTAGTATAAAAGATGTAGGGAAAAAGTCAATCGTTTAATACCATATATTGTGGTGTTAAGATATTGGTATACTACTCTTTGTGTTTTTTGCAAAAATGCTGAAAACAGACCGTTTCAAAGGAAAATCCCTTTACACAAATCAAAAAAACGTGATGAGATGTTTTTTTACAGGGTAAAAGTTTTTTTAATAACGAAAAATATGCGATTGAAACAAACGTGTCAGGGAATGTCAAACAAATTGCTCACAATTCTCAGAAAATCTTCGACCATTTATTGACTTTGTTATCAAATGAAGCTATTCTTAGTGAGAAAGATTCTCATTATTAATTAGAGTTAGGTGGAGAAGTGTATGACAACTTTAGCAGACGTTTCATTGAATCAAGTCGTCCAAATTGATGAAATGATGTTAGAAAATGATTTAAAGCATCGGCTGCAGGATTTGGGGATGATCGTCGGTTCTAAAGTTGCCGTCGTGAACCAATCGGGTGATAACGGAATTATTCTATTACACAATACACGGTTAGCTCTATCCCAGAACCTATTAAAACAAATACTTGTGAAGGACCTAACGGAAGATCAAGAGACATGGGTTTCACTGGATCAGTTGAGTGTCGGAGAACAAGGTGTAGTGGTCAATGTCCATGGTGCAGGTGCTGTAAAACGCCGTTTGATGGATATGGGATTGACTAAGGGAACCCAAGTAAAGGTCGTGAAGTTGGCACCTTTAGGAGATCCTATCGAACTGCGGGTTCGGGGATACGAATTAAGCTTACGCAAGAACGAATCAGAGATGGTGGTCGTATCAAAGGAGGCGGAGTAGATGGCGAAGACTCATATTGCTTTAGCAGGAAATCCAAATAGCGGGAAAACAAGTACCTTCAATGTTTTAACCGGAACGAATCAGTTTGTTGGGAACTGGCCTGGCGTAACGGTCGAACGAAAAGAAGGGATCTATAAGAAGGATTCCGAAGTGATCATTGACGATCTTCCCGGAATCTATTCACTTTCACCTTATTCACCTGAAGAAGTCGTGGCGCGGGATTATTTACTTTCGGGTACACCAGATGCCATCGTCAATATTATTGATGGAACCAACTTGGAACGAAATCTTTATTTGACGACGCAGCTGATTGAGACAGGGATTCCAGTAGTCGTTGCCGTGAATATGATGGATATCATCAAAAAAAGCGGGAAACAAATCAATTTGGAAAAATTGTCTTACGCTTTAGGTGTCCCGGTGGTTGGTATCAGTGCACTGAAAAATTGGGGATTGGATAAAACAATCAGTGAGGCGCTACATCTGATCAAAAAGGGTGCAGAGGAAGAAGTCAGCTTTCCTCATTATGACAATCGTTTAGAAGCAGCATTAAGCGAGATTGAAGAAGTCTTAGGCAGCACAGCGCAGGCAAGGTATAGCCGTTGGTATAGTTTGAAATTATTTGAACGGGATGAACGTGCACAGAAGGATTTAGATCTGAGCTCGATCCAACAAAAAGAGATCGGTGAAATTATCAAAATTACTGAAAAGATTTTCGGGGAAGATGCGGAAAGTCTGGTTATCAATGAGCGCTATAACTTTATTACTCATTTGAAAACCTTGTGTGTCGTTGATGAAGATCAGTTCAAGCTGTCTATTTCAGATAAAATCGACCGTGTTGTAACGAACCGCTTTTTGGCCTTGCCAATCTTCGCTTTAATTATGTGGCTGATTTACTACATTGCTATCCAAACGATCGGTACCATGGGAACTGATTGGATGAATGACAATCTGTTTGGCGACATTGTTCCAAACTTCGTTAGTTCAACACTGCAGTCTTGGAATGTTGCTGAGTGGATGCAAAGCCTGATTCTCGATGGGATTATTGCCGGTGTCGGTGCTGTTTTAGGCTTTCTTCCTCAATTGATGGTGCTTTTCCTGTGTTTGGCACTTTTAGAAGATTGTGGCTATATGTCTCGAATTGCTTTTGTCATGGATCGGATTTTTCGTAAATTTGGTTTATCAGGAAAGTCGTTTATTCCGATGCTGATTGCTACAGGTTGCGGCGTGCCCGGAGTTATGGCAAGTCGGACGATCGAAAATGAAAAGGACCGACGGATGACTGCGATGCTGACGACCTTTATGCCCTGTTCGGCAAAATTACCGATCATCGCATTGATTGCAGGTGCTTTTTTCCCAAATAGCAGTTGGGTAGCGCCATCCGCTTATTTTGTCGGAATGGGAGCAATCGTTTTGTCAGGAATCGCACTAAAGAAAACCAGACTTTTTGCTGGAGACCCTTCACCGTTTATCATGGAGCTTCCTTTGTATCATATGCCGAGAATCGGTAATACGCTGCGTTATACTTATGATCATAGTAAAGCGTTTGTTAAACGTGCGGGAACGATTATTTTCGTTTCAAGCATTGTTATCTGGTTTATTTCCAGCTATAATTTTTCATTCCAATCGGTAGATGAAAATGATAGTATTTTGGCTGCTTTAGGTGGGTTGATCGCTCCGCTGTTTGCTCCATTAGGCTGGGGAGATTGGCGTGGGGCTGTCGCTGCGATTACGGGGCTCGTGGCAAAAGAAAATGTCATCGGAACATTTGGAATCCTGTATCGTCATACAGAAGTAGCTGAAAACGGCGTGGAGATTTGGAAATCTTTACAGGCGGCCTATACACCAGTAGCCGGTTACTCATTCTTAGTATTTAATTTATTATGTGCGCCATGTTTTGCAGCGATCGGCGCGATCCATCGTGAAATGGCCGATGTCATATGGACTTGGCGGGCGATTATCTATCAATGCGGGCTTGCTTATGCTGTAAGTTTTATTGTTTATCAATTTGGTCATGTGCTTTTTGAAAATGGGGCGATCGGCATTGGGTTGATTTTGGCAGCGATCATATTAGCAGCAATGATCTACTTCATTGTAAGAAAACCAGTTAAAAAAGCCCCAACCATCACGATTGAAGAAATCAAAGAGGTGAAAGAATGGCAACTGTAATATTAAGCGTATTAATTTTCGGTGGTGCCGGAGTGATCGTGTATCGACGAATCAAAAACGGCAGCTCCTGTGAAGATTGTGATAGCGGCTGCCCAGTTAAAGAAGAACAACATAAGCATTAATTCAAAAGGATTTGGCGAATTTCGCCGAATCCTTTTTTTACATTTAAGAGAGCGGCATTATCGGTAGTCAGCTTTACGAACTTTTTTTCGCTTACAGCAAAGACATACAGTACCTAATTGATGGTCAAAAACGGACTGTCTCGGCAAATTCTTTCTATAATAATTTAGTCTATGAGGTATAAATTGGCTAAAGGGAAAATAGATATTAAATGTTGACAATCTTTCGGTACCGAACTATAATAGCAAACGAATTAAAGTTAGGTACCGAACTTTAATGAGTGAGTTTACTAAATAGTGATGCATCTGATAGAAACAAAGGCTAAAAGGATACAGAATGAGAAGATTACTAAAGGAAGAAGGAACCAGAGATGGATCGGGATATGAGTATAGCATCTGAAAGCAAGAATAAGAAAAGCAATTACAAATTAAAAGATTTTCTACGATTGATTCTGAGCGTCAATCCGAAGAAAGCATTGTTTGGTATTGGATTATTTTTAAGTTTGTTGACGAGCGGGGCAAGTCTGATCGTGCCGCAATTGACCAAAGGACTGATCGATACAAGCAAACTGGCGCAAATTGATCAGACCATGCTGATTGTTTTAGTGTTGGCCTTTGTGGCGCAATTAGCATTTGGCGCCATTGGCAGTTTCTTATTACGCTATGTCGGTGAAAGTGCCGTCAAAACGTTGCGGGAAAAATTATGGAGCCATCTACTACAAATGCCTGTCAGTTATTATGATGATCATAAATCAGGAGAAAGCAGTTCCCGCCTTGTAAATGATACGACAGTCATTAAAGATTTAGTCGCAACACAATTTCCCAACTTTATTACAGGTGCGATCCAGTTGGTCGGGTCGATGGTGATTCTGCTTGTAATGGATTGGAAAATGGCGGCCATGATGTTTTTAGCTGTACCGATCATGGCATTGATCATGATGCCGATTGGTCGAGTTATGTCTCGGTTAGGTCGCCAGTTACAAGCAGCGACTGCTGATTTCAACGCGGAAGCGAGTGAAAAATTATCTGAAATTCGTCTGATCAAAGCCAGCAACGGGGAAAAGTTTGAGAAAACCAGCGGAGCTTCCTTTATTAATAAAATTTTCAATTTAGGAATCAAAGATGCAAAAGTTGAAGCGATGCTGCAACCAATCATTACGACAGTCATGTTAGGCTTGTTTGTGGGGATATTAGGGTATGGGGCTGTTCGTGTTCAAGCAGGAACCTTAACTAGTGGACAATTAGTCGCTTTTCTATTGTATCTATTTAATATTATGATGCCGGCAGCCAGCTTTGCGATGTTCTTCTCGCAAGTACAAAAAGCAATGGGAGCAACTGAACGAATCGAACAAATTTTAAAAACGGACCTAGAACCAATAGATACAGGAAAAGCGATGGATGTTACAGGGAAAATGATCAAAGCAAAAAATCTTTCCTTCCATTATGTAGCAGAGCGCCCAATCTTAAAGAATGTCTCCTTTGAAGCAAAGCCAAATACGGTGGTTGCATTTGCTGGACCGAGCGGCGGCGGTAAGTCTACGATCTTTGCTATATTGGAACGCTTCTATCAACCGACTGAAGGCACGATTACCATCGATGGTGAGGCGATTGACGATCTCAGTATCACAAATTGGCGGTCGCAAATAGGATATGTTTCCCAAGACAGTGCGGTATTTGCCGGAAGTATTCGTGAGAACCTACAATACGGATTAGATCGGGTATTAACAGAAGAGGAATTATGGCAGGGGTTGGAGTTAGCTTATGCTGATCAATTTGTTCGTGATTTCCCAGAGCAATTGGAGACTGAATTAGGGGAGCGAGGGGTGAAATTATCCGGCGGTCAAAAGCAGCGAATCGCCATCGCTCGAGCATTTCTGCGGGATCCAAAAATCTTAATGTTAGATGAGGCGACGGCCAGCTTGGATTCACAATCAGAAGAAAAAGTACAGCGTGCGTTGGATCAACTAATGGAAGGACGTACGACCTTAGTAATCGCTCATCGATTGTCAACAATTGTTGATGCGGACCATATTTACTTTATTGAAAAAGGAGAAGTGACGGGTCATGGAACCCATAGTGAATTAATCGCTGAACATCCGCTTTATGCGCAATATGTCCAGGAGCAAGTGGTGAATTAATTAAAGAAAATCGCGTAAAAACTTTACAAATTAAAAGTTTTTACGCGATTTTCTTGTTTATTCGTAAGTCGGCATTTTTTTCTCATAAGCGTCGATTTCATCCTCATACTGTAAGGTGATGCTGATATCATCTAAGCCGTTGATTAGTTTTTCCTTCCAGGTTGGATCAATCTGAAAAGCGTAGCAGGCTTCCTCTGTTCGAACTTCTTGCTTTGGCAGATCAATCGTAATCGATTGATCCGCAGGAATCTGACTAAGGATCTCACGAACCTCTTGATCCATCTGAATGGGCAATAGACCATTTTTCAGTGCATTCATGTAGAAGATATCACTGTAACTGCCGGCAATCACTGCTTTAAAGCCATAATCTTGAATCGCCCAGGCAGCGTGTTCACGTGATGAGCCTGAACCAAAGTTTTCACCTGAAATCAGAATGGTGGCGTTTTTTCGTTCTGGCGCGTTCAAAATGAAATCGGGATTCGGTGAACCGTCTTCCAAAAAGCGCCATTCATCAAAAAGATGCTTGCCGAATCCAGCTTTATCTACTTGCTTTAAAAAGCCTTTAGGAATGATCTGATCAGTATCAATATTGTCATTCATCAAAGGAACAGACTGTCCTGTATAGATTGTAAATTTTTCCATTAGATGACCTCCTTACGGCTATCGACGAAATTTCCATGAATTGCAGCTAGTGCAGCCATTACCGGACTGCAAAGATGTGTACGCGCATCTTTCCCTTGCCGGCCTTGGAAATTCCGGTTGGAGGTTGAGGCACAGTGAACACCAGCCGGAACGCGGTCGGGATTCATGCCAAGACACATCGAACAGCCAGGCTCGCGCCATTCAAAACCAGCAGCTTTAAAAATTTTATCCAAGCCGATTTTTTCAGCAGCTTGGCGAACTGGACGTGAACCAGGGACTACGATCGCTGTGACATTTTCATGAACTTTTTTACCTTCGATGATTTTAGCGGCTTCCTTAAGGTCAGATAGACGCCCGTTCGTACAAGAGCCAATGAAGACATAGCCAACTGGGATGTCCCCCGGTGTCTGGCCTGGTTTCAAATCCATATAATCGTAAGCCTTCTGTAAATCAGGAGAGGTGATTGCTGGGAATGTGCCATCAAAAGGAACGCCCATTTCAGGATTGGTTCCCCAAGTCACGAAAGGAACAAGAGCACTGACATCTAAAGTCAGCTCTTTATCATATTCTGCTTCTTCGTCAGTATACAATTCTTTCCAGTCTGTAATTGCCGCCTCCATATTCTTTGGAGCATATTGCCGGCCTGCAACATAATCGAATGTCTTTTGATCTGGTGCAATCAACCCGATTTTTGCGCCGCCTTCGATGGCCATGTTACAAATCGTCATGCGTTCTTCCATCGATAGTTCCTCGATTGCTTCACCGTAAAATTCGGCCCCATAGCCGACACCGAAATCAGTTCCATATTTAGCGATCAAGGCTAAAATAATATCCTTCGCATAGACACCTTTCGGTAATTTGCCAGTAATTTTGATGCCCATATTTTTCGGTTTGTTTTGCCACAGCGTTTGAGTAGCAAAAACGTGTTCCACCTCACTGGTACCTATTCCGAAAGCAAGAGCACCAAAAGCACCGTGTGTCGCTGTGTGGGAATCCCCGCAAACAATCGTTTTGCCAGGCTGAGTCAAGCCAGTTTCCGGTCCTACCATGTGGACAATCCCTTGATGTTCACTGCCGTTATCACAAAGCTGTACACCAAATTCTTGACAGTTTTCTCTGAGTGTATCGATTTGTTTCTTTGCAATTAGATCGGTGAAATTAAAAATATCAACAGTCGGTGTGTTGTGATCCATTGTGGCAAAAGTCCGTTCAGGGTGACGCAGCGTCCGACCAGCTTCGCGAATTCCTGCAAAGGCTTGTGGTGAGGTAACTTCGTGAATCAAGTGCAGATCAATGTAAAGCAATTGCGGGGCACCTTCTTCGCCGTGAACGACGTGGCGATCCCATAGTTTATCAAATAATGTTTTTCCCATATTTTCCGCTCCTTATTAATTAGATAGTTCAACATTTGTATTTTGTATGCAGTATTCGGTTAGTTTAAAGCGGGAGCGGTTAATTCATGAATTACCGCGTCAGTAAATTCTGCTGTTGTTGCTTGCCCGCCTAGGTCATGAGTGAATAGCCCGTTGGATAAAACAGCATCGCAGGCTTTTTCAATTGCTTTGGCAGCTTGCTCTTCTTGAAATGATTGACGCAGCATCATTGCCACAGACAAAATCATTGATATTGGATTGGCGATGCCTTTTCCTGCAATATCTGGAGCAGAGCCGTGAATCGGTTCGTAAAGCGAGGGACCGCCATCACTGTGACTTGCGCTTGGCAATACGCCTAAGGAACCAGGCAGTACTGAGGCTTCATCGCTTAAGATATCGCCAAAAAGATTTTCAGTAACGATCACATCAAAAGCTTTTGGATTTTGGATCAGTTTCATGGCTGCTGAGTCCACATATTGATGTTCCAACTGACAATCTGGATAGTCTTTTGCGACTTCCTCTGCTGTTGCCCGCCATAATTTACTTGATGCTAGGACATTAGCCTTATCAACAGATGTGACTTTTTTCCTTCGACCCTGAGCGATTTTGAAAGCAGAATGAACAATCCGTTCAATTTCACTTTTTTGATAACGAGCAGTATCGTAAGCCATGTTTTCTTTTAACTCACGAGGCTCCCCGAAATAAATACCGCTGCTTAATTCTCTGACGATGATCAAATCAGTTCCTTCAATAATTTCAGGCTTCAATGGCGAAAGATGCAGCAACGCAGAAGAAACCGAGACTGGACGAATATTTGCGAATAAGTTTAAAGATTTGCGCAGAGCCAGTAATCCTTTTTCAGGCGTGTCAGCCATTTTTTCCCACTTTGGGCCGCCAATTGCTCCCAATAGGATCGCATCCGCTTCTCGACAAGCAGCCAGTGTTTTTTCGGGTAGTGAAGTACCCGCTTCATCGATACCTGCACCGCCAAAGGGAAATTTTTCAAGTTCAAAAGTGCTACGGCATTTTTTTTCTACGGCGGCCAAAATTTTAAGACCGCTGTCCATAATTTCTGGTCCGATACCATCACCGGCTAAAACGACAATTTTATTATTCATGTGCATGCTCCTATCTTGCATAAGCTAAATTTTTTTCTTCTATATATTAATAGTAGAAAGTTTTAGTTAGTTTTTTTGTTTTAGATGATTACTAGCTTGTACATAAGCTTTGGCCGACGCCTGCAGAACATCAAAGTCTACGCCAATACCTCGGTATTCTTCATTGGTTTCTTTATCCAGAAGAGTGACGCGAACTTCTGCTTGAGCATCTTCACCGCCAGTCAGAGCTTGAATCTCGTATTCCGTTAATTCAGGATCTTGCTGGAACAATTCATCGATTGTGTTGTAGATTGCTTGAATACTGCCTGAACCGATTCGAGAGGCTACTTTGGTTTCATCCTCTTCATCAATGATTGAGACGATCGCCCCTTGATAGCCATTAGAACTATATTGGACTTGAACATCCGCCAATTTGTATTTTTCGGTCTCTTCTCTGTATTGATCGGCTAGCAGGGCAACTAAATCTTTATCGGTAATTTGTTTTTTCTTGTCAGCCAGAGCTTTAAACCGTTTGAAAGCTTCTTTGCTGTCTGCATCGTTTAATTGATAACCGAGCTCTTCCAATTTAGCGTTGAAAGCATGCCGCCCCGATAATTTTCCTAGCGGAAGAGAATTTTGATTGACGCCCACAAGTGTCGGCGTAATGATCTCGTATGTTTCCGGATTTTTTAATACACCATCTTGGTGAATACCAGATTCGTGAGCATAGGCATTGTCGCCTACGATTGCTTTATTTTTTGGAACTGGAATGCCAGAAAGGCGAGAGACTAGTTCACTTGTTCGTTTTGTTTCATTCAACACGATAGCTGATTCACACTGGTAGAAATCTTTCCGGATCGCCAAGGCTAAAGCAACTTCCTCCAAAGCCGTATTTCCAGCTCGCTCTCCTATGCCATTGATCGCCCCTTCAACACGATTCGCCCCATTTTCGATCGCTGCTAACGCGTTTGCGGTAGCCATCCCCAAGTCGTCATGACAATGAGAAGAAAAGGTAATCTCACGTTCACTTCGAATATTTGCAATTAATGATTTAAAAATGCCGCCATATTCCGTTGGATTTGAATAACCGACGGTATCAGGAACATTGATGATTGTAGCTCCGGCATCGATTGCTGTTTGTACAGCTTCTAATAGAAAGCCCTTTTCCGTCCTTGAAGCATCCTCTGGTGAGAACTGAACTTTCTCAAATAAACTACGCGCGTAACTTACATGCTCTTTAATAGAAGCAAGGACCTCATCTCTAGTCATTTTTAGTTTGTATTGCATATGAACATCGCTTGTAGCTAAGAAAACATGGATCTGAGGATCCACCGCGTCTTTCAATGCCTCATAGGCGCGGTCAATATCTTTTTTCTGACAACGAGCCAATCCAGTCACGGTCATTGTCTTCACCTGGCGCGCGATATTTTGTACCGCCTCGAAATCACCAGGGGAGGCAATTGGAAATCCCGCCTCGATGACATCAACGCCCCATTTTTCTAATTGAAGCGCAATTTGAATTTTTTCCTTTGTATTAAAATTTACTCCAGGGGTTTGTTCACCATCTCTTAATGTAGTGTCAAAAAATTGTATCTTTCTCATTTTTACTCCTCCTTCATTTGAAAAACGGGTATAAAAAAAGCACCCCATTGGAAAAGAACCATTTTCTTCTCCAATGCAATGCGAATAGGGACTCTATGAAATAAATTTCAGAAAGTCCCAGCTATAATAATAAAGTTGCGTTGAAAGACATATTTGATTTCATCATGGCAACCACCCGTTTTATTGTCAGAATTTTTTAAAAATTGTTGTAATCATCGTATAAAAAAAGAAAAGGATTGTCAATAAGATTATGAAAAAAAGATGAGAAATATTTTTAATAAATAGCTGCGGTTATAAAAAGCGATTGGATGAAAGAGAAAAAGAGAGCTTTTTAAAAAAGTTTCCTACTATTCTAAAAAAGGGCAAATAGCTGTCATCAATATGTTAGAAAAAAACTGAAAAACAAAATTATTTTGGATTTTTTGTAAGAATAAAAAGTTTTCTTAGAATTATTGTTCAATCTACAAGTTTTCTTAGCTTTTTTCAAAAAAATAAAAAGATTATTAAAGCATATGTGTTGATTTATTAAAAACAAATGATTAAACTACTCTCCATATTCAGAACTTCATAATTATTCTGAAAATTGAATCAAAAGGGGAAAAAGATATGAGGAACAAATTAGCTTATGGTATCATCGCGTTTTGCGGGCTCGCTTTGGCGGGGTGTTATGGCGGCGAGAGTGCTTCAACTGATGAGAGCAGTTCAAGTGCGAAGGCAAAAGATAATGGCACATACAATTTAGTGGTACAACAAGAAATGCCAACCGCAGACCTATCTGTAGCCACAGATACAATTAGTTTTACTGCACTAAATAATGTTTATGAAGGAATTTATCGTTTAGACAAAGACAATAAACCACAGCCGGCAGGTGCTAGTGAAAAGGTCAAAGTCAGTGATGACGGTAAAACCTATACTGTGAAATTAAGAAAAGATGCAAAATGGTCGAATGGTGATCCAGTTACTGCCAAAGATTATGTCTTTGGATGGCAGCGTACGGTGAAACCAGAGACTGCTTCAGAATACGCCTACCTTTTTGAACCTGTTGAAAATGCTGCGGATATCTCAGCTGGAAAGAAATCGCCAGATGAACTAGGAATCAAAGCAGTCAATGATCATGAGTTAGAGATCAAGTTATCCAAGCCGACACCCTATTTTGATTACTTGTTGGCATTTCCATCATTTTTCCCACAAAATCAAAAAGTGGTAGAAGAAAATGGGAAGGAATATGCAACGAAAAGTGATAAATCTGTCTACAATGGTCCTTTCACGTTAGAAGGCTTTGATGGTCCGGGTACAGATACTGAGTGGGAATACAAGAAAAACGATACCTACTGGGATAAAGACGAAGTCAAGTTGTCTAATGTAAAAGTCAACGTTGTAAAAGAATCGTCGACTTCTTTGAATTTATTTAAAGACGGCGAAGCGGATGACGTGATTTTATCTGGTGAATTAGCACAGCAAAATGCAAATGATCCAGCGTACAAATCATTCAAAGAAGCACGCACCAGCTATCTTGAATACAATCAGCGAAAAGAAGACTCTCCATTCAAAAATGAAAACTTGCGTAAAGCAATCTCATATGCAATCAACCGGAAGTCTTTAGTGAACCAAGTGTTAGGCGATGGTTCCGTCGTTTCGAATGGATTAGTGCCATCAGACATGTCAAAAAATCCTAAGACCGATGAAGACTTCGCAAAAGAAGCAGGGAACCTTGCTCCTTACGACAAGAAAAAAGCCAAGGAATATTGGGATAAAGCAAAAAAAGAATTGAAGATCGATTCACTTTCATTTGAATTGATGGCTTCTGATACAGATTCATCAAAAAAAGTGATTGAGTATATGCAAAGTGCTTTAGAAGAAACGTTACCAGGTATCAAGGTAAAACCAACACCAGTACCATTCTCTGTTCGTTTGGATCGTTCAAATGCGGGAGATTTTGATGTTTTACTTGGTGGGTGGGGCGCCGATTATGCCGATCCATCTAGCTTCACTGATTTGTTTGTAACAGGAAACTCATACAACCGTGGTCGTTGGAGTAATAAAGAATATGACCAATTAGTTGAGGATTCAGCAAATAAAGATGCCAGCGATGAAGAAGCTCGTTGGGATGATTTGCAAAAGGCCAATGAAATTATTTCTAAAGAATCCGGTGTTGCTCCACTTTACCAATTATCTGAAGCGCACTTAGTGAATAAGAAAATCAAGGGAGTTGTTCATCATCCTGCAGGTGCTTCTTGGGACTACAAGTGGACTTATGTTGAAGAGTAGTTAAACAATTAAAAAGAAGTTGGAACGAGAATCGTTCCAACTTCCTTTTAAATCATTGTCAACAACGCACAAAGGATTGATGCCGCGAGTAGAACAGCTGCGATAATCAACCAAAATGAGTAACGTCCTTGTCCAACTTGTGAGAGGGACTGGATGTCTGATTTTTTCTTTTGTTTCCGGTTAAATGCTTGATGCATTGAATGTTGAAAGTGATCAAAGAAACCTGAAGAAAAAATCCAAAGCAGGATGCCGATAATCAAAAACGGTAATCCAACTAAAAAAAATCGGTTTGATAAAGTTAGTAGTGAAGGCGAATCTTGAATGATTGAATAGATCACGACAATGATCAGCAAGCTACCGCCGATTCCAATGGGAAATAATTTATTTTTCATACATACACTCCAATAATTAACAGCTAACGCTATTTAGATAAAATCGTTCCGCGATGTCTTCTACTCTAAACCATAACAAAAGTAGAAGTCAAAATTTAAGAGCGGGAAACATGATTCGTTTTTCTAGAAAAGTAACTATTTTAAATATGGATTAGGAGGCACCTCATGAGTAGTTATCTGAAATATTTTTTTAAGCGTGTCTTTTTCATGTTAATCACCTTGTGGCTGATTGCGACTATTACATTCTTCTTAATGCAGTTATTGCCAGGGACACCATACACCAACCAAGAACGTTTAAGTCCAGAAACGATTGCCATGCTGAACAAACAAGTTGGTTTAGATAAACCAGTAATCGTTCAATACGGGATTTACTTATCGAACCTCGTTCAAGGAAACTTCGGAATTTCTTTCCAATTCAAAAATCAGGCGGTTGCCGCCTTATTAGCAGGACGAATCGGTCCTTCCTTACAATTAGGGCTGCAAGCAATTCTCTTTGGAACTTTTGTTGGGACCATTTTAGGAACAATCTCTGCTATGAAACAAAATTCATGGGCAGATACGTCTTCAACACTCGTTGCCATTTTAGGACGTTCTATCCCTAACTTTGTTTTTGCTGTGCTATTACAATATATTTTTGCCATGAAATTACGGATCTTGCCGATCGCAAAATGGGAGGGCTTTGCTTATACGATTTTACCAACATTAGCCCTTGCAATGTCTCCGCTGGCAGACTCGGCTCGTTTTATTCGTACCGAGATGGTAGAGGTTTTGCATAGTGATTATGTCGAACTAGCCCGGGCAAAAGGATTGAGCCGTTGGGAGATTGCTTTTAGGCATGGATTGCGAAATAGCTTAATCCCGTTAATGACTTTGCTGGGACCATTGGCGGTAGCCCTAATGACTGGCTCGCTTGTAGTAGAAAATATTTTCGCGATTCCTGGCATCGGGGAACAATTCGTGAAGTCGATCATGACGAACGATTATCCAACGATTATGGCGGTAACGATCCTTTATTCATTCATGTTGGTTTTTGTTATTCTAGTTGTCGACTTGCTTTATGGATTAGTTGACCCTCGTATCCGATTATCAGAAGGGAGCAAAAGCTGATGGAAATAAAATATCCTTCAATTGTTGATATTCCTGCTGATGAATTTCAACCCTTGCAAAAAAATACAGAGGAAGAGCGTGAAGAGATTGCAGCCCCCTCACTGAATTTTTTGCAAGACTCCTGGCGCCGGTTAAAGAAAAATAAAGCAGCAGTAATCTCGATGATATTATTAGCTGTGATCATACTAGTTTCAATCGTGACAATTTTTGTTTCACCCCAGGATCCAAGTAAACAAAATGTTGATTATATTAATTTGCCTCCGCGGGTTCCAGGTCTGAATATTAATGGGCTAAATGGAAAAACAATAGTCGCTGGTGAGTTAGTTGATAAATATGCGCAGGCTGATGTTCCAAGTAATGTGAATTATTTATTAGGAACTGATGGTTTAGGTCGTGACGTGCTGAGCCGTTTGTTTATGGGGACACGAATTTCATTGTTGATAGCATTCATTGCTGCGCTATTTGATATTACGATTGGTGTTGCCTATGGCTTGATCTCAGGCATGCTAGGAGGAAAAGTAGATAACGCGATGCAGCGTTTTTTGGAAATTCTTTCTGGGATTCCCAACTTAGTGGTCATGATTCTAATGTTAGTTGTGTTTGAACCGGGAATATTTTCGATCGTAGCAGCTATGGCTATTACTAACTGGATACCGATGGCGCGGATTGTTCGGGCTCAGACACTCAAGCTGAAAGATCAGGAGTATGTTTTGGCAGGGATGACTTTAGGAGAATCAAAATGGAAAATTGCCTTCAAACACATCATCCCCAATATATCTAGCGTAATTATTATTCAAATGATGTTCAGTATTCCGACTGCGATTTTCTTTGAGGCTTTCTTGAGCTTCATCGGTCTGGGGTTAACTCCGCCTGATGCTTCATTAGGGACTTTATTGAACGATGGCTATAAAACGTTCTTATACCTGCCGTACCTATTATGGATTCCTGCAGTAACTATTTCGCTGATCATGATTTGTTTCAATTTATTAGCTGATGGTTTACGTGACGCATTCGATCCCAAAATGAAAGAGTGACGATTTATGGAAAAAATCTTAGAAGTAAACAACTTGACTATTTCATTCGACACCTATGCCGGAAAAGTCCGAGCAATTCGTGGTGTAGATTTTGACTTGAATAAAGGAGAAACCTTAGCGATCGTGGGAGAATCTGGCAGCGGAAAATCCGTTACTACCCGCACGATCATGCGCTTGCTTTCTAGCAATGCCACAATTGATGAAGGACAGATTCTATTCAAAGGACAAAATCTTGTTGATAAATCTGAAAAAGAAATGCAAAAGATTCGCGGTCGAGAAATCGCAATGATCTTTCAGGATCCAATGACCTCTCTCGATCCCACCATGACGATTGGCAAACAGGTGGCAGAATCTTTGCGAAAACATAAAAATGTTTCTAAAAAAGAAAGTTTGAAGGCAGCGTTAGATTTATTGAATCTAGTGGGGATTCCAGAGGCTGAGAAGCGTTTGAAGAATTATCCTCATCAATTTTCTGGTGGGCAACGGCAACGAATCGTAATTGCTATCGCCTTAATTTGTAATCCGGAGATCTTGATTGCTGATGAACCGACAACAGCTCTTGATGTGACGATTCAAGCACAAATTTTAGAATTATTAAAAGAAATCCAAGAAAAAATCGAAACGTCAATTATCTTTATTACTCATGACCTTGGTGTTGTGGCGAATGTTGCAGACCGAGTAGCTGTCATGTATGCTGGCAAAATTGTAGAGGTTGGTACAGCCGAAGAAATCTTCTATAATCCGCAGCATCCATATACATGGGGGCTGCTCGGGTCGATGCCTACCTTGGACAGTCGAAATGATCGTCTATACGCGATTCCAGGTTCTCCTCCAGATTTATTAGATCCGCCAAAAGGAGATGCTTTTTATCCTCGGAATGAGTTTGCTTTGAAGATTGACGCAGAGATGGAGCCGCCTTTCTTTGAACTTTCTGAGACACACAAGGCAGCGACTTGGCTGCTTGCGCCTCAAGGTCCCGCGGTCAACCCTCCAGCTGAGATTCAGCGGCGTTGGGATATTTTTCGCAAGAAGCAAAATCAATATTCCGCTTAATTTTTACCAGGAGATGGAGGAGCATGATGGAAAAACGATTATTAGAAGTAACTAATTTAAAACAGTATTTTAATACTGGCAGTAAAAATGAGGTCCGGGCCGTTAACGATGTAAGCTTCCATATTAATGAAGGGGAGACTTTTGGCTTAGTAGGAGAATCTGGTAGTGGAAAATCAACTACTGGTCGAACAATTATCCGTTTGAATCAGCAAACGGCTGGTGAAATTTTGTTTGATGGAAAAGATGTATCGAAAATTCACGGGAAAGCAGAATTAACCAAGTTTCGCCGCGATGTCCAAATGATCTTTCAGGATCCTTATGCTTCATTAAATCCACGGATGAAAGTCAAAGATATTATTGCAGAAGGTGTTGATGTAAACAGTCTAGCTAAAACACCGAAAGAACGAGACAAAATCGTGAATGATTTGTTGGAGACAGTCGGATTAAACCCGAGTCATGGAACGCGCTATCCTCATGAATTTTCAGGAGGGCAGCGGCAAAGGATTGGAATTGCTCGTGCTCTAGCTGTACGCCCGCGTTTTATTATCTGCGATGAACCAATCTCCGCCTTGGATGTATCAATCCAAGCCCAGGTAGTGAATCTGTTACAAGACTTGCAAAAAGAGCATAATCTGACCTATCTATTTATTGCGCATGACCTGTCAATGGTGAAACATATTAGTGATCGTATTGGTGTTATGAACAATGGTCATTTACTTGAAGTTGGAACGAGTGATGAAATTTATCATTATGGTGTGCATCCCTATACTGAAAGTTTATTGTCGGCAATTCCCATGCCAGACCCTGATCATGAACGGCAGCGACGTCGGATAAGGTATCAAACAGAACCACATGATGGAAAAGCTCGTTCGTTAAGAGAGATCGCTCCGGGACATTTTATCTATTCTGCTGAAGATGAAATGGCTTATTATAAAAAGAAATTGCAGCATTTGAAAAATGAAAAAGCGTTAGCAGTATAAAAAGGAGTCAAAACAGAAAGAGAAATCTGTTTTGACTCCTTTTTAGAGAGAAATAGAGAAAAAACGTTAAGAACGAATGCGGCGTTTCAGAATCAGGATTCCAGAAATTAGGAATAGTGCGATCCCGGCAAGGGTAATAGGCAAGGTATTGCGTTCACCGGTTTTAGGATATTGTTTTTGATCGGTTGTTTGAACCGCGGCTTCAGTTTTTGCAGAAGCTGTGGAAACAGGGACGTTCGCAACAGTTTGAATGAGTGGTTTAGCAGCTATGGTTGAGTTATGATTTAATCCGGTTGGTTTAGCAATGTTACTGTCTGGATAGTTATCCAATGAAAAAAGAATTCCAGAAAATAGACCATTTGGATAGTGCAGATTTTCTTTGGTTTTCAAATCATTCAAAATGTATATCAATTCTTCATTTGTGAAATGCTTAGTGTCTGGATAAAGTATTCGGAGATACATTTGCAACTGATCGATATTTTCTGCTAATTCATCAGTTGTTTGATATTCGTGCGGATTAAAAGCTAATGCTTTTTCAATATCTAGCCAAGAAACTGTCTTATCTTTGTAGACCATCCGTAACGTATGAACATAAAACCCTAAGTCGGTGCCGGTAACATCAAGGTTATAACGAACAAACAATTTAAAAGCGTTGGACAATTCTTGATCAGAATAGCTCTTCAACTCAGCTTGATCAATTCCATAGTTTGTCGACGTTAAGTTTTCACGAATTTTCTCTGCGGTCCATTCTTTAATGAGTTCTTTCTCAACAACTGCTTTTGATTTTTCGGATACTTTAGTTACAGGAGGTACAGTGACTGTCTTTGACGCTGCTTTGGGTGTTGCGGTTGTTTCAGTTTCAGCCATGTTTTTCTCAGACTGACTTGTTTTAGTAGTGTCTTCGATAGCGGCTTCATCTTTAGCTGTTGACGCAGTTTCTTCTGTTGTTGATTCCTTATTTTCAACAATACTCTCTTTTGAATCTTGCTTTTCAACAGAGGCAGCTTCTTGCTGTTCAACAATTACTCCATTTGGGTTAGATGGCGCCTCAATAACTTGTTCTTGACTTGAAGCAACGGTACTAGCGGGAGTACTATCCGAAGTATCCGCAAATGCAACTAGGGGAAAATTCAATACCAACAAACTCAACAAAACCATTTTTTTCACAAGAATCACTCCTTAATCTTTCTGTAACACAATTGTAACATAAGAAATATTTTTGTAAACTAGCAAAATCAAAAATAATTTAAAAATTTTTTTGAGCTAAACCAATGACTTATATCGTCTTGACTGAAAATGCTTTTAATTGAGTTTTATTGCCTTTAAAATCTAGACTTAAACACAAAAAAAGTCACCACGTACATTCTTTTCTAAACTACCGAAGTAGCCAAGAATGCACTGGTGACGTGGGTTTGGCACCCAATGGGCCGTGAGGGGCTCGAACCCGCGACCCGCTGATTAAGAGTCAGCTGCTCTACCAACTGAGCTAACGGCCCAAACAAAGTACTTTCATATGTTAGCACTGAGAAAATAAAAAAGCAAGAATAAACTTAAAAAATTTAGTTAAAAAGCGTTTCAATTATCTAGTTTTCGAAACTATATTGTATAATTTTCATAATTTTGATAAACTATCGATGAAAGGGGCGCAAATAAATGGAAGAACCAAAACTCAGAGCTTGGGCAGAAGGATTAAAGGAACTACGTCTGCCACGTTGGGAAGAGTTACCCGAATTAGAGCTATATATGGATCAAGTCATTACCCTTGTTGACCGCTATTTGTCTCCATTAATGGAGGATGAGAAGCACCAGCTTTTATCAAGTGCGATGGTCAACAACTATGTTAAACATAAATTAATCCCGCCGCCTGTCAAAAAAAGATACAATCGTAATCATTTAGCCTATTTAATTGCGATCACTTTGTTAAAACAGGTATTTGCGATTCCAGATATTAATGAGTTGATTCGTATGCAGTTGGCGATCAACAAACCTAAAGAAGCCTACAATAGTTTTTGTAAAGTTCAGGAGGAAGCACTACTGCAAATAGCAAAAATTGTATTAGGAGAAGAGGTTAGTTTGACTCGTAACAGCAAGGATTTTTATTATTTAGCGATGGAGAGCGCTGTGGCTTCATTTACACAAAAAATGTTAGTTGAAAAAATCATTCAATTGGATAAAGAGAGAGAAGGCGAAAATAATGATGAATGAAAAAATTGCAATCTTAGTTGACTCTGGGACAGATGTTCCTGAGGAAGTCATTGATAGCGGACCCTTTTTTATGGTACCGTTACGGATCATTTTTAGTGACCGAGAATATAGAGATGGAATCGACATTAGTTCGGATACTATTTTTCCACTAATTAAAAAGGAGTTGCCGACGACATCTTTACCTGATGGCGAACTGATCCATAAAGTTTTTGATGATATCAAGGCCCAAGGCTATACACATGTAATCATCGTGACGATCTCAAGTGGATTAAGCGGTACTTATAATGCATTGCGTGTGCTAGGTGAACACTATGAAGGCTTGATTTTTCAATCGATCGATACAAAAAATGTTGGGATCGGTGCTGGGATTTTGGCGATTTATGCTGGGGATTTAGTTAAGGAAGGAAAATCATTTACAGAAGTGATCACAGAAGTTGAGAGCAAGATTCCAAAAACAAAAATCTTTTTCAATGTTGATACCTTAGAATATTTGCAAAAGGGTGGACGCATCGGCCTGGTTTCATCTTTATTGGGAAGCGCCTTGAAATTGAAACCGATTATTTCGTGCAATCCTGAGGGGATTTATTATACTGTTGCAAAGGTGCGCGGTTTGAATAAAAGCATTGATAAAACGATTCAACTGGTAAAAGAGCATGTAGGCAATCACAAGCGCTTTAATTTAGCGGTGACTCAAGCGGATGCTTTGGAAACAGCTGAAAAAATTCGCCAGCGGCTGCAGGAATTATTTCCAACGGCCGAAAATATTTATTTTGGGAAAGTCTCGCCTGCATTATCGGTACACACTGGACCGGGATCGTTAGGGGTAGTTTGCCAGGTTTTAGACTAGACTGAGATTTTTTTGAGTTTGAAAAAGAACTATAGTTCAGATTTGAGATGAGCAAAGCTCGTCTCTTTTTTTCATTTTTTCTTAAGTAATAGTTGTAAAAAAATCGTCGTCTGTTTGAAAAGGTGAAACAGTATTGAAATTATTGTATAATGGTAAGGCGTACATACAATCCTATAAAGGTATGAGGTGACTCTTAGTGAAAAAAATTCTAGTAGTTGACGATGAAAAGCCGATTTCGGACATCGTGAAGTTTAATTTAACCAAGGAAGGCTACGAAGTCTTTACTGCTTATGACGGTGAAGAAGCCTTAGAAAAAGTCGAAGAGGTTAACCCAGATTTAATTTTATTAGATTTGATGTTGCCTAAAAAAGACGGTTTAGAAGTGGCTCGTGAAGTACGCAAGACCCATGAAATGCCGATCATTATGGTTACAGCTAAGGATTCTGAGATCGACAAAGTTCTAGGCTTGGAGTTAGGTGCTGACGACTATGTGACCAAACCGTTCTCCAATCGTGAGCTAGTTGCTCGCGTAAAAGCAAATCTGCGTCGTGGCGGACAAGCACCTAAGGAAGAAGAACAAACAGCACAGAGTGATTTGACCATTGGCGATTTAACGATTCATCCAGATGCTTATATGGTAACTAAGCATGGGGATACGATTGAATTGACACATCGTGAATTTGAATTACTTCATTATTTAGCAAAACATATTGGACAAGTGATGACTCGTGAGCATCTATTGCAGACTGTTTGGGGATACGATTATTTCGGTGACGTTCGAACAGTAGATGTGACCGTTCGACGCTTACGTGAAAAAATCGAAGACAATCCAAGTCATCCAACCTATTTAGTAACAAGACGTGGCGTAGGGTATTATCTACGCAACCCTGAACAGGAGTAAGTATGGAAAAAAGAGTCCGTTTTTATCGATCGGTCAATTTTAAAATTGCCTTTTCATTTATTTTGATTTTGCTGATTTCGATCGAGATCATCGGTGCTTACTTTATTAGAGGTCTTGAAAAATCAACCATTGATAACTTTACTAAAGACATGAATCAGCGAGTTTCCCTTTTAAGTACGACTCTCGGTGCTACAATGGCAGAAGATAGCGACAACGAAGCGGATCAATTACAGCGTATTCTTGAAAACAATACAGCTGCAGATATCGGTGAAATGTGGGTAGTGGATGATAAAGGAATCGTCGTCGCTACCAATGATGTGGGGCAAAAGGACACTATCGTTGGGAAAAAGAATGAGTACAGCGATATTGATGATTTTTCGATGAAGCAATATGTAACACTTGATGACAACAACAAACGGGTATATATCAATGTTCAACCAATTCAGTCCCCGACCGGCGATTCGGCTGTGATCGGGGCTCTTTATGTTAAAAGTGACATTGAGCAAAAATATACCGAAATCAGCAACACTGCGTTAATATTCTTCACTGCTTCATTAATAGCAGGTTTGATTTCGATCGTTGTAGCCTTACTTGTGGCACGATCAATCACAAAGCCAATTAAAGAAATGCAGAAGCAAGCGGTTCGAATCGCTCAAGGCGATTATTCTGAAAAAGTTGATGTACAAGGTCACGATGAATTAAGTCAGTTGGCCGAAACCTTTAATAAGCTATCTGACCGAATCGAAGATGCTCAAGATACAATGGAAGCCGAGCGAAATCGCTTAGACAGTGTTTTGACCCACATGACGGATGGCGTCATTGCAACTGATCGACGGGGAAAAGTTATTACTATTAATGAGATGGCTTTATCTCTTTTGGAGACTACTAATGAAGATGCGATTGGTCAATCAATTTTAACTTTGCTTGATTTAGAGGAAGAATATACCTTAAGAAAATTATTAGAAACACCAGAAGAAATACTGATCAACCGTTTGAACCCTGATTCTGATAAGGGGCTGATGACCTTGCGTTCAGATTTTGCTATGATTCGTCGTGAGTCTGGCTTTATCAGTGGATTGGTTGTGGTATTACATGACGTTACTGAACAAGAGAAGACCGCGGAAGAACGACGTCAGTTCGTTTCGAACGTCTCTCATGAATTACGTACGCCTTTAACTAGTGTTCGCAGCTACCTAGAGGCACTAGAAGAAGGAGCATGGCAAGATAAAGCAGTGGCGCCAGAGTTTATCCACGTGACGTTAGGTGAGACAGATCGAATGATTCGTATGATTAATGATTTATTGAATCTTTCTCGTATGGATTCGGGTGCGCAGCAAATGGATCTTGAATTAGTCAACTTCAATGAGCTTGTTGATTATATTTTGGATCGCTTCGATATGATGGTGAATAGCCAAGAGAAAAATTACCGGATCGTTCGTGAGTTCACTGAAAGAGATTTATGGGTCGAGATTGATACCGATAAAATCATGCAGGTGATTGATAATGTTATGAACAATGCGATTAAATATTCTCCAGATGGCGGGAAAATCGAAGTCCATTTAATCGAGACCCACAATAATGTGGTCTTAAGCATTGCTGATGAAGGTTTGGGTATTCCGAAAAAAGATCTGGAAAAAGTATTTGAACGCTTTTACCGCGTGGATAAAGCACGTGCACGTCAACAAGGCGGAACGGGTCTTGGATTGGCAATTTCTAAAGAAGTCATGAAGGCCCATAAAGGTCAAATTTGGGTCGAGAGTGTTGAAGGTAAAGGATCTACTTTCTATATTTCTTTACCTTATGAACCTTATGAGGAGGACATTTGGGAATGAAAATATCAGAAAAAATCATTCGCGTCGCACTTCTTGTTCTGATTTTACTCAGCCTCATTCTAACGTATGCTATTTGGCTCAGTCCGACCTCAAAAACAGCCGAAGTTAATACTAGTAAGCAAGCAGTGAAAACTGATCAAAACTATGCGAAAGCGACAGATGCCTTTTTACCAATTCGCGGTATTTGGGATTTGACAGAAGGAAAGTTTCAAACCAGTAGTGAAAATCTATTGGCGACGACGCAGGCGCGTTTGACAGAAAGCACCTTTGGTCAGCTTCAAGAAGTTGCGCAAGGGGAAGAAGAGATCAAAAGCTATTATAGTTTGGATAGCGGTATCGAGTTAAATTATGAAGGCGGCTTTTCTTTGACCGAATACATCAAGGTTTTTGATATGCCGATTAATTTGAACTCTTTGAAAGAGGCAGAGGACATTACTTTCTCAAAAATTCAAATTGATTTTGCTAATAAAAAAATCCGTTTCTTAAGTTATAGCAAGGATACTGTTTATGAAGCGACGATGGCTGGAGATTTTTCCGGACTAGAGACGATTTATCAAAAGAATCAAAGCAAGTATTTACCGATGTCTGATGAAAATCCTTTAGTGCCACGTTTGCTGCGAACCAAGGAACGAGTGCGGCTTAAGAAGTACAGTTACATTTTGACCACTCAATCCTACTCGCTTTTCCGGAATGCCTTCTTTCAAAATCCTGATCAAGCAAAAGGGGAAGAAGAGGAAGATGGAGCCCGTTCGTTTGCTAGCGGCCATGAAGAGCTCATAATGGATGAACAAAAACGTTTTGTTACATTTACTGGTGAATTGCCGGAAGATTTGACAAAGGAAAGTGTCTACAGTCAGAGCTTTAACTATGTTAGTCGACTAGGTACGGCAGTAGGCAACCTGCGCTATTTTGATCACCATGATGGGCAAATAAATTATCGAATCTTTGTTGAGGGCTATCCAATTTTTAGCCAAACATCAAAGGGGAAAATGAGCGTCAAAATTGAACATGCGCCAAACGCTGCCACGCCACAAATAAGAATTGAAACCAGTATGGATACGGTTCAAGTACCAATCCCTTCCGATGAGGAAGTTGAGTTGCCAAGCACCTTGGAGATCGAAAACAATTTAGCAACTGTGGGACTCGATCTTGAAAAAGTTCAGAGCTTTATTATCGGCTATACTTGGCAGGATATCGATGGTGTAAATAAGTTAGTGGCCTTGACTCCCGAATGGTTTGTCAAATATGACAATACTTGGTATCCTGCTAGTCAGCTGATGCAAGGGAACCTAGAAATGGAGGCGAGCTGATTGGATTTTAGAAAAATCGAATGGATCTTTTTTCTCGTCTTTATTGGCCTGAATATCTTTCTCTTTAGTATTTACTGGAATAATCAGCATGAACAAAGCCTTGTCACTAATTCAAACCAACGAGAAGATATCCTGCAGCGTTTGGAAAATGATGACATTCGAGTGACGGATGAAGTGACGGATGAGCATAAAGAGGGCTATTATTTGAGTGCTGAGCAGGATACTTTTGATTCACTATTGAATGGTGATTCAAATTCAACGATCGTTGGAGCTTGGGATATTTCCGATAAGGTTCTGAGCAGCAGTCCTACTGGGGATACAGATTTTGATTTAAAAAAGGCGACCAGCAGTTTTAAACATCTTATGAAGGATAAAGAATTCATTCTGGATGGTGAAGAATACACCTATCTGCCAGATATATCTAAGAAAGATGATGATTTGGGAAAAATTGTCGGTGTGCAAACGTATGAAGGAATTCCTTTTATTGATGAAACCTCACGTGTCACTTTAGACATTGTTAAAAATGATGATCAAGAACGGGTGTCGAAATATACTCAAACGCATTTGAAAGAGATTGAACCTCTACGAGAAAAAATGACGCTTTATTCTGAAAAGGAAATACTGAATACGTTGTATATCAACAATAATATTCCTAGCAAGTCAACGATTACGAATGTTTATCTAGGATATTTTCGTACACTTGAAGTGCGTGAAAAAAATGTATATGTCCCTGTTTGGTTCGTTAAGATAAAGACTTCGGAAAAAACGACGCAGATTGAAAAAGTCAATGCGTTGAACAATCAAGTGATCACGAATAATTTAGTTCCAAAGGTGGAAAATCCATAAAAAGGGTTGTATACTGAGGACAGTTTTAAAAGAGAGGACCAATTGCTCATGTTAGAAATGAATAATGCCTTCAATATCAGCATTTTAGCTAGCGGAAGTACAGGGAATTCCTTGTACTTGGAAAGCCCGCAAAAAAGAATTTTGGTCGATGCTGGGTTGAGCGGAAAAAAAATCACTTCGCTATTAGCAGAGGTCGATCGAAAACCTGAGGATTTAGATGCAATTTTAGTTACCCATGAACACCGCGACCATATCCATGGTGTTGGAGTTCTTGCACGAAAATATAAATTGCCTGTTTATGCCAACGAAAAAACTTGGGAAGCTATGGCTCCTTTGATTGGAAAAGTCGATGTGGAGCAGAAGCATATTTTTGAGATGGGAAAAGTTTTAACTTTTGGTGACTTAGACATTGAAAGTTTTGGCGTTTCACATGATGCGGCGGCCCCGCAATTTTATCGCTTCTATAAAGATGGGCATTCTTTTGTGATGTTGACAGATACTGGCTATGCGAGCGAGCATGTTCGAGGAACGATTCGAGATGCAGATGCTTACTTAGTTGAAAGTAACCATGATTTAGAGATGCTGCGGATGGGGGCTTACCCTTGGAGCTTGAAGCAGCGGATCTTGGGTGACCGCGGCCATTTGTCAAATGATGATGGGGCACTGGTTATGACTGATATTCTTGGCGATCGAACTAAACGCATTTATTTGGGACACCTGAGTAAAGAAAATAATATGAAAGAGTTAGCTCATATGACGATGGAAGAAACGCTGACTCGTTATGATCTAGGGGTTAACCATCAGTTCCAAATTTTTGATACCGATCCAGATAGCGCAACTGAATTATTCGCGATCTAAAAAATGACAAATCTGTTTAGGCAGGTTTGTCATTTTTTTATCTGTTGGAATTTAAGTGGAAAACAAGCGGTCATTAACTATAAACGCTAAAATGCTGATTTAAGTGTCTAGGTTCAACGATTTCATCGACCATAGCAATAGCATAGTCTGCCATACTTATTTCACTTTTTCCTTCTGAATTTTTTTGCATGTGATCATCGCTGATTTTGTAATGTTCGGTGCGCAAACCATCAGGTATAAAGTTTGCGGCAGGGCTTAAATAGGTCCATTTCAACTCTGGAACAGATTTCAAGTCTATAAATGCTTGGTACATATTATAAGCTGTAGGATAATAAATGGCTTTTGGATCAGAGACATCAATCATACGGTGTTCATCATCGATAAATAAAGAGGAAGCACCGCCAACCACTATCAAACGTGTATCTGTTCCCTGTAAGATATTGCTGAGATGCTTCAATGAGCTTTGATGCATTTCTTCTTGGCCAACTGGTGGACGAAACGCATCAACCACCACATCAAAGAACGCTAAATCCTTTTTTGTTAATTCAAACAAGTCTTTGACTAAAATGGGTACTTTTACCTTAAGTTTCTCTGGATGGCGTACGATCGCGGTGACAGCTAGCTGACGATCCAAAGCTTCTTTTAAAATTAATGATCCAGCATTTCCAGTGGCACCTATAACTGCTACTTTCATAAAAAAACCTCCTTAGACTAGTAGTACCTTTAGTCTAAGGAGGTTTTAATAAAATAGCAAAAGATTGCTCCTATTTAGGATTGCAATGCTAATTGGGTAAGAATTACTAATAAATTCATTCCTACGTGTGTAATCATCGACGTCCAGATGCGTCCGGTATAACGATACATTCCGCAAAATAAGAACCCTAAGCCAGCATACAATAGATAGTGGCCGTCATTATGAGCAAAGGCGAAAAGGAGTGAACTGACAAGTGCCGGCAGAAGGAAGCCGAATCTTTTTTCCAATGAACCGAAAATTGCACGGCGAAAAACAAATTCTTCCATGAGTGGCCCAGCAATTGTTGTCGCCAAAATAAAAATCATATTGTTCCTAATTAACTGAACGATATTCTGTGTGTTTTGCGAAGCAATCGGCTCTCCTAGGAAACGTTGCTCGATTTGCAGAATAATCATTTGTAACACCAAGGAAGCTGGAATTCCGACAATTCCAATCAAAACAGTAATCAGTAATTTTTTTTGTCGTTTTTCCAATTCAAAGGTTTGTGATTTCAAACGGTAAGCAATCATTAAAGCAGCACCAAGAAAATAGGCTAGTGTTGTAAGCTGGATGATTTGGGAGGGATTCGCTTGAAATACACGAACAAAAGCTATAGGTGAAAATAAAACTAATCCATAGGTAAAGATTGTTATAAAGCTATATTTTTTTTCGCTCATTATTTTTCCTTTCTAAACATTTATTGTTCTCAAGTATACCATATTTTATTCAAAAGCTTAGTAGAAGAAAAATCAAAAAAGCAGACGAAGGACTTGCAAAAAGAAACAAAAATGGTATGATAAGAGTTGTGAGTTAGCACTCTTAGTTATAGAGTGCTAACAACTTGAAAAATCATTACTAGTTGGAGGGATTTATCGTGTTAAAACCATTAGGTGATCGTGTCATTCTTGAAGTTACTCAAGAAGAAGAAAAAACAGTTGGAGGCCTAGTCTTAGCTTCTGCAGCAAAAGAAAAACCACAAACAGCGAAAGTTGTGGCTGTCGGTGAAGGCAATGTGCTGGAAAACGGTCAAAAAAGTCCAATGCCAGTAGCTGTTGGTGATATGGTAATGTTTGAAAAATATTCTGGTACAGAAGTGAAATATGAAGGCAGTGAATACTTGATTATCGCTGCAAAAGATATTATGGCAATCGTTGAATAAAAAATAATGAGGTGAAAGAATCATGGCAAAAGATATTAAATTTTCTGAAGATGCGCGTGCGGCAATGCTACGCGGTGTAGACAAATTAGCTGATACAGTAAAAGTAACATTAGGACCTAAAGGACGTAACGTTGTTTTAGAAAAATCCTATGGCTCACCATTGATTACTAATGATGGAGTGACTATCGCAAAAGATATCGAATTAGAGGATCATTTTGAAAACATGGGAGCAAAACTTGTTTCTGAAGTTGCTTCTAAAACCAATGATATTGCTGGTGACGGTACAACAACAGCGACAGTTCTTACTCAAGCAATCGTTCGCGAAGGCTTGAAAAACGTGACTGCTGGAGCAAATCCAATGGGAATTCGCCGCGGAATCGAATTAGCAACAAAAGCTGCAGTTGAAGAATTACACAATATTTCTAAAGAAGTAGATTCAAAGGACGCTATTGCACAAGTTGCGGCTGTTTCTTCAGGTAGTGAAGAAGTCGGCAAATTGATCGCCGAAGCCATGGAAAAAGTTGGTAACGATGGTGTTATTACTATTGAAGAATCAAAAGGGATCGATACTGAATTAGATGTAGTTGAAGGAATGCAATTTGATCGTGGTTACCTATCTCAATACATGGTAACTGATAATGATAAAATGGAAGCTGCTTTAGAAAATCCATATATCTTGATTACTGACAAGAAAATTTCAAACATTCAAGACATCTTACCGTTGTTGGAACAAGTTCTGCAACAATCTCGTTCATTATTAATCATCGCTGATGATGTAGATGGTGAAGCATTACCAACCTTAGTCTTGAACAAGATTCGCGGAACATTCAATGTGGTGGCAGTTAAAGCACCTGGTTTTGGTGATCGTCGTAAAGCCATGCTTGAAGATATTGCAATTTTGACTGGCGCTACTGTTATTACAGAGGACCTTGGTTTAGATCTTAAAGAAGCAACGATCGAAAACTTAGGTACTGCTGGCAAGGTTGTTGTAGACAAAGACAATACTACGATTGTTGAAGGCGCTGGAGACAAAGCAGCTTTGACTGATCGGGTTGAAATGATCAAACGCCAAATCGGTGAAACAACTTCTGACTTCGACCGTGAAAAATTACAAGAACGCCTAGCTAAACTTGCTGGCGGTGTGGCTGTAGTTAAAGTAGGTGCGGCTACTGAAACAGAATTGAAAGAATTAAAACTACGTATTGAAGATGCCTTGAATTCAACACGCGCCGCTGTTGAAGAAGGAATCGTTTCTGGTGGTGGTACAGCATTAGTGAACGTCATTAAGAAAGTTTCTGAATTAAACGCTGAAGGCGATGCAGCTACTGGTATTAAAATTGTTGTACGTGCTTTAGAAGAACCTGTGCGTCAAATTGCTGAAAATGCAGGTTTTGAAGGATCTGTAGTAATTGACAAATTGAAAAATGCTGATCATGGTACAGGGTTCAATGCCGCAACTGGTGAGTATGTAAATATGATCGACACTGGTATCGTTGACCCAACTAAAGTTACTCGTTCAGCTTTACAAAATGCCGCATCTGTTTCTGCGTTGTTATTAACAACTGAAGCAGTTGTTGCTGACAAACCTGTTGAAGGTGGAGCTGCCGCTGCACCAGCAATGGATCCATCAATGATGGGCGGCATGATGTAATAGAAAGCCTAGCTTTATCGGCGCTTTGAAATTCAATAAGAAAGATCGTGATTTTCATGTCACGGTCTTTTTTTTCGTCCATTGGACATTAGCAATGGGCAGATGCATAAATAAAATTTATCGATTCCATATAAATAAACTATTGGAATTTATCGATTAAATTTCTTACAATGAGCGTAAGAAGGAAGTAGAATTCCTTGTTCACAAATTAGCAAAGAAATGATTAGACACTCTTAGAGCAACGAACGTGAATCTGGAACATAGAAAAGTTTAAAGTTAGTCGTTTGTTTCGCCACTTATGTGAAAGTTGTTACATATCAAAAGATTTTGATGAATAAGGTGTTCATTTTGAAAGGAGAACCACATGTTAAGAAATTTATTCGATGAGATTCCATTAGCATCCGGTGCCAGTTTTAAGAATCGCTTATTTATGTCGCCAATGACGACTCAATCGGCTTTTTATGATGGGGAGATTACTCAGCAAATCATTGATTATTATGCGTTTCGTTCTGGTGGTGCAGCCGCAGTTATTGTAGAAAGCTGCTTTGTTGAGGACAAAGGGCGCGGCTTTCCTGGCGCTTTAGGAGTAGATACAGATAAAAAAGTAGCAGGTTTGACCGAGTTAGCTGCTGCAATCAAAGCAAAGGGTTCAAAAGCAATCATGCAGATCTATCATGCTGGTCGAATGGCTTGGCCGGAAATTAATGGTGGTGCAACCCCGATTTCTGCGAGTCCAGTCGCCGCATTGCGTCCAAATGCACCTGTACCTCGTGAAATGACTGAAGAACAAATTTTAGAAATGATTACGATGTTTGGTGATGCGACTCGTCGTGCGATCGAAGCAGGATTTGACGGTGTAGAGATTCACGGGGCGAATACCTTCATTCTACAACAATTCTTTTCTCCTCATTCGAATCGCAGAGAAGATCAATGGGGCGGAAGTCGTGAAAAACGAGCGAAGTTCCCAGTAGAAGTCATGAAAGAGGTTCAACGGGTAGTCGAAGAACAAGAGGCTGAAAACTTTATTATCGGGTATCGCTTCTCACCTGAGGAGTTGGAAGAACCTGGTATTCATTTCGAAGATACGATGTATTTATTGAATACGCTTGCAGAGCTGCAGCCGGACTACTTCCATTTTTCAATGGGTGCTTATACACGGCCTTCGATCGTCGATTCAGATGATCCGGAGCCATTGATTACTAAATATTTAGCACAACGCTCATCGGCATTGGCACAAATTCCGATTATGGGCGTAGGCTCAATCCTGCAACGAGCAGATGCGGATGACGCGTTGAAATTAGGATATGATCTATTAGCAGTTGGAAAAGGATTCTTAATCGAACCAAACTGGGTAAATATGATCAAAGACGGCAAAGAAGTTATTGAATATGCACATATCAATGCGCAGCGGAAATTACTGATTCCAACACCGCTTTGGGACTTTATGGCGTATATGGTAATTGATCCGGAGGAAGAGAAAAGGAAGCATGAACGCCTAAAAGAGCTGCAAAAGGTAAAATTAACCTTCAAGCCAGGTACTTATACGGTTGAAGCTAAAGGGCACAATAGCGAACTGGCTATGAATGTGACCTTCTCAGAAGAACGGATTGAAAAGATCGAAGCAGATCAAAGCAATGAATCGGAAGGATTATCAGATCAAGTATTTATTCGTTTGCCTCAACAAATCATTGATGGACAAACATTGAATGTGGATGTGATCTCAGGAGCATCTGCCTCCAGTCAGGGATTGATTGATGGCGTGGCAGAAGCAGTTGAGATGGCTGGTGCTAGTTCAGAAGTCTTGAAAGCTCGACCTAAGCCGACTGTTCAATGGTCGAAAGAAGTTGTCGATGAAGAGGCGGATGTTGTAATCGTCGGTTCAGGTGCAGCAGGGATTTCCGCAGCATTGCGAGCGGATCAAATGGGATTAAAAACGATTCTGTTAGAGAAATTAAGTTTTGTAGGCGGCGCAATCTCTATCAGCGGTGGAAATCAGGTCGTTATGGGCTCAAAACTTCAAGCAGCAGCAGGAGTCTATGATGACAGCGCTGAATGCATGATTGAAGATTTTCTAGCTAACGGCAGCGGCCTAAATGTACCTGAGCTTTTAGCTACACTAGCTGAAAATGTTGGCGAGACAACTGATTGGGTTCACGAGTATATGGGTGTTGAGTATGATATGGAAAATGGCCTGCATACTTTGGCAGAGTATCGCAAAAATCGTGAGCTGGCCTATGAAGATGGCGGACATGGTTTTGCCGCTAGTGCCAGAAAGGCTTTGGAAAGAAGTGGCATAACGATTTATCTGCAAACGAAAGCAGAAAGCTTATTGAGTGATGGCAATGGAAAAGTGACTGGTTTGACCGCTGTGGAGGATACTGGAAAACGACACAATATCCATGCACAGGCTGTCATCTTAACAACTGGAGGCTACGGCAATAATCCAAATCTGTTAAGTCATGAATTAAACAATATCTTGTTTTATGGCACGAAATCTTCAACGGGTGATGGAATTTTGATGACGACGACACCGGAGTTAAATGCGGCGACACGCCTGATGGAATATGGAAAAATTTATCCAAATGGTGTTGAGGTTTCACAGGGCTATGCGAAATCTACTATTGGTGGAAACATCGAAGTATTGAAACGTAATGGATTACTGGTGAACACTTCTGGCAAACGAGTAATCAATGAACGAGCAAGCAACAAAGAAATTTTAGAAGTACTTTTACAACAAGATCCGCAAATGCTATTTCTTTTAATGGATGCTCAACGCTTTGAAATCTTTACCGAAGCAGTAGAAGAAGGCGGCATTACACGTGAAGATTTGGCACGCTGGATCGAAAATGAAGATGAAACACCGCAAATTTTCCGAGCAAATACGCTGACGGAGTTAGCCGAAAAAGCTGGCATGAGCCATGAGAGTTTAGTGGATACGGTTGCTCGTTACAATGGCTGGGTAGAAAAACAGAATGACGAAGATTTTGGACGTCAGTTGGAGTTTTTACAAGAAAAAGTTGGCGAAGGCCCATATTATATGATTGAACAAAAACCACGTTTTGCGACTACGATGGGTGGTCTAGTTGCAAATGGCGAGCTGCAGGTCTTAAATCGCAACGATCAAGTGATCGAAGGATTGTACGCAGCCGGTGAATTAGTCGGAGGAGTGATGGGAAGCGATTCACCATCAGGTGCGAACAACGCATGGGCGTTGACCTCTGGAAAATTAGCAGCGGAAAGTGTTCAAAAAACAGTTCAAGTTGAATATGTTATGCAGTAAAAAGTGATCCTGAGGCAGCTGTCTCAGGATTTTTTTCTTTTTTATAAATTTTTTTTATTCCTTAAAAAAACATTTATTCCATGTGTTAAAATAATCAATGAAAAGAAAATAAATAAGTCATTTCGACTAAAATACATAGAATAGGAGCTCGTTGAATGAAATTAATTGAAACCCCATTAAATAGCAATGTTAACTTAGAAACATTATATCCTAATCTAACGAAATACTTTTTTGATAAGCGTCAGGCTGTGAAACTACTTAAATTATATGCCTATGACCGTACAAAGATTATCTATGCGGATCGTTTTGATACGATCGATTTATTATTGCTAAATCGTAAACGTAAAATCAGCCATCAAGAGGTGGATACGATTATCCATCGTTTATTGAAGGTGGATCGTGAAGATGTGATTGTGAATGTCGGCTACAAAAAACAAATCATGGACGCAGGGTTGCGCCCCAAAGAAGACTACAAGGATATTATCGCGATAGAATACAAAGTGCCAAAGGAATAGTGCTGTTAGGAAAGACGTCAGGTCTTTCCTTTTTTAATGTTTAAAAAGAGCAGATAGTTTTTACACTGAAGATAGCAGCATTATCGATGTCTGACTTAATGAACTAGCTTTTTGAGCAAGTCCGTTAAGTCTTTCTTATTCAGTCGTCCAAGAAAATGAATTGGAGGCGCATGTGAGCAGATCTCCAGAGGAAAAATTTCAAGATTCTGCAGGGAGCAAAAGCTACTCCCTTAGAGCTCTTGTGATATAATGAGTGAAATAGTTAAAATTACTAAAAAACAAATGAGGAGCATGACTATGAAAAAGTTGTACGAAGATGACAGTTTGACACTTCATACGGACCTTTATCAAATCAATATGATGAAAACTTATTGGGAGACAGGTCGGGCGGATCTTCATGCCGTATTTGAGTGTTATTTCCGTAGTATGCCATTCGATAATGGCTATGTCATCTTTGCTGGTTTAGAACGTTTAGTTAAGTATTTAGAAAAATTAACATTTAGTGAAAGCGATCTAGCCTATCTATCTGAGGTAGAAGACTATCCGGCAGATTTTATTGCCTACTTACGTGATTTCAAGTTTGCCTGCACGGTTCGTTCAGCGGAAGAAGGCGAGCTGGTCTTCAGCAATGAACCAATTATTCAAGTGGAAGGACCATTGCTGCAATGTCAGCTAGTTGAAACGGCGCTTTTGAACATTGTGAATTTTCAAACGCTGATTGCGACAAAAGCCGCTCGAATCAAATCAGTGATTGGTGACGATCCGTTGCTAGAGTTCGGAACACGGCGAGCACAAGAATTGGATGCAGCTCTCTGGGGAACAAGGGCAGCATATATTGGTGGAGCTGACGCTACAAGTAATGTACGAGCAGGCAAAATTTTCGGTATTCCGGATAGTGGAACCCATGCTCATTCATTGATTCAATCTTACGGGAATGATTACGATGGCTTTAAGGCTTATGCTGAAACACATCGTGATTGTGTCTTTTTAGTCGATACTTACGATACGATCAAATCAGGTGTGCCAAGTGCAATTAGAGTCGCTCGGGAAATGGGTGACAAGATCAATTTCTTAGGCGTACGGATCGATAGCGGTGATATGGCTTATATCTCAAAAAGAGTGCGTCAGCAATTAGATGAAGCAGGCTTTCCAGATGCCAAAATCTACGCTTCAAATGATCTAGATGAAAGTACGATCTTAAACTTGAAGATGCAGCATGCCAAGATCGATGTTTGGGGTGTTGGTACGAAATTAATCACAGCTTATGATCAACCCGCACTGGGGGCAGTCTTTAAGCTAGTTTCGATCGAAAACGAACAAGGTGAGATGGTAGATACCATCAAGCTTTCCAGTAATGCCGAAAAAGTCACAACTCCTGGAAAAAAACAGGTTTGGCGGATTACTCGCAAGTCTGACGGCAAATCAGAAGGCGACTATGTGACACTGTGGGATGAAGATCCACGGAAAGAAAAAGAGATTTATATGTTCCATCCCGTTTATCCCTATATAAACAAAACGGTGAAAAACTTTGAGGCTCGACCTGTACTTAAGGATATTTTTGTTGATGGCAACCGTATTTATGAGCTGCCAGATTTAGAAACAGTCAAACAGACTGCAAAAGACAGCCTTGATTCGTTATGGGAAGAATACAAACGTGACTTAAATCCACAAAAATACCCAGTTGATCTGTCTACAGATTGTTGGAACCATAAAAACAAAATTATGGACCAAGTACGTCAATCTGTGGTAAAAACGGAACAAGAAGATTAAAGGAGTGGATTTGTCATGACGATGCAAGAGGAAATAATCAAAGAGCTAGGAACGAAACCAGCGATTGACCCGCAAGAGGAAATTCGAAAGAGTATCGAGTTCTTAAAGGCGTATCTTAAAAAGCATCCTTTCTTAAAAACATTTGTCTTAGGAATCAGCGGTGGACAAGATTCCTCATTAGCTGGTCGACTAGCTCAACTTACAATGGAAGAAATGCGTCAAGAAACAGAGGATGAAAGCTATCAATTTATTGCTGTACGTTTACCTTATGGCGCGCAGGCCGATGAGGCGGATGCCAAAAAAGCGTTAGGTTTTATCCAACCCGACAGGAGTCTAAGTGTCAATATCAAAGGCGCTGTTGATGCAGAAGTTGCGGCTTTAGAAGAAGCTGGTGTAGCCATTAGCGACTTCAACAAAGGGAATATCAAGGCACGTCAACGAATGATTACTCAATACGGTATTGCTGGGGATAACCAAGGTGCCGTTATTGGAACAGATCATGCAGCAGAAAATATCACCGGCTTCTTTACGAAATTTGGTGATGGCGGTGCTGACATTCTGCCTTTGTTCCGTTTAAACAAGCGACAAGGAAAAATGTTGCTGAAAGAACTAGGAGCGGATGAGGCACTTTATTTGAAAGTTCCGACTGCTGATTTAGAAGATGGCAAACCATTGATTGCGGATGAAGCAGCATTAGGAGTGACTTATGATGATATCGACGATTACTTAGAGGGTAAGAAGATTGAAGCAAAGGCACAGACGACGATCGAAAATTGGTGGAACAAGACACAGCATAAACGTCATTTGCCGATTACGATTTTTGATGACTTTTGGAAATAATCAATAAACAGGCCTAATGAAGATTCGTCTTCGTTAGGCTTTTTTAATATGAAGCGAAGGGTATAGGCCTCGATGTTCTTTACATTCCATGGTTTTCTCGCTAAACTATTTAAGGTATCCGGCCAAAGTTTTCATAGCCATTATTGCTGTAAAAACTCTAGTTGGATACGAGCACCAAACTCCGAGTGCGCATTTGACAATCGTGTTTATCGATATGAGCTGGGAGTTTATGAATGGGAGAAAGATATGCAAAAAGTTCGCAAGCTTCCTTGGCGCCAATTTCTAAAAATTATCGGCGTGCTAGGTTTAATTATTGTTTCAAATCTTTTTTTTCAATTAACGCAAAATGAGTTTTCTTTTGATTTGGCCTTCAAATTTGCTTTTTCTTGGCATACAGAAAAATTCTTTCTAGGTTGTTTCGTGCTGTTTATCTTTTATGGGTGGGTCAGCAGCCTCTTAGGATCATTAAAAACCGGCAGTATATTTTATGCTTTAGCAGTGATTGGTGTTGGGATCGCTAATTATTTAAAGATGAACTATCGAATGGAGCCAATTTATCCTGATGATTTGAAAATGATTACGGAATTCGGAATGATTCGGGACATGGTTGGTACTCGTTTATTCATTTTATTTTTATTGCTTTTAGCAAGCGGCATTTTTTTGCTTATTTTTAGCGTAAAAAAAAGTCTGAAGCTGGAAAAAAAACGGCAAAGGACACGCCTGATCCTCTTCGTTTTGACAAGCGGCATCCTGATATATATCGGCAGCTTTAATCAGCAAGGAAATTTATTACGGAAGGCATACGATAAAACAGCGCTATGGATTCCCTATAGTCAAAAAATGAATTATTACAATACCGGCTTTATGGGCGGCTTTTTATATAATCTGCCGGTGGAGGCGATGGAAAAACCAGAAAATTATTCGGCGGCGGCTGTTAAAAAAGTAACGAAAGAGTATCAAACGGAAACCCGAAGAGAAGCTGCTGAAAAACCAAACATCGTTTATGTGATGAGTGAAAGCTTTTCTGATCCGAGTCGATTAAAGGGCTTAGAAATTTATGGCGGTGATCCGCTGCAGGAATATCGCGCTGTGGCAGATAAGACGTATAGCGGTCAAATGCTATCGCAAAACTATGGCGGAGGAACGGCGAATATCGAGTTCGAAGCGCTGACGGGCTTTTCAATGGAACTTTTTAACGCGCAAATGACGACGCCTTATACGATGCTGGTGCCAGAATTTGAATCATTTCCTTCATTAGTAGGAACTTTGAAGGCGCGGGGATATGAAACGACAGCGATCCATCCCTATAATACATCGATGTATAAAAGAAAAGATGTCTATCAAACATTCGGCTTTGATCAATTTTTAGATGAAAGTACGATGAAGCATACGGATAAGATCGAAAGCAATCCCTATATTTCTGATAAAGCTGCGTATCAGGAAATTTTTGATCAACTAGAAAAAAATAAGAAGCCGCAGTTTTTGCACCTTGTAACAATGCAGACCCATATGCCGTATGAAAATAAATATGATGATTTGCCCTACGTCGTTCAAGGGGATAATAGCTTAGCGTTAAGAAGTTATTTGCAGGATATTGCCTACAGCAGCGAAGCTTTGAAGGGGTTTTTAGAAAAGCTGGATGAGTTGCCAGAGCGAACGTTGGTTGTCTTTTGGGGAGATCATTTGCCAGGGATTTATTCGGATGCGATCCAAGAAGAAAATCAAGGCTATCCATTGCATGAGACGGAATTTTTGATGTATGATAATCGCCACCGATTGAATAATCAGCAGGTGACGACGAGCCCATTTTATTTTGCCGCTGATCTCTTTCAACAGGGGAGACTTCAAATGACTGGCTTTCAAAAGTTATTAACCACATTGCAAAAAGAATTACCGGCATTTGAAAAAAGCATGTATTATCAAAGCGGGCAATGGTTTAAAGAAGCTCGGTTAAATAAGAAGCAAGAGAAAATCTATCAGGATTATCAGATCATCCAATATGATATTACGGCGGGCAAGCAGTATAGCCTGCAAGAAAATTTTTTTGAATAGACAGATGAACTAAAGGAGCTGCTATGGGATTTAAAAAGAAAGACAATCAAAATTATTACAATCCGCTGCGTCGGGCCATTTTGAATCACCGAATGATCGAAGCTGGTGATAAAGTGGCGATCGGCATGAGCGGCGGGAAAGACAGTACGACATTGCTTTACCTATTGGATCGCATTCGGCGGCAAAAACGGTTAGGGTTTGATTTTGAGATCGTGCCGATTTCCCTTGATATGGGATTTGAGGGCTGCGATATCACACCTATGAAGGACTTTGTGGAAAGCTTAGGGTATCAATTAGAGGTTGTTCCAACGAATATTGCAAAGGTTGTTTTTGATATTCGGGAAGAAAAGTCTCCCTGTTCTTTGTGTGCAAAATTACGCAGGGGAATTCTCTACAATCGTGCGAGTGAGCTAGGCTGTCAAAAGGTTGCCTTGGGTCATCACGTGGATGATGCACTAGAGACTTATTTTATGAACTTTTTGTTTCACGGACGCATGAACAGCTTTGAACCGAAAAGCTATTTATCGAAGACAAACGTGACATTGATCCGTCCGCTGATCTATGTGGAAGAAAAACAGATCATTCGACTTGTGAAACGCGAAGAATTACCCGTCATTTTTAATCCCTGCCCTGTGGATAAGAAAACAAAACGAGAAGAAATTAAGAGTTTGGTGACGGAGCTTGCTAAAAACTACCCAGATATTCGGGAAAAGTTTATAATGGGCATGGAACAAGGAACAGCTGAAGATTTTTGGACAAAAAGTCTCTAGTGGAAGCTCTTACAATCGATTATTTTAAAAGTAGTGATTGTCTTCCCGCCTTTTCTCATGCTATAATTCGTTTTGTATTCATGAGGGAGTAACTAGCAGCGCAAGCTGTGGCAACGCCACCAACAAGAAAAGATATTTTTCTGGTGTTGTCTTAAATAGTGAGACTTATGTATGTGCTTTTCGCATACACAAGTCTATTTTTTTTACTCCCGAAAGGAACACTATTTTAAGGAGGAATATAATGACCGAGGAGAAAAAACAGCAACTGATAAAGCCGTTCTATTCGGAAGAAAAGGAACAAGTTTTAGCGGAAGTTCAAACGACAGAAGATGGACTGACAGCTGCTGAAGCAGAAAAACGCTTAAACGAATATGGATTAAATGAACTAGAAGAGGGCGAAAAGAAAAGTATGCTCGCTCGTTTCTTGGAACAGTTCAAGGATTTAATGATCATTGTCTTGTTATTTGCGGCAGTTATTTCTGCAGCGGTGTCCCACGAAGTAGTTGATTCGATTATTATCTTAGCGGTGGTTATCATCAACGCAGTAATGGGCGTGGTGCAAGAATCTAAAGCGGAACAAGCTATCGAGGCCTTGCGTGAAATGTCAACGCCAAATGCGAATGTGTTGCGCGATGGACATACGAGCTCAGTGAAATCAACGGATCTTGTTCCAGGGGATATCGTGATGCTGGAGGCAGGCGATGTGGTTCCTGCGGATTTACGTTTGATTGAGGTTGCTTCATTAAAAATCGAAGAAGCAGCGCTGACTGGTGAGTCAGTTCCAGTTGAAAAAGAACTAATCGTAATTGATGAAGGCGAAGTTGGTATTGGCGATCGTGTCAATATGGCTTATTCAAATAGTAATGTGACTTACGGCCGCGGTAAAGGTGTTGTTGTCAATACGGGAATGAACACTGAGGTCGGAAAAATCGCCGGCATGTTGGCCCAAGCAGATGAGACGGAAACACCGCTTAAGAACAACTTAAATCAGCTTGGTAAATTCTTGACCTTTGCTATTATTATTATCGCTGTAGTGATGTTCTTTGTAGGGACAGTCTTCAATGATACTTCATGGGTAGATATGCTGTTGACATCTATTTCATTGGCTGTTGCTGCGATCCCAGAAGGCCTGCCTGCGATCGTTACGATCATTCTGGCTTTAGGTACACAGGTAATGGCGAAACGAAATTCTGTAATTCGTAAATTGCCTGCGGTTGAAACGTTGGGTTCAACGGATATCATTGCCTCAGACAAAACAGGTACCTTGACTTTGAATCAAATGACTGTTGAAAAATTATACGTAGATAATCATCAATATGCTGCAAATGGTGAAGTGCCTAGCGACAGTATGGCGATGAAAGTGATGAACTATGCGAATGATACGAAAATCGCTCAAGACGGCAGCTTGATCGGTGACCCGACGGAAACCGCCTTGGTTCAATTTGGTTTGAACAATGACTTTGATGTACGTGAAAAAGTAGCTGCAGAACCTCGTGTCGGCGAACTGCCGTTTGACTCGGATCGTAAACTAATGAGTACGCTCCATGAAGAAAAAGATGGAAAAATCTTGGTTGCTGTTAAAGGTGCTCCCGATGTTTTACTTGATCGTGCGTCTCAAATTTTGTTAAACGGTCAAGTCGTGCCGATGACAGACAAAGAAAAGCAAGATATCTTAGCGAATAATAAGGACATGGCCCAACAAGCATTACGTGTGCTGGGAATGGCTTACAAGTATGTGGATCAAGTTCCAGCGGAGCTGGAATCTGAAATCATTGAAAATGATTTGATCTTTGCTGGTTTGGTCGGCATGATCGACCCAGAACGTGCTGAGGCAGCTGAAGCGGTACGTGTCGCTAAGGAAGCTGGCGTTCGACCTATCATGATCACAGGAGACCACAAGGACACTGCAGAAGCAATTGCTGTCCGTCTAGGCATCATCGAAAAGGGTGATGACGACTCTGTTTTAACTGGGGCACAATTAAATGAAATGTCTGACGAAGAATTTACTCAAAAAGTGGAACATTATTCTGTTTATGCGCGTGTTTCTCCTGAACATAAGGTTCGGATCGTAAAAGCATGGCAAAAAGAAGGCAAAGTGGTTGCGATGACCGGTGATGGCGTTAATGATGCGCCTGCATTGAAACAAGCGGATATCGGTATCGGTATGGGGATAACAGGAACAGAGGTTTCTAAAGGAGCATCTGACATGGTCCTTGCCGACGACAACTTTGCGACAATCGTTGTTGCTGTTGAGGAAGGGCGTAAAGTCTTCTCCAATATCCAAAAAGCAGTTCAATATCTATTAGCGGCTAATCTGGGTGAAGTGCTGACCTTGTTCATCGCAACATTGCTTGGCTGGGATACATTATTGCCAATCCACCTACTATGGATCAACTTAGTAACGGATACCTTCCCAGCGATTGCTTTGGGGATGGAGCCAGCTGAAAAAGATTTGATGCAGCACAAGCCTCGCGGCCGCAGCTCAAACCTATTTTCTGGCGGAGTCTTCTCAAGTATCATTTATCAAGGGATCCTAGAGGCTGCTACAGTATTGTTTGTTTACTGGTCTGCCATTCAATGGCCAGTCCACACAAGCTATGGCGAAATTCATTCCGATGCGTTGACAATGGCCTTCGCTACTTTAGGCTTGATGCAGCTATTCCATGCCTTCAATGTGAAGTCTGTTCATCAATCATTGTTTAAAGTTGGACCTTTCCGTAATAAGAGCTTCAACTGGGCGATCTTGCTGTCCTTTGTATTGATGATGGTGATTATCGTTGTTCCTGGTTTGAATGACATTTTCCGTGTAGCTCATCTTGATTTGTATCAATGGGGAATCGTCATCGGAGCGTCCTTTGCGATTATCCCAATCGTTGAAATCGTAAAAGTTTTCCAACGAGGCGCACAGAAAGATAAATAAAATAAAACTTCGCATGAGATCATCACTTGATCGTCATGCGAAGTTTTTTTATTTGACCAAGGCGTACATCTGCATGTCCTTTATCTCACCATTTTTAATGGCGTTTTTCCGCAAAGTCCCTTCGAGTTGAAAGCCGCATTTTTCCAACACACGACAGGAGCCGTGGTTCGTTGTAAAAGGCTCAGCGAAAATTCGGATAATATCCGTTTCGGCAAATAAGTAATCTGTCAGCTCTTTCACCGCTCGTGTGCCGAAACCCCGACCCCAGTATTCTTCAGCTAAATAATAGCCCATTTCGGCTGTTTGACGATGGATATTCTCGCAGCGGAAAGCTCCGATGCTGCCGATCGCTTGATCATCAGTATTGGTGATCGCAAATGCAAATGTTTGTGTCGGATCAGCTGCAAGCATGTCATGGATAAATCCAGAGGCGTCTTTTTCGGTATAGGGAAAAGGCAAGCCATCTCGTAAATTGTCTTGAATTTTTTTGTTGTTTAACATTTCGGCTAAAAGCTTAGCATCCTCTAATCGCCATTTTCGTAGAATGGTATTCATAAACCTACCTCCTAAAAATAGTTTATTCTTAAAAGGTACCATCAATCAAAGCAGAAATGAAGCCATTTCTAAATATTTCCTGAGCAGCTTTGCATATTGGCTGAAAATCGGTAAAATGAAGGTATCAAAAGATAGAAAGTAGGAAGAAATGAATGCGACCTAATACAGGGTTTTATGCTAGAGAAATTAATGAGATCGTCCAAAATACAGAAAAAATGGGTGAACGTTTACATCCAAGTTATGAAGAAATCCGCACGGCCTTAGATGAAAAGAACATGGCTGATTTCGATCAAGAGCGTTTATCAGAGATTCACGAGCTATTCAAAGAGGGAACTCAATTTTATCAGCTAAATCTAGAAAAGATCGGTATGTTAAAGGCTCCAGCGAAAGTAATGGGGAACCATAAAAGCTTTGAGAAAGCTTATGTTCAATACGTAGCTGGTTGTCAAGAAATGACGGACAGCTTGTTGCCAGAAGTGAATGAAGAAGCTTTTAATGCGGCTGAAAAAAAACAAGACGCTGCAACAGATACGATCTATAAAACGATTCAGAAGATTACAAATTTGTTATTGAAATAAGTAACAAGTTTAAATCCAAAGAGAACAAAGGTTTTCTAATTTTATTATAACGTTATTTTAAATACAAATGGAAAAGAATCGAGTATTATTAACTCATAACCAATAACAACCTTTTCTTTTTCATTGCATTTAGGTAATACTCCTTTTAGCACCGATTTGCCGATCGGTGCTTCTTTTTTTGTATTTTGTTCAGCGAGAATCAGATGGAGGGTTTTGTTCTATAAAGAAAAAAAGTTGGGCTTAAGCAAATTTGCTTGAGCCCAACTTTTCTAGTTCTCGATATTTCTAACATAATTTTCGAAGTAATCATTTAAATCGTTTTTGATTTTTTGATATTCTTCTTCAGTGTATTCTTTTTCTTCTAATCGACCTTTAAAATTCGGCAATCCCAAATCTTCTTTCAATCGTTCGATAACTGCTTCTTTATCCATATAGCTGATTCCTTTCTACTCGAAATATACACAAACAGCTTCAGGGGCGAAAACATCTTTTTGAATCATCGTTAATAAGCCAGACTCATTATCGCGGCGATAGAGAGTCAAATTATCGCTGTTTTGGTTAGCTGCAACAACGTATTTATTATCTGGACTTAAGGCGAAATCTCTTGGGAAATCACCTTCAGTAGAGACTGACTGAATCATCTCCACACTCAAACCGTCATCAGCGATTGCGAAGACTGCGATTGAGTTGTGTCCACGATTTGATGCATACAAGAAACGGCCATCGTTTGATACGCGGATCGCTGCACCGCCATTTTCGCCATCAAAATCTTTTGGCAAAGTGGAAACCTTCTGTTTTTGTGTAAAGCTGCCGTCAGATTCATCATAGGCTAGAACCGTTACAGTACTGTCTAATTCGCCAAAAAGATAAGCGATTTTGTGAACTGGATGAAAGACTAAATGACGTGGTCCCGTACCAGGCTCTGCCACGTAAACAGCACTCTCTTCGACTTCGCCAGCGTCGGTAACATCATAAGTATAGACCCGGTCTGTTCCCAGATCGCAAGCAACTAAGCGTTGATCCGGTGCAAGATCCGTGTAGTGGGTATGTGCCTTGTCCTGATTTTTATGTGGTCCAGTTGGTTCCTTATGGAAAAGAGAAGCGACAGCTTCAAGAGAACCATCTGGCTGAATTTTGTAAGTATTCAACTCACCCTTGTGGTAATTCGCGCCGTAAACCAATTGACGAGCTTCATCAACAGCGACATAGCAAGGTGAAGCGCCTTCTTCTGTTGCCGCATTCATAAATGTATTTTGAGGATCGTAACTAGATATTCCCCCTTGTCCTTCACGACTTGTTACGGAGTAAAGAATGTCCTCTTTACTTTTGGTAAGGTAGGTAGGGCTTGTTTCTTCTGTTACTAATTCCAAATTCGTTAACGTCTCAGTCGCAGTATCTAATTGAATTTGATAAATTCCCTGACTGATGCGTCGTGTATAGGTACCTAAAATTATTTTGTGGATCATCAAAAAACCTCCTTCATTGTATGTCTATTCTAGCAAGTTTATTCTCACTTGGATAGCGTTAACTTTATGATATAATTGAAAAATAAACGAGAAAAGAGCGTGACATATGACAGTGACAGAAATTACTCAAATTGGGAAACATGCGATTAATGATGAAAACATCTTAGTTCTTTTTGGTGAGACGATTACACCAGATTTGTTGGATGTTTCGATCGTTCAGAAGAAGCTTGGTGAAACAACCATTGAGTTGAAGAAGGGCGGACAACTGATATTTGGTGATCAAAGCTATCAAGTAAATGGTGTGGGACCATTAGCCAATGAAAATTTAAATGAGATTGGACATGCGACTGTGTTCTTTCAAGAAGAAGTCGGTGTGATTCCAAATGGGATTTATGTCACCCCGGAAAAGCTTCCAGATTTGGAAGTTGGGATGAAAATCAGTTATCAGTAGGAGTGTGAGTGAGTGGATAAAAAGAAATTAACGCAAAAGACCTCGTGGTTTTGGAAATGGTTTTTAAATAGCCAAGTGGTTGTAGCGTTGATCATTGTATTATTGCTGCTATTGATTGCATTGGTGTTTACGAAGGTATCGTATCTTTTTGAGCCGGTGGGGCAATTTTTTGCTATCGTTGGACTGCCAATCATAATAGCTGGGATTCTTTACTATTTAATGAATCCGGTAGTCAATTACCTGGAAAGAAAAGGGTTGAAGCGAACCTTTGCGATCATCTTACTTTTTATCGCAGTTGTGGCTTTGCTAATCTGGGGAATCGTCGTTATCATTCCTCAAATCAGAGAGCAAGTCGGCTCCATGATGCGGAGCCTGCCGGGGTACTTTGATACCATCAGTGATAAGATAAGCGAGATATTTAAAGACCCATCCTTCAAGCCGTTTCAACAGCACATTGACAATAGCTTGCAAAAAATATTGGAGTCTTTGACGGAAACCGCGCAAAAGCTTTCACGGGTGACTTTACAGGGATTAGGCAGTGTCGTTTCAACATTAGCAACAGTGGTAATCGCGCTTATTACAGCACCGATTATTCTGTTTTTCCTGTTGAAGGACGGTGGTCAGTTAGCGCCTTACATTCTGAAGTTTTTACCTACTAAGGCTCGCAAACCTACGTTACGAGTTATGACTGAAATGAATTCGCAATTAGCTTCATATATTCGCGGCCAATTAACGGTAGCATTTGCAGTAGCGGTAATGTTTATCGTCGGATTTTCGTTAGTAGGCATGAATTATGCGATCACTTTAGGGATATTAGCCGGATTCTTAAATCTGATTCCTTATTTAGGCTCGTTTTTAGCGATGGTACCGGTAATTTTTATCGCGATCGTTACAGGGCCAATCATGTTGGTCAAAGTGATTATAGTCTTTACGATTGAACAAACGATCGAAGGACGGATTGTTTCACCGTTGGTTTTGGGGAATCAATTAGAGATTCATCCAGTGACGATTATGTTTGTACTGCTGACAGCGGGGAAGATTTTTGGTATTACTGGTGTGATTTTAGGAATTCCTTTTTATGCGGTGGCAAAAGTTATCGCGATCCATGTGTTTGAATGGTATAAAGGGGTCTCAAATCTTTATGAGGACGAAGAAAAAAATCCTGTCGAATAATCGACAGGATTTTTTATTCTCTAAGTAAGACTAGAATTGCGCAGCCAATGATTTGGCCTTTTCTTTTGCCGCTTCCATAATCTCAGGCGCTCTGGCTGGATCATAATCAGCACCTTCGATGTAGATGGAATCAAAATCAGTAATACCAATAAAATTCAAGATGCCTTTAACATACTGTGCTGAGAAATCTTGACCATTATATGTACCGCCGCTTGATTGAATATGGATCGCTTTCTTGTCAGTTACCAATCCAACAGGTCCTTCTGCTGTATATCTGAAGGTTTTACCAGCAACATTGATTGTATCAAACCAAGCCTTCAATTTTGTTGGAATATTTAAATTCCATAAAGCATTGGCAATGACGATTTTCTCACTGCCTAAAAACTGATCAGTGAACTCATTGAAAATGCGAACCTTCTCTTGTTGAAGATTACTTAGTTCAGTAAATTCGGTACCTTGTTGCAAAGATTTCCAAGCCGATAAAAGATCACCGTCAATCTCAGGGATATCTGTATAATATAAATCCAACATGGTGAAAACATCTTCTGGATGGCTTGCTTGGTGCGCTTCTATAAAGGTATCTAAAACAGTCACCGTTTGTGAGTCTTCTGCGGACAACGGGTGTGCATTCACTACTAGAACATTTGCCAAAACTAACACTCCTTAAATTTAGTTACTAAAGAATAGTACATAAAATATCTAAAACAAACAATTTATCTGCTTGAAATATTCAATTAAAACTTTTTTTGTTAACTTGCAAGATATTCCTCATAGGCGGAAGTACCACCAATGACATTCGCTACTTGGAAGCCTTCATTGCGTAAAAATTGCGCCATCGTTTTCGAACGACCACCGAATTGAGTGAAGAGGTAATACGTTTTACCTTTGTCAAGTTGGCTTAGACGATTGGGCAACTGGGTCAATGGAATGCGAGTAACGTGTGATCCTTCTAATAAATCAAAAGAGTCAACAAAATCAGGGTCTCTTAAATCTAAAACTTCTACAGGGCCTTTTGCAGCGAGCAGCATAAATTCTTTAGTTGTTACTGAATAATTCATCTTTTTCTACAGCCTTTTCTTTCTTAATATTGATTCTAACTTTAATCGATTTATAGTCTGATTACAAGTGTTATCATAGTCATTTTACTGGAATTTGACGAAAAGTAAAGAAATCATTCAAAAATATTTCAGATTAGGAAAATATTGATAAGCATTTTTATTGTATTTGTCGAAAACAGTGGTTTTTTCTTTTAAATAGGCACTTTTCACTACCAGAAGGATAGAAGTCATTTTTTTATAGAAGGATATTGCTTGCGTGAATTCGATGGCATCGTTAAAATAGGAGTGATGGAGGGAAGAGAATAATGGGAAATTTTCATTTGGGGAAACTTAATTTAAAAACGATCGCTGTTCGTGTACGAGATCGTGACGGAATGATTCATTTCTACCGTGACATCATCGGCCTGCATTTATTGCGGGAAGAAAACGAATTGGCGATTCTAGGATACAAAGATCCAGCCAGTGAATTGCTTTGGTTGGAAGAGAGTCCGCGAGCAGATGAACATCGTGGTGAGATTAAAAAAATGCAACGGTTTTCACTCGTTGTACCGAATCTAGAAGAGCTAGCGAACGTTTATTATCGGGCAGAAAAAGAAGACTATCCAGTCAAATCCGCCTTACAGGCTGATGATGAAAAGGGTTTGCTATTTGAAGACCCTGAAGGAAATGAGATCGAAATTTTCTATGCTCCTAGTAAAGAACGTTCTACTTCGGAACCAATCAAAATCGATTTTACCGAGTTAGAAAAAAAAGCAACAAAACGGGAAAAAATTCATGGAGCGTATTTCGATAAGATCCATCTGAATGTCAGTGATATTGAAAAGCAGCAGGCATTCTTAGCGGACATCTTAGGCTTGAAGGTACATGATGAAAGCGATGAGGAAATACTTTTGAACCGCGGCGAGTTTAATGTAGGATTGAGCACAGCGACTGGCGGCACAATTGATTTACCAACGGATAAGGTTTTGGGCTTGGATTTTCTGCAATTTAAGGTCTCAAAAACTAAACTATTGGAATTATCGAAGCACTTGAGTGACAAGCAGCTAAACTTTTTTTGTGATAAAAAGAAATCCTTGATTACTCTTTATGATGCAGCAGGCATTGAATGGTGGTTCGTATTGAAGTAAAAAAATCCGCGAGAAATCGCGGTTTTTTTATTGTATCATGAGCTGTTCAAATGAAGGGTGTAACAGAAATAGTTATCCAAATGGCTGAAATGACTCCTGTTAAAAGAACCCAAACATTTTAAATGACCCATCGTCCAACAGAAAATCCGCAAAAAGAATCAAGGCTGAGGACAATATGTAGAAAAGCAGTTTTTGTTTGAGTCTCCTACTCATAAAACAGGCCTCCTTAAATGCTATAATTTCGTCCTCTTTAATTCTAAACACTAACCAACTAAAATTTTTAAAACGCTAAGAAGTTTTGTTTTTCTGTATTATGCTATACTTTTAAAAAATATGTTTAAGGAGGCCGCTATGTATCCTGAAACCCTTCGCTTAATAGAGAAAAAAATGCGAGAAGGTGTGTTTCCTGGCACTGTTCTTCGTTTTATTGAAGAGGATGAAGAGGAGACAAAAACTTTAGGCTATGCACAAATCGAGCCAACGATGATTGAAATGCAGGAAGCCTTTCGATTTGATGTCGCTTCTTTGACAAAAGTTGTTTGTACGACGACTGTTATGCTGAAGCTGAAGGAAGCAGGCAAATTGTCTTGGGACCAAACCCTTCATGAGCTGTTTCCGGCATTTCAAAATGAGACGATCACTGTTCGACATTTACTAACTCATACGTCAGATATTCAGACTTATATTCCGAATCGGGACCAATTAAATGCTGAGGAGCTGCGTAGGGCCTATCTGACCTTGCAACCGGGTGAGAAGCTTGGAGAAGTTGTTCAATATACTGATGCGGGAACGATTTTGCTAGGCTTTTTGATTGAGGAAATCTATCAAAAAGATGCTGTCGAGGTTTTTAGAGAAGAAGTTTTACGACCGCTTGGAATGACTGATAGTGAATTTTTGCCTCAACCGCCGTATGATACGATCGTACCGACGCAAAAGCTTGCCGATGGAACGATCTTGAAAGGATCGACTCACGATCCAAAGGCACGTGTCTTAGCGGCACATGCAGGAAATGCTGGGCTTTTTACAAATATGAAAGATTTAAGTAAATTTGCAAAAATGTATTTGAATCTTGGGCGTGTTAGCGATATTATTTATTTGCATGACAAGACAGTTCAAGAATTACTTTGCGATCAAACCCCAACAGGAAAGGCTAAACGATCGATTGGGTGGGATTTAAAGTTCAGTCCATTTGATCAATCGCCGCTGCTTTTTCATACAGGCTATACAGGAACATTCATATTGCTGGATATCGTAAAAAAATCAGCTTTTATTTTTCTGTCAAATCGTGTTCATTTAGAGGATCATCGTGCCAGTTATGTGGCTCATCGTGATGAAATTTTAGTTTGCTATTTGAATGAGCGGAAAAAAAACTATCAAAAGTAAAGAATGTCAGCCTAATTTTTCGCTGCTAGTTAGTGGGAAAGAATATACACCCTAAATCCCAGGTTATGAAGAGCGATTTAGAGTATAAACGGCTTAAAAATAAACTATAACAATAGGAAAAAGGAGCAGTTATCATGGAACCATTATTTTTACAACCAGTTTTTCAAGAGAAAATTTGGGGCGGAGATCAACTACACACCGTTTTTGGCTTTGATATTCCAAACGATAAAATCGGAGAAGATTGGGCGATCAGCGGACACCCTCATGGTGTCAGTATTGTAGAAAACGGCCCATATAAAGGCTGGAAGGTCAGTGACCTTTGGAAAGAGCATCGTGAGTTATTTGGAAATGCCGATGGAGATGTGTTCCCATTATTGACTAAAATTTTAGACGCAGAAGATGACTTGTCCGTCCAAGTACACCCAGATGACAGCTACGGGTTGAAGCATGAAGGCGAATTAGGAAAAACAGAGTGCTGGTACATTATCAACGCTAAACCAGGCTCAGAGATCGTTTACGGACATAATGCGAATACCCGAGAAGAGTTAGCAGAAATGATCGAAGAAGAACGCTGGGATGATCTTTTGCGTCGCGTACCGGTCAAAAAAGGTGATTTTTTCTATGTTCCAAGCGGAACGATCCATGCGATCGGTAAAGGCATCATGATTTTAGAAACGCAACAAAGCTCAGATACGACTTATCGTGTATACGACTATGATCGTAAGGATGATCAAGGAAATACACGTGAGCTGCACATCCAACAGTCGATCGATGTGACAACAGTTCCAGCTATCAGTCCAGAATTGGAAGTAAGTGAAAGCAAGAAAGGGACTTCTTCTGTGATCACCTATTTGAAGACGGATTTTTTTAATGTCTACGAATGGGATGTCATGGGTGAACTTTCTCTTAAAAAGAAAGGCGACTACACTTTAATGACAGTCGTCGAAGGATATGGTAATTTGGTCGTTGATGGTCAAAGCTATGAAATGAAGCCTGGTACAAGCTGCATTTTACCAGCACAAGTTACTGAATGGAAAGTTGAAGGTGAAATGAAGATCATCGCTTCGACACCAGGAAAAAAATAAACCAAAATGATCAGCCTGATTTTCAGTGCTGATCATTTTTTCTGTTATCGATATTTCACAAGACTCTTTTTTTCTCTCGTGAGAATATGGTACGATGAACATAATTATATTGAACCTCGCGAGATTTCTAGGAAAAAATCTCTAAAGAACCTGTAAATGACTCAGTGAAAAACGATACTGGGAGGTACTCATTATGTTCCATGTCTTTTTAGTTTTACCACTTTTTATTTTTGCTTTCTTTATGTTGGCCACTATGATATCTGCTATCGTTATACTGGTGGCAAGTGCGGTAGGCGGAGCGTCTGTCGCATTACTTGTGAAGAATAAGGATGCTAAAAGATTACTTTTTGTAGGCATCTCAATCATCGCGTTTATTGCAGGGTTATTTCTAGTCCCATTCATCCTTATTTATAGCAATCTTTCTGGTAATCTGTTTCTACCATTAGAAATCTGTCTCTTGATTTGTATAGCTGTTCTTTCATTCTTGGGTATTCGATTTACAAATACTATCGAAGTGAAGGCCGGAAAAACCATTCTAAAAGGTATTTTTTTCGTCGTGCTGTTTCTTGCTGTAGTTGGAGCAATTTCGATGCCGATTATTGTGAGTTTTTTCTCTGTTTAGAAGCGGCGCTTTAGATTCAACTTTAAAACTACTCCAATAGAAAAGACCGCCAGCTCAAAGCTGACGATCTTTTTGTTTTATGATAACTCTGGCAGATCGATATCTTTGCCATATTTGTTCTTTAATGCAGTGTGTAACAACCGGATTGCCAATGATTTGTTCCGAGCTAGAATCGGTCCGTGGAAGTAAGATCCGTAGACATTCTTGTAGATGACACCTTCACCTTGATCTTCACCGTTATTTCCGTTCCCTTTGACGATGGTTCCAAGAGGGCGTTCGCCTTCACCTAGGAATGTGCGACCATTGTGATTTTCAAAGCCGTAATAGGTCTCGCCGAATTCTTCATTATGAATCTCAATATCACCAATAAAGCGATGATTGTCCTGACTCAAGGTATAGTGATCCAGAGCACCAATGCCATCGATTTTTTCACCATGAGCACCGATATAATAGTGCCCTAATAGCTGATAGCCCCCGCAGATTGAAAGCAGTACGCCATCATTTTCGATATATTTGATCAACGCTTCCTTTTTGTCTTGGATATCTTTTGAAACGATGACTTGCTCGTAATCTTGACCACCGCCGATAAAAACAAAATCAAATTTATCAGGATCAAACGCTTGATAAATACTAACGATCTCTGAATGGATCTCGATATCCATCTGCTTGGCGTAATAATTCAAGGTTAAGAGATTGCCGTTATCACCATAAGTGTTCAATAAATTTCCGTATAAATGTGCTAAGTTTAATTCGTATTTAGCCACGATCCATACCTCCATCAATGTAGCCTTTTTGGGCCAATTCTTTGCGTAGCTGAAGAACTGCTGTGTAGGTCGCAAGGATATACACGTGTTCTGTCGGCAACAGTTTGATCTTTTCAATAACATCCGTCAAGCTTTCTGTCTCGGTCAGCTTATCCTCTGGAATTCCTGCGACCTTCAAGCGAAGGGCCATATCGGTGTGGCGGTCACCGCCAGCGATTACAGCAGGAATATCCATCTCTGCAAAAGCTTCATGATTGCCGTCCCAAATCCAACTGATATCAATTCCATCAGCGTAGTTGGCGTTTAATAGCGATACTAATGAGAATGGATAAGGGGCTAAGCCGATCATATCGATCACCTGATTCAAACCAACCGGATTTTTTACTAAGACCAATGTACATTTTTTTCCATCGATCTCAAATTCCTCTTGGCGTCCAAACACCTTCTCATCATAGCCTAGGCCGCGCTTGATTTTTTCTTTGGAAACGCCGTAATATTCTGCTACAGCGGTGGCCGCAAGAGCGTTGTAGACATTGTACATGCCGCCAACTTCGATTTTATAGTCTTGCCCATCAATCACAAATTCAGAGGACTTGTTGTCCATCGCCTTCATCTCAGTTAATTTATAATCTAACTCAGGACGATGGAAGCCGCAGTTTGGACAATAGTATTTTCCGAGGTTTGCATAGGTAATCATTTTATATTTTAAGATGTGCTGACATTTTGGACAAAGCAAACCATCGGTATTGTAGTGTGCATCCTGATCCTCATCAGGTAAATGATCAAATCCGTAATATTTTCTTGGATTGATTGTTTCCAGCGAATTGAAGATTGGCGAATCCCCATTACATAAAATGGGCGCGTTCGGTGATTTCGCCGCACCGTCGACGATCAATTTGTACGTCGTGTAGATTTCACCATAGCGATCCATTTGATCACGGAAAATGTTGGTGAATAAGAAGAGCTCCGGCTTGATGTATTCTGTTACTTTGCTCAAGCTGGCTTCATCGATTTCTAAAACAGCTATTTTTTTGCCGCCCTTTTTTCCTTTGGCATTCAGGAAGGTTGAAACAATCCCCTGCACCATGTTTGCACCAGTCGGATTCGTCAATACGTAATCAAACTCTTGCTTTAAAATATTTACGGTCAAAGCAGTCGTCAAGGTCTTTCCATTGGTTCCTGTCACGACAACAACTTTATAGTCCTTTACTAGTGTATCTAAAATCTTCGGATCCATCTTTAAAGCAAGCTGACCAGGATAGCTTGATCCACCTTTAAAGAACGTTTTTAATACCCATTGGGCGGTCTTGCCGGCTGAGATCGCCAGTTGACTTCGTAACCCCATTACACATCCTCCATGTCTGTAACAAATTTAATTCATCTTATCATATTTGAAAAAAAAGTTTAAATAGCTTTCCTTATTCTTAATTTTTAGAAGTGATTCTGCTGATCATTTTGAAAGTGATCTCGCTAAGCGTGTAAAAAAGCAACATGCAGCTCACAAAAAAAGGCTGGAGCAACTATTTGCTCCTAGCCAATAATAATCTTTTCTTCTGGAAATTCATAGCCTAAGTCCTGAGTTTCTTTTGGTACAAAGAGCATCAATGTATAGAGCATCCCGACACGGCCGATGAACATTAAAACAGCGATCATGATTTTACCGGTATTGGAAAGGTCATCAGTAATACCTAAAGAAAGACCTGTAGTTCCAAATGCCGAGGTAACTTCCACGATAATCGAAATCAGAGAATGATCTTCTGTCGCTGTCAAAAAGAGAATACTGAAAAGGCACATTCCCGCAGAAAGCATGAAGACGACCACCGATTTCCGCACATCTTCTTGAGCAATTTTACGACCAAAAATGTTGATATCGTTCTCGTTTTTCAAGAAAGAGTACAAATACAAACCGATGATTGCGATTGTCGTAGTTCGGATACCGCCGCCAACAGAACTAGGGGAACACCCGATAAACATTAAGAGAGAGAAAATGATCAATGTTGTATTTTGGAACAAATTCAGATCATGGATTTGCAAACCGGCATTTCGTGTTGTCATGGAGTAGAAGGACGAATTGAGCCATTGATCGAACAAACCCATGTTTGAGAAGTTATGATCTTTCTCCAACAGCCAAATCGCTACTGTTCCGCCGATAAAGAGCACGAAAAATGCTAACAAAGCAATTTTTGAAAAGAGACTAAAGCGAAAAGGAATTCGTGATTTTGATTTTTTGTGGTAAATCCATCCATGAAAATCCATCAAGACTGGAAAACCAATCCCGCCGATAAAGATCAATACCATTATTGTAATGATGAAAAAGACGTCATGAGAAAAGGGAATAATCGATTCACCTGTTACGTCAAAACCAGAGTTCGTAACTGCTGAGATCGCTTGGTAAAAACCAAAAAAGACTGCTTGAGAAATTTTATGGTAGTACCCTGCGAAATAGAAATAAATCGAAAAGATCGTGCCAAAAAGAACTTCGATCGCTAATAACATCGTGAAGGTGATCCGAATCAAATTAACGATTCCGCTAAGCCGAGGCTGGTTCATGTCCGTCATAATCAATTGCCGCTGCTTTAATGTGATTCGGCGCTTGGACACAATAAAAAAGAAGGTGGTAATCATCATGATCCCCAAGCCGCCGATATGGAAGAGCACCTCCAACATCAAGACACCTGTATCGTTGAACACTGAATTAATATCAAAGGTTGTTAAACCTGTTACTGAAATCGTTGAGATTGCCATAAACACCATGTCAAGGAATGAAACATGTGAACCTGGTTCGCGAAAAATCGGCAAGCTGAATAAAAACAACGAGAGCACCGTCATAGCCAAATAGTAGAAGACGATAATCTGAATCGAAGAAAAACGATTATTTATTTTTCGCCAGTTTTTTTTGAGAAAATTTACTCGTCGATCAAACTTCATAAAAAGCTCCTTAAATCATCTATCGAAAATTTTTAACAATAGAGACAGTATATCACGCTTCCGTAAAAAAAACTCCCGCCGTTTTGGCAGGAGAAAGGTAGAGGAATATAGCCTACGATTAGGCGTCTTGAGCTGTTGCAGCAATATCGATTTCACGTATCGTTACTTCTTGCGGCATGTCGTAAATGAATTTGACACTTTCTGCAACGTGGACAGGGTCTAGAGTAATCCCGCCCATGCTTTCCTTCCAAGCTTGGTAATCAGTCAAAGCTCCTTGATCTGTTACATGAGTTAATAATTCTGTTTCTGCAGCGCCGGGAGCGACTAGAGAAACACGGACATTTGAACCAGAAACTTCTTCACGAATTGTTTCACTTAGACCATGAACCCCAAATTTTGATGCAACATAGGCTGCATGATTAGTAAAAGTTTTCTTACCAGCCAGAGAAGACATGTTGATGATAGTCCCATGTTTACGTTTTTTCATGGCAGGGAGAACAATTTGCATCCCGTTCAACACACCCATTACATTTGTATTCAGCATTGTTTGCCATTCTGCTGGATCTTGATTCAAGACGTTACCAAGGAGCATCACGCCTGCATTATTAATCAATAAATCTACTGGACCGTATACGTCTTCCGCTTTTCTGATGCTGGTTTCAAAAGCTTGATAATCCGTCACATCAACTTGTTCGATTAAGACGTTATCAAAGTTTAAAGGGAGTGCTTCAATTTTTTCTACCCGACGACCTAACAAAAGTAAGGGAAAACCAGCTTGATTAAAAAGCTTGGCGATTTCCGCACCAAATCCTGAACTTGCACCGGTAATAACAACTAACGATTTTTTCATATAAATTGCCTTCTTTCAAATTTATGATACACTTACTCTACTACCTGGAGTTAACTCCAAGTCAAGAAGGAAGTTCAAAAAAATGAAAACATTTTTGATTGGCGATATTTCTGCCATGTATGGGATCTCGCAAGATACTTTAAGATACTATGATAAGGCCGGCTTGTTGCCATTTGTTAAGAAAAATACTGCCGGCCGCCGAGTATTTACGGAAGACGATCTGGGCTATATCGAAGTGATTGATTGCCTAAAGCGTTCCGGGATTCCTGTCAAAGAAATCGCGAAATTTATGGACTGGTGCGTGGAAGGGGATCAGACCTTGCCACAGCGCTATGCTTTTATGATAGAACAAGAAGCTGTTCTGGAAAGGAAAATCCGTGAGCTGCAGACCCAGCTTGATTTTCTGCGCTGGAAAAAATGGTACTATCAAACCGCCAATGAAGCTGGCACGGAAAGCGTCTTTTTCAAAGAGGGAACGCGACAAGTTGATGATAGTTGGCATCAAAAATATTTAGCCGAAAAAGGACATGAGTCTAATTAGATTCATGTCTTTTTTCATGCTTAAAAACAGCGAGAAAAATTGTAAAAGTAACAAGAACAAAAAAGGAAAGAAAGGAAAAAAGGGAAAGGGGAAATAAATAGTAGTTGAGCAACTGATTTTTTTGCTGAGACAAACGATGAAAAAAACGACCTTATCATGAGTTTTTTGGCGTGAACAATTTTCAAAACAGGATTCCCCCTCGGTTTTCGAGGGAGAATCCTGTTTTGTCTGTAACCAACTAGCCCCAAAATTTTCTTAAACCTTTTCCTCAACGCTTAAGAAATCAACACACCAGCTGCTAAAAAGACAAGAATCAGAATGATAATGGTAACTAGCAGCTTGGTCACAAATTTTATCCATTTATCAAAACCGATATTCACTACCGAAAGAGACACTAAGATCAATCCGGTTGGAGCGACTAAGCCAATCAATCCTTGTCCCCAATTGTAGGCATCAACAATTAACGCACGGTCTATCCCTACAACATCGGCTAAAGGAGCCATGATCGGCATGGATAGTACTGCTAGACCAGAAGACGATTGAATGAAGAATCCTAAAATAACATATACTAAAAACATAAACCAGATGAAAATGACATTATTCATCCCGCTGATGGCATTGCTAAAGAAGTTCATGATCGTGTCGCTGATGAAGCTATTTTCCATAACGATACCGACAGAGCGTGCCAGACCGACGATTAAGGCAACACCTAACAGATCAGCTGCGCCTGTAACGAAACTGTCGATGAATTTCTTTTCGCCTAAACCAGAGACGAAAGCGAGAATATACGTGACTGCTAAGAAGACTACCGCGATTTCTGTGAAATACCAGCCCAACTGCTGTACGCCATAGATCATTACAACAAAGCCTAATACAAAGACGATTAATGAGAATTTCTGACGGGAAGTGAAATCTCCATTTTTCTCTCGCTGCTGCCCGCCTAAGAAACGTTCGCGATCGCTCTCTGCTTGATCAGCAACCAGTGAGGCCGCTGGATTTAGCCGAACTTTTTCTGCGTATCGAATTGTATAAAGAATTGAGATTCCAACAGCAGAGATCCACATCAAGATCCGTAACGGCATACCGTCAGTAAAGCTAATCCCTGCTGCGTTAGATGCAATAACTGTGGAGAAGGGATTGATCGTGGAGCCCATTGTTCCGATCGCCGTTCCGAGATAGATCGTAGCGACTGCCGTGAGTGTATCATAGCCTGCTAGTAGGAAAATTGGAATCAGAATGGGATAAAAGGCAATGGTCTCTTCAGCCAAACCAAAAGTCGTTCCGCCGATCGCAATCAATGTCGTAACGATCACAATCAACCATTTTTGTTTTCCTTTTAATTTTTCTGAAAGGCGCATCATACCGGCATCCATCGCACCCGTCGCATTAACGATCCCAATTACCCCACCTAAAATCAGAATGAAAATCATTATATCAACACTTTCGGTAATTCCCTGCACTTGGGATTTTAAAAATTGTGTGATAGTGCCTGTGATCCCACGTTTGGGCTTTGTGATTTGTTTATAGGAATTTGGAATGGCAGCTGGACGATAAATTGTTCCATCGCGAAATTTGTCGACTTTGATATGAATGTCGTATTTGTCCAATGTTTTCTGTGTTGCTGGTTCCATGATTGTTTTGTCTTGCGCGTTTGTGATCGCGAATTTATCTCTTTCACTATCATAAGTCAAGGTACTGTACTTGCCTGAAGGAATAAAGAATGTTAATGCTTGAACCAAAATCAGTACAATGATGATGACCGTATACGCAGAAGGAAAACTGTGACGCTTCTTCTTGACCGATTGTTCCATGAAAAAACCTCCTATTTATATAAAATAATTACCACGAAATTATAGCATTGAAGGCTTATATTCTTAAAAAGATAGCCTGTGACTTTGTTGAAAATAATTGTTGAATCTTCTAAGACGTTCTTCCTATGAAAATTATTACTGTAAATAATCCAGCTTTTCCGCTATAATACGATAGGAACAAAAGGGAAAGGTGACAAGAAATGGCCCAGCTTTTTTTTAAATACGGCGCGATGAATAGCGGCAAGACGATTGAGATACTGAAGGTTGCTCATAATTACGAGGAACAGAATAAACCAGTGGTACTGATGACTAGCGGTTTAGATACACGTGAAGGTGTGGGGACGATCTCCAGTCGGATCGGTTTAAGTCGTCCTGCGGTACCGATTTTTTCTGAGACCAATATCTATGACTTTATTAAAAATCTTGATTATAAGCCTTATTGTGTTTTGATCGATGAATCACAGTTCTTATCGAAAGAGCATGTTGTGCAATTGGCGCAAGTTGTAGATGACTTAGATATCCCAGTGATGGCATTTGGTTTGAAAAATGATTTTCGAAATGAAATGTTTGAAGGCTCGAAATATTTGCTGCTCTATGCAGATAAATTAGAAGAATTGAAAACAATCTGCTGGTTTTGCCATAAGAAGGCAACAATGAACCTGCATTATATCGACGGTCGACCAGTCTACGAAGGGGATCAAGTTCAAATAGGGGGAAATGAAGCGTATTATCCTGTTTGCCGCAAACATTATTTACACCCAGAAATAACCAGTTCTGCTGGTGAGAATTAGCGGACTTATTGATGTGATGAAACCTATCTTCGTTTTTCTCAATGAAAAATGATTAGTTTAAAAGAATAATTAATTAGGAGGAATACAATCCATGTACGATCAACTGCAGGCTATCGAAGATCGTTATGAAGAGCTTGGTGAATTACTGAGTGACCCGGAGGTTATCAGTGATACCCAACGCTTCATGCAGCTTTCAAAAGAAGAGGCCAATACTCGAGATACGGTAGAAACCTATCGCCGCTATAAAAAAGTGGTGGAAGGAATCAGTGACGCAGAAGAATTGCTAGGTGAAAACTTAGATGCTGAAATGGCTGAGATGGCAAAAGAAGAGCTGTCTGATTTAAAGAAAGAAAAAGAAGTTTTAGAGGATGAGATCAAGATTCTTCTATTACCTAAAGACCCTAATGATGATAAAAATATCATCATGGAAATTCGCGGAGCCGCTGGAGGCGACGAAGCGGCATTATTCGCTGGCGATCTGTTCAATATGTATCAAAAATACGCTGAAAATCAAGGCTGGAAGACTGAAGTCATGGAGGCCAACGTTACAGGTATTGGTGGATACAAAGAAGTTATTATGATGATCACTGGTGACAATGTCTACTCAAAATTGAAGTATGAAAGCGGCGCGCACCGTGTTCAACGTGTGCCTTCGACTGAATCTCAGGGACGTATTCATACCTCGACTGCGACTGTAGTAGTTATGCCGGAAGCGGAAGAAGTAGAGATAGATCTGGCTGATAAGGATATTCGGACGGATATTTATCACGCATCCGGTGCCGGCGGACAGCACGTCAACAAGACTGCATCGGCTGTTCGTTTGACGCATATTCCAACCGGGATCGTTGTTGCCATGCAGGATGAACGCTCTCAGATCAAAAACCGTGAAAAGGCGATGAAAATCTTACGTGCACGGGTTTATGACAAGATTCAACAGGAAGCACAAAGCGAGTATGATGCAAGTCGTAAATCTGCTGTGGGTACTGGTGATCGTTCAGAGCGTATCCGTACGTACAATTTCCCGCAAAATCGTGTGACCGATCACCGTATTGGTTTAACAATTCAGAAATTGGATCAGATTCTAGCAGGTAAGCTGGATGAGATTATTGATGCCTTGATTATGTACGATCAAACCAAGAAATTGGAAGAGATGCAGAATGGCTAAAACTTATGTAGAAGTCCTATCGAGGGCTTCTTCTTTTTTAGAAGCCGCAGGAAAAGAAGGCTACGCAATCGAATACCTTTTTCTTGCTCGCAAAAATTGGGATAAGACCCATTGGCTGTTGCATTTGCGAGAGGAGATTTCTTCTGCAGATGAAGCGTTGATCGAAAAGGATCTAGCAAGTTTGATGGCTAACGTTCCGCCCCAATACTTGCTGGGCTATGAATATTTTTTTGATCATCGCTTCAAAGTAACAAAGGACACGTTAATCCCGCGGCCAGAGACGGAGGAGCTAGTGGCTCTTTGTTTATCCATGAACGACAATGCACCCAAGCAAGTTGTTGATATCGGTACTGGTACAGGGGCGATTGCTGTTAGCTTGAAACTGGCTCGACCAAGCTGGCAGGTGACTGCTGTCGATATTTCAGAAGCGGCGTTAAACGTTGCTGAAGAAAATGCAGAAACATTGCAAGCGGCTATCGATTTCAGGCAAAGTGATGTGTTATCGGCAATTACTGAAAAGCAAGATATTATTATCAGCAACCCTCCCTATATCAGCCAAAATGAGTGGGAGTTAATGGATGAAAGTGTCCGAACCTATGAGCCTAAAACGGCCCTCTTCGCTGAAAATGAAGGTCTGGCGATCTATCAAAAAATTGCAGCGGAGAGTCGTAACCTTCTCCATCCAGATGGGATGATTTTCTTGGAGATCGGCTTTCGTCAGGGGAGCGATGTGCAGGAGATCTTTCAATTGGTCTATCCGGAAAAAGAGGTGAGGATCCATCAGGACATGACCGGAAATGATCGAATGGTGGTTGTTTTCTAAAAATTATTTTTTGCGCGAAAAATAATAAAAGAACACGATAGCAATGGGGTTTAAACGCACAAAAAGTTATCAACATGGTTATGCACACTTGACATTTCGCTTATCCACAATAAGGGGATAAGTCTATATAGAAAGTATTTATAGCAGGAAAGTTAGAAAAAGGAGCTGTGGAGAAGCTGTGGAAACGAAAATTTTTCAAACAGAAGAAATAGATCAAGCGGCGGAGTTATTGTCTCGTGGGGAACTGGTGGCTTTTCCGACGGAGACCGTCTATGGACTAGGTGCCAATGCGCTTTTGCCGGAGTCAGTGCAACAGGTTTTTGCGGTCAAAGGGCGTCCTAGCGACAACCCATTGATCGTCCATGTCGCTGATTTTTCAATGACAAAAGCCTTTGTTGAAAGTTATCATCCTTTCACCAAAAAAATCGTTAATCACTTTTGGCCAGGACCGCTGACTTTGATCTTTAGTATCAAAGAAGGTAGTTTGAGCCCTGTTGTGACAGGCGGGTTATCCACAGCTGCCTTCAGAATGCCAGATAATAAAAAAACATTATCTTTAATTGAAAAAACAGGGGCACCGCTAGTTGGACCAAGCGCCAATACTTCAGGAAAACCAAGTCCAACCACAGCGATGCATGTATTTCATGACCTAAAGGGAAAAATCGCTGGGATTTTAGATGATGGTGCAACACAAATTGGTGTAGAGTCGACAGTCTTAGATTTAAGTAATGAAGTACCGACAATTTTGCGGCCAGGTGCTGTCACTAAAGAAGCATTGGAAGAAGTCTTGAGTGTAGAAATTCCTTTAGATAAGCATCTGGTCAAGGAAAGCGAGACACCCAAAGCTCCAGGTATGAAGTACAAGCATTATTCACCAGATACCCCGGTTTTGATGATTGCTCCTGATGATTGGGATAAAGCTTTAGCATGGGCAAGGGCAAACGATCAAAAAGTTGGCTTGCTTGCGACACCGCGAATTGCTGATCAGTATTCTTCAGCGGATCGTTTTGTGTTTGCTGATCAATCAGTTGAAGCCGCAACACGCGGCTTGTTCAGCGGATTGCGGGCATTGGATGAAGCAGGAAAGACAGATATTATCTTCGCGGAGGTCTTTCCAGAGGATCATTTGGGCTTGGCTTATATGAATCGCTTAAAGAAAGCGGCAGGCCAAAATTATTTTAGTGAAAAGTAAACAAAAGATTCGATTATCTTCAAAAACTTTCGTATACTTAAATCAGAAAATTGAAAGGTGGCGTTGGGATGGATTACAAAACACTAGATCCCGAACTATGGGGAGCAATTGAAAACGAGGCAGAGCGTCAAGAACAAAATATTGAGTTGATCGCCTCAGAAAACATCGTGTCAGAAGCAGTGCAGATGGCACAGGGGAGCGTCTTAACCAATAAATATGCGGAAGGCTATCCTGGCCGACGTTATTATGGCGGCTGTGAGTTTGTCGATGTTGTTGAGAACTTGGCCATTGATCGTGCAAAAGAACTGTTTGATGCAGAATTTGCCAATGTACAAGCGCATTCTGGCTCGCAAGCTAATCAGGCAGCATATTTTTCATTAATCCAACCTGGCGATACGGTTTTAGGAATGGATTTATCAGCTGGGGGCCACTTGACACACGGTTCGCCAGTAAATGTCAGCGGTAAGCTGTACAATTTTGTCAGCTATGGTGTCGATCCGCATACAGAGACGATCGACTATGAGGTTGTTCGTATTTTGGCGCGGAAACATCAGCCGAAATTGATTGTGGCAGGTGCCAGTGCCTACAGTCGGACAATTGACTTTGCGCGTTTCCGTGAAATCGCTGATGAAGTCGATGCAAAATTAATGGTAGATATGGCCCATATCGCTGGACTAGTAGCAACAGGCTTACATCCCAACCCAGTACCTTATGCCGATGTCGTAACATCAACAACACATAAGACTTTACGCGGACCTCGTGGCGGCCTAATCTTGACTAACGATGCTGATTTGGCTAAAAAAATCAACAGTGCTGTTTTCCCAGGATTGCAGGGCGGACCGTTGGAGCATGTAATTGCAGGTAAAGCTGTAGCCTTCAAGGAAGCTTTAGCGCCAGAGTTCAAGGTGTACAGTGAACAAGTTTTAAAAAATGCGCAAGCAATGGTCAAGGTATTTAATCAGACACCTGAAACACGTGTGATCTCTGGATCTAGCGACAATCACTTGCTGCTGATCGAAGTAACAGGTTTTGACATTACAGGACGTGAAGCAGAAGAATTATTGGATAGCGTGCATATTACTGTCAACAAAAACTCGATCCCATTTGAATCAAAAAGCTTCAAAGAAACTAGTGGGATTCGCATCGGAACACCTGCGATTACAAGCAGAGGTTTTGAAGAGGAAGATGCGAAGCAAGTTGCTGAATTGATCGTTGAAACGCTGCAATCTAAAGGCGATGAAGAAAAATTAGCAGCGATCCGCAAAGCTGTTTTAGAATTAACAGATTCTCATCCAATTCATGCACATTAGACTAGTTTTCTTATACCAGTTGTCTTATAATTAGGAGAGATGCAGAATAAAGGAGCAATTTATTATGGGCAAGTTTCAAGTAATCGATCATCCATTGATCCAACACAAATTAACGATTATTCGTGATAAAAATTGTGGAACGAAGGTTTTCCGTGAAGTAGTTAATGAAATCGCGATGTTGATGGCATACGAAGTTTCTCGTGATATGCCATTGGAGGATATCGAGATCGAAACACCGATCACGTTATCAACTCAAAAAACTTTATCAGGAAAGAAAGTGGCGATCGTTCCGATCTTGCGTGCCGGGATAGGCATGGTAGATGGTATCTTAGAATTGATCCCTGCTGCGAAAGTTGGGCATATTGGACTTTTCCGAGATGAAGAAACGTTAGAACCACATGAATATTTCTTCAAAATGCCAGAGGATATCGATAGCCGTCAATTATTCATCGTTGACCCAATGTTAGCTACAGGCGGTTCAGCGATCATGGCGATTGATTCATTGAAAAAACGTGGCGCGTCAAACATGAAATTTGTTTGTTTAGTCGCTGCACCTGAAGGCGTAAAAGCTTTACAAGAAGCACATCCAGATGTTGACATATATACTGCGGCATTAGACGAACAGTTGAACGAGCAAGGATATATCGTTCCTGGTCTAGGCGACGCTGGTGACCGTTTATTCGGTACAAAATAAAAAAGATGCGAACCGTTGATCGGTTCGCTCTTTTTGATTGAAAAACTAAATCTTTTTCATTTGCTTATAATTGACAACGACGACGCCATTGGAATGAGTAATCAAGTCTTCATTATCTTGCTTCTCATCAATTTCAATGACTGCTGCGTTTTTCAATTGTTTAGCGACCACCCCAGTTTGGGATTGACCGCGAATAGTGAACATGACGTGTGTCTTTACGGGGAATTTTTTCCCGACTTCGGAAGGATCAACGTGTGCCTCTATTTTGCCAAATGTAGCCATCTGTTTGGAACGCCTCCTTTTTTCACATACTTAATTTTAGCATATTTTCAAGTTTTTTTCATGTAATCGCTTTTTAAGAAGAATCTTACTTTACTTTTTCGTAGAAGTTTTCTATAATTTCTCTTGTACGAAACGCCAGCTTAGCTCAGTTGGTAGAGCAACGCACTCGTAACGCGTAGGTCACAGGTTCAAGTCCTGCAGCTGGCACTACTTTAGAAGTCGTCATATCAAAGTTCTTTCTTTGATGTTGACGGCTTTTTGCTATTATGGAAAATAAATTCGAAAAAAATTCCCATTCTTTTGAGGAATTCTATGGTAACGTAAATTTGTACCATCTTTTCAGCACGAATTATCTATACAAAATTGAGGAGAACTATGAAAAAAATTTTTTCGTTTCATGCAGCTGTCTGGCTTTATATTTTATTTATGCATTTTGGTCAAACAACCTTTTCTTTTATGGGGTTAAATGTTTTTTTAGCATGGCTGCCGATTGTTTTTGCTCAGCTATTCATACATTTTAAAGGCTTGCGGCGATGGTTTTTTGCGCCATTATGGCTTTTATTTTTTCCAAACATTCCTTATCTGATGACTGATTTGTTTCATTTAGCTAGTTTAAAGATTTATCAGCCGGGTGGGCACTTTTTGATGGATACCAATGGCTGGTGGTCCTATCTTTTCCTGTTGCTGCCGATCATCCTAATGGTTTTCATTGGCATGGCTCAAGTATTCAAATTGTTTTCAACGGTTCGTCTGCGAATAGCCCAAAGAGTAGGCTGCTTTGTTGGAGTGTCTATTCTATCTAGCCTAGCTGTTTACATTGGACGATTTGATCGCATTCACTCTATCGAATTGGTGTTCCATCCTTTGAATGTCTTAGAATTATTAGCAGGAAACTGGAGTACAGAGAAGCTACAATTTGTTTTAATGTTTAGTCTATTGCAACTGGGAATTTGGGGTTTGATTTATTATTTGCGGCAAGAGGCAAACGAAGAATAAAGATTTTGCAAAGTCAGCGATGCTTGCTTTTCTTTAGTCAAAGAAGCGTCTATAATAGAGCGAGTATACTGGTGGAAAAGAGATGAACAATGGATAGACTGAAAAATAACAATGATGATAGCCGGATTGATTACGGCGTCATTTTACCTGTTTTTATATTATGTTTGATTGGCATGCTTTCACTTTATGTTGCATTAACGCATGATACCATAAGAGATCCCAACGTTTTTCGCGGCCTTGCTATGCAGGCGATTTGGTATGTAGTTGGGGCTTTAGCTGTTGTAATTATTATTCATTTTGATGCGAAGCTTTTATGGCGGTTAACACCGTTTCTATATGTAATTGGTTTGGCGGTCATGCTGGCGCTGTTAAAGTATTATGATCCTGCACTAGCTGAGTCAACGGGTTCAAAAAACTGGTTCAAGATCGGCACTTTTACTTTTCAGCCATCAGAATTGATGAAAATCGCTTATATTTTGATGATGGCGTTGATTATTACTAAGCACAATGTAGCGAATAAGCTCCACACGTTGAGGACAGATGCATTTTTGATTATAAAAATGATGCTCGTAACTCTTCCAGTTCTTGGCTTGATTTTAGCTCAAAAAGATTTCGGGACAATGCTAGTTTTCTTAGCTATTTTTTCAGGTATGTTTCTGATGTCAGGGATATCTTGGCTGATTTTAGTTCCCGCAATTGCATTAGCAGTTGTTATCGGCGGGACAATGATTTTTTTAGTAACGACGGATTCGGGAAGAGATTTGCTGACTCATATCGGATTTAAAAATTATCAGTTTGCTCGGATTGATTCATGGTTAGATCCCTTCCATGATCCTCAAGGGAAAAGCTATCAATTGGCTCGCTCATTGATGGCAATTGGTTCTGGCGGGATGCTTGGAACAGGCTATAATGTCAGCAATGTTTATGTTCCGGTACGAGAATCAGACATGATCTTTACAGTTATCGGCGAGAACTTTGGTTTCGTTGGCGGGGCGTTTGTAATTTTGCTCTATTTTATTTTGATTTATCGCATGATTCGATTATGCTTTGACATGAATAATGAATTTTACGCTTATATCGCATCAGGAATCGTCATGATGATGCTGTTCCATGTTTTTGAAAATATTGGCGCGAATATCGGTCTATTGCCATTAACTGGGATTCCGCTGCCGTTTATCAGTCAAGGGGGTTCATCCATTTTAGGAAATATGATTGGAATCGGCTTGATTTTATCGATGCGCTATCAGAGCGCGAATAAGAAACCTATCAGGAGGACACGTAGTGCTTAAATTTTATTGGTATCCAAAATGTTCGACTTGTCGCAAAGCCAAAGCATGGTTAGACCAAGCAGGTGTTGAATATGAAACGATTGATCTGGTTCAAGAAACTCCTTCGGCTGAGGCTTTCGAAAAATGGCTGTCAGCGAGTGAATTACCTGTACGAAGATTTTTCAATACGAGCGGCATGAAGTATCGCGAGCTGGGCTTAAAGGAAAAAATGGCTGATTTATCAGTAGCGGAAGCGAGTGAATTATTGGCGAGTGACGGGATGCTGGTGAAGCGTCCATTGCTGATCAAAAATGATCAATTTTTATTAAATGGATTTAAAGAAACAACTTATGAAGGAGCGTTATAAAGAAATGAGTTACTTGAAGAAAAATGAAGGTCTATGGATCTTGCATAACGATAAAGACTATTGTATGGGACTAACCGCTGAAATGGCAGAGACACTTGGTGAGGTTACATTTATCTCTTTGCCAAAAATTGGTCAAGCGGTTAAAGCTGGTGAACCGTTGTTAGAGATCGAGGCTGAAAAAGCTGTACAGGAATTCAAAAGTCCCTTAACAGGGGTCGTTTCTTCTGTCAGCGAAAAGGTTATTGCTGATCCCGCAGCGCTGAACACTAAAGAAGAATTGGATGCTTGGATACTATCACTGCGTGAAGTTGACGTAGAAGAGTTTGAAAACTTATAAAGAAATTTTAATTTGATGTTTGACAGGATAAAATCTCCTTGATATAATCCTTTCATACACATGAGAAAGCGATGAAAAGAAAAGTACATCTGATTAAAGTACAAAGAGAGCTCCGGTACGCTGAAAAGGAGTTGCGGCAATGAGATGGAAAATGGTCTTTGAGCAGGATGGACGAAGCATATGCCAAGTCTGTCACGGGAGTGCCCGTTATAGCACCTCAGTATGCGCATGATGCAAGTACTGGCAGAGGTTGTGATCGTAAGGTCAGAACGAATTTTAGGTGGTAACACGGAAGTTAAAGCTTTCGTCCTAAGTGTACAAACGTACATTTTTTAGGACGGAAGCTTTTTTGTTTGTTCTGCTTTTCGCAGTTTGTTCGATGAAGCAGTTTAGCAGAAGAATATGCGTGACAGGTATAAAACGCATTTTTCCGATTTTGGGAAAATTGAGTTCCTTCTAGTGAGGCAGCTGTCATGAACAGGAATCCTATCTTTTGTCTGTTAGAGGAACAACAATAAGCGATTTAAAAGTTATCTGGTTAATAGAAAGGGAGTAAGAAGCATGGCATTGATTGAGCTAAATCAAGTGGGAAAAAGCTTTGCCGGCAAAGCTGGACCAATCCACGCAGTCAATGGAATCAATTTAGCGATTGAAGAAAAGGATGTCTATGGCATCGTTGGTTATTCAGGAGCAGGAAAGAGTACATTGGTTCGTTTATTGAATGGACTAGAATCACCAACAGCAGGTCAAGTGTTAGTGAATGGTGAGGATGTCGCAAAATTACAAGGAGCACCGTTAAGAACATTTCGTAAAAAAGTTGGAATGATTTTCCAACATTTTAATCTATTGTGGTCACGAACAGTAATTGAAAACATTCAATTACCGTTAGAGCTGGCAGGAGTAGCAAAGGATCAGCGAAAGAAAAAAGCAGAAGAATTATTGAGTCTGGTCGGACTTGATGGCAGAGGTGATGCGTATCCTTCTCAATTATCCGGCGGACAAAAGCAAAGAGTTGGGATTGCAAGAGCGCTAGCTAATGACCCAGATATCTTGCTTTGCGACGAGGCGACCAGCGCATTAGACCCTCAGACAACCGAGGAAGTGTTAGAATTATTGGCCAACATCAATAAAAAGCTGGGATTGACTATCGTGTTGATTACTCATGAGATGAATGTAATCCGAAAAATCTGCAATAAGGTCGCTGTGATGGAGTTAGGAAAAATCGTGGAAGAGGGTTCTGTCCGTGAAGTCTTTCGCCATCCAAAACAGGAAGTGACTAAGATTTTTGTTCAACAGGATCTTGAACCAAAAGCAGACCCATCTGATTTGCTGAAGGACTTTATCAAAGAAAATCCCAATGGTACTTTGGCTACACTGCACTTTTTAGAGGACAATGCCAATGAACCGGTGGTGTCCCAAGCGATTCGCAAGTTTCCAATCAACATTAGTATCGTTTATGGAAACATTGAGCGGGCAACGGGAAATTCTTTCGGAACTCTAACCGTTCAATTCACGGGAGAGGTCGACAAGGTTGAAGAGGCGATCGACTTTATCGAGAGTCAACAAGTTGAAGTGGAGGTGCTGCACCGTGGATAAGAGTTTTTCAGAGACCTATTTAAACTTCCAGCAGGTATCTTGGGATACTTTGAAGGAGGCGATCAATGATACATTGTTCATGACGATCGTATCAATGCTGATCGTGTTTGTTTTAGGATTATTGTTAGGCTTGCTGCTCTATTCATTGGGGCGTAAGCATTCTGCTGCTCGCAGCATTTTATATGGTGTAGTTTCTATTCTTAGTAATATTTTCCGATCAACGCCATTTATGATTCTGATGGTTTTGATTATACCTTTTACCAAGGCACTAGTTGGAACGATGCTGGGAGCTAAAGCAGCGATTCCGGCATTGGTTTTATCAGCAGCCCCCTTTTATGCACGCTTAGTTGAGATCGCCTTTCGTGAAGTCGACTCTGGTGTGTTGGAGGCGGCGGACGCCATGGGGGCCAGCTATTTTCAAACAATCTACAAAGTTTTGATACCGGAAAGTTTACCGGCGTTGATCTCAGGGTTGACGGTTACATCAGTTTCTATGATTGGTTTTACCGCGATGGCAGGGGCGATCGGTGCGGGCGGACTTGGTGCTTTGGCTTGGCAGGAAGGCTATCAGCGAGGCAATTACACCGTTACATTAGTAGCAACCGTGATTATTCTTATCATCGTGTTCATTGTTCAAGGCGTCGGTGATTTTCTGACGAAGCGAACAGACAAGCGTTAGCAACAGAATATCTATTATTCTTTAAAAATAAACTCAGTAAAAACTATTAGGGGGAACTATCAATGAAAAAGAAATTTTTAGGTTTTGCAGCAGTAGCATTATTAACTGTAGGATTAGCGGCTTGCGGAAATAGCAAAGCAGATTCTTCTGATGACAGCAGTAAAGAAAAAAGCGATACATTAGTTGTCGGGGCTTCACCAACACCTCACGCAGAAATTTTGGAACACATAAAACCATTGCTTGAAAAAGAAGGCGTGAATTTAGAAATCAAAAAATTCGATGACTACGTGTTGCCAAACAAAGCGTTGGCAGACAAAGATATCGATGCGAATTATTTCCAACACAAGCCTTTCTTTGAAAAAGCAGTGAAGGAAAATGATTATAAATTTACTGATGCGGGCGCAATCCATATCGAACCAATGGGCTTGTACTCTAAGAAAATCAAGGATATCAAAGATCTGAAGGATGGAGCGACGATCATTACTTCAAGCTCTGAATCAGACTGGGGACGAATCATTACAATTTTACAAGATGCTGATTTAGTTAAAGTGAAAGAAGGCGTCGATTTAGAAACAGCGACTTTTGACGATATCGCTGAAAATCCTAAGAAATTGAAATTTGATCATTCGATCGACCCAGCGTTATTAGCAACAACTTATAGTAATGACGAAGGCGACCTAGTGGCGATCAATGCCAACTTTGCTTACGGCGCTGGCTTGAATCCGGTTAAGGATGCTGTATTGCTTGAAAAAGATACATCGCCTTATGCCAATATTCTGGCTGTTCGTACCGCAGACAAAGACGATGCTCGTATCAAGAAATTAGTTAAGGTTCTCCATGAAAAAGACGTTCAGGACTGGATTTTAGAAAAATGGGATGGCTCTGTAAAACCCGTTGATAAGTAAGAATAATTTCCTAAACTCAATACATTTGTATTGAGTTTTTTCTTTAACATAAATAGAACAGCTGAGATGTTCAGTAATTGTGACCGATTTCGATCATGATTACTGAACTTTTTTATCGTTAAAAGACTTTTGAACCGAAAAACAGTCAAAATATTGAACGCTTTGGATAGCGATGCTATAGTTATCAGCATAAATAGGAAAGCGCTATCCTAGTTGTGAAAGTAGGCTTTAATGGTGAAGTTGGTTGATTTGATGATGAACGATTTGGTTATTTTTGATGAATCAATTCGTTCAAAAGATGAGTTGTTTAGCAAGCTAGGTCATTTGCTTGAGGAAAATCAACGAGTGACAAAAGCGAAAAAGGTAATCAAGGATTTATATCGAAGAGAGGCGGAGACATCTACAGGAATAGAGGATGGATTTGGAATTCCTCACGCGCAGAGCAAAGCTGTTTTACAACCTACTATTTGCTTTGTCCGTACCGGGAAAATGTCAGATTATACTGGTCTTGATGGAAGAGAAATTGAATGGGTATTTGCGATTTTAGTCCCTAAGAAGACCTCCAATATACATTTGGAAATATTGAGCAATTTGTCGCGAAGGTTAATGAATGAGACATTTAGAAATCAGTTGAAGCATGCGGCTAATGCCATTGAAGTAATTGAGATTATCAGTAAGGAGGAATCATCATGAAAATTATAGGAATCACAGCTTGTCCTACGGGGATCGCTCATACGTATATGTCTGCTGAAAAGCTGGAAGTGACAGCAACAAGCTTAGGGCATGAGGCAAAGTTTGAAACACAAGGGGCAAAAATAGAGAATGTATTGACACCGGAAGAAATCCAAGCAGCTGATGCGATCATTTTGGCGGTAGATAAGGATGTCGATACAAGACGATTTGCTGGTCGGAAAATCAAACGAGTATCAACTAGTTGGGCGATTAAGGAGCCTGAAAAAGTAATCGAGGAAGCTTTAGAAAATATTGGAACCATCGAAATCTCCGCCGAAAAGAACGAAGGAATACAAGAGCAGAAAAGCGGGATTTATAATCATTTTATGAACGGTGTTAATTATATGCTGCCTTTTGTCATTGCTGGCGGGATCATTATCGCGTTGAGCTTTGCTTTCGGAATCACTGCTTCTGATCCGAAATCTGATGACTATAATGCTCTTGCAGGAGCTTTGTCAACGATTGGCGGGGGAACAGCATTTGCAATGATGGTACCGGCACTAGGAGCGGGGATTGCTAGTTCGATTGCTGGCAAAGCCGGCTTTGCACCAGGTATCGTTGCAGGTTTACTGGCGGCAAATGGCGGGTCAGGGTTCTTAGGCGGAATGATCGGCGGTCTGTTAGCAGGATATTTAACAGATCTTTTAGCAAATAAAATAAGTATAAAAAAACAATTGGCAGCTATTTATCAACTGATTGTTGTTCCGCTAGTTTCCATTTTAGTCATCGGTCTGGCGATGGTCTTCTTGATAGATAAGCCGATCGCTTGGGTATTGGATGCGTTGACTGGTTGGCTAAATGGGTTAGGTAATACTTCCGGTCTTATGTTCGGATTATTGATTGGTGTGATGATGGCTGCTGATATGGGTGGTCCAATCAATAAGTCAATTTCAACATTTTCCATCGGTTTGATGTCGGCGGGTGTCAACGCTCCAATTGCTGCATGTATGGCTGCGGGAATGACGCCGCCTTTAGGATTAGCCTTAGCAACGATCCTGTTCAAGAATAAGTTCACTAAGGAAGAACGAACTTCAGGACAATCCTGCTGGATCTTGGGCGCGTCTTATATTACTGAGGGGGCTATTCCGTTTGCGGTGGCCGATCCGATTCGAGTGATACCTAGCTTGATGCTTGGTTCAGCAACTGCTGCCGGAATATCCATGGCTGCGGGCGTTACTTCAATGGCTCCTCATGGAGGGATTTGGGTGATGCTGATCCCAAATGTAATGAATAATCTGCCGATGTATCTGCTGGCGATCGTGGCGGGAACAGTAGTGACTGCGCTAGCGGTTGGTATGTTGAAAAAGCCAGTAACAGTTGAGGATAGCAAAATTATAAATGAGGTGGAAATGTAATGTTGTATACAATGAAGGATTTATTGAGTGTCGCTAAAGAGAATCATTTTGCCGTACCTGCCTTTAATATTTGCAGTTACGATATGATGAAAGCCATCATGGAGGAAGTCGAGGCGCAAAATGCTCCTGTGATTCTAGAGATACATCCTGATGAGATCGCTTATTTAAATGATGAGTTTGTGGCGGCAGCTAAAGACTATGCACACAATAGCAAGGTTCCTGTTGTGATTCATATGGACCATGGCGGTTCAGTGAGAGATGTTATGCGAGCAATTCGTAATGGTTATACGTCGGTAATGATCGATGCATCGACTCAGCCCTATGAAGAGAATATGAAATTGACAAAAGAAGTTGTGAAGCTGGCACATGGCGTGAACGTATCTGTTGAAGCGGAGTTGGGAACGATCGGAAACAACGGTTCAGCAGAGGGCGGAACAGCAAACATCATTTATACGGATCCTGACCAAGCGGAGGAATTTGTGAAGGAGACAGGGATCGACACGCTTGCTGTAGCAATTGGAACGGCTCATGGCCTTTATCCTAAAGATATGACGCCAAAATTGAATATCGACTTATTAAAAGAATTAAATGAACGGATCGATATTCCCTTTGTTTTACATGGAGGGTCAGGAAACCCGGACTCTGAAGTAAGCGAGGCAGTAAAATACGGTGTAGCAAAAGTCAATCTGAGTTCCGATCTAAAGAGTGTCTTCTTTGCAACACTAAGAGAGATCTTAAGCAACCATCCAGAAATGTATGAACCAGGCGACGTTTATCCAGAAGCGAATAACAAGGTTAAGGAAGTCGTTAAGCATAAGCTGAGCGTTTTAAATGCGATCGGAAAAGCTGATTTATACTAAGAAAAAAGGCAGAACTTTCAATTTTATTGAGAGGGCTGTCTTCTTTTCCTTTTGAGAAGTTATAATTAAAGGAAACAACAAGCAGAGGGGGAGAAAGATGTTAAGTGCGATTGAAGATCGGCAGCAGCAAATAGTTAATTATTTAAAGGTGAATCAGTTTGCGACTGTCGCAGATTTGATTGATTTGGTCAATTATAGCGAGGCTACTGTGAAAAGAGATTTAGTCCTGCTGGAAGAAAGCGGGCTGATCAGACGGACCCGCGGCGGAGCGATGATTATTGATAATAAGAAGATCGATGTTCCTTATTTAATGAAAGTAACTCGGTTAAATGAAGAGGACAATAAACAATATATCGCGGATGTGGCAGAGACGTTAGTGAAGGATGATATGGTCATTTTTATGGATTCCAGCACGACTAGTTTGCATTTGATCAAAAATTTAAGCAAGTTTGACGGCTTGCAGGTCATAACGAACGGCGTTCTTACAGCGGCGATGCTGAGTGAATTTACCACTGCACATGTGTCCGTATTGGGCGGCTCAATTGTCCCTAAGCGAGCAACGATCAACGGGTCAAAGGCCTACAATGACATATTGACCTATAATGCCGATATTGCCTTCATCGGTTGTCGTGGATTAGACGTTGATCATGGAGTGACGGAAACCCACGAAGGAGAAGCACTCATCAAAAAGGCTTTTCGCAGACAGGCAAATGATGTAGTCGTATTAGCTACAGAAGATAAATTGGATCATAAGTACATGTATCAGGCGATTGCTTGTCATGAAATCGACTACCTGATTACTGAAAAACCATTGTCAGCAGAGAAAATGGACAAATTAAATCACCATCATATCAAATGTTTATACTAATCAATTGGCAAAACTGCTGGAGGAAATTTTTCTTTCAGCTTTTTTTGCAGGGCTGAGTAAGCTCATTTGTTTCAAAAAAGAACTTTTATAAAGTTCCTTATTATTGATACACTGGAAGCAACAGCTTGTAGCAAAAAATGAGGAGGTAAAAGCATGGAATTAGCAGGTCAATGTCTTTGCGGAAAGGTGAGCATCACGATTCCTAAAATTTCAGAAGAAATCACTGTCTGTCACTGCCATATGTGTCAGAAATTTTTCGGCGGCCCTTTTATGGCACTGGAAGGCGTTCTGCCGGAGAATTTTACTTTAAACGGAGAAGAACAGATTCAGCGCTTTATGTCTTCGGAATGGGCGGAGAGAGGATCGTGCAAGGCTTGCGGCAGCAGTTTATTTTATCATGGTTTAGCTGATAATGAGTATTATTTTCCCGTGGGATTATTTGCTGAGATCGATCATGCTAAACTGACGGAGGAGATATTTTATGATCAGAAGCCGGCTTTCTTCCATTATAAAGAGCCAACTGAAAAATTAACGGAGGCGGCTTTTTTACAGAAGCTTTTCGCGGATTCAGAATAACTGGGGTTACAGAGGATGAATTTATAATTATTCTAAATAAAGTGCTGTTTTTTATAAGAAAATTGGTGAATCAGTTTGTATTCCATTCTCATTTAGTCTAAAATATGTGAGAACGAGAAAAAAATTTTGGAGGTACTTTCATGTCAGTTTTAGAAATCAAAGACTTGCACGTTGCCATCGACGATAAAGAAATTTTAAAGGGTGTAGACCTTGTGATGAAGACGGGTGAGATCCATGCCATCATGGGGCCCAATGGAACTGGTAAATCTACTTTATCAGCAGCAATCATGGGGAACCCAAACTATGAAGTGACAAAAGGCGAGATTCTTTTCGATGGAAAAAATATTTTAGATTTAGAAGTTGATGAACGCGCACGTTTAGGTCTGTTCCTAGCGATGCAATATCCAAGTGAGATTCCAGGGATCAGCAATGCAGAGTTCATGCGCGCAGCGATCAACGCTCGTCGTGAAGAAGAAGATAAAATCTCTGTGATGCAATTCTTAAAAAAATTAGATAAGAAAATGGACTTGCTGAATATGCCGGAAGAAATGGCGGAACGCTATTTAAATGAAGGCTTCTCTGGTGGAGAAAAGAAACGAAATGAGATTCTTCAATTATTAATGATCGAACCAACTTTTGCGATCCTGGATGAAATCGACTCAGGACTAGACATTGATGCGTTGAAGGTCGTTGCTAAAGGAATCAATGAAATGCGCGGCGAAGATTTCGGAGCGTTGATCATCACTCATTATCAACGTCTACTGAATTACATCGTTCCTGATGTGGTGCATATCATGATGGATGGTCGAGTAGTCTTGACTGGCGATGCAGAATTAGCGAAACGTTTGGAAGCTGAAGGCTACGCAGGCATCTCTGCTGAATTAGGTATCGATTACAAAGAAGAAGTTTAGGAGGGACAAGATAGATGAAAAAATGGACAGAATATCTTGAGGCCGTCAAAGCTTTCTCTGCAGAATGGGCCGAACCTCAATGGATGACCGATTTGCGCGTCAACGCGTTGAACAAAATTGATGAGCTGCCTTTACCTGTGATTGAAAAAGTAAAGTTCGCTCGTTGGAATCTGTATAATGTAAAACCTGAGCATCAAGAAGCAGCGGGAACGATTCCCAGCTTCGATCAAATGAAGGACAATCCGATTATCGTGCAATCAGGTGAAACGACTGTTTTCGAGCAGCTTTCATCGAAGCTTGCTGATCAAGGAGTAATCTTCACTGATTTGGTGACAGCGGTACAGGAGCATCCTGAACTCGTTAAAGAATATTACATGACTAAAGCAGTTCCTGTTGAAGAAAATTCAATGACTGCTTTACACGCGGCCTTTATGAATAACGGTGTTTTCCTATATGTTCCGAAAAACGTGGTGATTGAAGAACCGATTGAAAGTTTATTTTTGCATAATGGTGATGACGATGCCCATTTCTTTAAACATGTGCTGATCGTAGCAGAAGACAACAGCGAATTTTCTTACTTGGAACGGTTTGAATCACAAGGAGATACTGCGAAGAAATTATCAGGAAACGTTGTAGTTGAGGTAATTACAAAACCTGGTGCACGAGTGAAATTCTCCGCCGTTGATTCATTAGGCGGAAACATTGCTACCTACATGAACCGTCGCGGTTATCTAATGCGAGACTCAATGATCGACTGGGCGATCGGGATTATGAACGATGGAAATGTCATCGCAGATTTTGATTCTGACTTAGTCGGTGAAGGCTCTCATTCAGAAGTGAAGATTGTCGCAATTAGTGATGGCAAACAAATCCAAGGAATTGACACTCGAGTAACAAATAAAGCCCCTCATACGATTGGCCATATTTTACAGCATGGGGTCATTTTAGATAAATCGACCTTGACCTTTAACGGCATCGGGCATATCTTAAAAGGTGCTAAGGGAGCGGACGCGCAACAGGAAAGTCGTGTGCTGATGCTGTCTGAAAAATCTCGAGGCGATGCCAATCCGATCCTTTTAATCGATGAAAATGAAGTGACTGCTGGACACGCGGCCAGTGTTGGTCGGGTCGATCCTGACGAACTCTTCTACTTAATGAGTCGCGGGTTAGAAAAAGCAGCGGCTGAACGTTTGGTTATCCGTGGATTCTTAGGACCTGTCATTACTGCTATTCCAGTTAAAGCCACTCAAGAGCAATTGATCGCTACGATCGAAGGGAAGTTGAGTAAATAATGAGGGATTTTTCTACTATTAGAAAAGATTTTCCAATTCTTTTCCAAGAAGTAAATGATGAACCACTTGTTTATTTAGACAATGCGGCGACGACCCAAAAGCCGACGCAAGTCTTAGATGTGCTGCGCCATTACTATGAAAATGATAATGCCAATGTTCACCGTGGGGTACATACTTTAGCGGAACGGGCGACAGAAGATTATGAAAATAGTCGTGAAAAAGTCCGAGCATTTATTCATGCGAAGGAAACTGCTGAAGTCTTGTTCACTCGCGGAACCACTACTGGGTTGAACTGGCTGGCTCGCAGTTACGGCGATGCCTTTATTAAAGAGGGCGATGAAATCGTTATTTCTTACATGGAACATCACTCTAATATCATTCCGTGGCAGCAGCTAGTTGAACGTAAAGGTGCAAAACTACGCTATTTACCGTTGACAGATGAAGGCTTTATCGATATGGCTGCCGCGAAAGAAATCATCAATGAAAAAACAGCGATCGTCTCATTAGCCTATGTTTCCAACGTGCTTGGTGTTATTAATCCAATCAAAGAATTGGCTGAGATGGCCCATGCAAATGATGCGGTAATGATCGTGGACGGCGCGCAAGCAGCACCCCATATGACAGTTGATGTCCAAGAATTGGATGCAGACTTCTTTGCCTTTAGCGGACATAAGATGTGCGGACCAACCGGAATCGGTGTATTATATGGAAAACGTCAATGGCTGGAGCAAATGGAGCCTGTTGAATTTGGCGGCGAAATGATCGACTTTGTAAATCTTTATGATAGTACTTGGAAAGAATTACCATGGAAATTCGAAGCCGGCACACCGAACATTGCAGGTGCGATTGCTCTTGGAGCCGCGATTGATTATTTGAACGAAATTGGTATGGAGAATATCCATCACTACGAACAAGAATTAGTCGCTTATGTTTTACCGAAATTACGTGAAATTGGCGGAGTCACTATTTATGGCCCGCAAGATCCAGAGCAGCATACTGGTGTGATCGCCTTTAATCTAGAGAATATCCATCCTCATGATGTAGCGACCGCTTTAGATATGGAAGGTGTCGCTGTGCGAGCAGGACATCATTGTGCACAACCATTAATGAATTATTTGAATCTGCCAGCGACGGCGCGGGCCAGCTTCTACTTCTACAACACGAAAGAAGATGCGGACCGTTTGATCGAAGCAATTCAGGCGACGAAGGAGTTTTTCAAAGATGGCGCTATCTAAATTAGACAATTTATATCGGCAGGTGATCTTAGATCATTCCTCTCATCCCCATCATCGCGGAAAGCTGAACGAATCCACGCAGACGATCGAGATGAATAATCCGACCTGCGGCGATGTAATCGAGCTTGAGCTGATTGTAAAAGACGATGTCATTACCGATATCGCGTTTTCCGGCAGCGGCTGTTCGATTTCTACAGCGAGTGCATCCATGATGACGGATGCGGTGATCGGAAAACCTGTTTCAGAAGCAGAGCATTTAGCGGTAATTTTTGCCCAAATGGTGCAAGGCAATGAGATTCCTGAAGACGACGAGGAAGCATTGGGAGATGCGGCGATGCTTAGCGGTGTAGCGAAATTCCCAGCTCGTATCAAATGCTCAACACTAGCCTGGAAAGCATTAGGCAAAGCGTTGACCAGCGAACAAGGAAAAGCTCGTGAAGGACAATATCACAAAGAGTAGTAAGAACAGAAATACATTAAGATGAGGAGCGGGATTACATGAGTGTACCTGAAATGCAAGAGGAATATCAATTTGGCTTCCACGATGATATCGAACCTGTCTTTACGACTGGCGAAGGATTATCTGAAGAAGTCATTCGCGAAATCTCCCGCGCAAAAGGAGAACCAGAATGGATGTTGGATTTCCGTTTGAAATCTCTGCAAACATTCAGAAAATTAGATATGCCCGATTACGGACCAGATCTATCCGAATTGGATTACGATAAAATTAACTACTTCATTCGTTCCAGCGATAAACCAGCCCGCGATTGGGAAGATGTACCAGAAGAGATCAAAACGACTTTTGAACGTCTGGGAATTCCTGAAGCAGAGCGCGCTTACTTAGCCGGAGCTTCTGCCCAATACGAATCAGAAGTAGTGTATCACAACATGAAAGACGAGTTCACCAAACTAGGGATCGTCTTCACTGATACAGACTCAGCTTTGAAAGAATACCCCGAATTATTCAAAGAATACTTTGGAACCTTAGTCCCACCATCAGACAACAAATTAGCTGCCTTGAACTCAGCAGCCTGGTCTGGCGGAACCTTTATCTATGTACCAAAAGGTGTAAAAACGGATATTCCGATCCAGTCATACTTCCGGATCAATTCGGCAAATACCGGACAATTCGAACGTACGCTGATTATCGTAGACGAAGGTGCGAGTGTCAACTATGTGGAAGGCTGTACTGCACCAACCTATTCTTCAGATAGTTTGCATGCCGCAGTTGTGGAAGTTTTCGTTAAAAAAGATGGCTACTGCCGTTATACTACAATCCAAAACTGGTCAAACAACGTGTACAGTTTGGAAACCAAACGTGGACAAGCACAAGAAAACGCGACAATGGAATGGGTCGACGGCAACTTAGGCTCAAAAGTAACGATGAAATACCCAAGTGTCTACATGGAAGGCAAAGGCGCACGCGGCACCATGCTGTCAATCGCTGTAGCTGGCAAAAATATTGTACTAGATAACGGTGCCCGTATGATTCATAACGCACCAAACACATCTAGTACGATCGTTTCAAAATCTATTGCCAAAGATGGCGGCGCAGTAGATTACCGCGGAACTGTCCGTTTTGGACGGGACAGCGCTGGTTCATTCAGCCATATTGAGTGTGACACGATCATCATGGATGATCAATCAAGTTCGGATACGATCCCTTATAATCAAATTTTGAATGGGAATGTCTCTTTGGAGCATGAAGCGAAAGTTTCAAAAATTTCCGAAGAACAGCTTTATTATCTAATGAGTCGCGGTCTTTCTGAACAAGAAGCGACTGAAATGATCGTTATGGGATTTGTGGAACCATTTACGAAGGAATTACCAATGGAATACGCTGTGGAACTCAACCGTCTGATTCAGTATGAGATGGAAGGGTCTGTGGGGTAATACTTGTTTATTTGCTAGAAACCTTGATATGTGGGGTTTCTAGCTTTTTTTAATAGAATTCTTTTATGATGGAATAATACTCGGACACATAAAACAAGTCTCGTCATGAAATGCGGTGGCGAGGCTTGTTCAATATATTAGATAAAAACTAAATCAGGATTATCTATCGTTTTCATAATTAGCAACATCTATCCATCTACAACAATTGGTTGAACTACCACTTCCTCAATCCTACGATTCCTCATCTTCGAAATGGTCATTTTTAACCCATCTAACTGAATGGATTCACCCTCCATGGGGATTCGTTCGATTGACGCTAAAATATAGCCTGCGACTGAGATAGAGTTCGTGCTATTAGAAATATCGAACAGCTCCTCCAGACAATCGAAATCCGATCGTCCATTTACCAAGAAGCTACCATCTGCCAGTTTGTAATAATCTAGTTCCTTATTATCATATTCATCCCAGATCTCCCCAACCAATTCTTCAATGATATCTTCTAACGTAACGAGTCCCGCAGTCCCACCATATTCATCAATAATAATTGCTATATGGATTTGATCGGCTTGAAATTTCTTCATCAGCTCCGAAATCTTCATACTTTTTGGTATAAAGCTGATGGGTTTGACGATATCTTTTAAGCTTTTTCCCTCTTTTAGTACATGGTAGTAAAAATCTTTTTGATTCACCACGCCGGTCACATCATCTATGCTGTCCTGACAATAGGGTAGGCGAGATAAACCGGAGGATTCAAATATATCTGCTATTTCATCTATACTCTTTTTACTGTTAATAGAAATGATATCCGTACGGGGAACAAAAATCTTTTGGACTTCTAGATCGTTAAATGCGACTACACTTTTGATTAGAAGCTCATCATCCTCATCGATTGAACCCTCTTGAGCAGCTTCCTCCACAAGAATCAACAGTTCATCTTCGGTGATGGAAGGAGTCGCTTCTTTATTTGGCAACAGTTTCATCAGTCCGATTTTTAAGACAGCGAAAAAGAGTGTCAGTGGATAAAAAATGGTCACTAAAACTTTTAGTGGGCGGGCAACCGCAAGCGCAAAAGTCTCAGGAGATTCTTTTGCCAATGTTTTAGGAAATATCTCCCCAAAAGTTAACACTAGAATCGTCATCACAACCGTTGACAGCGTCACGCCGATGTTACCGAAATAGCGTACAAAAAGTACAGTTGCAATAGAAGAACTTGCGATATTAACAATGTTGTTTCCAATCAGGATCGCTGACAAGAGACGATCAAAATTATGAAACAATTCCAAAACGTTCCTTGCTTTATCATTTCCTTCCTCTGCCAATTTAGTAATTCTGATTCGATTCAGTGAAGAATAAGCTGTTTCACTTGAAGAAAAGAATGCTGATAAAGCCAGTAATATTGCCAATACCACAATCATGGTACTCAAATTATCCAAAAATTTTCCTCCTTATATTTTTCAACCAATGCAAAAAAGCACCCTGTATACAAACAGCGTACGTTGAAATCACCATCATAAAACACACGATTATCTTTTTCTATACACAACGAGTCCTCGTCGTCCAAAATATCATTTCTCCTATCATAGTTAAAAACTCTTTAATTAACCGTATCGTAGTCTAAATTGAATGTCAAGATAGGATTCAAACCCAAATTGATAAGTTAGAGACGATTGTTCATTTATTGAAAGGGTTGGTTAGTTGATGCAAAGGAAAGACTTCTTGAAATCATTTTCTAGTAAGACAAATCAAAAAAATAGGTAAGACTAGAAGTCTCGTTGAAAAGCAAATGGCGAGACTTCTCAATTAGTCATTTCATTAAAATCCCAGGTCTAACTCAAAATCTTCTTCATCCCAGTAATCCTCTGAAACGCGATAAGATTTGATCGCCTTCACTTCTTTAGGTAGATGCTCCCGAATCAATAGTTCCCAAAAATCAGGTAGATAGTTTTGATCTAAGAAATCATTTGTTTCACTTTCTATGGTGAATAATTGTTCTAATGCTAGAAGTAGAGGAAATGCATTCGCTGCCGGAAAGAACATTTGTGGAAAGGTATCAATAATTTTGATCGTAAACGCCTCGAATTGATCATAATGTTTAAAACGGATGATTTTTTCATCCTGTCTCAGTAACCTTCGAGCAAAATCTGTTGTTGATTCATTTCTCCTTCGTGCTAAGGAATAAAAACTTTGTTCGAGGAATTCATCATAATTTTCAGATATTTCTGGAGCGGTGCTAAAAAACCAGTCTATAAGGATTAGTTCACTTTCTTTTTTGCTATTGGTTGCGTTTAAAACGCTTTTTAAATCTTCGGTTGGTTGACAAGAAAGTGCCATGGTACTCAAATAATCGGTATCTGTCGGAACAATGAATGTTAAGAGTGGTGTATCATACTTCGCTATTTCACTAGGCATATTTGGATCGGTAAAGGAGATCGAGTAAATTTTTTTGTCTTTTATGTCTTGAAAGGTAACTGAATCTTTCTCAACAAAAGTTTTGAATACACTGAAAACCATTTTTTTAGGCCAACTGAGAATTACTTGTTTTTGAGCGGAGGTTAGGCTAGGTAGCCAGTTGACGATTTTTTGAAATTGTTGCGTATCTTCTGAGATTAAATAGTACATCGCTAACACTTGGAGATAAGAATCAAGTGCTTCAGATTCTTGGCTATCCAAAAGAAAGTCATCCAGGTCATAACGATTCCAAATCCGCTCCGCCAAGAATTTAGCGAAACCCTTGTTAGATTTTGTATTTAATGTGAATGTATAGCGCATGTTGAGACCTAATAAAGCAACTGTATAAGGATCGTTACTTACGGCCATTGCTTTTCTTAATACTTCTTTGATTTCTGTTAGAGATTGAGCTTTTTCAAAATGGGTCATTCATTTCACTCCTTTTTTAGTAATACTTTTTGAGGTGAAACTGTTTTAACAACTTAGTCTTCAGGATTGTAATAATCGTGTGGATTTCTTCTATTTCATAGTTATTCTAAGTTTAGCATAATGAGTCGGGCTTGGAAGCAAAACCTCTAAGTGATTATTTAAGGTTAATTTTGAAGGCGTTCTCCAATCGCGCTGATTAATGCTATCATTAAACTAGCAACGTAGATAATTTCCTCTTACCTATTCGAATCACCAAGACACCTGTCTGTAAGTAAAAATCCAAAAAACTGCAACTCAATTGAACAAATTCAACTGTCCTATTTTTGAAAATAATTTTAGGAGGTAGAACGATGTTCCAAGATTACAAAGTTGTTATCACTGGTGCAACCTCTGGTATTGGTCTGGCTACGGCTCGGCTGTTTATCAAGGAGGGAGCCACGGTCATTGGGATCGGAAGGAATTTTAGCAAAACGAAGGATTTAGGTGATCGGTTTATTCCTTGTGCGTGCGATGTGCGGGATGCCGATGAGATCGTGAAGACGTGTGAATTCATCCAAGAAACCTTTGACAATGAGTTAGATGTGTTTGTAAACAATGCGGGTTTTGGCGAGAATACTACGATTCGTGATGTGACGGTCGACCAATTTGATCGCTGCTTTAGTCTTTTGTTACGGGCGCCGATGCTTTTTGCCAAGGAATTGTATCCTCTTTTATTAAATGCTCCGCAAAATAATGCCAGTATCATCAACACTGCTTCTGCCGCCAGCCGGACTGTCAGCTCTGAAAACCCACTGTATAATTTAGCGAAAAACGCCGTGGTGCTGTACACCAAACAGCAAACTATGGGGTTTATTGGTGTGCGCTGCAATAGCGTGTCGCCAGGATTTATTCAGACCCCGATCTTCCAGCGTGAGGGTGTCAATATGGAAGAAAACGATGTCTTGGCGATGTACGATCAGATGGCGAAGGTTACTTGCGGACGAACAGGTAAACCGGAGGAAGTAGCGGATTTGATTGGTTTCTTAGCCTCGACGGATGCACAGTACATTAATGGCGCTGATGTGTTGATTGATGGCGGCTTAATGACGGTCAGTAATTGATGCCAGTTCCACTTTTCGCAGTTTCTTTAAATTGAGGTAGAAGGAGGATTCAACATGTTAAAAGAGTATATCGTATTGATTACTGGCGCGACCTCTGGCATTGGTCTAGCGACGACGAAGGAGTTCTTGGATCAAGGAGCGACAGTGATCGGGATTGGTCGGAATTTTAGTCGGACGAAGGATTTAGGAGAGAAGTTTCTACCCTTTAAATGTGATGTGACAGATGAGGAGCAGATCAAAGCGGCGGCGGCTTTTGTGAAGGAAAAATTTGGTAGATTGGATAGTTTGATTTGTAATGCGGGTTCGGCAATTGTAGGAACGGTGGAGGATGTTGATTCTGGTGAATTTGAACGGGCGTTTCAGCTTTATGTGTTGCATGCGGCGATGTTTACGAAGCATTGTGTACCTCTTTTGCGCAAGTCAGAGAATCCAAGTATCACTCATACGGCGTCAGTTGCATCATTCATGATCGGGGATTCGGTTCCCTATAATGTTTTGAAAGCTGCCTTGCTGAATTATACAAGACAAAGTGCAGCGGCACTGTTAAATAATAATCCAGCTGATATGTTTGGCCGACCAAAAGCGGTGACGGAGATCGATGAAGGCGACAATACCTTTATCCGTGTGAACGCTGTTTGTCCGGGATTGATTCGTACGAACTTGATGCCGGATCAGGCATGGGAAATGCTTGGGACGGAAGCGGCTTTGAAGGCGATCCCTAGTCGGCGAATTGGGGAGGACTGGGAGCCAGCGAAATTATTTGCGTTTCTAGCTTCTGCAAAAGCCAGCTTCATTACTGGTGCGACAATTACAATCGATGGCGGCTGGTACTGTACACACGCGAGAGTATAGCAGAAAGAGGAGGAATCGAAATGAAGGAAAAATATGCAGCATTATTTGAAGCAATCGAATTGAAGCACGGCGGCCAGTTGAAGAATCGTTTCGCGATGTGTCCAATGGTGGTTTTTGCGGCTGATCCAGCGACGGGTCGCCCAACAGAAGAAGATATCAAGTATTTTGAACGGCGCAGCAAGTTTGCGGATTTGCTTTTGACTGGTGCGATCACGATTCAGGAAAATATCCAAGGGCATCCGAAACAATTAGCTTTATATACTGATGATGCGATCGAAGTCTATAGTAAATTGGCAGAAGCAATGAAGAGTAATGGCAGCAAAGCCATCGGACAAATCCAGCATCCAGGACGTGAAGGAGCCTATGGCTGCTATGTGACTGGTAAAGCTTATGCACCAAGTGCAATTGCCTTTCCGTTCTTACAATATAAAGTGACTGAGCTGACGGAGGATGAGGTTTGGCAAGTCGTGAAGGATTTCGGGTTGGCAGCAAGACGTTTGTTGAAGGCAGGCTTTGATGGCGTGGAGATTCATGGCGCCAATCATTATTTGATCCAGCAGTTTTTCTCCAGCTATTCTAATCAGCGGGAGGATTATTGGGGCGGCAGCTTTGAAAAGCGGATGAATTTTGCGATCGAAGTGACGAAGGAAGTGTTGAAGGTCGCACGAGCAGAAAATCCAGATGCGATTGTCGGCTACCGTATCTCGCCAGAGGAAATTCACGGGGAAATGGTCGGCTATACGTTAGATGATTCGTTGAAACTAATTGATAAACTATTGGAGCAAGATCTTGATTTTCTTGATCTGTCTTCAGCAGCCGGTGGCAATTTTGGCAAGGATGCCTATACCTATAAAGCAATGCCGCAAAAGGGTGACCATACAGAACCTGTCAGCTTAGTCATCAAGAATTTCGTTGGCGGCAGGGTTCCTGTAGTTATCTCAGGAACAATTCGTTCTGCTGCTGATGCACTGGATGCACTAAACTATGGTGATGTGGCTTCGATGGGGGTAGCGGCATTATCTGATCCAGACTTCAAAGAAAAGATTTTGGCGGACAAGGAAGAGACAATCCATATGAATGTCAAAGGACATACAGATGATCTGGAGTTGCCGGCTGGGTTGATCGAAGTTTATACTGCGGGCATCGGATTACCGCAGGTGGAAGGATTGATTGAGAAATAACGGTTATCATGTTGAAAGACTGATTAGACTATTATAGAAAAATAGACGAAATTGAAACACCATTACTTGCAAAGCGCAGCAATGGTGTTTTTGTTAAATAATTCATTTTGTACAAAAATTATAAATAAAAAAATTTATTCAAAATGTTTCGGAAGTCTTTATTATAGAATCAATAAATGATATAATAAAAAACGTTATTAAACGATAAAATATGTGTAAAGTTATAAATAATTCATTTTGTTAACTGAATATGTAGAAACTAATTTCTGAGGTATTTAGTACATAGAAGAAGGGGGCGTTTTGACTTATTTTTAGGGGTTTGGGAGAAAAAATATAAGGAGAAGCATTCAATTTGAATGTGTGGTGAAAAATGATTTCAGAAAAACAAAAACTAGCGATTGCTGCTTTAGCCGTATTATTGGTCGGTGAAGTCATTGCGGTGATTAGTATTGGTCTGATTTATTTCAATAAAGAATTTTTCGGAGAACACATCGATATTATTCAGACATTTGTCAATGCGTCAACGGCTTTCTTTGGCTGCTTCTTTTCATTTTTAGCCGCATTGCTGATGTTTCAATATTTGAAATATCGTGAAACACAAAAGGAGATCAAGAAGACAACTCGTTTATTTAAGAAGTTGAAAAAGGAGTATGAAACAAATTATTCGGTTCTGGTGGAGCTAGGCGGAGAGATTACGAATGGATCAGCGGATTTAGCGAAACTGCTGCGTGAAAATCAAAAAGTACGTGATTTATTCGTATTGTCGGTTTATCGGTTGGATTTTGTCATGTATGACACCTATTATCATGATACCGATTGGCAGATGATTCGCGACGTTGATCGTGCCAGTGAGAGCTATCTTGAATTATTCGAGAAAAGTCATCAGGTTGAGTACCTTTGTCAGGCTATCGTTGAGAATAAAGTCAATTCAGAAGAAAGTTTGAGGCAGCTTTTAGTGCTGATCACGCAAAAAATCGGCGTACTACAGCAGCGTCAGCAAGCACTCTACTTAAGGGAACGGCCAATGGAGACAGATAGTGACTGTGAATACGCCGTTGAACCTGCTGGTGTTGAAATGGTTCAGGAATAAAAATGGACAAGAAACCTTTTGTGAGGTTTCTTTTTTTTTTACCGGATCGGCCGCCTAGTTTACCGGAAGGGAAAATAGACTATTTTCTTTGTAACAGATATTTTATTATAAGGATACAAAGGAGGGGGGCACATGTTTAAAGGGGTGAGGATCCAAATGGAGATCGAGGAAAGATGGACAGAGCCAGAGGTTCGAATTCGGGCAGCAGAAGAAGCCATAGGCAATCAAATTGCCAGCCGATTAGAGGCTTATCAAGAGGAGCAGCTGGTAATCAAAGTAAAGGATGAATATATCCTATTGAATAAAGCGGAAATCATTTATCTGGAGGTGTTCAATAAGATCGTGACTTTATATACAGCGAATCAGGAGTATTCTTTTCGGAAGTCATTGACTGCATTAAAGGAAGAGCTGCCCAGTGAACTATTCCTGCAGATCTCAAAATCGGCTTTAGTCAATACGCGGGAAATCCAAAAGCTGGAGGTCGCTTTTTCTGGCAGTTTGTATGCTTATTTAAAGAATGGACAGAAAGTCACCATTTCTCGCCGTTTCGTCGACCGGTTGAAACGTCATCTAGGTGTTTAGAGGAGGAATCAAAATGAAAAAAATCGTTAAAATTTTAGCCCAATCAATTGGGATCGGCAGTGCCATCTGCATGCTGTTCGCATTTATTTTTGCCGATAGTGAGGTAAGAAAAATTGTTTTGAGCTTTGTCTTGTTATCAGTGGTGATCGGCTTGCTGAGCTTGATTTATAGTGTGAAAAAGCTGTCGATCTTGGCACAAACATTGCTCCATGTAGGAGGAAGCTTTGCTGCCTTTATGATTGCAGCACGGGTGAATGAGTGGTTCCCCTTTAACTGGCAGGTCATTCTATCGGCATCGCTGTCCTTTTTTGCTATTTTCTTTGCCATCTGGATTATTTACTATTTGAAATACAAGCGAGAAATCGAACGAATCAATCAGAAATTGCGATAGTTTGAACTGTTTAGATAACGGGGATCAGAGTCAGCACAAAACCCAACAATTTGGCAAATTATCAAAAATAAGAAACGTGAAATATTGAACAATCATCTATAATAAATATAAGGGGAGATTGGTTTATATATAGAATTGTAGCTGTCACTAAGACCATTTTCTTGCAGTCACGCTGGACACTTGCTGGATTTTGAAGGTTCAACTGAGGGAAAAATTGACAAGAATTCTACTAGAAGCAACATAGCCAACTACTGCAGGCAGTCGTCTGTTATTCAACACTGTTTAGTGTGTTCTTTCTAGCGAGCCTCCTCTGTATAATTTATTTGAAGCAATGTTTTTTATAGAAGCCCTTTAAGGAAAACTATAGTAGAGCAGCAGCTAGAATTCTTGATCGAAAGATTCTTTCTAGCTGCTTTTTTGAATTTTCGGTTTATTCACGATAATTATCATTTGAATTTAGATTTTGACGTGGTCGAATCAAATGTATATTATGATTGAAAGGGTGTTAATAAAAAGTGTAGATCTATGTGGGGACATAGGGAACGGGGGAAAGTGATGGAAACAAAGAAAAGGTCTAAGAAAGAAAAGAAGTACGAGGTATTCGATGCTCTTTGTCAGGAAATACAGGAAAAAAAGTATCATAAAAAGGATATCACCTTTTCAGCAAAGGAAGCGAGCACGCAGGGAATGTTGCTGCCGGTGCCATTTATCGTTTTAGTGGTAGTTGGTTATTTTTGGCGCTGGGGAGCAGATGCCACACCGCTTTGGGAAATCAATTTGTTCCTGTTTATTTCCCTATTTTTCTTATCTATTCCAATTCATGAATTGATCCATGGGCTGGCATGGTCGTATTATACGAAGAATAAGATGAAAAGCATTACCTTTGGCTTTAATGTCAAAGAACTGATGCCGTATTGTCACTGTAAAGAAGCATTAGAGGCAAAAGCCTATAAAATCGGTGTATTAGCGCCAGTTACTGTGTTGGGAGGCGGGTATTTTCTTCTATCCTTGTTGTATCCGAATACCGAGTTGATTTTACTTTCAGCTTTCAATATCTTCATGGCTGTTGGTGATTTTCTAATTTTTTGGGGTGCGCGTTCCATTCATGAGGGGCTAGTCATTGATCATCCAGAATTGCCGGGCTTTGTAGTATTTACCAAGGAAACGAACAAACAGGAGTCCTGAAATAGGAATCCTGTTTTTTTATCTTTTCAAATACATGCCTAGACTTTCTGGCGCGGTTTCGACAAAGCCAAACTGCTTATAAAGTGCATCTGCTGGGCAATCTGCAATTAAATTTACGTAAGCCTGCGGATCAATTTCATTGTCAATATGTGTCATCAGCAGCTGCATGATATTTTTTGCCAAACCTTTACCTTGTTCAGCAGGATGAACAGCGATATCAACAATTTGATACGCAGTACCACCATCACCAATCAATCTTCCCATTCCGACAAGTTCTTGATTAGTGCTTTTTCTAATGACCACAGAATAGATGCTGTTGCTTAACCCAATCTTGCTAGCTTCCTTTCCTCGCTCAGATAATCCGCAAATCTTGCGTAGTGCAAGGTATTCATCCACTTCAGGGATATCGATTCTGATGATATAATTTTCTGAATTTTCCATGCCAAGCCTCCTTGAATGACAGTATAGAGTTATTCTACGCTATTTTTAATAGCTTGAATTGTCAAATCAAG
>NZ_JAFLVR010000027.1 GCF_017315985.1 Candidatus Enterococcus murrayae | reverse complement strand
GTGTGCCTTTGTTTAGGAAGCATTGCGTGTTTTTATTTTCAAACTTATTCCTCCTACTTCACTTAAAGTCTTGGATCTAACCCAACTTCCTTGTCCATTTCAAACAATAAATTGGCTAAAAGATTCAAATAATCATTATTCTTCGCTGTCAGTTGAATGGTAGGAAGCTTTAATAGCTCCTGAGCAAGCTCATACTCTTTGATCGACGTTCGTAATTTACGGAAAATATTTTTTCCTTGAATCAGTTTTTGATATTGGTGCGGACTGCGATAAGTAAACCCATAAATCAGTGTTAAATACGCTTCATTTCGAACCTTCAAAAAGGGTGCGACATTCTTTTTCTGATGCTCCGGCTTGATAACAATTCCTTCCATTTGCAGTTGCAGGGTCATTTGATCAAAATAATCTTGGGCCTGCTCCTCAGCATTTTCCGACCGAATATCTAACAGCAAGTATTCATCTTTGTTTAGAAATTGATAGATTTCAGATGTGGCTTGGTTCACGACAGCTTCTTCCATATTTTGATAGATGATTTTCAGCAAATCAAAGGGCTTAAAATGCAATGGCGCTTCTTTTCCATAAAGTGCGATCTGCTGTTTGTACAAATCTAAGGCTTTCTCTTGATCCTGCAGCGGTACTTGATGAGGGGATGCCTTCAGCCAGCCTCTAAACTGGCGTGCTTGATGATCGCCATATTTTTTTGCCAACTGCTTTTTAGATAGATGATAGCTGTCTGCTTGGAAATCTGAAGCCGCTATTTGACTGCCTATTTGTTCAAACAGCTCAGGAAATTTGCTCTCCTTCAAAAAATTAACTTCTGTTTCGATTCCTTTAGCAACTGGTAAATACTCCAAATTGATTAAATTTTCACCCATCGCCCGCCATGGCAATAACTCACCATCCAGCAATAACATACGGATCTTATTTTTCTTCATGTAATCTGAAAATTGTGCCTGCAGCTCAGCAAAAACACCTTCAATTTCCGGGACTCGAATCTTGTAGCCTTTACGAGAAATCGCATAACAATCCTCTAGCTTATCAAACAAATAGACATTTGCTCGAGAACCCATATATTTTGGTTCCAACACGACCTGTTCAACACCTTGTTGACGATAATAGTTCAGTGCTTCTGACAAAGACTCTAAGTCATTTTGATCACTATTCGCTGCGGCTGGCGCCATCGTCCCCGATAAATACTGCACTTTATTTCTCACCATATGGAACAGTCGCTTACGTTCCTTATCAGGTAGTCTCTCCCATGAGTGCAATTTAGGCCGTGAAAATAAATTCGGCAGCGCCTCAGTTGTTGTTTGTTCCGAAGAAACTGAAATCAACGCATTTCCTCTGCCGAACAGCTTAATCGCACTTAGCTTATTGCCATAAGCGGCTCCTGTATCGATTCCATATTTATTTTTTATACGGTAGCTTTCCTTTGCGGCGATGTGCCCAAATACATGAACAGGAAGATTGTACATACTTTCTTCTTCCAGCCATTGAAGCTGCTCTTGGATTGATTTCTCACGATTCAAGCGAAAATTTCGTTGATTTCGCAGTGAAACACTATCCATTTTTCCAAGGTATTGCTGATGGCATGGTGCATGGGTAACAATAAAGGACTGCTTTTCATCCCCGATTCGTCGCAAAAATGGCTGGCTTCGCTCTACTAAATGATTGAATTTTGCCAAAGCTGCCGGCTCTTTCTTCAGGCAAGCGATTGATGTAAAATGCTGGTCAATCGTTTCCTGATCCGCCCCTTTAATCTCCCCTTTTAGATAGCGATAGACGAAATTTTCATGATTTCCCAATACCAGTTGGAAATACTGCTGATTTCGATAAAGAAAATCAATGGTTTCAGTCGTTTGCTTGCCTTTGTCAATCCAATCCCCAAGCAGGATCAAAGAAAATGGTTGCTTCGCTGAAATCGTCATCTCCTCGCCAGTCACCTGATAACCCAACTTCGATACGATTTTTTTCAAATCCAAGAGTGACTCATGAACATCTCCGATTACGGCGTAGTCCTGTTGATTAGACAATAACGTAGCTAAATAGGCTTCCTTATCGTCAACCTCCACACTGATTTTTTTAAAATCCTTTTGTTTGATTCGGTGAATTGCCGCATAGTCTTCTTTTGCCAGCTTTGGCAATACTTCCCGTTTCAAGCGATCTACGTGTTTGGTGATTAATACCTTTGAACGTTCAGACGCATAAAAGTCTTCTCGCGGATAATCAAAAACAACTGCCTCTACACGATACTGTTTCTTGTCCGCGATCGCTTTGATTTCCTGACGAAAATCTTCTCCCAAGCCAATCGTATCAATAATCACGAATTCCGCATTGATCGGATAGCTGGTTAAAAACTCCAGTTTAGCGCTCAAGTAGGGAAAGGCAACGCCCGAAGCTTCCATCATACTCGCCGCATATTTGTCATAGTCTCGACCTAGTAATTCTCGTCGCATGTCATCAGAAGATAGATGATGGATATTGGCTTGGAAATTCTTCTGGTCATCTTGAAAAGCCAGCTGCGGCATCAATACTTCCTTAGTGAAAGTTGTCTTGCCTGATTCAGTTGGTCCGATCAATAAAAAGATCGTATGGACTTTAGTAGTAATTTTCATAGTATCTATTCCTTTCTTTCGATCATCGCACCTTGTGTTGTCGCGATCCCATTGACTTGATCTCCTGTTGTGAAAAACTGAATCGAAAATTCAGAACCGACCGTTGCTGATATCCATGTCTGAAAATCAAGTGCTCTCAGCTCAAATTTGTGGTCTTCATGGCGAAATTGTTTTTCCGACAATCCATAAAAACCGTTAAAATCTTTGTTAGGCGTGGACAAAATCAGCCGATGGAATGGCTGATTCAGCAAACGTTGCAACAACGCTGCCGCCTCTTCCAAAGACATATGTTCAATGACTTCCATTAAAAGAATATCCCGGTCTGCTTGAGCTGGAACTTCGTCTAAAGAAGGATATAGAGTTACATTAGCCAGTCCCATTCGTTCACCGCGGTCTTTGGCATAAGCTAAAACCTCTGGGTCAATATCCACACCAATGTATGAATCGACCTTTTCGGCCATTCTAAAATAGGCTCCGCCGCCGCAGCCGACATCCAAAATATCGTGCTTCATATCCAGAAGCTCCCTTACCTTTTCAATTCGCGAATAGCCCGTTCCGCGATAAGAAAAAATAATTTCTTCGCGGCCGTTTTCTTCTAGCGCTTCTTTATAATTGAAAAACGTTTCCTTTTTGTACATAAATTTTCGAACAAATAGGTTTCTCAAATAATAGGGTGCTTTAATAAATTGAAGTGCTTCGATTCCTCGTTGGATCAGTGATTCGCTTTCGTCTAAAAACGTACTGCTTTCCTTCGCTAAAAGCAACAATACCAGGTGCGCGCCTTGAAGCAATCGTGAAAGCGAATCACTACTCATCTTCATTTGATAAAAGCCGTCCATTAATACTTCTTGCGAGATTTCAAATTCCGGTAGTATCCGACAGATGGATTGCAGCAATTCCAGTTTCTTTATTTCTACCATTGAAAGGATCAGCTGATTAGACGATTTTTCCGCTTCAGCGGTTTTCATAGCCGACTTCAAGTATTCTGTCATTAGCGAGAGATAGACCTGCGGCGCAGAATACTGCTTCACATTCAAATAGTGCTGCTGTTCTTCCCTGGTTGAACGAAAGGACAAATTCGTTCCATAATCTTGAAAGTACATGCAATAGGTCTGCGGTGTTTCATACCAGCCAAAGCTCGTTCCATTTCGAATTTCACGCAGCTGCATCCCGCCTTCAGGATGTTTTTTGATTAATTGAGTAAATTCCGGATGATCGGAAGTAAGTGTTAAGATTGCCATGTTTGTTCCTCCTTGTGTTTTCTTGTCCTTATCTTAACCAATTCATAAAAATAGTTCTTTTAAAAAAGGGTGCGAACTTGATACAATGAGAAAAATAAGGAGAATTAAATGGCTAAAAAATTTCAAGAACTAGTTAAGCAATTTTCTACATTACGAAGCTATACGCGAGAATTTTTGATTTACGGCTTTAAAAGTCGAGAGGAAATCACTCTTTCCAGTCCCCGCACCTATGACAACGAGCGCCGTCGATTAGAGAGCCTGCTTCATGACTATATCGAATCGCAAACTGTCAATAATAAAAAAATCTATCGTCTAGTTTTGCCGGCAAATCAAGCCGATAATCCGCTGCATATCCTATGGCAGACGAAATCCTTTACCCGCAATGATATTTTTTTGCATTTCGTGATTTTAGATATTTTGACACAGGAAAACGCGTTCACTGTCAATGAGATCGTTCAAGCCATCGACGGTTACCTGTCCCTTTTCGACGATGATTATTTGATCGACAGCCTGACGATTCGCAACAAGCTGAATGAATATGCTCAGATGGACATTTTACGAAAGGAAAAGCAAGGAAAGCAATGGCTGTATGCCGTAAATCGCCGAACAGAATTTACCGCAAAGCAGCTGCAGGCGATTCAATTCTATAAGGAGACAGCGCCCGTTGGTGTGATTGGTGATTTTTTGCTCCAGCGTTACAATGCGCCCTCTTCACCATTTTGCTTCAAACATAAATTCGACAATCAAACCTTAGACAGCGAAATCCTGCTCTTCCTATTACAAGCCATCAAACAAAAACGACGAGTAAAGCTTTTCAAAGCAAATGGAGTCGAGATCCGTTTGACACCCTTAAAAGTTTACTCCAGCAGTGAGAGTGGGCGGCAATACCTCGTTGGTCTGCATTCAGGTCAATTGTATTCATTGCGGCTGGATTATTTAGAAAGCGGGGAGCTATTGAATGAAGCTGAACAGTTTTCTCGAGGACAAGAACGATTGACTGCGGCTGAAGCAACCTCCTGGAACTGCTCATTCACCGCTCGTAGACCAGTTAGCTATGAAATCCTGCTCCATCTGCCTGAGCACTATTTGTATCAGCGGCTGCTGCGGGAAAAACGTCAAGGAACAGTCGAAATGCTGGAAGGAAATCTGTATAAATTTTCGATTAAGCTCGTTGATCCCCGCGGTATGGAGCCTTGGCTGCGCACATGGATGGGACGAATTGTTCGAATTACTTCCACGAATCGCACATGGGAAAATCAATTTTGGGCGGATGTTACAGAACTGAACAGTCTTTATGGATTGGAGGAATAAAATGGAGCTTTTTTCAGAAGTAAACAGTCTCTACTATCAACTGATGACGAAAGCATTGCAGACAGAAACACTTGCGCAACAGCAACAGTTATTGGATCAAGATGGTTTTAAAGAGACTCCCTTTGAAATGGTCGACTATTTGAAAGATGATGAGAACAGCTGGCATTTATTAAAGAATCACCGCTCAATCCTGAATCATCCACCACAGCCATTTCCTTTAACGAAATTAGAAAAAGCCTGGCTGACGGCAATCCAACAGGAACCCAAATTTCGTTCTGTTGGTGAACCCTTTGACTTGGAAGAAGTCGAACCGCTGTTTGATTGGCAGGATTATCAATATTTTGATCAGTTTATCAGTGAGGATCTGTTCGATGAAGACTACGAAAAAGTTATTCAGCAATTACTAGATAGTATTCAACAAAAGGAGCTTGTGGTATTAGACTATCATTCAGTTAAAAAAAGGAACGCGACTAGCCATCTTTTTCAGCCTTTAAAACTTGAGTATTCTATTAAAAACAATAAATTTCGCGTCCTAGGCAAGCGCAAATCCGGAAAAAACTGGAAGCCGGTCGTTTTTAATTGTTCAGATATTCAGAACATTCAAGTCAAGGAACCCTTCGTGGCTAATAGCGAGCCAGTACATTCCAAGCTTTGCTCTATTGTTTGCGAACTAAAAGATGAACGCGGTGCGCTTGAACGCGCGACCTTCCACTTTTCAAATTATCGTAAGATCCTTGAGCGATCAGATAATACGTTTTATCGCCTAACGATTTTTTATGAAAAGAAAGATGAAACGGAGCTGCTAATTAATGTCTTGTCTTTCGGTGCCCGCATGAAGGTCATTGAACCGAATCATTTTGTAGACTTGATTAAGCAGCGGTTGATCCTGCAGCAGCAACTTAACAACAAAAAGACGTTCGAAGCATAAGAGAAATGCTTCGAACGTCTTTTCACGTATAAAACCTAGGCTACTTTTTTACAAAGATTGCCTCCAGAACACTATAAAAAATCCCTGCCATAACAAAGATAATCCAGCTAAAGCCCCATGAATGAGTTAAAAATGACCAGCTAAAGTAGATCATTACAACGATTGGCCAATATACCCGCTCCAACAGATGCTTCGTACGAGCAGCATCCCCATATTTTTCCTGCATCGCGTTGGGTCCTAATGCATCCTCATCCGCAATGAAATATTTTTCCTTGATAAACTTGTCAAAGCTGCTGTAATTGATACTGCCGTAAATGATCAAAAATACACCGATCGCTAAAAAGAAGAACATCACTGGAATTCCGTATTCCGCATAGGTAAACATTTGGAAAAAGAAAATCGGCGATACACTCAACACACACAGACAAATCCCAAAGACTAAACTAACCTGGAAGCTTTTTTGATACCCTTGTTTCAATTTCTGTGCTTCCTTATTTAAGTCTACAGGAATGTAGCGGTCGTTCAGCACAACATTGTTTTTAGAAAATTGCATCCCGTTATAAATAATAACTCCGACACTAATAGCTATCAGAATAAAGAACAATAAAAAGCCCATCATCTCAGCACCGCTGATACCCAACCCGACCAATGTTCCCACTGCTAGCAAACAGCCGCTGATGCCTAGACTGAGTCCTTTTGCGTCTTTCTTTCGCTCAGTCAAGTATTGATACATTTCGTCTTCTTCAATGCCGTCTTCAGGCTCTCTTTCGCGCGATGCAAATTCCAATTCTTCTCGCAGCTCGTCTACAGAGCCGAACTCACTGATGACTTGCCCGATTGCTTCGTGCTCGCTTTTTCCTTCATCTAATAATGCCAAATAATGGTCTTCCATAATCGTCAAAATCTCTTGCTTCGCACGTCGGACTTCTTTCGTATTTGGAAATTCGAGAAACAGCGTCTCTACATAATTTTTTATCGTATCCATAGTTTACCCTTCTTTCATAAATCGATTCACAACTTTTTTAGTCTGCTTCCATTCGTCTCGCTTTTCTTCTAAAAAAGCCAGGCCTTTTTCGGTTATTTGATAGTACGTTCGTTTCTTTCCATGGGTAATTTCTCCCGGATAAGAATGGATGTAGCCATTTTTTTCCAACCGGTTGAAGGCGGAATAAAGCGTCGTCTCCTTGATGACATACACTTCCTCGCTCACATCTCTGATCTTTTGAGACACCGCATAGCCATAGGAATCGCCATCCTTCAGTACGGACAAAATGATGACATCATTGTACCCGCGAATTCCATCGCTCGAAATCATTTTGCCACCTCCTGAAATTACTTCATCTGTCGTTGTAATCATTGTACGACAATTACTACGACAGGTAAAGTAAAATTTTTTAGATTAATTGATAAATAATTTCTGTTATGGCAGAATCAACAACAGATACATGTATTTTTCCCCCTATTCAAATAAGCTTGGGGAAAAACATAAATTATACGCTATAAAGAAGGAAGTACGCTACATGCAAAAAATCGCAATTGTTGGCGGCGGCATCATCGGTATGACGCTGGCCAATTACTTAGATCAAAAAAACTATCAAGTAACCCTATTCGATGAGCCTACCGGACAAGCAACCAAAGCCAGTGCCGGGATCATCTCTCCTTGGCTTTCCAAGCGCCGGAACAAGCAATGGTACCAGCTTGCAAAAGATGGTGCGGCATTCTTCCCAAAACTAATCCAAGATTTTCAAATAGATCACACGATTTATCAACAATCGGGAACTCTGCTTTTACGTCCTGAGCATCAATTGGATGAGCTTCTTGCTTTAGCCGAGGAACGGAAGGCAAGTGCTCCTGAGATCGGCACGATCGAACGGCTTTCAGGCGAACAAACCCAGCAGGAACTGCCTTTGTTAAAGCCTCTATCTGCTCTGAAAATCAGCGGCGGCGGTCGTTTAGATGGAAAAGCCTATCTGATTCATATGCGGAAAAAAGCGGAGGAAAAAGGAATTCATTTTATACCGCAGCGGGTTCAACTAGCAGATGAGCAAACGATTCTCTTCGGCGAAAAAAAAGAAGCGTTCGATCAGATCATTTTAACTGTTGGTCCTCATTTGAAGGAGCTCCTCACACCTTTAGGTTATCAAGTAGATTTGCGGCCGCAAAAGGGACAGCTTCTAGTCTTCCAAACTGCGATCAAAAACAGTGGTGATTTCCCAGTTGCTATGCTGGATGGTGAAGCTGACCTGATTCCTTTTTTAGCTGGAAAAATTTTATTGGGCGCTACCCATGAAAATGACGCTGGCTGGGATTTGAGAGAAACTCCCGAAGCATTTGAACAGCTGACAAGCGGTGCGCATCGGTTTTTAGCAGAGCCAGAAAAATTGTTGGCGGCACCCTCTCACTACCGGGTCGGCACCCGTGCTTATACTTCTGACTTTGCTCCATTTTTTGGTTCGTTGACTGATCATGTCCTTGTTGCTAGCGGATTAGGCTCTTCTGGTTTGTCGACGGGCCCCTATATTGGCTACCTCTTGGCCCAATACCTGAATACCGGAAAAGCAGGCTGGCAGGGGTATCAAAAAGAGTTATCTCAGTATATTCACCGGTAAAAAGCAGCTGCTTCGAAAGCTATTTTGAAAAATACTTAACAAAATGAAAGCCGAACACTCAATTACTATCATCATTGAAAGTAATCAGAGTGTTCGGCTTTATATTATTCAATAATTTTTTTGAGGTCGGTCTCTTTTGTCTTACATCGGTTTTAAATTTTTTTCCAAGCGGTCAGTCATCCAAGCCAATCTGCTGGCTCTTCCAGCATCTGTTTTTGCGTCAAAATAAGCGCGCGTATAGGTTTTTCTGACTGAAGGCGGCATGTTTTCAAAGTTTTTTGAGGCCTCAGCATTTCCTTTCAGCAGTGCTGATACTTCAGCAATCTGTCCCTCTGTGATTGCCGATGGTCGTGTGGCGTTCTCCCATTGACCGTTTTCCTTCGCTTCAGCGATTTTTTCACGCCCCAGCTCTGTCAGCAAGCCCTGTTCTTCCAGCTTTGCTACGATTTTTTTATTTTTCTCTGACCATTTACTGTTTTTTCGGCGCAAAGCAAAATATTTAATGTAAGAATCTTCGTCAAGCTTTTTCATCACGCCATCAATCCAGCCAAAGCATAGTGCTTCTTCTAATGCTTCACCAGCCTTTAAGGTCTTAACTCGCTTTGTTTTACCAAATACTAACCAGACACCGCCGCTAGTTTCCGCATTTTTTGACAGCCATGTGCGAAAATCTGCTCTTGTTTCAAATCGTAAGTTCTCTGCCATATTAGTTGTCCAAACCTAAAACGATCGGAGTCGATTTGAAGCCAATCCCCATACGGTCAATGCCCATATCAATCAATTCTAAAAAGTGTTCCCGCGTACGGATTCCGCCGCTGCCTTTGATTTTTATTCGACCTTTGCATTGATCCATCATAATTTCAATAACTTCCTTCGTAGCGCCCTTGCTTTCATAACCGGTAATAAAACCCGTACTTGTCTTAACAAAGTCTGCATTCGCGGCAATCGCGCATTCGCAGGCCTGACGAATCTGCTCTTCATTCAATGTATCGGTTTCAAAAATGACCTTCACCGCAGTTCCATGCGCATGACAAGCTTCGACGATCACACGAAGTTCTTTGGTAACATCCTCATATTTACCGCTGCGAATCCAACCAAAATTCGCAACAATATCCAATTCATAAATATCTTCTCGCTGACAATAGGTCTCTGCCTGCAAAACCTTAGAGGCAGTCGTACTGGTACCAAATGGAAAATCGCATACTACACAAATTTTTGTGTCTGTTCCTTTAGTCATCTCCGCTGCGATATCTAAAGAAGCTGGGTTGACACAAACGGTTGCACAATGATAGTCGATACCTTCTTGGATATACTGGCGAATCTCGGCTTCAGTAAAATCCGGCTTCAACACCGACTGATCGATATATGCACCTAACTCTTCGACGGTCATCTCACTAGCCCTTTTCATGGTTGATCCCTCCTATTTGATAAGCTTATCCTCTAATAAGAAGATAGTTCATTATCTGATAATTTAAGTATAGGGTATCCGTTATTCATTGTAAACGTTATCTTAGCTATGTCGCGCGATTTACCACAGCCTGCTGCTCTAGTTGTTTTTTTAATTCATTCAATGACACATTTTTAAAATCCTCATTTTTCATTCGCTTCCGATAAGCAGTGGCTGTTTCTCCTGTCAATTTCTTAAACATTCGGCTAAAGACAACCAAACTGTTAAATCCCGCTTGCTCCGCGACGCTCTCCACTGATTCATCCGTCATGGAAAGTAAAAATGCCGCCCGGTTGATGCGAACGCCTAAAATATAATCTCTAATACTAATATCCATATGATTATGAAACACTCGTGATAAATGACTGCGATTAACCGCCAAATATCGCGCGATCTCTTCAACTGTCAATTGCTCTGCATAATGCGTTTTGATGTATTCTACAGCAGCTACTGCTAACGGCGAATATTTTTTTTGCTCACCTAAATGGACCTTCCCGCCGTCCTCTAAAAGTGCTGCTAAAAAACGATACGTCAGCTCATTTAAATGCAGTTCATTTTCTAACGTCTCTTCTGCAAAAGGAAGGCAGGCCAAAATCGTGTCGATATACTTTTGTACATCAGAAGAAACCATCGTATACTGGTCGGTTCTAAAGTGAGAGTGACGAATAATTTCATCCGCAGCAGCTCCGCCAAAAGAAAGCCAGCAATACATCCACGGATCTTCCCCGTCAGCTAAATAGAAGGTGGAATCTCCGGGGCGAATCAAAAAGAGATCCCCCTTCTTTAAATGATATTGCTGATTTTTGACCTGATAAGTCCCTTTTCCTTCCATTACAATATGTAAAATATAATTCTGACGAATCGCTGGTCCAAAGGAATGGAAGGGCAACGTTTTTGAAATCCCGCAAAAATCAAAATGAAGATCCGTTTTCAAATGATGCTGCTCTTTTTTTAGAAAAATTGTCTGTTCCATCTTACCTCTCCCGTCTGATTTCCACTCTAAATTATACCGCATATTTTTTATGAATCATTAAGAATCCTCTCTTTTATTCATGGGCTTCATCGAAACGTCCCATTCCTCTATCCAAGCAGTGCTGTTTTATTGGATGGCGGCATTTTTTCTCTGCTTTCTATTTATCTGCTGGTATACTGGGAGATAGACTTTGCCAGCAAAGTCATCCAATGATCATCATAAAAAAGCGGGAGGAAAGCAATGGATACTTTCAAAAATTATTTAGCCCAAATTGAAGATGAGGCACATCGAGACAAATTGCGTGCACTTTTTCAATGGATTTTAACCGAGTTTCCTGAATTGGATACACGAATCGCGTGGAATGAACCCATGTTTACTCATCACGGAACATTTATCCTTGGAGTCAGCACGGCTAAAAACCATTTTTCCGTTTCACCTGAAGTCGCTTGTCTAAAAAAATTTTTACCAGCAATTCAAAACTTTGGGTACAGCCATACAACTAATATTTTTCGAATAAAATGGACTGAAGAGATCAACTATCCCCTCATCCGAGAAATGATCGCCTTCAACCTTGAGGATAAAGCGGAGTATGCTAAATTCTGGCGATAACTGCTCTTTGGTTTAGATCAAAAAAATGTGACGCTTGAAATCAATGAAGAAATGCAACAAAAAGTTAAATGATCATCACAGAAGTACGTTTTAAAGAAAACGATTTCTTGTTAAATTGGAAGTACGCACTATTGAAAAACTTCTACCCCTTGTCACTTTATCAATAAATCGATAAAATTAGCGGGATACGATGATTTCTTATTACATAAAAAGAGAGGTTTTTATTATGCAAATTACAGAACAAGCTTTTGGCCAAGACTATCACCTGATTACTATCAAAAATGAAGACGGTTTCCACCTAGCCGTTACTGATTTAGGCGCAAGGATCGTTCGTTTAGGACGTGACAAGGAATTGATTTTAGGCTTCGATTCGGCAGAAGAATATTTAGAAAAGGACCCATTCATTGGCGGCACCATCGGACGGACGGCTGGTCGAATCGAAAACGGTCGTTTTACCCTTGACGATCAAGAGTACCAAGTAGCCGTTGATCCAGCGACTGGACATTCTTTGCACGGCGGAAAACCCGGCTTTGAAGCAAAAAAATGGGACTACACTATTGAAAACGGCGATGACGAAGCATCGATCATTTTTACCACCGTCAGTCCTGACGGCGAACATGGTTTTCCTGGGAATTTGACTGTTGAAGTGCGGCATACCTTGACTGATGAGAATGTTTGGCGCGTAACAACCAAAGGAATCAGCGATCAAACGACGCTCTTCAATCCAACCAACCATGTCTACTTTAATTTGACCGGCGATGTTACTCAAGCGATCGATGACCATACCCTTTGGCTGAACAGCGAAAGTTTTGCTTCGTTGCGGCCAGATACGACTCCAACTGGTGAAATCACCGCAGCAGCAGGAACGCCCTTTGACTTCCAGACAGAAAAACCGTTAGCGGATGTATTTACTAGCGACTTTGAACAAAAGAATCAATGCAACGGACTTGATCATCCCTTCTTCTTGAAGGAAAGTCATTTGCACCAGCCGGCAGCCAAATTGACCAGCCCAGACGGAAACATTGAATTGACAGTCTCTACAGATTCATCCAGCGTGGTGATCTTCACCGCAAACTTCGGCGAGGATGGCCCAGAAATACATGGAGAAAAGCTAGCGCATCATGGCGGTATCACCTTTGAAACACAAATCGCCCCCGGTGCTGAACAATTCCCTGAATTCGGTTCAATTACGTTACCTGCTAATGAGACCTTCGAAACGACAACAGAATATAAAATAACCTTGAAAGAAGCGAAGAAACATGGAAATTAAACGTGAACTAAACACTAAATTTGCTGAAATATTCGGGCCGCATGAGACAACGCAATATTTTTCTCCGGGCCGGATCAACTTGATCGGCGAGCATACGGATTACAATGGCGGTCACGTCTTCCCCGCCTCTATCACCTATGGAACATACGGTGTTGCTGCTCCTCGTGAGGATAAAAAAATATTGGTCTATTCGACAAATTTTGAAGACATCGGCGTTATTACCTTTGATATCGACAAATTGGATTACGATAAAAAGGACAATTGGGCCAATTATGTAAAAGGCATGGTTCTAAAATTAAAGGAAGCGGGACATCTAATTGATCATGGCTTCGAATTGTTAGTTGAAGGAACGATCCCTAATGGTGCCGGCCTTTCCAGCAGTGCTTCTTTGGAACTGTTGGTTGGTGTCGTATTGGAAGATTTATTCACCTTGGATACCGATCGGCTTGAGCTGGTCCAAACCGGTAAGAAAGTTGAAAATGAGTTTATTGGTGTAAATTCAGGTATCATGGATCAATTTGCGATTGGGTTTGGTGCTGTGGATCAAGCGATTCTTTTAGACACCAACACACTGAAATACGAAATGGTTCCGGTGAAATTAGATGGCTATGCGGTGGTTATCATGAATACGAATAAACGTCGCGAACTGGCAGACTCCAAATATAATGAACGCCGCAGCGAGTGCGAAGAAGCTCTTGCTCGTTTACAAAAGAAGCTAACGATTCAATCCTTAGGCGATCTTGATGAAGAAACCTTTGAAGCCAACATCGACTTGATTGGCGAAGATACTTTGATTCGCCGTGCTCGTCATGCTGTAACCGAAAATCAACGAACCTTAGAGGCGAAGGCAGAATTAGAAAAGGGCCAGTTGGAAGCCTTTGGCAAATTATTGAACGCCTCTCATTATTCTTTGCGTCACGACTATGAAGTGACTGGAGTTGAATTGGACACGCTAGTTGATGCCGCTCAGGCACAAGCTGGTGTACTTGGTGCCCGTATGACTGGCGCAGGTTTTGGCGGCTGTGCGATTGCCCTAGTCAAAGAGGAAGCTATTCCCAGCTTCAAAAACAACGTCTACGACGAATACATGAATGTTGTCGGCTACGCGCCAGACTTTTACGTTGCACATATCGGCAGCGGAGCCACGAAGATCGGCTAGTTCCCCCTCCTTCATCCCAAGTGGATGGAGGTTTTTTTATTTGCCTATTTTCTTCTAAGGGCTTTGCGGAAACCTATCCATATACTACAATGAACAAAAAGGAGTTCCGATCATGACAAAAAAACGTGTATACATTCCTTTAGCAATTCTATTGGGGCTGCTAGGATTTAGTCCCATGCTGGTCTCTCTTTTAGGGACCAAACAAGAGGATAAACTGAACCCTGATTATTACTCAGATACCAATGAGTCACTTTTCAAATCTACTAAATAAACTGGAGCTATTTATGATCAAGTTAATTGAAACTGTCAGTCGCACAGACTTGGAAACGATCGCTTCCATCTGGTTAAAAAGCAATCTTGACGCACATGACTTTATTGAAAAAAGCTATTGGCTTCATAACTACCCAGTCGTTAAAGCGATGCTTCCAAAGGCAAAACTCTTTGTCTATTATCAACACGATGAAATCATCGGGTTTCTTGGAATGGTTGATGATTTTATTGCGGGAATTTTTGTTTTGAGTGAATACAGATCTTTAGGTATCGGAACTCAATTACTAAATAAGGTAAAGACCAGCTGCTCGCACTTAAGCTTAAGTGTCTATTCAAAAAATGAGAGTGCCGTTCGTTTTTATCTCAAGCACGGCTTCAAAGCTCTAAAAAAACAAACAGACCACGAAACAAACGAAGCGGAATGGTTAATGGAATGGACGGCTTGACCTCTTCGTTTCTAATTTTTCAGTCCTTCTAGTTTGACCGTGTCACATCGAGGGAATATACTCCTTCTAAAGAGGTGGTTGTAATCAAAATGAGCAAGTTCAATAATAAGTATACCTATTTAGCTGTTTCCTATTTTTTTGTTTCGCTTTTCTTCGCGTTTCAAGAAGGAACCATCCTTAAATGGGCGAGTTTCTTTTTTCTGATTTCTTTTGGCATCAACGCATTTAAAGCAATAAAGGAAGCCCAAAACTAGCGATAATTGCCCGTTTCTCTGCTATGAATGAAAATTATTTAAGCGATCATTATCTTTTCATATTTTTTCAGTAAGTGATACTATTTCCTCAAGGAGGTGAAAAATATGGAAAGAAAATCAACTTTTCGCTTGCCGTATTTTTTGATGGGGCTTCTCTTTATTTTAGTTTCTTTACTGTCATTTAGAGACCCGCAAAGCAGCTTACTTGCCATTGTTTATGTTTTTGCTCTTTCAGCCATTCTAAAAGGGATCTTTGAACTATTCTTTAGACGGAAAATCCATGAATTTACCAATCAAAAATCAACATTCTTGATCGTTCTTGGCGTATTTGATTTATTGGTGGGTATCTTCTTCTTTTTTAATCTCTCTGCCGGTTTAGTGGCGCTGCCTTTTGTCTTTGCGATTTGGTTCTTATTCGATTCAATTGCAGGCTTATTAACGGCAAGTATCTACAAAATCGAAAGTACCGGCTATTATTGGTTTCACGTTATCGTTAATGGTATCGGGATTTTATTAGGCATCATGCTTCTTTTTAATCCTTTAACTTCAGCATTGACACTTGCTTTCTTAGTCGGTTTCTATTTTATGATGGCGGGTATTTCGTTGATTGCCTATTCATTTTAAGAATTGAAAGCTTTTTTGAAAAATACTTAACAAAATGAAAGTCAAATGACCCTATCACTTAAGATTACGATAGTCTAGGATCATTTGGCTTTTTTTACGCAAAATCAGCTTTTTTCCCTCAAATCGTTTTTTCTGAAAATTCTCTTAATTATTTATGTTAAAATGATAAAACATCATTCATTTAAGGAGGTTCCAATGAAAAAAGATTCTGGATTGGTTTATGGTTTTGGTGCATACATTATTTGGGGCATCCTGCCGCTTTACTGGAAATTATTGGGCAATGTCGCTTCTGTGGATACGTTGTTTTATCGAATTATTTGGTCACTGGTTTTCATGACAGTCTATTTGATCGTATTACGGAAATTTCCTCTCTTTATTCAAGAGGTAAAAGAACTGTTAAAAGACAAGCGAAGCATACTCGCCATCATCATGGCTGCGGTTTTCGTTTCTCTGAACTGGGGAATTTTTATCTACACCGTTTCTATCGGCGAGGTTCAGCAAGCTAGCTTGGGCTACTACATTAACCCGCTACTAAATGTGCTGGCTGGCGCGATTTATCTAAAGGAGCCTTTGACCAGACAAGCGAAGCTAGCTAGTCTTTCTGCATGTGCAGGAGTCATTCTATTGACCGTTCAAACCGGTGTTTTTCCTATTAAGTCCCTTTTATTGGCGGCTAGTTTTTGCTTATACGGCTTAACAAAAAAACAATTAAAGTTAAGTTCCGCTACCAGCATTACTCTGGAAACATTGATTATCGCACCTGTTGGTTTGATTTATTTGTTTTTCCTGTCGCCAGTTGGATTTATGAATTATTCAACAAGCACCAATTTATTACTGATGGGTGCTGGGATTGTCACAGCGATTCCGTTACTGCTGTTTGCAACAGCTGTTAAAAAATTATCGTACATCACGCTTGGCTTTTTACAATACGTCAATCCTACTATTATGCTGGCAATGGCGATCTTTGTTTTTCACGAGCCTTACGCCTTACCGCAATTTATCGCTTTCGCCTTTATTTGGTTAGGCATTCTGATTTTTATTCTTGGTAATTTCATCGAGTCACGTAAAAAAGGGATTCACTTGTAGAATCCCTTTTTTTGACTATAAAGAAAGTATAAAATTTTCACATAAATAAATCGCTTTGTAGCAGGTATATCCATGTCCGACTTCACGAACTAGCTTTATCGGCAATAAGCAAAAATATTTCGAAATTTGAGAAGCAATTTAGAAATATTTTGGTCTTATTGCTCAAAAGCTGAGCGAGTTCGCGAAGCCTTTCTTATGCTCGCTTAATAGTTGAACTCATGCACAATCTCGCCAGACTTGAATACTTTGCTTGCTTTGACTCTGTCATAATTGGTCGCATAGCAAAGGGCTTCCCGATGAGTCGTAAAGGTCTCCTCTGTCATTTCCCCAACAATTGTTTTTACCTGAACTACGTATTGATATTCCATATTTCTTCCTCTTTTCCTTTAAAACGCCGCAAGTCAGAACCATCTGAATAACATCTTTTCCGAAAACCAATCTAGTTTGATAGGTTTATCATACTGAGCTTTTTGTATAAACTCAATACCATATGTGATGTTTCGTGACATTCGATTAAGGTTTTTTCGAAAAAAGGACAATTCATGTAACTTTTATTTACATACTTCTTACTTCCTATTGCTTTTTGGGCTTATAAATCAAAAATGAGCAAACTGGCTTTGTGTCTTTGACATCAAAAAAGACCCAAGCAGCGACGCTTGGATCCCTCCATCAATCCTAGTTGTTCTTTTGAAAATTCTCGATATTTTCGATTACCTTTTGAGCCAACCGTACTTTTGCCATCGAAGTTAGACCTGCATTGGTTTTTCCGGCAAAAACATTTGGCAAACCAATCACTTCTTCTCCCAGCCCAGCTTCAGTGTCACTAAAGGCATAATTCCCCGACTGAGCTAACCAATGTTTCAACGCTGGTACCTCGTGTGACGGTGCGATCGAGACATTCATCAAAATTTTTCCGTTGCCAAATGTTTGAAACGCAGCTTCATTTAATAAGACTACATTTTTATTCAGGCAAGTAATCAGGATATCGACCTTACCCAACAGTTCATCAAATGACAGGTAATTCATCCCTAGCTCTTTTTCTATCTCTGGCTTGCGTGTTCGACTGTAGTAATGAACATCCATCCCGAAAAAGTTCATTGTTCGGGCAAGCAAGCTGCCGACAGTCCCCATACCGACGATGCCGACTTTGACACCTGTCAATTCCATCGGCTCATCCTTCCACATCGCCGGTCCGCGACCTTGCAGCAAACGAACCAATTCGCTAATGGCGTACTCCTTGACCCCTTCATCACCGTAATCGCGAACACCGGTCACAACAATCCCTTTTTTCTCTGCATGAAGAATGTCGACATTCGCATTTTCTGGTGCATATAAACTGGCACAGATGCCGATGTACCGAATGTTCGGACAAGCATCCAGCACTTCCTTATCAATAAAACTTGTAAAGCTTAGCATGACGCAATCCGCATCCCCGATACGTTCAATGATCTCAGCTGATTCACTGGGAATATCTTCATAGAAGACAGCCTCATCCGCCAATTTTTTTAATTTCTCATCCCATTCAGGTAATAATTTTGTCGGCTCGATCGCCACCATTTTCTTAAACTTTTTCATGTTAGCCTCCTAGATATTCATACTGCCTTCATGATACGTCCTACAAATTTTCGCGTCAATGAAATTCAATCGCCCGAATAGGTAAAGCAGAATTCTTTGAGCGACGATTTTCTTTATTCGCCTCATTTATTGGCGCCGAATTTATAGAATGCAACGTTTAAATTGAACGTCCTTTTGATAAAAACTTTACAAAAATAAACCGAATGCTCCGATTTCTTTCATTTTGGAAAGTTTATGAGCATTCGGCTTTATCATTCACATTTTTTTGTTTCTTAAGCTAGATTTCTTTTTTAGGAGAAACTCGTCGACATTATTCCTTCGTTTTTGCCTCGACGACGTCCTTCACTAAATCATCGATAGCTGGGTCCTGCAAATAATTCTTCAATGTAACAATCCTCATTTTAGGATGCGCATTACGCGTTCGTTCTTCCAAATCCTGATGAACGACCACCATATCACTATCTGCTGGTACCTCTTCAATTCGATAGTTTTTGACTTCAATATCAGTGATGCCCGCCTTCTGCAATTTTTTCTTGAAGGTTGTAGCCCCCATTGCACTGCTGCCCATGCCGGCATCGCAAGCAAATGAGATTTTATTTACGCCAGCATTCATTGTGTTTGCTGCTTGAGCGTTGTCACCATTTAGCAGTTCTTTTCCTTCAGATTTCATTGATTTTGATTTTTGGACGGATTCTTCAAAGCTATCTTCGTCATCCGCCGTTTTATCTGCTTTCAAAATCACTGCTGTCACTAAGAAGGACACTGCTGTCGCGATCACTACTCCAGCGATTACACCAAAGAAATTCCCTCGCGGAGTCAACGCCAGATAAGAGAAAATCGAGCCTGGGCTCGGACCAGCGACCAACCCAACATTTAATAACTGAAAGGTCAGAGTTCCGGCCATCCCACCTGCAATCATTGATAAAATAGTGATTGGCTTCATTAATACATATGGGAAATACATTTCATGAATACCGCCAAAAAAGTGGATAATGATTGCCCCTGGAGCCGTTCGTTTCGCTACTTTTTTTCCAAAGAAGGAATATGCTAGCAGCAGGCCCAGACCAGGTCCAGGATTTGACGCCACCATGAAATAAATTGACTTGCCCGCTTCTAATGTTTGCTGCATCCCTAACGGATAATAAACGCCTTGGTCAATCACATTATTTAAGAACAACACTTTTGCCGGCTCATTTATTAACGAAAGCAAAGGTAAGAAGCCCGTCGAAACCAGCGCTTCGATCGCATTCGTAACAAATTGATTGGCTGATTGGATTGTCGGGCCAATAACTAAGTAAGACAAACACATCAAGATAAAACCGATGATGCCGATTGAAAAATTATTGACAACCATTTCAAATCCGGCCGGTATCTTTCCATCTAAAAAGTCATCTGTCTTCTTCATTATCCAGCCGCCTAACGGACCGATCACCATCGCTCCCATGAACATTGGAATATCCGAACCGATAATCAGACCGATCGTACCAATAGATCCCAATACTGCACCGCGGTGCCCGCCGATCATTCGCCCGCCAGTATACGCTAATAATAATGGCAATAAATAACTAACTGTAGGTCCGACTAACTCTCCTAGTGCTTCATTTGGAAACCAACCAGTAGGAATAAATAGTGCTGTAGCAATTCCCCACGCAATAAACGCACCAATGTTCGGCAACACCATATTCGTTAAGAAACCGCCAAAAGCCTGGATTCTCGCACGCATCGATACTTGTTTTGCTTCATTCGTTACATCCATTTCCTTCTCTCCTTTATTCCTTGATCAAATCCAACAACGCTTGTTCTGTCTCAACATCAAATAATTTCTGATACAATTTTTCATCACTCAGCAGTTCTCCTAAGCTGGCGATCAGCTCTAAATGCCCGTCTGGTGAATCCGAAGAAAGTGTAAACAATACACTTACTGGCTCATCACCAGGAAACATGACCGGCTCTGCCAAGCGCAGAAAAGTCATTCCAATACCATGGCTGCCATTTTCCGGACGCGTATGAGGCATCGCCACTTGCGGCAGCAAGATAATATAATTTCCATTGTCTAAAACATTTTGGATCATCGCTTCCACATAGGATTCTTCTACAATGCCCTGCTCCAAAAGCGGCTGCGCACCCAGTCGAATGGCCTCTTGCCAAGAAGCTATTGATTCAACAAAATTTGTCTTTCCCGTTAATTGCTCTTTTAACATCTGTGCCTCCTATCCCAGCGATTCATAAGCAGCCATCACTTCTTGCAGCAACGTGCCCGTCACGTTCGAAATCTTTTTGATCGTTGTTTCTAAACCTTCTTTTTCAATCATCGCAGACAGCTTTTCGGCCTCTGGGTCAGCAGAGTTGCGATAAAGGTAACCAGCGGCAATAATTTTCACCCCTGCTTCGTGAGGCAAATCAAGTGCCTCTAGTTTTACTACCGGGGCAACTAACCGATCGTCCTGTCCCAGCTTTCTGATTGGCGAACCACCCACGCGGGCAATCTTGTCTGAAAGCCTTTGATTTCCTTGCCGCTTTAATGTTTTTTTGATAAAACGCGTTAGCTCCTCTTGGTCAAATTGGTATTCTCGAACAAAATAGGCTGCATTCTCTGCTAAAAATTGATTGACTAGAGTCCATATTTTCTGATCTTGAATCGCTTCTTGAATAGTCCTGCAGCCTTGCAATGCACCAAGATACGCTATTGCTGCATGAGCCGCGTTAACGATAAACAACTTACGCTCAATATACGGCTGCATTTCATCAATCAAGACCACATTCTTTAGTTCGAAGAAAGTCGCAGGATCGAGTTGCTGTCGATGAATCACCCATTCAAAGTAAGGCTCCACAACCGCGACCATTTTGTGATCAACGATTTTCCCAAGCGACTGACGATCAATCGCTGTATTTACAAAATAGGCCAATTGATCAACTATTGCTCGTTCTTCCTCAGCCAACAACCTATAAACTTCCTTTTTCAAAATTTCGCTAGCATTGATCACATTTTCATTGGCCAATATATTGATGCTGTTTTTTTGTTCAAAACGTTTGCGCAATCCCTTGGCGATTGCAGGTGCGATCTTGGCTAAATTATTCGCGCCTACGGAGGTGGTTAAAATGTCCGCTTTTTCAATCGCCGAAATTACTTGTTCCATCTCAGTCAAGCTATTTAGAGCGGTCACCTGATCAATAAAAGCGGTGGTTCCCTCCTCATCAATAATTTCGATCGTGTAGCCGCCATCCTGATTCAATTGCTGAATCAATTCTGCGTTCGTATCCACGAAACAAATTTCAAAGCCATTTTCATGTAAGAGCTGACCTATAAATCCTCGCCCAATATTCCCTGCACCAAAATGTACTGCCTTCATCCTCTTCACCTACTCCAAGTTGGCATGATACTGCCACAAGCTGTGCATATCAATCTCTTTTTCTTCCACCATCATCAATGCAATACTGTCACCTAACAAAAGCAAGCATTGTTCAAACAAACTGGTCATTGGCTGAATCGATGGGATCTCTCCTGGTAAAGCCAGCTTGGTTTGAACTGGGATGCGAACGAATATATCCGTATACGCCTTCATCGAACTGTTGGCGTTCGATCCGATATGTGCCACCGTCGCATCAAAACTCTTGGCCTTTTTCGCGATTGCGAGTGGAAAAGAGCTCTCTCCGCTGCCTGATCCAACGATCAACAAATCCTTTTCCGTGATTGCAGGTTCGGTGATTTGACCGACTACTACTGTTTGAATCCCCAGATGGGCCAGCCTTTTCGCGATTCCTTCCAACGATAGCAGGACACGGCCGACACCCACGAAAAATACGCGCTCCGCTTTTTCAATTGCCGTTACCAGCTGCGCTACCTCTTCTACCTCAATATGATCTAAGGTTGCCGCGATTTCATTTATGATTTTCTGTTCTACTCTCTTAAATCCCAACAATTTCCCCTCCTATATTACTAGAGCCGCTTTATTCACAGCCTCAGACAACAGCTGACGATTCTCCGCTAAGGTGTTTCCGGCGATAAATAGGCTTGTGCTTCCTAACACCAGGTTTGTGGCACCCGCGGTCAATAAGTCTGGAATCGAGGCCAATGATACGCGTCCATCGACTTGGAGATCCACTGTCAACTCCTGCTTATCGATCAGCTGACGGAGGTCAGCGATTTTTTTCAACGCATAAGGAATTTGCTTTTCCGCTTTATTTGTCGCAAATCCCGGATTAATCAGCATTAGACACACACGATCAATTTCCGGTAAAACATAATCCAAAACAGTTAAGGCTGTCGCCGGATTCAATGCAACCCCCACCTTTGTCCCTGCATTCTTAATCAATTGAATATACCGATCAACGTGCAGGCTGGTTTCATGGTGGAACGTAATTCCTTCCACTCCGATTTTCAGCATCTCACCAATAAAAAATTCATTGTCCTTCGACATGATATGCACATCAAAATTCATTGACGTGACTTCCCGCATTCGCTTGATCGTCTCTATTCCTAAAGGCATGCTTGGGCTGAATGAGCCGTCGATTACATCGATATGCAGCGTATCCATTCCAATATCTTCCAGCTCTATGATGCTTTTTTCTAAATTCACCAAATCTCCGCACATAATTGATGGCGATAGAATGATTTTCTTTTCCATGGACTTCCTCCTACTTGCAATGCGCTGATCTTCTCCGGATAAAACCAGCTTGGTTCGAATGCCGTACACCCTTTCATTACAAGCTCATTGCAACCGCTTAACAATCACAAGTCAATACAAACATGCAGATTATATAATTTTATATGCATGTTTGTGCGTTTATAACCGATTAAAACGGAAGGAAATTGACAGAAAATCGCATACATGGCATGATAAACGTGAAGAAACAAGAAGGAGTGCGCACTATGTTAAAAGAGGAACGCCATCAGAAAATCCTTGATCTTTTAAATATTGAGCAAAAGGTAATTGCCAGTGATTTAAGCCAACGCTTCAATGTTTCAGAGGATACGATTCGGCGAGATTTGAAAGAATTGGATAATCAGGGGCTATTAAAAAGAGTTCACAGCGGTGCCTTGCGTGTAGGCCCGCCAATTACCGACTTCAATTATCGGGAAACGGTTGCTAGTGATCGTAAGAAAGAGCTGGCTCACAAGGCCTTGCCGTTTTTGAAGGAAGATTCGGTCATAATTATTGACGGAAGTACCACCAATTTGGCTTTAGCGAAGGAGATTCCGCAAGATTTTCGGGCCACTATTATTACCAATAGCCCGCCGATCGCCATGGAATTAGCGCAGCATCCGAACATTGAGATTATTAATATCGGCGGTGTGTTTTACAAACAATCGATGATCAATATCGGTGTACAGGCCTACAAGCAGCTGCGAAATATCCGAGCAGACCTTTATATCATGGGGATTTACAATCTTGATCTGGACGCAGGAACGAGTGTCCCTACCACGCAGGAATCAGAAATCAAACGGGAAATGGTTCGCATCTCCACGGAAGTTCTCGGAATGATCACTAATGATAAGTTCGGCACCATCAGCAATCACATCGTCGGCCCGGTTGACGATCTGACGTACTTGATTTCTGAAGATATTCCCGACAAAGTTCGCAAAGAATATAGCAAGCAAAAAATCGTCTTGATTGACTAATTACTCAGATTAACCTTCAATAAAAAGCCGAACAAGCAATACTATCCAAATAGATAGTCATATGCTTGCTCGGCTTTCATTTTGTAAAGTATTTCTCAAAAAAACTTTCAATTCATTAAGTTTTAAACCCAATCTTCATCCAAAATCGTGCCTTCAGCTACGATATTCGTATCGCCAATCAAGTACAGCTCCTCTTCCAAAACATTCACTTGAAGCTGTCCGCCTAATACTTCGATCACAACTGGATCACTTTTGACTAGGCCTTTTTTAGTCAGTGCATAGGCTGTCGAACCAGTTCCCGTGCCGCAGGCCAAAGTAAAGTCCTCTACTCCTCGCTCATAGGTGCGTTCCACAACGGTTTGATCCGGCAAGATATCATAGAAATTCACATTTGCCCCTTTTGTAAACGCAGGATGATTACGCAGCTTTCTGGCAAAATCAACCATCGTCTCTAATTCGGTCATGGCAAAATCAGCTGCATGAACGACTAAATGAGGGATGCCCGGATGACCCAATTCGACATAATCCACTACTACCTCTTTGCCGTCAACCTGGATCACTTTATCCGCTTCATAAACGGTTGGTGAATTTAGCTGAACACGATAGCTGCGATTATCCAGGCGTTCCGCGGGAACATTACCGGCGATCGTCTCGATAATCATTTTTTCATTTGCGACACCCGTCTCATACGCCCAGCGAGCAACACAGCGTGCGCCGTTTCCGCACATCTCGGCTTCAGAGCCATCCGCATTGAAAAAACGTGCATAAAAATCACCATCACCGCGTGCAGACTCGATCGCAATCAAGGTATCTGCTCCAACTGAAATACGCCGCTTACAAACACGTGCCGAAAACGTCGTTAATTGATCACTAGAAAAATTCAGCTTTTGATTGTCGATCAAAATAAAATCATTTCCAGCGCCTTGTATTTTATAAAAGGGTACCTTCATGCTTTCGCCTCATTTCAACTGTCTTTAGTTCAAAAAGCTTGGGATTTCTTCATTTTGAATGATTTGGTCCAAGGTTTGTCGTCTTACTATCAGCTCTGCCTGTCCTGCTTTGGTTAACACAACTGCTGGTATCGCCAGTTTATTATAATTGCTGGCCATTGAATAGCCATACGCTCCAGTTGAAAATGTAGCGAAGATATCGCTGGTTTCAACAGATGGCAGCTCAATATCCTTCACTAAAATATCGGTGCTTTCGCAGGCTTTCCCAGAAACCGTCACTTTTTCGACTGCCGCATGGTCCGCTTTGTTCGCCAAAATGCCCGTATATTCCGCTTCATAAAGCCCCGGACGAATATTGTCTGTCATACCGCCATCAATACTGACATATTTACGCAGACCCGGAAGCTCTTTGATTGCGCCGATTTGATGCAAGCTGATTCCTGCTTCAGCTACAATACTGCGGCCTGGTTCAATAACTACTGCCGGCTGCGGAAATTGTTGCTTTTCACAAAATTCCAGCACTTTTTCCATCATTGGATCGGTGAAATAGCTAAAGGGCTTCGGCTGATCCGCATCCGTATAGCGAACCCCAAACCCGCCGCCAAAATTCAACTCTTTGATCGTATAGTCAAAGCGCTCTTTAACCATCTTCACTAAATCCAGCGCAATATCTACTGCTGCTAAGTGGGCATGGTTATCGAATAATTGACTGCCGACATGAAAATGGAAGCCTAAGAAATTCACCTCCGCTGTTTGGATCGCATTTTGAATTTGCGGAAACAAGATGGATTCATCGATCGGGATACCAAATTTTGAATCCTTTTGTCCCGTTGAAATAAATGAATGCGTTTGAACGTTCACTTCCGGCGTAATTCGAAATAGAATATCCACCACTTTTTGTTTTTCTTTGGCAATTGCCGCAATCAGATCTACTTCCTGCAGGCTATCGACGATGATTCGGCCAACACCATAATCAATCGCCATTTCCAATTCTTCAATTGATTTGTTATTCCCGTTCATCTCAATGTGTTCAGCCGGAAACGCTCCTTTAATGGCTGTATAAAGCTCCCCGTCTGAAACGACATCTAAAGAAAAGCCTTGATTTTGAATGATTTTCAACATCGCCAGCGTGGAGAATGCTTTGCTGGCAAATGCTACTCGGACGTTTTCATACTTTTCGACAAAATCGTGTTGTAGTTCGTGACATTTCTCTTCGATCTTCGTTTGTGAAAAAACATATAGCGGTGTTCCAAATTTCTCTGCTAAGTCGACTGTATCGCAGCCGTCCCACATCAAATGTCCATTTTGTACTTCAAATTCCATTATAAGCCCCCTCAATTAGTTTCCGTTCAATCCAGCGATCAGATTTACAAATGTCTGAATCCCTAAAAGCAAATTCACTTCGTCAAATTTCATTTTCCCACTATGCAGCGGATACGTATAGCCCTTTTCCTCATCACGAATCCCCAAGAAGAAAAACATCCCAGGAATTTCCTGCTGATACATTGAAAAATCTTCTGCTATCAAGTATGGCGGTGTTTCAACATAATAATCCGCAGCGACTTTTTCCAGTGTTTCCACCATCTTCGGATCATTATCCACCACTCGGTACATGTGATTGAAGTCGACTACCGCCTCACAGCCGTAGCCTTTGGCGATCTCACCTGCTAATAATTCGGTCCGACGAACAACCTCATCATAAACCTTGTCATCAAATGCCCGCATCGTTCCATGTAAAACAACTTCCTTCGCTACAATATTCATCGCCTCACCGCCATGAATCGTCCCAAATGTCAAAACAACATTATCTAACGGTCCAATGTTTCTGGCTAAAATACTATTTAAACCAGAAATCACTCCGCCAGCCGCAACAATCGCGTCTTCTCCCAGCTGAGGCTGTGCGCCATGGGTACTGACGCCTTTAATCGTGATCGTCACTTCCGCATTACGGGCCATCATCGGTCCTGGTCGACAAGAGATCTTTCCAGCCGGCAAATCAGGAAATACATGCAAGCCCACGATTTCCTCCACACCTAGCTCTTGCAGAATACCTGTCTTCATAATCAATTCCGCACCGCCTGGCCCTTCTTCCGCTGGTTGGAAAACAAAAACAAGCGTTCCTTGAATGGCTTCAGGATGTTTGTGCAAGTATGCAATAAAGCCCAGCAAGGTTGCCATATGTCCATCATGCCCGCAAGCATGCATCTTCCCTGGTGTTTTCGGAGAAAAGGTGTAATCAGTCTGCTCCTCTACTGGCAAAGCATCAATATCTGAACGAAAGGCTAGCGTTTTTCCAGGCGTTTTCCCTCGTAAGACTGCAATCGTACCCGTTTCAATGACTTCATATGTCTCTGTGACACCAAAAGATGCCAGCTTTTTTCGAATATATGCTGCAGTTTGCTTTTCTTCCAGACCAAGTTCAGGAATCTGGTGCAACTCGCGCCGCATCGTGGTGACTAATTCCTCTAGTTCTTTGACTTGCGTATCGATCATCGACTCACTCATTTCCTTAGATATTCTTAGAATAATGCTCGTTAGATTAGAATATCATTGATAGTTTCTCATATTATAGTATAGATTGGCGCTTGGGTCATTAATTTGTTTCGCAAATTTTCAGTATATGAAGAGAAAAATAGTTACCCTTTTTTCTACTATATATAGTCAGTACTTTTTCAATCACAAGATCCAACGCCTCTTCTTTTATTACTTACATGATCAAAAAAGGATTTTAATCGCTTTAAGCTCAATCATTTCAGGATCTCTATATCAAACTACAAATAAAAATCAATCATATTTAAATATATGACTAGACATACTATCGAAAACATGATAAATTATAGCTGTAATCGATTACAAAAAAATCTAGAGGTGAAGAAAATGAATGGGTTTATGGATAAGCTAGCGGAGAAAATCATGCCCTTAGCGAACAAGCTAGGACAAAATCGTTATTTAACTGTACTTAGAGATGCCTTCATGTTGTCATTCCCGCTGACTATGTTTGGTTCAATCGTGGTTGTTATTAACAATCTGCCTTTTTTCAACGATGCCACTAAAGGCGTACTGAGTGAACTTTTTGGTAACGGGCAAAATGCTACCATGAGTATCATGTCTGTATTTGTAACATTCGGGATCGGCTATTATTTATCAGAATCATATGAAGTAGAAGGTATTTTCGGCGGAGCTGTTTCCTTTGCTAGCTTCTTGATTTTAACGCCATTTTTCATGACATTGGAAAACGGTGAAGAAGTTAGCGGCGTCTTATCTTTGGATCGTCTTGGAGCAAAAGGAATGTTTATCGGTATGATCGCCGCATTTCTTGCAGCAGAGATTTATTGCCGTATCACTAAACGAGGCTGGCAAATTAAGATGCCTGACGGTGTTCCGCCAGCAGTAACAAAATCTTTTGCGGCGTTAATCCCTGCAGTGATGACCTTAACAACATTCTTAATCGTCAATGCCATTATGACAGGTGTTTTCCATGCAAATCTGCATGATGTTATCTATGAAGTCATTCAAAAGCCTTTGACTGGTCTTGGAAGCAGCCTGCCTGCTACCTTGCTAGCTCTATTCTTGGTACAATTCTTATGGTTCTTTGGTCTGCATGGACAAATCATTGTAAACTCAGTGATGGATCCGATCTGGAATACTTTAATGCTAGATAATTTAGAGGCTTATAAAGCCGGCGACCCATTACCGCATATCATTTCAAAACCATTCATGGAAACATTTACTGTTGGTTTGGGTGGTTCTGGTATGACGCTAGCTGTCGTTATCTTGATGGCCTTTATCTTGAAGAAAAAACAATACCGTGATGTTGGTCGTTTGGCTCTGGCACCTGGGATCTTCAATGTAAATGAACCGGCAATATTCGGCTTACCGATCGTTTTGAATGCGACGATCTTAATTCCTTGGGTGTTGGCACCGTTAGTCGTTACTACTATCAACTACTTAGTGATGGCTGCTGGAATCGTTCCTCCACCAACTGGTGTATCTGTTCCTTGGACTGTTCCTATCGTTGCCAGTGGTATTTTAGCAACAAATTCTTGGCTGGGCGGAGCTTTGCAAGTTCTTGATTTCGTCATCGTCGGATTAATCTGGTATCCGTTCTTACGTATTCTTGATCGTCAGCCAAATTTTGATATCGAATAATCAATCAAAAAAAGTTAAGGCAAATGCAAAAAGTTTGTCTTAACTTTTTTATTCATTGTATAGACATTTGAACTTATGTATAATCATATTGAGGTGATATCGTTGCCAAAATACGAAGAAATCGCAAATACTTTACGGAATCGTATCAAAAGTGAAACTTATCCAGCCGGCTCTTTACTTCCGAAGCAAATCGAACTTGTTAAAGAGTTTTCTGTCAGCCGAATGACTGTCCAAAAAGCACTGGAAATTTTGACGCTGGAAGGACTATTATCATCTAAAAAAGGCGTAGGAACGACCGTTTTACACCATCCCTTTTTGACGAAAAACACTTCTTTCCTTTCTTACTATGAAGGATTGAGCGCAGAGATGGAAAAAGCGAACCGAAAATTGGAAAGCCAAGTCATTGAGTTCAATGTTGAATTTCCTGATCTCTCAATTCAGGAGAAGCTGCACATTTCAGAGGAAGAACCGGTCTATAACATTGTTCGTCTAAGAATTTTGGATGGCACCCCGTTTATCTTGGAACATACTTATATGCCGATTCAGGCAGTTCCGAACTTAAAGAAAGAGATCATTGAGGCGTCGATTTATCAATATATTAAAAACGAGCTTGGGGTCAAAATTACGGGTGCCTATCGTACGATTCGAGCAGACAAAAGCTCTGAGTATGATCAAAAATATCTTGATTGCGCGGTGGATGATCCTGTTTTAGAGATTCGGCAAATCGCTTATCAGCAAAACGGCGATCCAATCGAATACTCTCGCAGCCGAAATCGTTTTGACGTTCGCGACTATTCCTTCCTTGATATGAAAGGCAATTAAATGCTCGCAGACATATGTGAGCCGAAAGTCTTTTGGGAAAATACTTAACAAAATGAAAGCAAACGCTCCTATTACTTTAAACATTTAAAGTAATAGGAGCGTTCCGCTTTTTATTTATGTCATTTTTTAGGCTCAATCTCGTCCGCATTTACTCGGTCAGCGAGAGAATCAGGGCGGCTTTTCCTCCGTGCTCTGTATTTCCCAGCTCCAATCGGCCATGGTGATCCTTTGCCACTCGCTCTACAATTGACAAGCCGATACCATAATTAGTGTTCGCCGTACGACTCTGGTCCTGCTGCCAAAACATTTCCTTTGCGTGGGTCAGCGCTGCTGGAGAAAAGCCCGGACCATTATCTTCAAAAATGAAAGACAGTTCCTGCTTCTGCTGTTCAATTCGAATAGTCACATCGCCTGCTTCAGTATGTCGAATCGCATTATCTCCAATATTTACTAAAGCTCGTGTCAGCATTACAGGAGCAGCAATAATTGTCAGATTCTCTTCTTTATTCTGAATAATGAAACGCAGCCCCTTTTGCTTGGCCAGCGGAAGAAGGGTCTTGCTCATTTCCTCCAAAATCGTTTCCATCGGAACGACGGTCTTCTCCTCTTGAAATACCTCAAAGTTCGAGATTTGCTGCAGCAGTCCAATATATTCCTTGGTTTTCAAACCAGACTCATAAATGTCAGTGATCAGCTGCTTCTGCTCATCCTCCCATTCCTCTTCTAGTAAAAGTTCCGCGTTCCCATTGATCACCGTCAACGGCGTATTGATATCATGAGTCAAAGCGGCAATTTCCTGTTTGCGCTGCTGCTGGGTCTCCCATTGCTGCACTAATGACTCTTTCAGCGCGCCCCTCATTTCCTCCATTGATTGCAGCACATGATCAAACTCCAGAATACCAGTGGATGCAGCAATGGCTGTCTCAAGATTCTTTTGTGTGATTTGCTGACTCGCTTGCTCAACTAAAACGAGTTTGCCCTTTAACTGTTTACTGGCTCTTCTGGCAAAGAGAATGAAAAATAGAACTAAGGCAAAAGAGATTCCTATAATAAAGAGAACTTCAAAATTTGGAAACAGCCTTCTTAAACGTGGATTGGTAAATTGCGCTTTGTATTGCCATAAAAACAAAGCGTAAGTCCCATCGGAAAAAGTGAGGTACGCCGCTGTTGAGTATGGCTCCTCTTTGTCCTTGTATTGCTTAGTTATCTTTTTCAAGGATTTCTTTGATAGCGAACTGCTTTTTACAGCGCCATTTTTTGAAAAATAGACATACTGATAAAATTCAGGGGACAAATCGGCAGGAAATGTCTGACTTCCCTTCAGCCGTGTGATTTCTTTACGCGCTTCTGTTTCTCCCGCATTTGCCGGAGCGATCTTCTCGGTGGAAATCAACACCTGAAATGTCAGCAGCGTTAGCAGCAAAATGACTATGACTCCAAAGAAAGCTGACAATAAGAGATGTGAGACGTATCTGGTTAGTCCGATCGTTTTTATTTTCGCCATCGATAACCAATCCCCCAGATCGTCTCAATCGGATCTTCCTTGAACTCTTTCAATTTTGCACGAACATTTTTGATGTGCTCAACGATCACACTTTCCTCCGAACTCCCGTCGTAGCCGAAGACCGCTTCATACAGCTGCATTTTGGAAAACACTTGCCCTGCTGATTCCAACAGATGTGCACAAATCAGATATTCAGATTTAGTCAACGCAATCTCAGTTGAATCGTGAAACAATTTCTTTCCAGTCAGATCCAAGGAAAAATTGCCGCATCGCAAAACATGTGTGTGCCCACGTGATTCTCGCCGCAAATGGGCCGCAACACGTGCCCGCAGCTCCGAAACAGCAAAGGGCTTGCGAATATAATCATCCCCGCCGATTCCCAGACCGTGGATCAGCTCGCTCTCTCCAGCCTTGGCCGTGACAAAAAGAATCGGACAATCCACCAAGTTGCGAATTCGTTGACAATACGCGAACCCATCTTCCTCCGGCATCATGACATCTAATAAAATCAAATCTGCGAACTTGGCTTTTTCCGGTGTAACTTCTTTCGTATGTGTGAAGGTCTCTACCTGATGCCCTTCCCGTAATAAAGCTGTTTTGATAAATGCTAAGATTTTTTCATCATCATCGATTGCAAAAATTTTTGCCATCCTCTCACCTCTTTGCTTCCATCATACGTGTAATAAGTTCAGACAACAAGCTCATTACAGCTCATTTTTACGTCCTTCCCATCGACTGAACCAAATTGATAAAAAGCCAAACATCATTAATGTTAACAGAACCATGCTCAATTCCCCCAGCTGGATTTTCGTTAAAACATCCACACTGTTGTTTTCTAAATAAGCCGCCAGCAGCGGAACCATCCGCAGCCCCCAAGCACAGGGGAAAAGGAACCAAATCGTCTCGCCAAGTCCCGTCAGCAGCAAGGCTGAAAGTAACAGCTCCACCGCGGCCACGGAAAAATTGACATTCCGGCCAAAGCACAATCCTAACCAGAGATGAAAAAAATACTGAAAAAGCGCGCAGCACCAAACGATACACACGAGTAATAAAATAAGAGCGAGCGACAATGAGTAATCAGAGCGAAACTGAGAAAGGATCAGATGGTAGCCTGCCCCAACAAAGAGACAGGATAATAAACCGAAAATTACCAACAGAACCATTTTTGACGACAATGCCAGGAATTTTACCGGTGAGCTTAAAAGAAAGAAGCCGTCTCCTGCTTCGATTTCTTGATCTGCTACTATCGTCGTCAGCCAAGCTGCGAGGATAGGATAGATCAAAGCCAGTATTTGGAAAAAATTGATCGTTAATCTGTTTGCTTGATAATTCGTCCATTGCTGGTAGCTGAAAAAAATGACAATTCCCAGCAGCGGAATGATCAGATGCAGCAACAAGAACGGGGTTCTTTTCACTTTCAAAATATCCGCCTGCAGGATCCTTTTAAACCTTCTCATGATAATGCCCCCCACTGCCAAACCATTTGGTGGTTAAACAATAACCGAGAACAAATAGGCTGACGGTAATGATTAGCCCCGGAACGATAACACTTGTATCGTATAGCGGACTCCCAGCTGCTAATGGGACACCATTGGGATTGATTCCAATGATGGGCGCCATCAAACGCGGAGCAATCGCAAACGGCAGATACCAAAGATTGCCGCCCGCAAAGGTCTGGCTCGAACAGAAAATATTTAAAAATAGAATACTTAAAAAGGTAACGATCGAATTGAAGCGGTTTGCCAGAAACAAACCAAAGGGAATTTGCCAAAGCCAGCACACCGTCAATACTATTCCAGCTGCTGCTCCGCGCCAAACAGGGTATTGAGCGGGAAACAGCAGACCGGAGAAAGTCGTGAGTCCAAAAACCAACCCATTGCCAAAAACTAAATAAAGTACCCCCGTCCAGATTTTCCCCTGCCAGATTTTCTTCGCCGAAATTGGCAGGATATTCACATTAAAAAAAGATAATTGCTTGTCCGAATCGATCAGATTGTTGCATATCAGGGCTGCCACCATCGGCAAAAGCAGCATATACCACCAATTGTAAGCACCAATCTGCGTGAACTGTCCGCCCATTAAGAAGATCGCCATAAGGCTGACTAAGAGCGGAAACAAAACAATGCCCTTTCTGCCAAAACTCCGCTTTCCCTTCAGCAACTCTGCTTGAATAATTTTACCCATGAAAAGCAGCCTCCCCTACTTGTTTTTCTCTTGCCACATCCATAAAGAGCTTTTCCAGCGCTGCACTATTGTTAGGCAGTCCGCCCTGATATCCTAGCTGTCCATTCGCGATAATCCCAATCGTGTCCACGGTATTTTCTACTTCCGATAAGATGTGACTAGAAAGAATCACCGAGATCCCCTGCGCTGGAAATGAGCGAATCAATTCACGCAAAGCCTGAATTCCCAGAGGATCTAAACCGTTTGTCGGCTCATCCAAAATCAACAGCTTCGGTTGATTCAACAGAGCTAAAGCAATCCCCAGACGCTGCTTCATGCCCATCGAAAATTGACGTGCTTTTTTCTTACCGGTATTTCGCAAATCGACTATAGCCAACACCTCCTCTATTCTTGATGCCGATAAACCTAAAGTCGTTGTTCGGACAAGTAAATTTTCATGAGCAGTTAAATTTCCATAAAGCGGCGGATTCTCAATCAAAGCACCGATCCCTGTTAAATCTTTGCGCTGCCACGGCTGACCCTGATAGATGATTTCTCCTTTTGAAGGCTTGATCAAGCCAGCAATCATTTTCAATGTTGTCGATTTCCCAGCACCATTGGCCCCCAACAGTCCGTACACTTCATTTTTAGGAATCGCCAGTGACAAATTATTTACGACTCTTTGCCCATGGTAGGCCTTCGTCAAATTTTTAGTAGTGAGTATCATTTCTTTCATCATTCATTCCTCCTTGTTCTATCTTTAGTATGAAAAACAACTATAAGGAAAGAATAAGGATTTTTACTTTTTTTCAAATATCTTTTAATAAAAAGGCCGCTTCGATAAATCCTTCATATAAATGAAATTTATCGTTACCCAACCTTTTGACTATAGTTTCCTTCTCCTTTTATACTTCCGTTGCACTTAAAATTTAGGAGGACTTATTTATGATTACTGGCTTAAACCTATTAAACAACCCATTGTTAAATAAAGGGACTGCGTTCACCAAAGAAGAACGCAAAAAATACGGAATCACAGGCATGCTTCCAAGTACCGTCCAAACATTAGAACAACAATCTGTTCAAGCTTACGGACAATATCTAAGCAAACCATCTGATTTAGAAAAACGGATTTTCTTAATGAACATCTTCAACACCAACCGTACTTTGTTCTACAAATTAATGGGGCAACATTTAGTTGAATTCATGCCAATCGTGTACGATCCAGTCGTTGCAGACTCGATCGAACAATACAATGAAATTTTTGTTGAACCGCAAGATGCCGCTTTTCTTTCAATCGATGATCCAGAAAGCATCAAAGACAGCTTGAAAAACGCTGCTGACGGTCGAGACATTCGTTTGATCGTAGTGACTGACGCTGAAGGAATCTTAGGTATGGGCGACTGGGGTGTCAACGGTGTCGACATCGCGATCGGTAAATTGATGGTCTACACTGCCGCTGCTGGTATCAACCCTGCACAAGTACTTCCTGTTTCAATCGATGCAGGTACCAACAACGAAACCTTATTGAACAACCCGCTTTACTTAGGTAACCGTCATGCCCGTGTGGAAGGCGATACTTACTATGACTTCATCGATCAATTCGTTGAAGCAGCAACGGATCTATTCCCTGAATTATTACTACACTGGGAAGACTTCGGACGTGGCAATGCCGCAAACATTTTAGATAAATACCAAGACAAGATCACTACCTTCAATGATGATATCCAAGGTACAGGAATCGTTGTTCTTGCTGGCGTCCTAGGCGGCTTGAACATCTCTGGCGAAGCGTTGAAAGACCAAACAATCTTGACATTTGGTGCTGGTACTGCCGGTGTCGGTATCGCAAACATTCTATTAAAAGAAATGGTTCGTCAAGGAACGTCAGAAGAAGAAGCGCGTAAACACTTCTACCAAGTGGACAAACAAGGTTTATTGTTTGAAGACACAGAAGGCTTAACTCCTGGTCAAATCCCATTTGCTAGAAAACGTGCTGAATTTGCTAACAATGCTGAACTAACGAATTTAGAAGCTGTTGTAAAAGAAATTCACCCAACAATCATGATCGGTACATCTACTCAACCAGGTGCTTTCTCTGAAACAATCGTGAAAGAAATGGCTGCTAATACTGCTCGTCCAATCATTATGCCTTTATCAAATCCAACAAAATTAGCTGAAGCAACTGCTAAAGACCTCATTGAATGGACAGATGGTAAAGCATTGATCGGAACTGGTATCCCAGCTGACGATGTTGAATACAACGGCGTAACTTACCAAATCGGTCAAGCAAACAACGCTTTGATGTACCCAGGTTTAGGCTTAGGTCTAATCGCTTCAACTTCAACTCGTGTAAATGATGAAATCATTTCGCAAGCAAGCCGCGCACTAGGCGGAATTGTGGATGTCACAAAACCAGGTGCATCTATCCTGCCTCCAGTCGCTAAATTAACTGAGTTCTCTCAAATCATCGCTGAAACAGTTGTGAAATCAGTCGTTGATCAAAAATTGAACCGCGAAGAAATCTCAGACGTTAAAGCTGCTGTTGAAGCTGCTAAATGGGTTCCAGAATACTAAAATAATCCAATCTCTCCTTCCCCCTCATTGATTGGTTCATTATATATAGAAACACTCTTTTAATTGTGGATATCAATCCATTATTAACACTAGATAGGAGTAGATCTTATTCTACTCCTTCTTTCTATGGGTTCAAACATAGCTTTACTTAAGAAAGGATTTTTTATAATGGTACAAAAAGAATCAACAACTGCGATGCCAGTTGAAGAAAAAAAGACCGGCTTTTGGTCAACCAAGATCACTGGCGTTAGCCTTCCTATCTATTTAATCATGGTCGTTGTTTTGATCATCGCGATGGCTTTGGGTAAATTACCTACGAACATGATCGGACCGATTGCTGTTTTAGTTATTTTTGGTAACTTATTCCATTTTATCGGTAATAAAATTCCCATCGTAAAAAGCTATTTAGGCGGCGGCTCTGTTTTTGCAATTTTCGCTTCTGCTGCTATCGCAACATTTGGTATCCTGCCTGATTACGTCGTTGAATCAACGAAAAACTTTGTCTCAAACATGGGCTTTCTTGATTTTTATATCGCTGCCTTGATCACTGGTAGTATCCTTGGTATGAACCGCAAGCTTTTGATGAAAGCTTCTGTTCGTTTTATTCCTGTAGCTCTTATTTCTATGGTTGTCTCATTCTTCGCTGTTGGTCTTGTTGGTATGCTGATCGGAAATGGCTTCGCTAATTCTGTTCTTTACATTTCATTACCTGCAATGGCTGGTGGTGTTGGTGCCGGTGCTGTTCCACTATCATCCATCTACGCGCACGTTCTCGGAACAAATGCCTCATCAATCATTTCGCGTTTGATCCCTGCTACTGCAATGACGAACGTAATGGCAATTATCGGGGCTGCTTTGGTCGCTCGTATGGGGCAATCTATGCCAAAACTTAACGGTAACGGTAAATTGATGGAAAAAGGCGATCTTGGCGATGGAAAACCTCGTGAAGTGAAACCTGATATCGCACAACTAGGCGTTGGTTTGATGGTTGCTTTGACTTTCTTTATCCTAGGTCAAATCTGTAACTACTTTGTACCAAAGGTTCACGCTTATGCATTTATGATCATCATCGTGGTTATCTGCAAAATCACAGATATTCTTCCTGAATACTATGAAGATGCAGCTATCATGTTCAACAACTTGATCGTTAAAAACCTAACTGCCGCAGTTCTTGCTGGTATTGGTATTGCTTTATTGAACTTGAATGTTTTAGCTTCTGCTTTAACATGGCAATTTGTTGTTCTTTGCTTAACAAGTGTTGTTGTTATCTCAGTTGTTTCTGGTTTTGTTGGCCGCTTATTCGGCTTATATCCAGTCGAAGCAAGTATCACTGCTGGATTCTGTAACAACTCAATGGGCGGAACGGGTAACGTTGCTGTATTATCTGCCGCAAACCGGATGGAATTGATTGCCTTCGCTCAAATGGGCAACCGTTTAGGCGGCGCGATCGTACTAATCATTTCAGGATTCTTAATGCAGCTGTTTTCATAATTAATAAAGCTTATTTCGAAAAAACATTAAAAAAAGAAAGTCAAACCCGCATACTCCTTTCAATTCTGAAAGTATTTGTAGGTTTGGCTTTCTTTCTATAGTTATGCTGATTCTATTGTCGCTTGTTTGTTACTATACTGCCGTAAAAAGAAAAACGAAAACAGCACTGTGAGCCCTTCCGTAATCGGCAAGCTCACCCAAGCACCCGTTAATCCCCAAATCGCGGCCAACAGAATCACCAACGGAACCAGGAAAATGTACCCGCGGAACAATGCTAGCGCAAAGGCCTGTTTGGCATGACCGATGGCTGAAAAGAAAATACTGAATACAACATTCAACGACGAGCCGAACAAGGACAAGAAGAAAATCGGGATACCAAATGCGGCTAACTGAATCAGCATGGGATCATTTTCACGATTAAAGGCTGAAATAATCGGATATTTAAAGAAAAACAAGATCAGATACAAAACAACCGCCATGATAAAGCTGGTTCGCAAACCAAATGTCAACGTCTTTTGAATAGTGAGCGTGTCTCTTTTGTTTGCTGCACGACTGATCAAGGGCTGAATCCCCTGTGCGACCCCTGTAAACAAGGAAAGTGCTACAACTAAAATATTTGCTAGAACCCCATAAGCCGCGATCGCAATATCTCCCCCTAAACCAATCAGCACCTGATTGAAGACCAGAATACTGACACCTGTACTCATCTCCGCAAGAAAAGAAGAAAGACCCAGTTGAATACTTTTGGTGACTGTCAAAAGCTTCGGTCTCACCAAGCTTAGCGACAGCCGGCGTTTTGAAAAATTACGATGGGTGCTCAAGATGGCTAAACTGACCAATGGTGATAAAACAGTTGCCAATGCCGCACCAGCCATCCCCATTTTCATTGGGAAAACGAAAATATAATCAAACAGCATATTAAAAACACTTGAACAAATCATGGCCTTCATCGCCAGCTGCGGATTCTGATCATTTCGAATAAAGGCTAAGCACAAATTATTCAATATGAAAAAAGGCGCCATCACTAAAATGAAGCGCATATACATCGTCGTCAAATCCACCGTTGCTCCGCTGGCACCTAACAATAATGCGAGAAAGCGGCTGGAAAAGAACCCCAGAACAGTAAAGAAGAGGCCGATGATTCCGCCGACAATCAGTAATTGAGAAAAATAATCTCCGCTTCTTCCCTTCAATGCAAAAAGCGTCGCACCGCCCATCCCCAACAGCAAACCAAGCCCCGTCAGCAAATTAAACAACGGCAGCGCAATATTCAACGCGGCTAGCCCCAACACTCCCACTCCATTTGCGATAAAGAATGTATCCGCCAAAATATACAAGGACAAGCCCAATGTACTCAGCACGCTTCGTGTAACATACCCTTTGATCTCACTCATCTAATTCCCTCCAAAAAAAATAGCATCCTACCCTCCAATGGCCTATGGGGTAGACTGCTACTGAAAACAAAACCCGGCGATTTTGCTAAAAGTTCTTCATATTTTAATCCATTTTAGCAACGAATCGGCAAAAAGGCAAACCCACATTTTTTATACATCTAAAAACATCAGCCGTTCACCGTTTTCCAGATCGTATTGGCGGCTGTCAATAAAACCAAATCGCTGATAATAGGGAAGGATTTTTTTATTTTCTTCGTGGACACTTAGATAGATTCGCTCGATTTCATAATACTGTTTTATAAAATCAATCAGCAATGGAATGAAAAAGCTGCCATAGCCTTTGCCTTGAAATTGAGCATCAATCATTAAGCGATCGAGCCAGATAGTTTTCCCTGCTTTAGCGCCGATCATCGAAAAGCCGACTAGCTGAGTATCATGGTACAAAGCTAATGGCCGCCATTGAAAGGACTGATCATAGGCCGCCTCCAATAAGGATTGCTCATTGCTTTCAATAAAATCCTGCTGCTCTGTTGAAACAGATAATGCCGTGACTGCTCGCCAATTCTTTTCATCTACGGCTTTGATCGTTAAATTCATTGCTTGCTCCCTCCTTCTTCACATGGGGTTCGTTAACTACCGTATCAAAAGCCGAAAAAAACAGCAATCGATAAAACCGACTGCTGCTTAAAGGTGCGCATCATTTTAAGACTATTCCACCAGCTCTTTACGCTCTCGCATAAAAATAGCTGCTCCGACTGCACCAATCAAAACAATGGTTCCAGCTACGTAACAAATTTGGATCAAGCCCTGATCAAAAGCCTTGATAACCATCTGCTGCAATCCACGGGCAAACGGTGCTTTACTCAACGCATCAGAAAAGGCAATCTGATGCCCTGAAAACGGACCCGCGTTGATCAGACCGTTCGTCAGCTTGTCAGGCAAGTGAAGACCTGCAGCATTTTGATTGATCACGTCAGCATAACGATCAGCCTCCACCAGACCTAAGATCACCACGCCAAAACTCGTTCCAAATTGTCGGAATACATTCAATAAGCCAGAAGCCATTCCCATTTCTTCAGGCGCGACACCCTCCAAGCCAGCTGAATTTAGCACTGGATTGACAATCCCGTTCGCGATTCCGATCATGACTAAGGTTGGCCATAATTGGGCATACCCCATCGTCGGTGACAATTGCCCGATCAAGAAGATAAAGCCGGCACCACTGACTAATAAGCCAGCCACAATCATCCATTTTTTTGAAAATTTATTTCCCAGAATACCGACAACCGGTCCTAAAATCAACGACCAAACGGATAACGCCAATTGCCGAATACCTGTATCAAAAGCAGACCAGCCAATATAATTTTGCATCAGAACGGTCAAATAAGTATTGAACGCATAGATTCCTGAACCAAGTGCAAAAGCCACTAAAACCGATCCGATGAAGTTGATATTTTTAAACATCGTCAAATTCATCATGGGGTTTTTGACTTTTGCTTCAGCAAGAATGAACAGTCCCAAAAATACCGCAGCTAAGATTAGCCAGCCGCCGACTTTGGGATTGGTCCACGCCCAATTAATATGCGTTTCCTTTTGAATCAACCCATAAATTCCACTGAATAATGCCGCAGCCGATAGGAACATTCCGATAAAATCGATTTTTTGATCCTTCCCGTAGCTTGGTGTTTCATTGACAAAACGGATCGTCATCAAGACCGCGATGATACCGATCGGCAGATTAATAAAGAAGATTGATTCCCAGCCAAAGGCGTCAACCAGCAACCCGCCAACCAGCGGTCCAGAAGCTGAAGACAAGCCGATGACAGAGCCCAAAATCCCTAAAGCCAGACCACGCTGCTTGCCATCAAAGTTAGAGGCAACCAAGGCCATGGACAAGGACATCATTCCCGCCCCGCCGACCGCTTGAATCCCGCGCCCAATATCTAAAACGACTAATGACGGCGCAAAACCATTTACCACTGAAGCGATCACGAATAAAATCAAACTGGCCAAAAAGACCTTTTTTCGACCATACATGTCGCCCATTTTTGATACGATCAATAACGTCACCGCAAAAACCAAGGTATACGCATTCAGAACCCATTGCAATTGCGTGAAGGGCTCATTGAAGGCTTTTTGCATGGTTGGCAAGGCCACATTCACTACGGTCACATCTAAAAGTCCCATAAAAACGCCTAAAGACATCGCAATCAATGAAAACCATTTTTTTGAAGAATTTTCCATATATTGTTACCACTCCCACTATCTCTATCTATTCATCACAGATCAGGATACCCCTAGTTTCGATCAGCAATTTGTTTTTCAATCCAGGTTAATTTTGTTTTGGCGATTTGGATATCCAGCTCATAAGCTTCTACTAGAATACGGAAACGCTCCGCATTTTCTGGAAATCGTGTTTGATGCGCCACCATATCCTCCTGCGCCTTTTGATAAAAGGCTAGATCCTTTTCGATAAATGCTTGAAACTCTTCTAGAATCCTCAGCTGCTCTGTTCGCGTAACGCTATCTAATGAACGTAATTTAAAATGAATCATATCATTGCGTTTCGCGTCAGAAGGAACGGTTTCTTTCATCAATTCAATGAAGCGCTCCACACCTTTTGTGGTAATATGCCACAATTTCAGCTTTCGTCCTTCCTCATAGATCGTGGAAGTAACGAGCCCTTCCTTTTCCAATCTTTCTAATGAAGGATACAGCACGCCGCTAGAAACTTTCCGCATCGGCTGTAAGGCCGAACCAACGATTTTTTGTAATTTGTAGCCGGTCTTATCACCCGTGATCAATGAACCTAAAAGCAATAAATCGTACATTATATCCTCCCCTCTGGAAAAGCTGAATCAGTCTTTTAGATATATCAACTTGCTAATTATAGGTCTTTTAGATACATTGTCAATGAAAAAGTATTTTCAAAAAACAGCGCATTTACACTACAAAAAAAGATCCGCAGCCCTTCATCGAAAGGTACAGATCTTTTAACACTTTTATTCTAATTCTGCAATAAACTCATCAGCTCGAACCCTGTATTCACCTTCGAATAAATCGAGCACACGACAAACAGTCGTTTCCCAGCAAATTCAGCATTCTTGAATCGGCGTGAGGATGCTGGAATATGGTGATGTCCGTGGATCGCTCCAATAATATTGTACTGTTCAAACAGTTTTTCAATTTTCGGCTCTTCACAAATATAGTCCTTATTGTAAGCCTCGCTCGTCTCGGGCAACAGACTCAATTCATTAAACAACGGCGCATGAGAAACGATCACCGTCGGTATTTCTGTATTTTCGCCTAATAATTTTTCCAGAGCCTTTAAAATGAACTGCTGCTGGGCTTTTTTTCGTTTTACTAATGCAACAGGAATCGTAAGTCCGATGTAGCGGACGTCCTCATGGATCAGGCTCTTATTATTCAGCACATTCATTTTTGGAAAACGAGCAGCAAGCTCCGCTTCGACAACTTCGTAAAAGGGATGATTTCCTGTCGGCAGTAAATACCAAGCCTCGTCTGGCTCCTGCAGCAATTCTTTAAACCATGCATAGTGGAAAAACGGACGCCATTTTTCCCATTGTTCATCTGTCTGATCCGTTGTTTCAGGCAATACATCTACTAATTCGTGACCGCCTATAAGGTAGATTCCTTCTATCTCTTCGTCGTGTACACGGGAATCAGAGACGTCCCCTGTCAGAATATTAAAATGCCGATTAAGAAACGGCAGCTTTCCATCCTTCGAATGAATATCTGAAACAACATTCACTAAATTTCGGTTTTCAGTGGAATGGACATTTCTGAAATATTTTTCTGCTTCGTCTGGATGGACACTGTGAGCCACATAGTTATCTCGCACTTTTGATAATTCTTCGCCATACTCTGAGCGTAAAAGCGGCTGTGTATTGACCAGAGAAGCAGAGTCCGTAGCCACAAGTGCATTTTCGAGCCCTTTTTTCACCTCTTGCGGCAGTAAGGACAACGCTGAATCAATGTCCGAATGAATCGTCAGCCCTTGCTCCAACAACTGCTGCTCTTGCCCCGCTGCTTCTAGCAGCTGAACATCCTTCCCATCGATCATTAATGGCAATGAATGAGCCAGCTGAACCACAAAATTCAAATACTCCGAAATATAGCCGGCAATCCCTGTTTTTACATTCTCGCTAAACAAAAACTTACCGGCAAGATTCGCCGACAACGGCCCCGTCTCATCATGTTGCATCAGACGGCCGGCGATCTGAATCTCTAATAGCGGATTTTGCAAAATCGCGTTATACGCCTGCTTCACCTCAAAGGAGTTTTCTTCGACTCGATTACCCGTCACCTGGAAAATACTTAACGTCAAATATTTTTCCAACGTTGTCTGATGCAGCTCGATATAGCGCCGTATTTCCTCGGGATGAAGCAAATATTGAATCGCTGCCCGCTGAATATAGTTCCGCGCGGTATCATAAGGAATCGCTGAGTATACGAGGTCGCCCTTTGAAGAGATGGCCATTGAATGATTTCTGGTATTGTACGTCAATTGAAAGTACTGATTATTAAAGACAGTTTTATTGACTGGACGCCGTTTATTTTCTGGATAAAGCGCCATTCGTTCAGCCAGCATCGGCGGCAGGGCGGCACTCGCTGGCAGGGACAGCTCTTGCTTTCTTATCATCAAATCTTTTTCATTTTCCTTCGATTTCATTCAAGCACCTCTATGCTCAAAGAGGAGTCATTCCTCTTTACGTACATTTCTATAGTATGTTCATTATAGCGTTTATCTCTGCTTCAGGCTTAATAAATTTCAAATTCAATAAAAATTTTAGTAAACCTCTCGCGACAGCTTGCTAGGAAGAATTGAAGAAAAGAGCTTTCCTGCAAAAAAATAAATAGAAAGCAAAATGACCCTTTTACTTTATCAATTGATAGTAAAAGGGTCATTCGCTTTCATTTTGTTAAGTATTTTCCAAAAAAACTTTCGGATTCGTCATTTATTCTTTTTAAATCATAAAAATTCGACTGCATCTATTTCATCTGTTTTTCAGCTAAACCGAATCATTTACTCGATCACAGCCTCTTCTACTTTCTCCTTATGCAGTTTCCGTTGAAATAGCTTAACAACTTCAACGATTGGAATAATTGAGAAGGAAACTCCGGCAACGACACCCCATTGTGTGCCATTCAATGACGCTACTCGGAAAATATCGTTAAGCCCTGGAACTAGGATGATCACACCCATTAAAACAAAGGAAAGCAAGATTGCCCAATTAAAGGTCTTATTTCGGAAAGGCCCTACTTTAAAGATCGACTGTTTTACCGACTTCACATTAAAGGCATGGAACAGCTGCATAAATCCAAGTGTCGCGAAACACATCGTCAGAGCATCTGCATGCTGTAAATTATACAGGGCTTGTGTTGAAAGTTCCGGCATATTCAATGCCGTATGTGCTGGATTCTGAATAGCAAACCAATAAACAAATAGCGTCAGTCCGCCTTCTAGGATTCCTTGATAAATGATGCTGCTAAAGACACCGCCGGAAAATAGATTCGAGCTTCTTCCTCGCGGTTTGTGGCTCATCAGATCTTTTTCTGCTGGCTCCATTCCTAAAGCAATCGCCGGAAAAGTATCGGTGACTAAATTGATCCATAATAGATGAATTGGCAGCAGTGTGTCCCAAGCAAACATTGTTGCAATAAACAATGTCAATACTTCTCCTAGGTTAGCTGCCAATAAATACTGAACCGTTTTTTGGATATTGGAAAATACTTTGCGGCCTTCTTCTACTGCGACAACGATCGTAGCAAAATTATCATCCGCCAATACCATATCGGACGCTCCTTTAGACACCTCGGTTCCGGTAATTCCCATACCGATACCAATATCGGCCTGCTTCAAGGACGGCGCATCATTGACGCCATCGCCAGTCATCGCTACTACCTTTCCCTCCTGCTGCCAGGCTTTGACGATTCGAACTTTATGCTCAGGCGATACACGTGCATAAACAGAATAATTGTATACCTGTTTCGCAAATACCTCATCACTCATCTCGTTCAGCTCGGCACCTGTTAAGACCGCGTTGGAATTACCGGAATGAATAATCCCCAATCGAACCGCGATCGCTTCGGCGGTATCCTTATGATCGCCAGTGATCATAATCGGACGTATTCCCGCTTCCTTAGCCATTCTGACTGCTTCAGCCGCTTCTTCTCGTTCCGGATCGATCATTCCCACCAAACCAGCAAAGCATAAATCATTTTCAAGTACTTCTGATGTCAGCTCTTGTGGGAACTCGTCAAGATACTTAAAGCCCATCGCTAACACTCGCAAGGCTTGTTTCGCCATATCCGCATTATTGAACAAAATTTCGTTTCTTTGCTTTTCTGTCATCGAAACTTCTTCTCCAGCAACAAAGACACGATTTGTTCGTTGGATCAGCACATCCGGGGCACCCTTCACAGCCACTAGATAGCGCCCATTTGAAAGCTGATGCACGGTACTCATCAATTTGCGGTCTGAATCAAACGGCAGCTCGCCAACCCGCGGTTCCTGTTGCAGGCTTTCACCAAGAGAAAATTTCTGATCAATCCCAAACTGCACCAATGCTGTTTCAGTCGGATCACCAATCAAGCTGCCGTCTTGAGCAATTTTGGTATCATTCGCATAATTCATGATTTTTAGTGTCATGTTGTCCAGCTTAATCGGATTCTTAGAGGATTTTTGTTGAAAATCGTCGTACCATTTTTCCACGGTCATTTGGTTCAGGGTCAAGGTTCCTGTTTTATCGGAAGCAATGATATCCGTACTCCCTAACGTTTCAACTGCCGGAAGTTTCCGAATGACCGAATTTCGTTTCGCCATCACTTGTGTTCCTAACGCTAAAATGATCGTGACGATCGCAGGCAAGCCTTCAGGAATCGCGGCTACCGGCTACCGCCAATGAAATAGACGTCAGCAGCATATCGACAAAAGAAGTGCCGTTAAACACGGTTCCAACAACGAACATGATCACGGCGATTGCGATGATAGCCATTGTCAAAAATTTTCCTAAATCATTCAAGTTATTCTTTAATGGCGTTTCAGTTTCATCCGCTTGCGCCAGCATGTCGGCGATTTTTCCTACTTCGGTACTCATTCCTGTATTTACCACGACCCCTTTTCCGCGGCCGTATGTAACATTACTATTTGAAAAGGCCATATTCACACGATCGCCAATACCGATATCCCCAGCCGGCAAGACAGTGATAGTCTTTTCCACAGGAACTGATTCACCCGTTAAAGCAGCCTCTTCAATTTTTAATGATGCGGCCTCCAACAGACGAATATCCGCTGGAACGACATCGCCTGCCTCCAGTAATACGATATCTCCAGGAACCAAATCATCACTTTTGATAGATAAGGTATGACCATCTCTTAAAACATTGGCGTTAGGCGTAGACATTTCCTTTAGAGCCTCGATCGCCTGCTCCGCCTTTGCTTCTTGAAAGACACCCATAATGGCGTTAATAATTACCACCAGCAAAATAATGATCGAATCCACAACTTCATGAGAAACAACAGCGGATATTATCGCGGCTGCCAATAAAACTAAAATCATGAAATCCTTGAATTGCTCCGCAAACTTCATGAATAGGCTCTTCTTTTTCCCTTCGGCTAATTCATTTTTTCCATAATCTGTCAGACGTTTTTGTGCTTCGCTTCCGCTTAGTCCTTCAGCTGATGAATCCAGGTTCGCCAATACGTCCTCTGAAGTCTCTGAATAAAATTCCATCGTCCTTTGCTTTTTAGTTAACTCTGTCATATGCTCCTCCTGTTTTTTCTTAAAAAAGAAGACTTGCGTATAATTCATCTCAAATACACAAGTCTTATTATTCAAATTTATTCCAGATAATGCGATATTCCCGTTTACTTTCTTAAAATATGAATCGCAAAGCCGCCAAACTCTCCAGCTAAATAAATATTTTTCAGCTTTCCAGCTTCATCGTAAGCCGCTGTCTCCATATTGAAAGAAAGACCTTTCTCCTTCAGTTCAGTAACAGCACCTTCTAAATCTGGTGTTCTCATAGCGATGTGGCCATTTTTACCTAGAAACGGACTTCTCATACATTCAAAATAATCTCCAGCGAATTCTGATTTTTGTCCATGACGGGAAGTCAAATTGAACATACTGCTTAATAAAGCAGCCAGCTCCTCGGCCTCCTTAGTATTTTCTGTATTGATTCCAATATGTTCTAGCTCAAATTTATTTGTCATTTTCGCACCTCTTTATTTTTTTACATAGGGAACATGATCAGTGATCCAACAGTTAAAGCCAATAATCGAATGAAATATTGCGGTATCGTAAATACCCAAAACTCTTTTGCCGAATATTTTCCATATCCTAAGATCATAGCAGGCATGCCATCGATAGGTAGAAAGTGTCCGCACCAGCCCGAAATAACGATTGCACAGGCTGCCGCTGTAGGATCTAGTCCAAGATTCGAACATACAGCAATGGCTAAAGGTGTGAAAACATACACTGTACCAATCGTTGAACCGGTCAAAGTAGCTAGCAGGCTCGTCAAAATACAGAAAGCAAAAATCATCACAAATGGATTGACGTTTGTTCCCAGCATTCCGGCGACTGTCTCGCCAACTAAATTGGTGAGTCCTGTATTTCCTAAAGCGTCAGCAACACCAATGACACCAGCCGACATTAAAATGATTGGAGCACTGATGGCATCACGAATTTCTGCAAAATCCAATACACCAACAACTAAAATGGCAGCAACAGATAAACCAGCCATCGCATAGCCGGCGTCACCTATTCTGCTTTGCAGCAGCATTCCAACAACCGCAAAGATAAAGGCTCCATACGTCACGTTTTGCTTCCATTTAGGCAATAAAGAAGCGGTTTCATTTACAGCTGAGTCTGTCTCCTCTTCATCCTCGTCTTTGATCGGATGATCCGGCAGGAATTTATATTGAATGATACAGTTCAGCAGAAAACCAAGGGATAAGAATAAATTGACAATAGCAAATTTAAAAACAGAAACATTTATCGCTTGTCCCGCTGCCCCAAGAACAGCAGTCACGATTCCAAATTGCAAAGCCGTATTAAAAGGAATCAATGGATGATTCGCAGCAAAACCAGCAGTCATAATTACCTTTGATGGCGGAAGCTTTTTACTATAAGGCAGAGTAGAAAGCAAACCAATAGTAAGGACATAGTACGCCGTTGAACCTGTTCCGAACATGCTGCAGCCCAGCATAACCACTAGGATAATCAGCATATATGATTTGAAGCCGCCCTTATTCGCCATAGAAAACATGGCTTTTTTGAATACAACAATAAAATTGGTCTTCTGTAACGCCGCAATAATAGCCATAAACTCAGCCAACATGATGATCGTTGAGTTTGAAAATCCAGCAAATGCACCCTTGATATCAGTAATTCCAAATATAACCAGTAAAATACACGCAAATAGCGGCGGTGCGCCAAATGGCAGTTTGTCGATCATGATCAAAACAATCATTAATGCGGTGATTGCCAAGGCAATAATCATTTGAATAGTCATAGTAACCTCCCAAGCTTTATTTATCTATCCTTATCAAGTAGATAGAATATTGACCTCCTTAGGAAGAAAATATTCTATCCACTTCGAACCATTTATTTAAAGAAACGACTGATTTAAATGGCCTTTTCTATTGCATTCCTTTAGCCTTATTCTCTTCTAGAACCTTCTTGATTGCTTCGATTCCTTCTTCAGGAATTTGATTGAATGGCGCACGACAAGAACCTACATTGTGTCCGAGTAAACCAGTAGCTGTTTTCACGATCGTATTTGGATTGCCATATTTAAAGCAGGCTCTGAAGCTTTGAATACGTTCATTGGCTTTTTTAGCTTCCTCAATTTTGCCTTCAACAAACAAATCATAAATAGAAGCCATTGTTTGTGGGTAAACATTCGCACAGCCTGCAATGCCTCCGGTTCCGCCGGCTAACAGTGTCCAAATAATCAGTTGGTCATTGCCAGACAGAGTATAGAAATTGCCGTTCGTTTTCTTTTTTCCTGCATCGATATAGCCTAGGATGTTTGAAAAATTCCCGCTAGAATCTTTGGCACCGATAATATTTTCAATTTCAGCCAAACGTCCGACTGTTGCCGGTGCGATCGCATTTCCTGTCCGTGCTGGGATATTATATAAAACAATCGGCATGTCCACTGCTTCAGCGACTGTTTTATAATGCGTGTATAGTTCCTCTTGGCTTGCCGCGGCGAAGCTAGGCGTAATGAGAGACAGTACATCCGCTCCTGCTGCTTGCGCCATCTTACTTTGTTCGATCGTTTCTTTAGTAGAGAGTGTCCCTGTTCCGGCATAAATCGGGACACGCCCATTGGTTTGGTCAACAACGGTTTCCAGCACTACTTTTTTTTCTTCTGCCGTCAGAATATAGCCTTCGCCATTTGTCCCGAAAGGAAAAATACCGTGAATCCCATTTTCGATCATCCGCTCGACCTGCGCACGAAGCTCTTCTAGATTAATGCTTTCATCCTCATGCATCGGGGTCAAGATTGGGACAATGATTCCTTTTAATTCTGTTTGTTTCATTCAAATCGCTCCTCTAATTTTTTATCGTGTTCATAAAGCTAGTAAGAATGCGGTACCATTTCAGCGGAGACTTATTTATCTACACCTTCACCTGATGTTGGATTGTATAATCCTTCTGCTTCTCGTTTTTCACCGAACAGCTCCTCTACCGTAAAACGCACATACTTAACACAAAGACGGTTTTTATAGGCATAGACTAAATGCAAAATACCTTTACTGTCTTGATAAAGCGTTGGATATTCATGCTGAGAGTTGTTCGTTTTATTTTCTCTGCCAATATACCCTTCAGCCGGTTCAAGGATGCGACCGATCGGCCAAGATTTTCCATAATCCTCCGAAACCGAAACCACTACTGGATTTCGCAATCCCGGCCAAGTAACCTTGCCGAATTCTGCATTATTCGCAGCGTTCATGTTATATGCCAAAGCGATTTCTCCCGAGTGCAGCTTGATGGCACTGACGCTTGCATTGTTATTTGGCAGGACAGTCGCCTCTGGAACACTCCAGCTGTCCCCAAAATCATTGGATTCACTGGCATACACATGGTCGGCAAAACGGCTGCGCATAAAGGCTACAAGATGGCCTTTTTCCACCTCGACAACATTCGCATGAACTCGTCCATTGCTGTCTGGCATCCGAACCGCTCGCCAGGTCTGGCCCTGATCATCAGAAATTTGAAATTCTGTCGGATCATTCGTCAGTCCTTCCGGTGAATCCTCACATAACCAAGTACTAAAAATCCAGCGCTCATTACTCAAAATCTGAATAGCCTGACGAGAAAAAGTTCCTTCATTAGCAAATAAAACTTCTGGTTCTCCCCAGCTGGTTCCTTCATCACTTGATTTTTGAACCATGATGATCGAGGTAAACTGCATATTGTCCTTTCCCTCTTGACGACTTAACTGAGAGGTATAGATCAACCAGATCTGTCCATCTGGTGCTCGGAAGAAGGCTGGATTTTGTTCGCTGCGATCCTCCCCTTTTGATACAGTGACCGGCACTGACCACACCTGTGTGTCTGGATTCAGCTTTGATACCACGATTGAAATATCCCCGCTGCCTTCAAAACTTCCGGCAAACCATGCGCACAGCAGGCCGCCGTCTGTCGTTTCGATCAAGGTTGGTGCATGAGCGGTGTTATTACCGCCAGTTGGTATCAAGCCGAAATCTACATTTAAAAATTCATCGCGATACACAACCCCATTTGGTTCTGATTCTCTTACACGAGGTAAGCTTGTTGCCATTTTAACTCCTCCTTTTTTTCAATTGCGTTTATTTTTATGAGTTCTCTGCTAAACGAATAGCATAATCAATAGCATTCTCAAGACTAAGCTCACTTGCAGTCCATTTCCCTGCTTGATCAAAGGCTGTTCCGTGATCAACTGAGGTGCGGATAATCGGCAGATTCAAAGTGATATTGACTCCTTTGACCGCCTCCCAGCTAGCTGTTTTTTGATCATACACAAAGCCCAGCAGCTTCAACGGGATATGCCCCTGATCGTGATACATCGCAACAACAATGTCATACATCCCGCCATTCGCTTTAGAAAAGACCGTATCAGCCGGAAGCGAGCCATAAGCATTGATGCCTTCCGCCTTAGCTGCTTCAACAGCCGGATTGATCTCATTAATTTCCTCTTGACCAAACAGTCCGTTTTCACCGCAATGAGGGTTTAAGCCTGCCACCGCAATCCGAGGTGTCTTTATCCCTAAGTTTTTACATGCCTGGTCAGCAATTCGAATGACATCCAGCACTCGCTCTTTGGTCGCCCGATCGCAGGCCTCACGTAAAGAAACGTGTGTGGAAACATGGACGACACGTAAATTTCCGTCTGCCAGCATCATCGTGTATTTATCTGTTCCTGTTAAATCAGCATAAATTTCGGTATGTCCAGCATAATGATGCCCCGCCGCATTCAACGCTTCTTTATTTAAAGGGTTCGTCACTGTCGCATCGATTTCCTTTGCTAAGGCTAATTCGATAACCTTTTTGACATATTGAAATGCGGCATTTCCGCCTGCCTTCGATACTTCACCGATGGGCAGCTCTGCCAAATCAACCACGCTTAAATCGATTAAATCAATTGTCCCTAGTACGTATTTCCCCTCACTTGGGTGCTCAATCAGATTTACTGATAAATCCAGATCCGGATGCTTTGCCAGATAATGATCGACGACACTCTTATCCCCCACAAGAAGCGGTCTGCATCTGTCATACAACTCTGATTTTTGAAAAGCCTTTAATGAAATTTCTGGTCCAATCCCAGCTGGATCGCCCATTGTGATACCGATGATTTTTTTCATAATTTAAAATCTCCTTCTATATAAATAAGGATCAATTATCGAATTTTCTGCATCGCTGCTACAGAATTTCCAAATAGATTTTTCTTGCATCCTCTGGCGTAACTTCCCGTTTATTATTGACAAGCAAGCGGGTAACTTCCATACCAGCTGCCACTAGCCCATCTAAGTCCTCTTCAGGTACGTTGAATTCTTTTAAACTTGTCGGAATTTCTAATACTTGAACAATTTCTTCTAATTGACTCAGCATATAGGCCGATTTTTGGTCAACCGTAAGCTCCTTGTCACCATCCTTGACCACACGATCATACGCAACAGCCAATAAATCCTTAATTGCGGGCTGATTGAACTTCATCACTGGTGTCAGCAGCATCGCATTGGAGACACCATGAGCAATATGATATTTTCCTCCTAGCGGATACGAAAGCGCATGAACGGCAGTTGTTCCAGAAGAGGTAATGGCTACTCCGGCATAGAAGGAACCTAGAAGCATGCGGCTTTTTGCCTCCAACGCAGCTGGGTTGGTACACGCTTCGATGATATTGTTCATGATCAGATCCAATGCTTCTAATGCAAAGGTATTACTGATTGGGTTGGCCTTTGCCGAAGTAAAACACTCGATCGCATGGCATAATGCATCGACGCCAGTCGCAGCCGCAATAGGTTTTGGCAGATTTTTGATCATCCGACTGTCCAAAAGCACATAGTCAGCAATCATTTCAGGATTGACGATGCCGATTTTTAATTCTTTTTCCGGTACACCGACGATACTATTCGGAGTTGCCTCCGCGCCTGTTCCAGCCGTAGTAGGAATCATCAAACTCGTGATTTGTTTTTTGGCAAGCAATGGAACATCTAACAAATCCTTGACCTTGTATTCATCCGTAGCTAGGATTGATGCAAGCTTAGCCACATCCATCACACTGCCCCCGCCGATAGCGATGATAAAATCCGCTTGTTCCTTTTTGAACTCGTCGACCATCGCCTGCGCCTCATGATAGCTTGGTTCTGCGGGAATCTCTGAAATGATCGTATAATCCACACCCGCTTTTTCAATTAGCGCTTTAGGCAAATCTGCTAATCCCGCTCCTAGAATTCCCTTATCTGTAAAAATCACGATTTTTTTGATACCTGTCGCGATAATTCCAGATAGCTGCTCAATCGCATGTTCCCCCGCAATGATATTCTTCGGCATTTTTAAACTGTAATCTACAAGCATTTTTCTTCCTCCATTTTCCGTTCTATTCTGTTAACTGACTGATTTCTTCAAAGAGCTCCTCATTCCCAAAGCCACCGGATTTAGTGATGACTTGGATTTCCTGTTCCTTCCATTTAATTGCTGAAAGAACGACTCCAGCACTGATTTCAGCCAGCGGCTTGATCTGATTGATCCCCAGCACACTCATCGACTGAAACAATGTATCTCCTCCTGTAAATAAAAAGGTGTTCTCCGACTTTTCTGACCAAATCGCTTGAGTCAGCTCCCCCAATGAGCGGCCAATCTTAAAACGAAAATCGGAAATCGCCAACCCTAGCTCTTGACTGTGCTGCTCAATTCCTTGGCTGGTCTCTTGACTCAAGGTTTCAAAAATGATCAATGCCTGATCGGCCATTAAACTCAGATAGTGAGCGACTTCCTTTTTTCCTTCTGAGCCGTTCCAATAATCCGGGCGCAGCAGCTGATGCGGTTTCAAAGAAATTCTAGGATAATTCCGATGCTCCACATAATCGACTTGTTTTCTAGTAATAGGATTGACACTTCCGCAGATCACTACCAGCGGTCCTTTTAATGAGAAGGTTTTTGGCTCCGTTCTGGGAAATAATTTTTCGGCTAATACTTTCGCAAACCCTGCACAGCCGATCGAGATAGACAACAACTCCGCCTGCTCCAAAATATCGGCTTGCTTTTCCAAATCCTCATTCGTTTCAGCATCAAAAACTAAGACACCGTTGAGTGGTTCAGGCAGGTTTTCTTCTATTAAATAGCCATCAATATCTGCCTCTGCTTTTAACCTGCGCAGCACATTGCTTTCAATTACTGGCTCATATGGATCTTCTGCAAAAACACTTTGAGAAACCGGGATTCGATCTATGTAGAGATCACCATTAATCAGCACACGATTCATCTCAGGATACGCTGGTAAAAACGGAATTGCAGCTTCCTGACTCGCATCCAAAACGGCTTTGATCTCTGCACTGATATTCCCCCGTAACGCAGAATCGACCTTTTTATAAATAAATGGGATTCCAGCTTTTTTAGCGCTTACAATTATTGCATGAATTAATTTGTACGCCTCTTCAAAAGCTAAGTAGCGGCTTTCCGTATCGATCACCAAAACATCGACTTCTTCGTCAACATCGGAAAATCTTATTTTTGTGTCCGTTGAGACGAGCGTCGAGATCCCCTGCTTGGAAAATTGAACGCCGGTATCAAGGGCCCCTGTAAAATCATCTGCAATAACTAGCAGCTTTATCATCCATTCACCACCTTTGATTTCATGGTTTCATTTTAGCCTGCATTTTCGGCTTTGGATATTCACCATTAAAAATATTTGTTTCTTTTTGAAACGTTTTCATTTTTTTGATACTTATTTTTAATTAACATTGGTATAATAGTTTCAATATGAAACACAAGGAGAAACGACAATGTCGATTAAAATCAAAATTTTAGGTATTGCTCCCTACGATGAACTGAATAACTCGATGAATATCGTTAGTAAGCAATTTTCAGAAGTGGAATCAGATATTTACACTGCCGATTTGCAGGAAGGTCAAAAAGTGGCGGCAGAGCTTTTTCATGATGGTTATGACGCGATTATCTCCCGGGGCGGAACCGCCGACTTGATTCGTCAAGTGGTTTCCATCCCTGTCATCGATGTGTCGATCTCCATCTATGATATTTTGGGAACCATTCGATTAGCGAAGAATTATACTGAAAATTTTGCCATCGTCGGCTATGCCAGTATTACAGAAACCGCGCATTTACTCTGTGACATTTTAGGCTACAACATAAAGATCATCACATTAGACGAAACCACTGACGCAAGTACAACCTTGGATGTTTTAGTTGAGGAAAATTATGAAATGATTCTCTGCGACGCGATCACGAATCGCTTGGCATTAACCAAAGCAATCAATACTATCTTGATTACCTCTGGTTTTGAAAGCGTCAAGCACGCTTATCAGGAGGCCTTGACCATCGCCAAGCAATTAAAACGCGTTATCCATGAGAAATCGGTATTAGAAGAAAGCATCAAGCAGCAGAAACAGGATTTTGTTGTTCTAGACGATCGCTTTCACGTTTATTTTTCAAATGTCGCTCCAAATTTATCCAGCTCGCTCGCCAGATCCTTAAGCACAAAAAAAGATATGACAGACGAAAACCAATACTATCATACCTTTGAAAACAAAGTTTATATGCTTAGTGTAAAAAAAATAAGTATCGATGACTCGATTTATTATAGCTGTAATCTGAATGTTTCAACACCCCCGATTATTAATAACCGCTTTGGGATTTTTTATCAAAAACGCGCCGAGATTGAAGAAATTTTCACTACAAAGCTCCTATTTACTCAATTTATTCAAGAAGAGACAAAACGAAAATTACGGCAGGTCAATAATTTTTATAATTCCATCATCATCGTAGGCGAAACCGGAACAGCAAAATCTAGTATTGCTTATCAAGCCTTCTTGAATCAAAAAATTCACAACAATCAATTGATTTCGATTGATGCAAAGCTGATGAACGAAAAGATGTGGAAATTTCTTGTCAACCCGACGAATGGACCGCTGGTTGATGAAAACAATACCCTGCTTTTTCAAAATATCGAACAGCTCACTGTTCACGATGCAGAGCAGCTGATTACTATCGTAAAAAATACAAAGCTTCTGCAAAGGAATAATTTATTGTTCACTTATAATACAAACAACGTTAGTGAAGAAAAAATCTATCATCGTTTACTATTCGAATTAAATTGCGCCAGCATCTATGCACCGCCTATCAAGGAACGAAAACATGAGCTGAACGTGATCACCACGCTCCTGCTGAACAAGCTGAATATTGAATGCAACAAGGACGTGATCGGCTTCGATCCTAATGCCCTGAACGAGTTTCTGGCCTTTGACTGGCCGGGAAACTTCAACCAGCTGCAATCCGGTATCAAGGAGCTAGTGATAAACGCATCGACTCACTATATTTCTGAGCATCAGGTCGTCCAGCTGTTGAAAAAGGAACGCTTACTCCAAAATTTCTCGGACAGTCATCTTGGAAGCTTTTCCCTACAAACAAAAGTGGAGAACCCGACCCTTTTTGATTACTCAAAAGAAATTATTTTGAGTGTGCTGGAACAAAACAATGGAAATCAAACCAAGACTGCTGAACAGCTAGGGATCAGTCGAACGACACTTTGGCGCTATTTAAAGGAGGGGTAAATGACCCTTTTTCGATACTCATGACAGACAAGAGCTCTTTTAAATGTTTTTCCCTAGTTTTTTACAATGTTTAAAAAAACCGAATACTTTCTCTGCCTTTTTATCTCTTATAATGTAAGTAGATACGAAATAAGCAAAGAAATCAGGTGATTATTTTGGAGAAATATGTTTACGCCGCAATGTTATCCTTTTGCATTTTTCTGAAACTCACATCCGTCATCAGCCTTTCGTTCTTTTTACTATTATTTGGAATTGTTGCTGGGATTCTTGCTGGTCGCGTCTTTCTTTTCCGTAAATATGACCTGTTTTTACCGGTTTTTAAAGCCGATGTGCTTAGTGACAACGGGAAAATTTTGGTTTTATGTGCGAGTGTCTTTGTGTATCTCCTTTCGCTCTCTTTTATTGCCATTGGATCGTGGCTTTACTTGATATGATAGAAGCCGTTGTTATCTTGTTTCAAAATTCGATTGAAAAAAAGAGGATTGGCTTTTCCAAGTCGATCCTCTTTTTTTATTCGTTGTACTTGTGATGTTGTCCGCCCTAGGTAGACATAATAATTTTATCAACAACTGTATTTCAAATTAACTAATAGCGCTGTACAAATCATTAGGTGGTCGAAGCAAAAATAAGATAATAAAAAAGCCAAACACTCATATACCATCATAATCGAAAGTAATATGCGCATTTGGCTTTCATTTTGTTAAGTATTTTTCAAAAAAACTTTAAATCAGAAAGGTCCTTTGTCTTTTTTACTTGCTAGACTTAAGCGAGATCTGCTCCATTGGAAGCAATCACTTTTTTGTACCAATCAAACGAAGCCTTTTTCGAACGATCCAAAGTTCCATTGCCCTGATCATCCAGATCCACGTATATGAAGCCATAACGCTTGCTCATTTCACCAGTGGACGCACTAACCAGATCAATACAGCCCCAAGGTGTATAGCCCATCAAATCAACACCATCTTCAACAGCTTCCTTCATCGCCTCGATATGCGCACGCAAATAATCAATACGATAGCCATCTTCGATCGATCCATCTGGTTGCACTTCATCGATTGCCCCCAGACCGTTTTCGACAATAAATAGCGGTACCTGATAACGACCATACAGCTCATTCATAGCGATTCGCAAGCCTTCCGGATCAATTTGCCAGCCCCATTCGCTTGCTTTCAGGAATGGATTTTTTACGCCGCCAAGCAGATTGCCAGACGCTCCCTCTGTTTCTTCTGATGTTTCATCCACGACCATCGACATGTAGTAACTAAACCCAATATAATCCACTGGATAGTTCTTTAATAGCGCCAAATCTTCTTCTGTAATAACCAATTTTGCTTCATCGACGCCATATTTTTTATGCATCCGTTTAGTATAAGCTGGATAAGCACCACGAACCTGTACATCAGTACAGAAGAAATTGAATTCTTGATTTTGGACTAAATTCGCGGCTTGATTGATCGGATTTGAGTCGATACCGTAGCTCGTTGCATAAATGATCATGCAGCCGACTTGGATAGTTGAATCAATTTCACGAGCGATTTTAACCGCTAAACTGCTTGCTACAAATTGATTGTGCCACGCTTGAAAGACATTTTGCATCTCCGCTCCGCCGTTTGAAGCGACCATTCCCTGACTCAAGGCTGGAAAATGAAAGGCTGAATTGATCTCGTTAAAGGTCATCCAATAGTTCACCTTTTTACCGTAGCGAGTCAGGACTGTTTTCGCAAATCGTTCATAGAATTCAATCAATTGACGATTTTTCCAGCCGCCATATGCTGTTGCTAGATGCAGCGGCATTTCATAATGGGAGATCGTAATTACTGGCTCGATGCCATAGCTCAAGCACTCATCAATCAATGCGTCATAAAATTTCAGTCCCGCTTCATTTGGCTGCAGCTCATCACCCTTTGGAAAAATTCGTGACCAGGCGATCGAAAAACGATAGCACTTGAAACCCATTTCCGCGAATAATGCGATATCTTCACGAAAGCGCTCATAATGATCGATCCCGCGATGATTTGGATAGATATATTTTGCCTCGTCGATCTCCCAGGCAAATTCTGGCGATCCTATCACTTGAAACCGCTGCTTTCCGCCCGGCATCACATCAGCGACCGATAAGCCTTTACCATCCGCGTGATACGCACCTTCTAATTGATTCGCGGCAGTCGCGCCGCCCCATAAAAAATCTTTTTTAAACATGAAAAATCTCCTTTCATTTTGCGACAGCTCATACAATTGTCGAAATTCATTTCTCGAATCTTCGCCCGTCAGTCAACTAAGCGACATGTTTCGATGAGCAGATTTCAACTTCCACTACACTCTCACATTTCAATAATCTGTAAAAAATTGGACTAACAAAAAAGGCCAAACCAAAATAAGACATTACATCTTATTAAGGTTTAGCCTGCTCTACCAGTCACTATCCTTCGTTCATAATTGTAACAATAAAAGCGTTTTCGTGCAATTATATCTGTTCAAAAAAGATTTGTGTGACCTCATAAACAAAAACCTGCGGCTATAGTTTCCATGGTTCATAGCCGCAGGTTCCTTTTTTATATTAGATTCTCTGCGTTTCCTTTAATCGTTTCTCTATACCAATCAAAGCTCTTCTTTTTGTAACGCTTTTTCGAACCATTGCCGTAATCATCCTGGTCGACATAAATGAAGCCGTAACGTTTCTTCATTTCCCCTGTTCCAGCGCTGACGATATCGATTGGCCCCCATGAGGTATATCCTAGAACATCTACACCATCCTCATCGACTGCCTGCTTCATCGCTAAAATATGGTTTCGCAAATATTCTATCCGATAGTCGTCAACAATGACCTCTTTGTTCGTCGCATCATCGAAGGCACCCAAACCATTTTCTACAATCATAATTGGTTTACGATAACGATAATACAACTCATTCAACGCATAACGCAAGCCGGTCGGATCATTTTGCCAGCCCCAATCAGAGGCCGTCAAATAAGGATTATCAACAACATTCTCGCTAGATTTGTAAGAAGCACCCTGTTCCTCCTGCTTTTGGCTGCTTACTGTATTCGACATGTAATAGCTAATCGCAACATAATCCACTGTTCCTTTTTTTAACACTTGGATTTCTTCTTCAGATAAGTCGATCGTAATTTTCTCTTTTTCCCATAGGATTTTCGTATAATTCGGAATTTCACCATGAACGTGAACGTCCAGATAGAAATAACGGCTGCGCATTTCTTGCTGAGCCAAAAGGACATCGGCTGGATTACTTGAATATGGATAGACTGGGATAAAGGCCAGCATACAGCCGATTTCAAAATCAGGGCGGAGCGCTTTTGCGATTTCTACTGCCTTAGCACTGGCAACCAGCTGATTCATTGAGGCTTGGTACATTACTTGCTGCTTATTTTCTTGCTCCTGATATTGCAGACCGCCAGTCACAAAGCTAAAAAATTCATCGTTTGGATTAAAGATATTGTTGATTTCATTAAAGGTCATCCAATACTTAACTTTATGTTTATAGCGCTTAAAAACAACCTCCGCAAAGTTAACAAAATAATCAATTACTTTTTTACTGCGCCAGCCGCCATATGCTTCCACTAAATGATACGGCATTTCAAAATGCGACAGCGTAATAATCGGCTCCATTCCTTTTTCAATCAGCTCATCAAACAAATCATCATAAAATTGTAAGCCTTCTTCGTTTGGTTCTGCCTCGTCCCCTTCAGGAAAAATTCTCGTCCAGGCGATTGACGTTCTAAAGCCGTTAAAGCCCATTTCCTCAAATAGCTTAATATCTTCTTGATAGGTATTATAAAAATCAATCCCAAAATGATTAGGATAATTTTTTCCTTCAATGATGCCTTTAGTAATCTCTCTTTTCTTTTCATGTGTCCCGGATGTCAAGACATCGGCTACACTGACACCTTTGCCGCCTGCCTTCCATTCGCCTTCTGCCTGATGAGCAGCGATCGCGCCGCCCCATAAAAAGTCTTTTCTCATTTTCTTCCTCGCTTCTTCCTTATAAATTCAAGGTAAAAATTTCCGCTCCTTCGGTAATCGGCTGATCAAACGAGCTCAAGTTTGTCGCACTCTTGTAGCTTTCACGATTCGTAAAAACAACCATTACAGTAGAATCGAGTCCGGCCTCTTTGATCATTAATGGATCAAATTCGATCAGCAGCTCTCCTTTTCTTACCTGATCTCCTTCAGAAACATGTTTCTTAAAGCCTTCTCCGTTCATCGAAACTGTATCAATACCAATATGGATTAATATCTCAATGCCATCCTTGTTTCTGATCCCTAATGCATGTCCAGTAGGGAAAACCATGGTGATCTCTCCATCGATCGGAGCGACAACTTTTCCGTTTGCTGGTCTGACCGCAAAGCCTTCACCCATTGCACCAGATGAAAAGGTTTCATCCGCGACTGTTTCTAATGATACTAATTCCCCAGCAACTGGCGAGAGCACGTCTTCCTGATCCGCTGTTGGCGCTGTCTTATTTTCTTCTGCTTCATACTCTTTCACGCCGCCAAAGAAATAGGTAAGTACACAAGCCAATATCATTGAAAAGAAATAACTAAACGCATACGCCGCAAATCCTTTACCAAAATAAGCCGGGAAGGTAACAAAACTTAAGGTTCCGAAAATAGTCGATCTTGAGCCGGCCGCACCAATAATTGCACCTCCGACAGCCCCACTAATAACACCCATGATAAATGGTTTTTTAACTCTTAGATTCACACCATAAATAGCAGGCTCAGTGACACCAAATAACCCTGTGATAAAAGCAGATAGAGATAATGATTTGAATTGCTTGTTTCTGCTTCGTAAGAACACACCCAAAGCGGCACCAGCCTGAGCAACGACCGCCGGAGTACACATAGCCATCAATGTGTCATAACCCAAATTAGCAATATTATTGATCATGATTGGAATAAATGCCCAATGCAGACCGAAAATGACAAAGACCTGCCATAATGCACCGATGATGATCCCTGAGATAATCGGACTTAATTTATAGATCAACAGATAACCATCTGCCAAAGCATTTCCTAGATAAGTAGCAATTGGTCCGACAACAATCAAGGTCAACGGTACCATAATGACCAAACAAATCATTGGCGTAATAAAGGTTTGAATACTCTCGTGTAAAAAGCGTTTAACAAACGGTTCAACCTTTGAGAGAATCCAGACAGAAAAAAGAATCGGAATCACAGAACTGCTATAATTTGCTAAAATAACTGGAATCCCAAAGAAATCGACGGATTGTCCGCTGTTTAGCGCTTCAACAATCGTTGGATGCAATAAAGCACCCGCTATAACGACTGATAAAAATTGATCCGTCTTAAATTTTCTAGCAGCGGAAATAGCCAAGATGATCGGCAAGAAATAGAATAAGCTGTCTGCCGCAGCGCTTAAAATAAGATAAGCACCCGAATCCGTCTGCAGCCCTGCAAAAGTAGCTAATAAAATAATTCCCTTCAATAACCCAGATCCAGCCAATAAGCCAAAGGCTGGAGCAAATGTTCCTGATAATAAGTCAATTAATCGATTGATCGGGCTGATCTTGTTTTTATTTTCTCCGGCTTCACTAGTTTCCGTTGATAGGCCCAGTTCCTGCGTCATGACATTATATAGATCCTTTACCTTGTTTCCAATGACGACCTGAAACTGTCCGCCGCTTTCTACAACACTGATAACACCCTTGAGTGTTTCGACCTTCTTCTTGTCGGCTTTTGACGGGTCCTTCAAAATGAACCGTAACCTCGTTGCACAGTGATAAAATTCTTGAATGTTTACTTCTCCACCAATGTTGTCCAAAATGTTTTTACCTAAAACCTTATAATCCATTTCGTACACTCCTTTAGTTTACTAAAAGGAAATCTCATTTAAATCTCAGTGCTTTCATTTCCTCTTGGTACCTTCATTTTAGATTGAAACCGATAGAATACAATCGAATCCCTTTAAATCGTAACGCGATTTCCTTTTTTTAGGTGTTTCCCTGCATTTTTTGCGAATTTCGTTTCAACTCATGAAAAAAAATATACTTGGACAGTGTGAAGTCCTCTTGTTAAACTAGAATTAACCTAAAAAAAATGAGGGGATTCTATGCTATTACACGAAAAAATGGAAACTTTTCCTTTCTCAAATTCTGAGAAGACCGTCATTAATTATATGCTAGAGGAAAAGGTTCGAATCAAGAAGCAAACGATCAAAGAAATTGCAGCGAAAAATCATACCGCTCCTTCAACGCTGATTCGAATCGCTAAAAAATTGAATTTTTCTGGCTGGAATGACTTTCGCGACGCATATTTAGATGAGGTCAGCTATTTGAATGAGCATTTCAAGGATGTCGATGCAAACTTTCCCTTTACTGATAGAGATGATTTTTCATCTATTGCAAGCAAGCTGATGCATCTGAACAACGAGGCGGTTCAGGATACAAACCACCTGATTGATCAAACCAATCTGTATCGAGCGGTCAAACTGTTGGAAAAGACGGAGGATATTTATATTTTCGCAACTAGCGGCAACCTTCTGATCGCACAGGATTTTCAACTCAAAATGTCGCGAATTAAAAAGAAGGTCTCGATTTGTACCACTGAGGGAGAACAGCTATTTGCGGCCTCTAATTTACGCAAAGATTCTTGCGCGATCGTGATTTCCTACAGCGGAGAGACCAACTCTGTTATCAAGCTCGCTGAGATTTTATACCTGAACCATGTTCCTATTATCTCTATTACTAGTATCGGAGAAAGCTCGCTTGGCAAACTCGCCAATATCCAGCTGCGAATATCCACTCGTGAAAAGCTGTATTCAAAGATTGCTAACTTTGCAGTGAATGCGTCGATTTGCTATTTATTAGATGTTCTATATGGCTGCTTTTTCTCGCTGCATTATCAAAAAAATTTGAATTATAAATTAGCGGTTGCAGATATGGTGGAGTCGAACCGAACCTCAACCTCAGACATCATTGATGAAAAAAGAAAACGAATGACAGATGATTAGTTCCTGCTCGTATTTACTAAAACTATGAAAAAAATTAGTGACTTATCAATTTGTTAGATTATTTACTCCTGAAAGTATCTCTGATAATCTGAGTTTACCTTAGCGCGAGGGTGACAATAATGCTATCTAGGAGGAACTATCATGTCAGTAAAAGCTTATTTAGAAATCACTCTTTACATTGAAGAAAAAAATCGTCCTGCTGCAGCGAAGGTCTTCACCGACTATCGTGACCCGTTTTTGAAAGAAATCAATGGCGCTCTTACTAAAGATTTACTTGTAAGAGATGAAGACGTACAAGTTTTGCATGGATTTGACAGTCCTGAAAATGCTCAGGCATACTTAGAAACAGACCTATTTACTAAAGATGTTGTAACTGGCTTGCAACCACTATGGTTCAAAGATCCAGAAATCAAAATCTACACAGTAGCTTAAACAATCATGCAAATAAAAAACGCTCGTCTGCTTTTCTGAATTCAGAAAAACGGACGAGCGTTTTTATCTGCTCATTATTTTAGAGCTAAATAACCTGATGGTAATCACATTTTTGACATTGCATCAAAGCTTTTTCATTATCAACCTTATGATAGGCCCCCGACCATTCGCAAATATGCTGAAGAATCGGAACCACCGACTCGCCCTTTTCAGCTAGCGAATACTCTACTCTAGGAGGAATTTCATTGTACTGTTTGCGTTGAATGATATCATTTGACAGCAGATCCTTCAACGTCGCTGCCAAGACAGCATCTGTAATATCAGTCATCTCTTTTTTCAGGGTATTATAACGCAGCACCTTTTTTTCGGCCAACACACAAATGATCCGTGATTTCCATTTACCGCCAAAAATATTGAGACCATATTCTAAAGGACAACGGATTTCCTTTTCCAATTTTGGTTCATACATTTCAGTTCCCCTCCGATCCTCTGCTTTAAATTAGCCACAGTATAACAACCATTACTCTGATTAGCAATGTTACTATGAAATTTATTAGTAGCTAGTTTTTTGCTGAGCACCCTTGGATGATCAAGTGAAATACAAAAAATACCCAAGCAGACAAATGATTGTTTATGTCTGCTTGGGTATTATATTTAGATTACTTTTAGTATACGCGAACACCAAAGTCTGGTGTGTAATATTGAGTTGAACCGTATTTCACGTTTTCACCTGGTTGCGGTGCGTGAATATATTGGTCGCCTCCTGCAGAAATCGCAACATGATAAGTCGAGCCTTGGTCACCCCAGAATAGGAGATCGCCTTGCTGCGCTTGGCTCACATCGATTTGCGTACCAGATGATTCCTGTGCTACTGTCCAAACACCGATATCCTTACCTGTTACTTGCTTGTAAACATATTGAGTCAAGCCAGAGCAGTCAAATCCGCTAGTATCTTTTCCACCCCATACATATGGTGTGCCGATATATTTTTCCGCTTCATTAACGACTTGTTCTCCACGAGAAGCTTCAGTCGTTTGCTCAGGAGCTGTTTGCTGCTGTTGTTGTTCTTGTTGTTGAGTCTGTTCTTGCTGTGTTTGTTCAGGTTGTGTTTCCGGCGTTGTTACAGGTGTTTCTGGAGCCGGCGTTTGAGTCTCTTGCTCTTGCTGAGCGGGTGCCTCTTCTTCCTGAACAACTGGTGCTGTTGGCTCATTTTGTGGAGCTTCTGGAGTAACTGCCGGTGTTTCTGCTACTGGCGTTACTTCTGGTGTTGGTGTAGTATTAACAACTGATTGATCTACAGTCGGAGTTGTCGCTGCAACAGGTGTCACTGGTGCTGCTTGAGCAGCTGGCGCCGTGTTCTCATCTGTTGTACCATTGCCAACAACCACATTTTGTCCAGCATAGATGTTATTGTCAGTAATACTGTTCCAATCCGTGAACTCTTGCACGCCAATTCCAAATTGATTCGTGATAGAATGAACCGTGTCGCCAGATTGAACCGTATACTCTGTTGGTTGTTCTGGTGTCGCAACAGCAGGCTGTGCTACTGGCGGTGTCACTGGTTCAGTAGCATCATAGCTAGTTAAATCATGTTCTTGAATTGTTGAAACTAATTTTTGAACATAGCTTTGATCATTATTGAAGCGTCCTTCTAATGCTGCCGCAGCTGTTTGATAGTCTTTTGCATTACTGCGCCAAGTTCCGCTAAAGTAATTTTCATTGCCGTCACGAGAAGTAGTCTTGATGATTTCAATATAGTCTTGGATTGCTTCCTTATAAGATCCATATTGCTTTAATTCTTTTTTCTCAGATTGACCGGTTTCTGTGTTCTTCTTGTCTAACATCGCAGACTTGCCTTGATATTGACCTTCTAAACCAAACAGATTGTAATAAGGTGCTTGCGCATAAGCGTTTTGTCCCCAATCACTTTCAATGATGGCTTGTGCGATCATAATCGAAGAATAAAGATCATGTTTTTCGGCCAATGGCTTGATTTCATTTGAAATTTCATTGATAAAAGCTTTTTTATCAACATTTGACGTGGTTGCAGTCGTTTTGCCTTCAACAGCTTCTACTTCATGTGTGTTTAGTAATGGTGCTGCTACCGAAACCGTTACTAACGCTGTACCTACTACAGCAGACCCTTTTTTAAGGTAGCGATAATTAGTGGTCTTCTGCCGTTTTTGTTGACGCAGTTCACGTCGGGTTAAAACTTTATTTGACATTTAACATCTCTCCATTTCTCTCTCTCATTGCTTTCTTAACGTAATTAATTATAACACAATAGAAATGGTTGGTCATTGCTCAGAACCCGTGTTTTTTGATATTTTAGATTATTTTTTCAGATTTTAGACCAAAAACACCTATTTTTCAATTAATTTCAAAATCCTAAAAAAATTGATTCTGGAATCGCACTTTTAAAAACTTTTTAAAAATCTTTTTTGTTACTTTGAACAATCGAGGTGAAAATATGCTAAAAGACAAACTCAAGAATTTGCCAAAAACTCCTGGTATCTACAAAATGAAAAACAGCCGTGGCGAGATTATCTATGTTGGCAAGGCAAAAAATTTGAAGCAGCGGGTCGGCTCCTATTTTATTCAAAACAAGCAACATTCACGGAAAGTTCTAGAGATGGTTCGTTGGATCGACGACTTTGATTATGAGCTGACGGATACGGAATTTGATGCTCTCTTATTAGAATGCCATGTCATTCATCAAATTCGTCCAAGATATAATCGAATGATGAATCATTACGAAAGCTACGGCTACTTTCAATTTTTGAGTAAAGCACCCTATTTGAGAGTCCTGAGCGAATGGTCTGAGGAAGGTTTAGTGATCGGTCCTTTCTTTAAGGAAAGCAAAATCCAAGAGCTGAAACAAATCATCAATAGCACCTACCGCTTAGACGGCCCCTTGAAATATGTAGCTGGCATCGTGAAAAGCTATGACGAGCTCTCTCCAGAAGAAGAGTTTGATTTGCGAATTGAAGAAATCAAAGAGACACTTTTAGGAAAATCGACTGCTCTGCTGACAAGGATCGATCAGCGGGTTCAGGCTGCCAGTGAGCGGCATGATTTCGAAGCCTCCTCCCAATGGTGGAATAATTATTTAACCGTCCAGCGCTTTTTACGGCGGAATAAGCAGCTGATCCAGATCATGCAAAACCAAACCTTTGTCGGTATTTTACCCGAGAATGGTGCTTATTATTGCTACCTCTATGCCAAAGGGGAACTGCTGAATCGAGTAATCTATCAACGTGAGCCCTCCTTTCAGCAGGCGAAAAAAAGACTGGAAAAAGGGGTTTCTGTTAAAACCTGGAAACGGCTTGAGGCGAAAGAACGACTAAACAAGGCCGATGTCGACCTATTTCCTATCTTCTTTAATTATTTGAATCAACACGGCCAGGTTTTGGGATTCGCGCCACAGGAAAAATAGCTGGTATTTGTATTCGATTTCATTCCTTGTTACAATCAGCGTAGGAGTTTAGGAAACGGGGGATGACTATGCAAATTGAGAAGATTACTAAGCCGGCACAAACGATCGTTTCGATGTCTACTCATATTTCACATGAGCACATACCAAATTACATCGGAACCTCTTTTGTAGATTTGTTAGAATATATACAAAAAAACGGCGCTGAGCTTGTAGGGACGCCATTTATTTCATACTTGAATCTGGATGAGTCGGGGCAGCCTAAAGATGAGCTTTTAGCGGTTGAGATCGGCTTTCCCATTAATAAGGAAATTCCTTCGACAGAAAAATTCCAAAGCTATGTTTTGCCTAGTTATCAGGCGGTTAGAACTCTCTACGTCGGTGATTACGATGATTTGACCGATTCCTACAAGGAGTTGATTGATGCCATCAAACAAGACAATGGAATCTTCACCTTTCGCAGCTACGAGTATTTTTTGACAGATGCCTCCGTACCATTAGAGGATCAAGAAACCATGATCGAGCTGACTTATCGATTAAAGCGAAAAAATCTGTTTACAGAATAGTTACCTCAATATTAAAATTGAATAAGAGCCCTTTGAACTAAAAATCAAAGGGCTTTTTTCGTTCTTATTTTTTTTGAAAGTCTTACTATCAGAAAAATCACTGTTTTTTTATTTCTTTCATCCGCTGCTTGATCCGTCATAAAAAAACACGAAAGCAAAAAACACTAAGAAGTCTTTTAAAAGTCATTTATAACTTACGGCCATTTCCATCTAATTAATACTGCCGTTTCAGCGAGAGTTTATCTTTTATTCAATCACTTATAAGAAGAAATTAAGCGAATCCTTTGAAGAACCCTTGGTTACTTAGTTCTAATATTTATTATTTTACACACAACAAAAAAGTCTACAAATAACCAAAATGATTATATAGACTTTTTATCAAAAACAGCATCCAGAATTAACTAGTTCTTTTTGAAAATATGAAAAAACAAGTGATAAGCGTGGAATTTGATTTTTAATCTTTTACTTTTCGCTGATCCGATGATACTTTTATCATTATTTGTTCGTTTTCCTCTTAAAAGGTTTGGCCCCACGCTTCAATGAGTGTCTGCCCTTTGGAATACGTCAAAATCGTCAAGCTGGAATTATCCACGATGCCACTCTCACGAATTTTCGCTAACGGGACACCATTCAACGTATTTAATAAGGCCATCAATAAAATCCCATGGCTAACCACCAAAATTTTCTCACTTGGATACAGCTTAGCCGTCTCTTCGATTACCTTCGTACTTCGGGCAATCAAACTAGGGTAGGATTCTGCATGAAATTTTTCTGCGGCAAATAGGTCTGGCCGCGTCCGATAATTCTTTAGATCTTCAGGATATGCCGCCGTAATCTGATCAATCTTTTGACCGTCCCAATCCCCCAGCCGCATTTCTCGTAAATCTTCAACGACAGTCAATTCCGGAGGTGCCGCATTTTCCGCCAAAATAATGTTAGCCGTCGTTTGCGCCCGCATTTGCGGCGAAGACAACGCTACGTCAAAAGAGACAGTCTTTAAGTGTTGGGCCATCCTTTTGGTCGCCTCTACTCCTGATGGAATCAAAGGAGAATCAACAGTTCCACCATTGAAACGTCCTTCTGCATTGATTTCAGTTTTTCCATGTCGAACAAAATAAAATTGAGTCACACTCTCACTCCTCGTGTATTGTTAGGTTCATTAGTTAAAAGTGCGTTCGCCAAAGAGCATTCCATTTGCAGTGCCCTTTGGGTTGTAACTGACAGCTTTCACCCATCCAGTATACACTAATAATCAGTGATTTATACCAAAAAGCAGAGTCATTTCCGGCTCTGTTTTAAAAAATAACTATTTTATGAATTGAGATGTTCGTATATGCGTGACATTGTAATCGGATTCATTTATAATAAAAACAACAATGTACGTGACATCGCTTCGATTTCACCTCATTTGGACCTTAATTCCACGAGAATCGAACCGATTTTTAACTCAGAATTAACTTCAAAATTAGCTTAGGCTGTTAATCTTATCGACTGGAGGGGAACGCATGGAAAACGAAAGAAAACAGACCAGCACTGATTTGGCACTAGCCACCGCTGGTATATTTAGTTTGATTCTTTTCAGCATCTTGATGCTCGCACGCGTAGTGGATCATCGCGAAGTAATGGATCTGTTCAGTCTCTTTACTGGTGCGGCCGCTGCTTTTTGTTACGGAAAATTCCTTTGGATCAAGCAGAAAAGCTGGTTAACATTATCAGTTATCCTCTTTGCCTTGTGTATTTTCTTTTTTATTCGCTATTTATTTTAGCCTGCTACTGTCGGTATTTTTACTGACAGTTTTTTTCTGTTGAAAATTTTGCTACTATTATATAGGGTACAATTTCAACTAAAATTTAAGGAGACAACTATGTCTGATTTCACAACACTCGTTAACTATCTAACGACGATTCCAAAAAATCCTGATTTTCACTCTGACACATTAATAATAGCTGGCAACAGCCTGCCTCATTTGATCGTTTCTGCTGCGCAATTTTGTGAAGCAGAACCTGCTATTCAACGCGTCCTTTTTGTCGGCGGAATTGGTCATGGGACCATCCCGCTAATCGCAAATTGCAAAAAGTTTTATCCAAAACTCGTTCGAACAGAATGGGAGCAGCTTTCCGAAGCAGAGATTACACAGGAAATATTTCTCCACTACTGTTCTCGTGAGCTCAGCTTGCTATTAGAAAAGAAGTCAACAAATACTGGTGAAAATGCCCGCTTCTCATACGAGCTTTTTTCTCAGAATGCGCCAACGAATTTTTGGCTAGTTCAGGATCCGCTGGTACAAAAACGTGCCCACGTCACTTTTAGTAAAGAATGGCACTTACCTCTGTCCGCGATTCAGCCGCTCTTCTTCGAGCAGCCAAAATTAATTGCGTTTGACACGCGGCCCCATTTTAAAAATTCAGAGATGGATACTTGGTGGGAACCAGAATATTTCTTGTCTCTGGTCATTGGTGAAATTCGCCGTCTAAACGATGATGAAAAAGGCTATGGACCGATGGGAACAGGATTTATTCCACATGTCGACGTGCCGCAAGATGTTTTGGCAAGCTATTTACGGTGTCGGAAATATTTAGAAAATGTCGAGCGAAAATAAAAACGAAGCCTCTGCTTCCATTTGTTGAAAGCAGAGGCTTTGTTTTATCATTTTCCTTTTTGTACGGATAAGATTTCTTTAGCAATTTGAGATTTTACCGCTGTGCCTGAAATAAGCGATCTCAACGGCTTGATAATTTGTAGTCCAAGTCCTGATTTTGTGTAATAAGATAGGCGGTAATGGAAATAATTGATCAGTTCAATAATCGCAAACAGCCAAATCAGCATACCAACAACTGAGAAGCTCTTTGTAAAAAGTAGAACTGGGATATAGGCTGCCAGCAAGCCATAATCCATGATTTTAAAGAGTCGATAGATCCTCGCGATCTGTTGCGTATCCAAAGCATTCTGTTTTTTTAGCCTCATTAAGCAATTCAACCAATAAAGTGAACCCTGTACAAGAATGACTATCAACACAATTAATGGATAATAAATCGCGGCTTTTCCGACCCATGGTTCCGCCCTTACCCACATGCCATAAACTACCCAAAATATCACCGCGCTAAATAGCTCCATAGAAAATAAATAGAACAATTCTTGCTTGATCGTCCTTTTCTTCAAAAAAACACCCCTGTTTTCCTTTTTTCACTCCATTTCTCTTTTGTCTACACAAAAGATACCTTTTAGTATATCACACCTAAATAGCCACTTTCTTTTTTTCTAAAAAAAAAGAAGCCCTCTGTTAAGAGAACTTCTCAAGCTTTTATTCAATCACAGTACTGACAAAACCAGCAACCTTATCAAACAAATCTCCGAAAAACCCGGAAACACTTTGCCATAATCCACCGAAGTTTGGATTGGCAATAAAGTTCTGAACTTGTGTAATGACCTGATCCTTATACATATAAATGATAAATAGCAAAAACAATACACCGGCAATACGCCATAAAACGGACCCGACTTTAATTACAAAGAAAACTAACAACGCAATAAACGCAATAGCGATCAACTGATCCATCTCTGATTCCTCCTCACATTAGATATCTATATATACTCCAACGTCCATCTATTTACTTACGATTAACTTATAACAATAGTATGCCCTATTTTTTTATATTTGACATGGGTCGAAAGTCTGATATCGAATACGTAAAAAAATCTTTAGGAATTGGTTTCTTAGAATACGGTAAGCGCTTAACTCATTGTCTTATTAACCTTTTTAGTATATACCAAAAGAAAACGCACCTTATTTCTTTGTAATTTAACAGAAACTTTCTCATAAACTCTAAGCGTATTTACGCTGTATTAAAAATTATTCTCGTTACTATGAAAGCAAATAAAGCGTAAAAGGAGTCGTATTTGTGTCTACAATTACTGAACAAGCCTTAGAAGAACTAAGTCCCTTTGAATTAAGTCTCTTTTTAGAACAAAAGATTCATGAAAACAAAAATGTTACCAAGCTTTTGAATGCTGGTCGCGGAAATCCCAACTGGACCGCTCCTACACCTCGAGAAGCCTTCTTTTTACTCGGTCAGTTCGCTACACAAGAAACCCTATATGGCACTGGTGAACTAACCGCTGGAATGATCCAATCTGATGCAGCTCGTGGTCAGCGCTTCGTTGAATTTTTAGCCGCTCATCCAGGAAAAGGCGCTGCCTTCTTGAAAAAAATCTGGTTTTCTGACAACAACTACCTTGGCATGCCAAAGGAAGCTTGGCTGACGGATATACTGGATCACATCATTGGCGATAATTATCCAAATCCTGTACGATGTTTGACTGCCTGCGAAGGGCCGATCAAAGCCTACTTGAATCAAGAGCTTTTCTCTGACAGTGCGATCCCCTTCGATATTTTCGCTGTTGAAGGCGGAACTGCGGGAATCTGCTATATTTTCGACACCTTATTCAATAATTTTCTATTGAATCGCGGCGATAAAATCGCATTGATGCTGCCGACCTTTGCGCCTTATTTAGAAATTCCTGAATTACCGAAATATTCTTTTGACATCGTCAAAGTCCAAGCAAAGCAAACTATGATTGATGGCAAAATGACCTATCAATACCCCGATGAAGAAATCAATAAACTGCGCGATTCCGATATCAAAGCCGTTTTCGTGGTGAACCCAAGTAACCCGACAGCGAATGCTTTGGCACAGCCAACGATCGACTTGCTAAAGGATATCGTTGCAACGGACAATCCGGAGTTGATGATCTTGACCGATGATGTATATGGTACCTTTGTTCCGGTCTTCACCTCATTGTTCTCAGAAATTCCTTACAATACTGCCTGCATTTATTCGTATTCGAAATATTTTGGTGCGACTGGCTGGCGTGTAGGAACCATCGCCGTTGCCAAACACAATCTGTTTGACGAATTGATCGCGAACCTGCCGCAAGACAAGATCGAACAATTGAACGAGCGCTATGCTTCTTTGACCGCTGATCCAACAACCATTCCCTTTATTGATCGCTGTGTGGCTGACAGTCGCGATGTTGCCTTGAATCATGCCGCCGGTCTTTCTGCTCCGCAGCAGGTAATGATGGTTATGTTTAGTTTGTACAGCTTATTAGATGAAGGAAAAGCCTACAAGGCCGAAGTAATGGATATTTGCCGCCAACGAGAAAAGCTCTTGTTTAATACCTTAGGCCTGCAGGAACCGCTGGAGGATTTGGATACGGCCTATTATTGCGAGATCAATTACGAAGACTGGAGCCGCAAACGCTACGGCAACGCCTTCGCGGACTACTTAAAGAATAAATGGACTGTTACAAAAGTCCTAACTTCCCTCGCAGAAAAAGAACAGCTGATGCTTTTGAAGGCCAACGCTTTTGGCAGCAGTGAATGGGCTGTTCGCGTTTCTTTAGCCAATCTAGCTACTAATCAATATCCTGAGGTCGGCAAACGGATCATTCGTTTAACGGACGAAATTCGTGATCAATGGATGAAAACAAAATAGAGAAAAAAAGGTTCAACATAAAAAAATGTTGAACCTTTTTCGTCTCTATTTATTGACGCGGCGATAATTTTTATCATAATAGTTTCCATTACGAATGTCATCGGGCATTCCTTCATAAGGCGCTTCACTAATGACATCCTCGTTATCTTCTCCCGCTTCACCAGCATACGTAATCTTCGCAAATTCAGGAACGACCAGCTTAGGATAAGTCTCATATTTTTCTCTTGCGGCAAGCATTTCGTCAATGTGTTCATTTTGGAATGTTACAGTTATTTCGGGATGCTCTTCTACCCATTTAGGAAAGAAAATCGTGCCATGAAGCTTTTCTTCATTTGGTAAAAAGTCTAACGCAACGTCCGTTCCAGTGGGTTCTGTCCAAGTAATCTTATAAACACCTTCCGTTAGTAGATCCATTTGTACTTCCTGATCCTTCACCCAGCGTCCGGCAACCATTCCTCCGTGAATTCGATAATCTACCGTATGGTCATTTTTTGCGTACCATTCATATTCCCAGCCGTTATCATAGGTATAAATAAAGTGTGTGCCGACAAAATCTGCTAATGTTTTAAATTGTTTCAATTTTATCCCTCCAATTCGTTAAACTAAAACATGTAATTATTTACATGTTTTAGATTTCATGATTATGATAGAATGATTTCAGTTCATTGTCAAGGGAGAGGTTTAAGATCGCACAAAAAAATACGTTGCAATATATTATTTTGGGAATGCTGCAGGAAGGTCAAAAGACCGGTTATGATATAAAAACTGCTTTTACCACTGAGATTGGCGAGTTTTGGCAAGCCAAACACAGTCAAATTTATCCAGAGCTGTCAAAGCTCACCAAAAAGGGCTGGATCAATTTTCAAACAGAGATCGTTGGAACAAAATTGGAGAAAAAGGTTTATTCACTAACGGACGCAGGAAGGATTGCCCTGCTGGAATGGCTGAAGGAACCCTTAACTGAGCTGCCGACAAATAAGGACGAGTTTGTTTTGAAGCTGTATTTCATAAAAAGTATCGAGGATGAACGATTGCCGGAAATGATTCAGCAGCAAATCGAACTGCATCAAAAAAAGCTGGAGCACTTGGAAAGTCGAAGGCACATCGTCTTCCCCGATGAAAAGATTCAGGAAAATTATGGGCATTATCTTATATTGATGCACGCAATTCATAGAGAGGAAGAATACTTGAGTTGGCTTGGGAGCCTTGGAGCAACTAGGAAGGCTTAGCAAACTCGTTCTATTTGTGGTTAGTCCGGACATGATTTATACTGCTTTCTTAGGCTTTGATCCGATGAAATTTTTTCAGTATCTGGAGAGCCTCTTCCTACCTGCTCAAAAGTGGATGAGGAAAAACAAAGCCAATTGGCTGTTTTCATCTGAGAAGCAACAGGATATATTATTACAAAACAAATGGAGTATCTCGATATGAAAAAAGTTGTTACAATCGCAGGTTCAGATGCCACTGGAGGCGGCGGACTTGAAGCGGATTTAAAAACCTTTCAGGAATTTGGTACTTTTGGTCTGGCCGCAATTACCTCCATCGTCACCTTGGAGCCAGCATCTGGCGCGCACCATTTGCATCCCCTTTCCTTAGAGCTGATCCAAGAGCAACTCGCTTCTGTTTTTGCAGGTCCGGTTGATGCCGTCAAAACAGGGCTGCTGCCCTCACAGGAGATCATTGATTTAGTCAGTGAGCGTCTCCCAAAGGATCACCCATTCATCGTTGACCCAGTTATCGGCGGCAAGGGAACGCAGGATTTTATTAAAAACGAACAGGTTCAGGCTTTGAGAGAAAAATTATTGCCTCATGCACTGATTACAACACCAAATTTGCGTGAAGCGGGAATTTTATCGGAAATGGGCGAACTCACTTCGGAGAAGCAGATGCAGGAAGCAGCGAAGAAGATCGCTTTGTTAGGTGTGAAGCAGGTAGTGATCAAGGGCGGCGCACGGTTGGATTCTGAAAAAACACTTGATCTGTATTATGACGGCAGTCATTTTCAACGATATCCCCACCCGGTCATTGACACGCCTTATAATCATGGTGCTGGGTGTACCTTTGCCGCAGCAATCACTGCGGCGATCGCTAAAAATTATCCCGTTGATAAAGCGGTCAAGTTGGCGATCGATTTTGTTCAGGCGGCAATCGCGATGGGAGAAAAAATAAATCCATATGTTGGGCATGTCTGGCATGGGGCTTATACACATGGAGAAAAACGATTGGAGTACTCTGATGAACAGTGATAAACGAATTCAAAACCTCGTACTAGTCGCACTATTTTCGGCACTTACTTTGATGGGAACCATGATTAAGATTCCTCTGCCCACTGGTGCCTTTATCCACTTCGGAAATTCCGTCGTACTATTGGCTGTTCTGCTGATTGGTTATTGGCAGGGCGCTCTAGCCGGCGGAATCGGCTTTTTCGTTTTCGATATTTTAAATGGTTTCGCGGCCGAGGCGCCCTATTTCTTAATCGAGAGCTTTGTTGTGGGGGCAGCGGCTTATGCAGCTTTTTCACTTTTTAAGCGCAAACCAACCCGTATTTACCAGATCGTTATTATCGGAATCTGTGCCGGCATTGCAAAATTTATCATGTCAGTCATCAAAGCGACTCTCATGTCGATGATCGCAGGCGCTCAGCTAAGACCGGCCTTCTTCGCCGCACTGGCTACGATGCCTGCCACTGTGATCAATATTTTTTCTACGATTTTGATTGTCAGCCTAGTTTACTTCCCTCTAAGACGTGCAATGCAGTTGATTTTTCATAATCAGCCTATTTAAATTATGCTATAATAAATGTCCTTGGCAGGGGCGAAAGCTTACAAAAAAGCCAGAAGCAGACAATCGGTTGATTCGATTGAGCTTCTGGCTTTTTTGCATTTAGCTATTTTTACTTAATATCCATAAAGTCAAAACGTTTAAAACTTTACAAAATAAAAGTATTTTTGGTAATTGCTTTTTTATTAAACCAAACTATCGAGCTATCGGATAAAGCGAACAACGTCTCGTCCCCTCGTCCAAAATCATCAGCCCAGATGCTTAGTGCCGTGCCGGTCATCGAATCATGGCAGGAAAAGCTTCACCAAAATAGCAGCCTCCTTTTCTCAGCGCTATAAATTGTTCGATTATTTCTCGATCCATCCCTTTTCATCCCAAAAATCAGCTTTTTTTATAGGATATCAAGCAAAAAAGCCATCATTCATTTTTTAAATAATTAAAATATTTTATGAATGCAAATTTCTTTTATTATTTTATTTTAATGTGTTATACTTTTGTTTGTAAGTTTGTTATTAAATGAAAGGAGGAAAAACTATGACCTTTTTTGATCAAGAAAAACCCTATCGTGTAACGTTTGATTTAGCAGAAAACATCTTCATTGTCTATTCAACTGTTACTGGTCAACAAGCAACTGGAATCACCATTGAACAAGCGATCTATGACTTAAAAAAATCTGCCTAAGGAGCGCACCTCTCAATGAATGAAGCCTATAATTAAAAGCCTCTGCTTACTAATAGAAAGCAGGGGCTTTTTTGTGTGCTCAGCTTACATATTTGTTCGTTAACGATAAGGTAAATCTATGTCTGGCGGCCCCGCCTTCAGGTTATACTAAAGCAACAAAAAATACGGAGGTTGAAAAAATATGAAACAATTGTTATTTCCATTCTTCGCAATAAGTTATTTGTTAGCTCATGTGACCCTGCACCTGTCCCTCTACCCCATCAATTGGGTAGCAAGTTTATTCAAATAGTAGGAGAAAACAATGATAGAATTTCTTTTTCAATTTATTGATGGTTTGATTGGTTGGGGCTGGGAGCTTTTCGTTCAATTGGTCGAAATGATTTCCGATATTATCAATTACCTATTGTCTGCCCAACTGTAAAAAACTCACTGAGTCCTTGAAAAAGGGCTCTTTTTTACTTGACTATGGACTACTTTTATTAGATGATGGGAAATTGAGTAAGAAAGTAGGAGAAACATGAGTATCTTAGATTTAACAGGGATCGCCCAGCAATTCGGCGATAAAATTTTATACGAGGATTTAGAATTGCATTTGAATAAAGGGGAACATCTTGGCCTGATTGGACAAAATGGGGCTGGAAAAAGTACCTTGATTAAGATTATTACTGGCGAACAGCTGCCAGATGAGGGCACTATCGCCTGGCAAAAAAATATCCACGTGGGATATTTGGACCAATATGTTGAAGTTGATCCGACATTGTCGATCAAGGATTTTTTGAAGACCGCTTATGCGGCGGATTTTGCTAAAGAAGCAAAGATCGGCGAATTGTACATGGAGTATGGCGAATCGATGGATGACAAGCTGCTGGAAAAAGCGGGTCGCTTGCAGACGGAATTAGACCAAGGTGATTTTTATCAAATCGATACCTTGATCGCCGAAATGAGCAGCGGCTTAGGGCTGGATATTTTAGGCATGGGCACCCCCTTAGAGGATCTAAGCGGCGGACAACGCTCAAAACTGATTCTGGCAAAACTATTACTCGAAAAACCAGACGTTCTGATCTTGGATGAGCCGACGAATCATTTGGATGACGAACATGTCGCCTGGTTGAGCCAGTTTCTACAGGATTTTGCGGGAACCTTTGTGGTGATCTCCCATGATCGCGACTTTTTGAATCAGATTACGACTCACATTGCCGATATCGAATTCGGCAAGCTTACTAAATACACCGGAAATCTGACCAAAGCCTTAAAACAAAAGGAACAGTTTCAGGAAACCTACATGAAGCAATACGCGTCACAAAAACGGCAAATTGAAAAAACCGAAGCTTATATTCGTAAATACAAAGCCGGTTCACGTTCAACGATGGCAAAAAGTCGACAAAAGCAATTGGATAAAGTGGAACGCTTAACGCCTCCGTCTACTAACGCAGTCGCACATTTTGAGTTCCCTCATGCCCCGATTGTTACGACGTTAGCACTTGAAACGACCGATCTCGAGATTGGGTACCAAAGACCATTATTGTCACCTATCAATATCACATTGCGTTATGGTGAAAAGGTCGCAATCCGCGGGTTTAACGGTATCGGTAAATCTACATTGCTGAAAACATTGATCGGAACGATCCCTAAAATTGCTGGCGAATTTCATTTTCCGGCTAATACAAAGATCAACTATTTCGAGCAAGATCTGCAATGGGAAAATCCCTATCAAACACCATTACAGTATTTAAGCGAACATTTTCCGAAAGAAACTGTCAAAGAATTGCGGAAGCATTTAGCTAGAGCGGGTCTGCCGAATCAATTGGCGCAAGAACCCCTTAGTACCCTGAGCGGTGGTGAGCAAACCAAGGTCAAGCTTTGTCAGATGACCATGCAAAAGGGCAACTTGTTGATCCTCGATGAGCCGACCAACCATATCGACCAGGCCACAAAGGATAGCTTACGTGAAAGCCTGGCGAATTTCGCCGGCACGGTCATCGTTGTTTCCCACGAAGAAGGCTTCTATCAAGACTGGGTGGATCGTGTCATTGAGATTAGTCAAAATTAATTTATTATGTTTACTCGCTCCAGCAGTCTCTTTTTCGGTGAGACTGCTGGAGTTTTTTTGTCCAGTTGTTGGTTTGACAGAGAATAAAAAGGACTTTTCGTATAATTTTAGGCATGCCGAATTTTTTTCTTTTCTTTTCCTGATTTTGGGTGTATGATGGCATCGTAGAAAAGATCAAGGAAGGGTGGGAATCGATTGAGTACGAAAAAACATCCCATTTTAGAACATACAAACGGGCTTTCCCTAGAGGAAGTCAATGGTACGGTCGAAGTACCGAAAGGAAAAAGTTTCTGGCGCACTCTGCTGGCCTACTCTGGTCCAGGAGCATTAGTCGCTGTTGGCTATATGGACCCGGGAAATTGGTCGACATCCATCACCGGCGGACAAAACTTCCAGTATTTATTAATGTCCGTCATCCTACTTTCCAGTTTAGTGGCCATGCTTTTGCAATACATGGCAGCCAAGCTGGGAATCGTTACACGAATGGACCTAGCACAAGCGATTCGCGCGAGAACAAGTAAATCATTAGGAATTGTCCTTTGGATTTTGACCGAGCTGGCGATCATGGCTACGGATATCGCGGAAGTTATTGGCGCGGCGATTGCGTTGTACTTGTTATTCAATATTCCGTTAGTCATCGCCGTCTTTATTACAGTTTTTGACGTTCTCGTCCTCTTGCTGCTAACAAAAATTGGTTTTCGAAAAATCGAAGCGATCGTCGTTTGTTTGATTTTCGTGATCCTCTTTGTATTTATTTATCAAGTCGCTCTATCCGATCCTAACTGGGGCGACGTATTGAAGGGCTTTGTACCTACCAATGAAACCTTCGCGAACGCCCCTGCCATCGGCGGTCAAACGCCATTGACTGGTGCTTTGGGAATTATTGGTGCGACTGTGATGCCCCACAATCTGTATCTACACTCAGCTGTATCTCAAACAAGGAAAATCAATCACGAAGATGAAGAAGAAGTCGCAAATGCGGTTCGTTTTACGACTTGGGATTCCAATATCCAATTATCAATGGCTTTTATCGTCAATGCGCTGCTTTTGATTATGGGGGTCGCAGTGTTCAAAACCGGAACTGTCCAAGATCCCTCATTCTTCGGGTTGTATGAAGCCTTATCCAATCCTGCGACAATGAGCAACGGGATCTTGATGAGTGTCGCAAAAACCGGTGCCTTATCCACTTTGTTCGCTGTCGCCTTACTGGCTTCAGGTCAAAACTCCACGATTACTGGGACTTTAACTGGACAGGTAATTATGGAAGGCTTTATTCATATGCGGATGCCGATTTGGCTGCGTCGTTTAGTGACTCGGCTGATCTCAGTTGTTCCCGTATTAATCTGTGTGCTGCTCTTCAGCGGAAAAAGCGTGATCGAAGAACATGAGGCCTTGAACAATTTAATGAACAATTCGCAAGTCTTTCTAGCCTTCGCTTTACCATTTTCAATGCTGCCCTTACTTATGATGACCAACAGCTCCGCGGAAATGGGCGAACGCTTCAAAAATAAAAAGATCATTCAGCTTTTGGGCTGGATCTCAGTGATCGGCTTAACCTACTTGAATCTGATTGGCTTGCCAAGTCAAATCGAAGGCTTCTTCGGCGATCGGCCTTCAGCAGCAGAGATTATGACTGCTGATACGATTGCCTACGTTCTGATCGTTGCCGTATTAGCGCTGCTGGTATGGACGATCGTAGAGCTGCATAAAGGCAATAAGCGAGTTGCACTGGCTGCCAAAGAATTAAATGAGGATCTATCCGAATAACGAAGAAGCAACTAACAAAATGAATATAATGAAAAGCGAAACGATCAAATTACTTTAAATTAGTAAAGTAATTTGATTGTTCGCTTTCATTTTGTTAAGTATTTTTCAAAACGACTTTTGATTCCGTCGTTTCTCTATTTATTTGGCTGCCAATTGATTTCTGCTTTTTTCGCCTGCGAGAACAGCTGCCGATAATTCAACTGATATTCTCGACCGTCTTTAATAAAATGGGTCCCGCATTGACGAAATTCAAAAGGAATCTCCCGTGCTATTGCTTCTTCTCGGATTTTCAAGATCCAGTCATAGTTCAACGGTCGGGCATTTTTATGGTATTCACCGCCGGCCATCACTAATTCTATATCCTCTAAATAATCGGCGATGCTCACTTCTTCGATCAACGGCTGGCAAATAATATTTTTATGCTTAATCGGCAGCTCTTGTAATAGACGCAAGCGTTGATCTGCTCTCTCCTGATTTTCCACTGAAACACCAATGGTAACATTCTCATACCCTTCGCCCCAATCATCAGGCACAACCAATGGTAAGCGTTCAATCCGTTTTGTTAAAAAAATGAACTGCAGATCACTGCGCTCTTTGATCATTTCCCAGCACTCAGCCCGCCATGGGTCCGCCTCTTCAATCAAAAAATCACTAGAAAAACAAACATACACCGTTTGCCCGCCCTTCATCTTGTAGCCGTTCTTAGTTTTCTTGATCGGCGCATCAAATTGAGCGGATTTTTCGATTTTGCTCGTATCGATCGACTTCTTTTTGTCGCCTTCATGGATGAAACAATATCTGCATCCTTCACTGACGCGTCGACAGCCTCGCCACGGATTCCACATTGCCATTTGCTCACCTGCTTTTTCTTTCTATTCTATCAAACTTTTGATAGGCAGTGTGCGCTATTTCGAAGCCAAGCCGTTCTCAAAAATAGGCTGGAGCTCTGATAAATACTCCTTGATCCCTGTAATCCCGCCTTCATTAAATTGTTTAATAAATTCCGAACCGATAATCGCACCGTCTGCTCCATTAGCGAGAATCTCAGCTACATCGTCTGGCGTCTTCACACCAAAGCCAACAAAGGCAGGCAGCTCTGATCTGCGCTTAACATACGGCAGCAGCTTCAGATAATCCGTTGGCAACTGAGTGAACTCTCCCGTCTTTCCTTTTCCAGACACCAGATAAATAAATTGGGAGCTTTGAGCTAACTGCGTCTCTACCTCTTTTTCCCCCATTGCTGTTGTAAAGGTATGGACAAGCTTTCCGGCAAACTTCCCATCAAAGGTTTGATCCACACATAAAATAGCATCATACAATTCCTGAGAAAGCTGATCCAATTGAAAACAGTCAACTCCTGATTGGTACGTCATCAAGATAACGTTAAACGAATAGCGGCTGCGAATTTCGGCTAAAACCGAAACAATTTCTGCTTTAGTCAAATCTGGAAATATTTTTTCTTGCGTCTGCCTGACCACTGCGCCATCTAAATGAGGCTCTTCAACAGGAATTCCGATCTCAACATACCCTATTCCAAAAGCTGCCACCACATCCAGCATTTCGAAAAAGACAGCTCTGGTGGGATAGTTGATCGTCAAATACAACACTAAATTTTTCATTAAGCACCTCCGAATAGTTGCAACAGCCAGCCAAGGATCGGTCCATAAACAGTGTAATCCGTCTCACTCAGGATGCGCATAATCGGTGCATAGCTTCCTACCATTGGAAGCAAAAAGGCCTGACCAAAAATCAAAATGAAGCCATTTGCCAACGAGCCTAAAACAGCCCCTCTGCGGCCGCCATGAGCATTTCCGAATATCGCTGTTGCCGCACCCGTAAAGAAGGTCGGAATCAAGGCCGGAAATACAACAACTGGATAATTGAGTGCTCCTAAAAGCAGCATTCCTGTCAAACCGGCAACTAAGCTGCAAAGAAAGCCGACAATCACTGAGGTTGGATAGTTCGGGAATAGTAAAGGAATATCCAGGCCCGGTTTTGAGTTAGGAATGATTTTATTTGCGATCCCGTGAAAAGCTGGAATAATCTCCGAAAGCATCATCCGTACACCTGTGATGATCACCGTGATCCACATTCCGAATTCAATCCCTCTTAATAATGAAAACACGATGATATCTTGTCCGCCGGTAATTTCTTTCATCGTCCAGCCAGGACTCGCAAGAATACTTACAAAGAGGAATAAAACAGTCATGACCAGCGTCAAGGCGATCGTCATTTCTCTTAAGAAGTTCAGCTTCTTAGGAATTTCCAGCTGCTCCAGATCATGCTCCTTGTTGCCAAAAGCTTTGGCTAATAAGGTCGCAACCAGTAAACCAAAGGAGCTTGAATGTGCTAAGGTAAAGCCCTCTCCTCCTTTGACGCCTTTTATACAAACAGCAACGTACGCACAAGTAAACGTCATGTATGACCCTAAAAGCAGTGACCCCACAATAATGATCGCAACAAAGGACAAATTCGTGTTAAATTTTAGCAAAGCCGCAATCAATCCTGCGAAGAAAAAGGAAACATGGGCAGATAAATGAACATATTTAAAACGAGTAAAGCGAGCCAAAAGCAAATTAAATAAAAAACCAAATGCAAAAATCAGTGCCATTTCTGTTCCTATTTCAGCCAAGCTCTCAGCCTGTGCCGCACCGATATTGGCAGAAAAAGACTGCATATTGAAAATTTTAGAAATCATTTGCTGCAGCGGCAGCAAGGCGCCCCCTAAAGTTTGACCGCCCACATTGATCATTGTAAAACCGATCATCGTTTTGATCGCGCTAGGAAGGACTTGATCCCAGCTCTTCTTTTGCGCCGCCATGCCAACGATCACGACCATACCAATGATAAATACCGCCTGACTCAGTACATTGTTTACTATATATAAGAAGACCGACATCTCTTATCCTCCTAACTCATTTATCGTCTTTAGCAGCTGCTCTTTCAAATAGTCCTTGTCCATCATATTATCGATTCGAACGATTTGAGCCGTTGAATCTCGAAGCGTATCCGCAAAATCCGAAGTAGTGATCAAAATATCATAGCCATTTGGATCGACGGAACCAATGTCTGCGGCATCAACAACCGCTTCAATTTTCTCATCGTCCAAGATCTGCTGCGTAAACAGCCGCATCATCATACTGCTCCCAACACCTGCTCCACAAACGGTCACAATTTTTAACATGATTCCTCTCCTCCTTTAATCATCGCCAGAATTTCTTTGGGCTCTGTCGCTGCTAAAAAGCTTCCGACATTTTCCTCATGAGAAAGAATTTCCACTAATTCGGCTAAGGCCTTCAAATGCGTTTGGTGATCCACTGCACATAACCCGATAACGATAGTGACAGGATCGTTCTTAGGATGACCAAACACCACCGGCTCTTTCAAGGTCACGATGCTAAACCCAACAGCCAACGCTCCTTCTTCCGGACGTGCGTGAGGCATGGCAATCCCAGGTGCGATCACAATGTATGTGCCATTTACCTCGACATTTTTAATCATGCCTTCGATATAGTTTTCTGAGGCTAAACCGCTTTTCACCAGCAGTTCACCACTTTTTCTTACGGCCTCGTCACGATCTTTCGCGTGGTATTGAAGCGCGATTAACTCTTCTGTCAATAGTTCTTTAAGCATAGGCTGATACTCCTTTTTTAATTTTCCAGCAGCTTTTAGATTGAGATACTCCATAAACTCCTTTGATAAGCTATGAACCTGCTGAGGCGTCAAACTCGTGTACTTTTTTACTATTCCGATCAAATGATCGATACTGACCTCATGAAAGATCGGTTTGATAAACTCAGTAATCATGCGGATATCTTCATCTGATAAATAAGGATTCACTTGAACAAAAGGAACACCGTTTAGCTTTAACGGAATGGTAGAAACAACTAAATCAACGGTATGCCCTTCTAGCCATCGAACCCCTTCTCGAGCGCCAAATGTCCCAACAATGTCCACATTGAAAAGATTCCTTATCTTGTTTTTTAAGATTTCTGATGTACTGATTCCTGCAGGACAAATAATGATGATTTTCGTCTTATGAGGAACATAGAATTTTTCTCTTTCCAGCGATGCCGCGAAGAAAAGAGTAAAGAAGCTCCTTTCGTGATCAGTAAAACGAATCTCCAAGGCCTTTTCGATCAATGGAATGTGTCTGCAGACAAGCCGATGAAGCTTGTCATGATGATCCAGTACATACTCATACATGGGATTTTCTAATGTTTCTTTTGCCAGTGCACGTTTGTAAGCGGGGCGCAAATGGTTGATCAATCCTTCGTATAATTTTTGATCTCCGCTGAAATCCACCGTTGGATATTCTTGATTTACAGCATTAATAAATGTTTCAACCATCAAGTTGAAGGTAAGCCATTTATCTGAACGCAGTTCCTGATATTTAGTCACAGAAGCTTCCGATAGCTTGTTTGCCAAGTAAAAACATTCCATCGTTCCAACGGGATGCTCAAACAATACCGCCAGCTCCTTTTGGTAATCACATAACGTTTGCTCTTCCTTATTCAAAAGCTCCTTTTCAACACTTATGGGGAAGCTTTTGCCTAGTTCGATTCGTTTTTTTGCGATCCAAAAATGGACGATTACCTTTTGAAAGGACTCATCACTTAATTGAATCCCGATCTTGTTGCATAAGGTATCAATAAATGCTTCAATCTTTGTTAAAAGCTGCTGCTCTTTTTCATAAGCTTCGATTTCAAACAACAGCGGATCTTTCTCAATTGTCGCTGCCAATAGATTACGAATATCTCCCTCCTCCCCAATAACTCGATAACCACGAAAAGGAACCGATTCTAAACAAATGCCGCTTTGGGTTAATTTCTTTCTTATCTGCTGCAGATCACTAACTAAGGTATTTTTTGAAATGAGTGTTTGCTGCAGCAAATTTTCTGAGTTAAAGAAATCTGGTGACAGCAGAATAGATTCTAAAATACGTGTTTGTCGCATCGTCTTATCCCCGCTGACAAACGCGTTGTTTTTAAGCAGCAATTTTTCCATGTCCACTGGAACGGATGCGCGATAGCAAACTTGTGCCTTCTCAATCGTGATTTTTTCTGAAGAAATTGTCTCTAATAGTTCATTTAGCTTATTGATATCGTTATAGATTGTTCGTGTACTCACTTGAAACTGTCTGGCCAGTTGACTAATTTCAATAGGTTTTCCCTGCTTTGCCAGCAAAGTGTATAAATTCGATAATCGATTATCCATAATAATTCCTCCTAAAATCAGTATAAGCGATTCCAGAAGTCATGAAAAAGAACAGTTCCCTTCAAAAAAATTGAAAGGAACTGTTCTTGATACCTATAGCTATGTTTTAAGGATGAAATACTCTAATACCTCCATCAATTCTCAGAGGATGGTTCGTCACAATGAAATCTATAGCCTACACCACGAATATTATAAATATACTTTTCTAAGCTCAATCCATTGTGGCGAAACTTCTCTCGAATTCTAAAAACCACATTCGTAATATAAATTTTTTGATTTTCATAGGGACGATTCCAAACGAATTCATAAATTTCTTGATAAGTACACACTTGATTACAGTTTTCCTGCAGCAGCCGAATCAACATATATTCTTTGCTGGTAAAGTAGATATCTCTATTCGCCAGCCGCACACTCATACTCCCATCATTGAATGATTCAGAAATAAAAGGCGGGGTTACTTTAGAAACCTGTTCCATTTCTTTTTGGATGCTTTCTCTTAGCTGATCCACCTTTTTCTTTCTTTTTACTAAATTCTCCAAAAGCAAATGGACCTCCTTAATCGTAAAGCTGGGGTCCGTATTTATATCTGCTCCTAACTGCAGGTTCATCACTTTATCAATGGCTTCCTTCTGCTCTTGAAAAACCATGATGATTGCATCTGTCAGTTGACGAAGCTGAATGATCAATAAATACACCTCGCGACTATTTTTCCCGCCTTTTCCTGAAAAAATGATAATCGCATCATGCGCTAGCTCATGAGTCTCCAGCTGCTCGGCTGAAATGTCTTCCTTTTCGTAATGCTCGGCTGAAAATGCATCCAAGTAGCTGCTGATCTGATCAGTATCAGAATAATTATGATTTAGTACGCCTAGTAAGTTCATCTAACATCTCCCGTATATCTCACGATTTTTTGAAATATATTACCCGATTTTTTGCTTCTCCTGTAGAGAGCTCACTAATCTAATGATGTCTTCTACACTAAAACTTTTTGAAAAATGGATGACCTCTGCATTATCTGTAACCTCATGCTCAAAAGGGATAATATTGGTTATGATTTTGCTGTATTGATCTTTTTTAATGTCACTGATGCCGATCTCTTCTTCGTATAGGATAGTTGCTTGTGTACTAAAGAATTTCTCGAAAATAATCTTTGTTGGTTCATCGATGATAGAATCATTCTCTAATAAAATGAGGACATTGATTGGGGTGAAAATGAATTGATTCGCAAACAAATACAATAAAAAGGATGAAGAAAAATCTGAAATAAAGGTGTTTTGAAAATGAGACGGCAGAGCCGTATGATTGATCAAATAGGTGCATAATTCATTATGAAGTCTCGGATTCAAAGATTTAGCAAAGCGATTATTGTCTTCTGTATTTTTTAGATAGGTCTCACCTAAACAGATTTTCGTATATTGACGCGATAGAAAATCCTGGACAGCTAATTCAACTTTGCCTCTGTCCTCCTTCGTGCGACCATCTAAAAGAAACTTTACCAGGCTTCGGCTAAAATCTTTGCTTGTAGAGGAGAATTCTAACAGCCGAATACCAGTCAACTTGCGCTGGTTCCAGTGAGAATAAAGCATTAGAAAAATAAAGACAACTTCGCGATAAAGCACCGCATCAGAGTACTTCTTCAAGTAAGTAATTTTTCTGATTTCCAAAAAGAGCGGCGCAATTAACCGATCAACCTTCACATTCTCAACAATTTTAGGTAAAAATTCTATTTCTCCCATTCCGATCCTTTTGAAGGATAGATTCAAGATACTTCTAACACGCTTGATTGAAACAAACCGGTCATCCGCTAAGATAAGCTGAGTCAGTGCTGCTTGATGGCAGCCCTCCACTTCGTTTATCTCAATAAACGTGGATTCATAATATAGATCCCAAAAGAATTTTCTTATATCCAGTTCTCTGCCGCTAAACTTTACCGGCGAACGAATCACACCTAAACGATAATTCTGGATAATCCTATCAAGCTTCTTCAGCAGCCTCAGTACCGTAGATTCTGAAAAATTTACTTTTTCTGCCCATTCTGAAATGGATAGATATTCTCCTGAATAAATTCCTGCGATAATTTGTACCAAAGGCTCCTGCTGAACATATTTTTTCTTCTTTTCATGGTAGATAGTGTAATCATTAACAGTCAATTTGATCCCCCGGTTTGACCCGCTGATGGTAATCGCTGAGCCAAAATAGTCCCTCAGTTCATTCAAATCCGCCAAAATAGTTCTCTTGCTAGAATTTAAGCTTTCCGCAATCTCTCTTGTTTGGATTTCCTCTTTGCCTTCCAATAAATTTAAAATTCCAAGACATCTTTTACTTAGCAAATTGGTTATTATTTTTGCTGTCAAAGATTCCATATCTTCCCCACCTTTCAGTGAAAACCATGGTCAGCTCATTTCAATACCCGAAAAAATAAAAACACGCTTATAAGATAATGTTTTGATTATAAAGATAATTTATAATTAAATTTTACCATCATTTGCTTTTATTTTCTCAGTTGAACTTCATATAAATAACTTAATGGCAGGTTTTATTTTTTATCAAAATCATAAGCAAAAACGTAGATAACGTCTCATTTGAGCACCTCATCTACGTTTATCGCTGTATGCTTACTCTCTTTTAAACGGGCTAGCTTTTATTGAGACACGATCTTGACTAGTCAAGATCATCGCTAACACGAGAAAAAGAATGCCTAAAATAGTCAACAGCCTAATCTGCTGATGTCCTAATTTGGGGAGCTGCTGATTGTTTGGTTCGCGCTGCTCGATTTTTTTGGGAATTTTGACGACAAGCTCTTCCCACTCATTCTCCCCCGAAGCCTGAGGAGTGCTGCCGATATTTCCCTTCACCTGTATCTTGGCAGAATCGGCTATTCGATTGTTTGCTTCTGCAGGAATGGGCAGTATCACAGCCATCATTCCTATCATTGCTGCCCATAAGAACAGGTACTTCATTTGATTAAAAATGATCTGTGTCCCTCCTACTCGTCATTCAAAGCCAAAGATTCTTTTAACTTAGGAAATAATTGGAATAAATTTGAGAATCAAATCAAAGCTGGGATTAACTTCATCCGATAAGGTCAAGGCACCAGAAGCAGAGCCGGTAAATGTGAAGCTGTTGCTCGCTGCTGCGGCATTACTATTATCGTCTAGTTCAAATAAGCTGTCCGTACCTGTTAAGCTTGTGCTTTTTACTCCGCTGTCGATCAACTCGATTGTGTTGATACTCAACGAATCGATTACTGAAGTTGCTTGCAGATTCTCCACATCTTCGACTATAACGTCTACTTTTCGGGCTGAATTATTAGTAATCGTATAGTTGGGAGCCACTAAGTTACTTACATTTCCAGCTTCGCTGTAAAACAATGCTGTTGTTGGTAATGTGACATTAATCCATTTATTGGTATCTACTGGATCAGGACCAGGCGTTGTATTATCAAATTCACCAATAATTCCATTCACGGGAACTACAGCGCTATCCTCACCTTCTCTTCCATCGATCGTTTGTGTAGCGGCGGAAGCAGAAGCTCCTGTTGCTAAGAGTGCTGTTAATGCGATGATACTTGTGGCTAAACGTACATGCTTTTTCATCTATTTCTCCTTCTTATATACTTATTTATAATTAATAGCTATTAATTATCGATTGTTATCGTCAAAGCGGCTTTTGTTGCCCCTTGTTTTTCTTCTGTCTCAGGATCGTAAATCGTTACTGTGGCTGTCGCTGCATAAACCCCTTGCGGCAAATTTTTAGATAATTTGGCCTGCATAATTTCCTGTCCTGGATGAATCGCCTTTGACATAAAAACTTCCTCATTTGTCTCATCCAAAACAACGCTTACCGTAATCGGGTGACTGTTGCTTTCAGGATTGATAATCTGCAATGTTCCCTCGCTCTCACCATTTGAAAAATGGGCATTGGGATTAATGCTTAGCGTAAAATAATTCGCATCGGCAACCTCCTGCGCGACGTCTTTGACAGAGCGGTCTTGATTTTTTTCCATCGCAGGAAGTAAATCACTGCTCACAACCTCAGGCGTTCGCTGAATAAAGTAAATGTATCCTCCTGCTATTAGACATAAAAACAATCCCAGGATGAGCAACCAGCGATTCCTCTTATTTCTCCACCATTTTGGCTTCTTTACTTCCATAGCGGCTCTCCCCTTTTAACTTTTTTGAGATTGCTTCCGACTACCTGATCCGAATATTTCCATCAACTAGTTACCTTAAAGACAATTTCAAAATAAGGATTGATTTCTTCACGGAAAAAGAAAGCATCTCCTGTAAATCCGATTCTTTCAGTCTCATCAACACCCAGCATCAAAATATCGAAAGCCGTATTATTGATCACTCTTCCTGCCACGATAATGTCGATATCGTAAATGATTGGTTCCCCGTGGAGATGCAGCAGCAGCAGTCGATTGATATTGGTTTCATTTTGAATACTGTCGATGCTCAGCTTGACCGGAACAGTAGAATGATTGGTAAAGCTATATTCTGGTGAGGCAATCGACTGGATGCCTGACTCAATATTGGACGTCCCATAAAACATCATCTCCAACGGGATAGTCACTTCAATCCAATCCTCATCAGAGGCAACCACAGAAAAATCTACCTCAACTTCATATTGAATTTTCTTTCCGGAAAGCAGCTGCTCTTCCACCTTTATTTTTCCTTGCGTCTCACCAAGGGAGCTTCGATCTGGATATTCTTCAAACCCTACTATCGCAACCCCGTTTGGCAGATCCAAGTAGTCGCTAACGCAAGCATCCAATTCGGTATCTGTGGTATGTCTAGTAATCTCAGCTTCGATCCCAGTCGTTTGATTAACAACTAGTGGACGATAACCACTTTCAGTCAGTTCATAATAGACACTGTTCAACCCGCCTGTTTGATCGGTCATCGATTCATCCACCATTTGAATGTTCCATTCTCTGCCGGAGGTAATACTATTGCCTGTATCCTGTCCACTCTTATAAAGGTGCCATGATTCCACTACATCTCCTATAGAAGCTTCAAACCTATTACTTCCATTGGTTTGAGTACGAAATTTTTCGACGAAAGTACTAGGAGTTTCTCCTCCAGCAAGCTCGAAGCTATCCTTTCGAGTACTCTTTCCAATCGTAATGTCGCCTGCTCCTGAAAAAATATTCAAGCGAGAAAAGATGGTTGCTCCCACTTGGGTCAGCGCAAAGGAAGTCAAACTGCTGGCACCTTGTCCTGGTACATACGTAATCCCATAATTGGGATGCCAGGTATAAGCGGCAACTGTACGAAAATCGTTTGAATTGCTCCATGAGCCTGAGATTCTAAGACTATTTCCCCAGATCACTTCGATCGGTACAGTCATTTCCGTAGTGTAAGTCCCATAAGTAATTCGTACAGGTAATTGACGGTTGCTTCCAGGGATTGATGTATCAATCTCTCCCCGCAGTTCAAGACTATATTCGTCAGGGTTCAATCCTATTCCGTCGAAAGTGACTCGGCTAATCAGCGTACGGACATCGATCATTTCCATCGTTGTCCCTAGTTGAACCTGTTGCGGGTTTGCTTCGACAGCTAACGAGTTATCTCTTGTTGTAACAGTAAAATCTACCGTTATATCATAGAACAGCCTTTTTCCAGAATTCAGTGTTTCTGAAACGCGAATTATCCCAGTCGTTTCTCCCAGCTGACTTCGATCTGGATAATCGACAAAGCTTACTGGGGCAACACCTGAAGGTAAATTCAAGTAATCTGCTATTTGCTGTTCTAACTCATTGTTCGTCGTATGGCGAGTGATCGTTCCGGCAATTCCTGTTGATTGATTGACAACCAGTGGACGAAAACCCGTTGAAGTTATCTCGTAGTAAATACTGTTTTTTCCACCCGCATGATCAACGATTTCTTCATTTTCCATCAACACATTCCATTGTCGATTGGTCAGAATATTGTTATCTGATGCTTCATTATTTTGGTAGATATGCCACGATTCCACTACATCACCTACGGAGGCGGTCCGCATTCCTTGTTGATTTGTTTTCGCTTTGAAATTATCGAGGGCGGTATTAGGTGTCTCATTTCCTTTGATTTCGAATTCAAAGTTGCTGGCTGTGGTACCAATTGTGATGTCTTGATTTCCTGAAAAAAGACTTAGTTTTGCAGCCGTATTGTTCCCGGCCTGCGGCAATGAATTAGTCGTTAAGCTACTGGCAATCTGTCCTGGAACGTAAGTAATCCCTTCATTTGGATGCCAAGTATAGGCACCGATTGTTCGCATATCCGTACTTGCTGACCAGCTTCCCAAAACACGAATACTGGAGCCCCAAACGATAGTAACAGGAACTGACACGACACTAGAATAAACCCCATAATCAACTTTGATTTCCGCTCTTCTTGATCCTGGGTTCAGCGTTTCAATTGAATTGATCAGCTCAGCCGAATATTGATTGCTGTTGATGACGTTTCCTTGCAGTTTGACCTCTTTGATCATCCTTTTGGCATCGATCGTTGCTGAATGACTTCCTAAAGGCAGCTCGATCGATTCCGTAGTGATCGCCAACTCGTCCAACCCCGTTCTGAATGTCACCGAATTCGACCTATTTGAATCAATCGTCTGAGGTAGTGTGACATCATCGCTCCCGACTTCTCGACCAGTCCCTGTCCAAAGAACCGTTTGCAGGCTATATTCTGTGTTTTCTGCTAGTGAATTGATCGTAAAACGAAGTGAATTAATCTCGTTCTGGTTAGAATAGCCTAAAGTTACCTGACTCATAGGATAGCTAAGTGTTTGTACCACTCCTGTTGACTTGTTGGTTAAATATAAATCCAACTTAGTCGGTAAATACTTACTATCATTCGCGTTGATTGCTACTGATTGGGTAAAAGTAGCTGAATTGATCGTTGTATCAGTAACAACAGGTGCTTGCATTGCAGGCCTTCCAGCGGTCGTAAAGGTAGTCATGTGCCCGACTCTTCGCAAGTTTGGATTGATGTGATAAAAGTACCATCTAACTTGATAGGTCGTTCCCGGCTCAAGGCCGGTCACCCACCTTATAGCTCTACTAGAACTTGTTGAACTACCGGTAAGGACAAAACTAGCAACTGGTCTCCAGTCATCTAGTGATACTAATTTTCTAATCTCAAAATGTGTTTCAATTCCACCTAAACCATTTGATACAAGTGCCACTCTTGCTGCATTATGAGTGACATAAGCAGCATTTCCACTATCAAGAGTTATTCGGAGTCTGTCATCATTTTCCCAGGGATAGTAAACCTCATCTAAGGTTGTGACGTTTTCGTTTTCATCGAAAGGTACAACTTCTTCACTTGATTCTTCAATCCTCTGAGTTTCATCCGCTGATTCTGCTTGCTCATCCTCTGAGCTAGTAAGAGTAGAAGCAGCTTCATCTCCATCAAAAGCATATCCGACAAATGGCTGCAGCAACGTACTTAAAATAAAGAAGATGGTCAGAATGCTTATTACCTTTTTCACTATAAATGTTCCACCTCCTTTCAAATATAGTTATTTTTCATTTTAAATTTAGCATAGGAAACCAGTCATTTCTCTGTCTTGTTTTGCACACACCGGTGCAGTTTTAGACAAAAATTTACACTTGACTGATTTGCTTAAAAAACGTTTTAGTTTGTCGCTTGGTTTGCCATTTTTGAACACCCTGTGTCAGGCCCTTCTTTGTAAAAAAGGAGAACTGTTCACGTTTCTTTGAGTTATGAGGTAAAAATGCTAAAATCAAGCTATAGATTTTTTATAGAAGGAAGTGATTTTTTGGAAGAATATCGCGGATTATTGGAGAAAACCATTTTACTGCAGGAAAAACCGATCATGATGTCCCTTTTGATTATGAGTAATGGGGAAGAAAAAACCGAAGTCTTGATTAAGGACCGCTATCTTTCCGGCTATGTTTTTCGCTTGCCGGAAAATAAATATATGATCCACATCGAAGGTCGCCGCAACAAACGGAACCAGCTCGTTGCGAAACATTTTGAAATCATGAATCCTGATGAGTACATCAAGATTATTGGCGCCCCAGAGTAACTAGAAGTACCGGCACATGCCTACTAAGTTTTGCCAGATAAAGTAGAATTGAGGAAAAAACATTGTCAAAGAAAACTAAACTAGTTGCTGCGATGCTTGTTGCGGCAGCTAGTTTCGCTGTTTATAGCGTAAAAGATCAGATCCAAGCACCAACATCAGCACCCGCAGCAACGAGTCAATCTCAAAAGTCCGTCGTTTCAGCGCAGCAAGATTTAGCCGAGCTTGAATATGAGGGCACTCAAACGATCGAGATCAACCAAAATGACCCGACCTTTTCCAAAGAGGACCTCAGTACCGCAAAGGGACCATGGGAAGAATTCGGCGACTTGGATCACCTGAATCGAGCGACAGTTGCTGAAGCCTTATTGAACAAAAAATTGATGCCGACGGAAAAACGCGGAGAAATCTCAAGTGTCACTCCCACTGGCTGGCACAATAAAAAAGTCAACGGGCAATATCTGTTTAATCGTTCTCATTTGATTGGCTTCCAATTAACCGGACAAAATGCCAACTGGAAAAATTTGATCACCGGTACTCGCCAATTGAACAGTCCTGAGATGCTGCGTTTTGAAATGGATATTAAATATTACCTAGAAAAAAGTAATAAGAATTATGTTCGTTATTCTGTCATCCCCGTTTTTCGCGGTGACGAATTGTTGGCACGAGGGGTTCATATGATGGCTCAATCAATCGGAAGCGATGATGTACACTTCAATGTTTACATTTTTAACGTGCAGGATGGCGTGACTCTGAATTATGCAGACGGCACCAGTACAATTGGAACTAGCGCCTCCACTTCTGCCTCCTCAACGACCTCCTCTGAAAAGGAATATGTCGATAGTGAGGGGAAAGGACTAATCAAAGGGTCAAAAAGCGGGGTCTATCATTTACCAGGCAGCAAATATTACAACAATACGACAAATCCAAGAGCTTGGTTCAAAACTATCGAGGAAGCAAAAAGGGCTGGTTATCGCCCTGCAAAATAATTTTGAAAAATATTTCACATTTCACTTTACAGATACATTTCTTATGTTACAATAATGTTACGAAATGATTAAGGAGTGATTTTTGATGAAAAAAATTTTGTTAACATGTGCGCTATTGTTTTTATTCCCCCTGAATGCGAATGCTGAAACCGAGGCTATAAATAAATCGGAAGATTCAACTGCCGCTACAGAACAGACGACCACAGACACAACATCGGAGAATCAAAGTGACAGTACCGCTACTGAAGAATCAAGCACCACCGCAACAAGTGAAGAGACAAGTGCCACCACTACCTCCTCAAGCGAAGTAGAAAATGTAGAGGTAAAGGATATTGAGAAAGCGAAAGAAAAAACCATTAAAAAAGTAGAAAAAGAGATGGGTGTGAAAAAGACAGATACTCCTGTCAACGATGAATTAAATCCTGACAAACTTCGCGAAACCTTAAAAGATCCATCATTGAAGGACTATTTTACAGAAAAAGAAATTAATAATTTTTCCGATCAACAATTAACAAACGCTATGACTCTTTGCATGAGAATGAGCGGTGACACTTTCGGATTAGACATCGGCGGATACGCTCGCATAGTGAATGCCTTGTACAAGGACAAAACGCTCTCTTGGGATAAGATCGAAAATATTTTGAATTTTGATCCTAATAGCTACAGCAATGCCATAGAAATGATCGATGACATCGACAGTTTGCAAGCCTACTTAAATGCTCTTTACCCTAGCGATAGTTCATTTATGGCAGTTCGCAAGATGAGCCGCGAAGAGCTGATCAACGTATTGAAATACATTTCTCCAATTCAAGAGGAAATGATCGGCACAGGCAATTCCTTCTTCCCTGGAATCATTGCTTGGATCAGTCGTTACGCTGATGATGATGATATTCGCAATGGAGTAACCCCAAGCACGACAACGAATGACACAAATTCTGGGACAACTTCAGGGCAATCTGTCTCATCGACGAATAGTGCTGAAAACAAAGCACCGGCTGACGATAATAAAAATGATAAAATTTTAGGCATTTTACCAAAAACCGGTGAAGAAAGAAAAACCTGGTTGACCGTGGCTGGCGTTATTATTCTAGCGCTTATCGCCTTTATTATGGTTCGCCGAAATCGCAAAAAATAAAAAAAGATCAGTGAGCAAAAAATTACCTTTTGCTCACTGATCTTTTTATTCTTGCTTTTCTTGAAATGCTTGCCAATCGGCTTCAAATTGAGCAATTCCATTTGTCGTTAATGGATGACTCCATAATTTGGGGAATAAGTTTCCCGGTATAGTCGCAATATCTGATCCTGCCAAAGCAGCCTCCTCTACATGTCCCAGATGACGGACACTTGCCGCAATGATCTCTGTATCAAAGTCATAGATATCAAAGATTTCTCGTAAATCACTGACCAGCTGAATACCGTCCGAAGCAATATCATCCAACCTGCCTAAGAATGGACTGACATACGTTGCCCCGGCTTTAGCCGCCATCAAGCCCTGCGCTGCAGAGAAAATCAATGTGACATTGGTCTTGATCCCTTCCTTTGAAATCGTATGAACCGCCTGAAGACCTGCTTCTGTCATGGGAATTTTGACTACGATATTCTTCGCCCATTGACTAATCTCTCTTGCCTCGCGAATCATTCCTGCACTATCTAAGGATGTAACCTCTGCGCTGACTGGCCCAGGGACCAGCGCACAAATTTCTTTGATAACCGTCTCAAAATTCTTGCCTTCCTTGGCGATGATCGTCGGATTCGTTGTTACACCGTCTACCAAGCCCAATCGATTGATCCGCTCGATCTCTTCACTATTCGCCGTGTCTAGAAAAAACTTCATCTTTTCCTCCTATACTAGGTTGTTCCATCAGCAACAGTCTCAATTGCACCTACTCGACATCCATTTTTCAAAGCGCTTTCTTTCCTATATAAAGTATACCCACTCTCCATCATTACTTCAACATCCTGCTAGCATTGTGACAGTTTTGTTAGTCTCAGATAGGTCCCTCGCCCGATTTTTAAAGGCTTCAGACTTGATAAGCTAAATGTATCAAATTTGAAAGGACGATCAATCGATCTATGATAAAAAAACTTATTGGCGTAATGCTGGGAATCCTTATTTTATTATTCGGAGCAGCTCTTTATTCAAAAAATTCATCTAGTGAGGTCGCTGGCACCTTAGATCAGCTCAATCCGTTAGTTCCGAAAAGTGAGCTTTATGTAAAAACAACCAAACCGCAGGCGGTCAATAGTTATGGTACAGCCAGCTATCAACAGCTGGCTGCCAATAAAGATGGCAAGACACGCACGATCCAGTTTAGCGGCATTTCTGAGTTGAAAACCGATCGCTACTTAAAGCTTACTAATAAAGGTGCACACGTAGAGACCTACGAGGAAGTCCGTCGTGATCAGGTACCAGAAAAAGCATTAAAGGAAATTGATCCGCGGTAATAAGAAAGACTTCGAAAACTCAATCAGTTTTTGAGCACCAATTAGCTAATACTCTCTAAAACAGCCGCTGCATTTCTCAACGAAAAATAGTGAGTCTAGTGAACGGACGGTGAAGATTGCCTGCGTGATAATTCTAAATTTTCGCTTACTATCCCAGCAGCAACTATCATTTAAGCCGAACATGGAAAATCCTGCTAATAGTAAAGTCTTTTTGAAAAAAACTTAACAAAATGAAAGTCAAAGGAGCATATACTATCGTTTTCGAAAGTAAAATGCTACTTTGACCTTTTATTCTTTTTACTGCTTATCATATGCTTCTAACGCAGCGGGCAATGCATTGATTACTTCATTCCCCACTGCCGGCAAACCAATCATGATCGTACTGATCACTTCTTGGCGAGAAGCTCCCGCTTTTTTTGCCAGCATCACGTGAAACGGCAATCCACTTGTTTTTCCTGTTGCTGCTAAAACTGCTAGATAGGCTAAATGCTGTGTTTTGTCATCTAGTACACTGTTTTCACCCCAAGATTGGATCAGCTCATTGAACGTCTGTTGATATTCTGGCGCTTCTTTGGCAAATGTTTCAAAAGAATTGCTTATCCTCATTTAGTCACACTCCTTTTTTACAAGTTTACCAAATGTTGGATCTATTAGCCTAGATCATCCCGTAATGCCTCAATAATATTTTCTTTTTTTATCTTATTCACTGCGTAAAGCATGGTAATGGATACAATCAAGAGTACACCTGCCCCACTGATCAAAATACTGCTCCAAGGAAATAGGTAAGTAATCTCCGCTCCGCCTTTTACCATCGCCTGATAGATCAGCCAAGAAATGGCTGTCGCCGTAGGAATTCCTAAAAATAAGGAACGGGACCCATAAAAAAGACACTCAAAAATCATCATTTTATTGAAATCTCGATCCGTCATCCCAACAGAACGCAGCATCGTAAGCTCTCGCCGGCGCAGCTTGATATTCGTCGAGATGGTAGTAAAAACATTAGCAATCGCAATCAAGGAGATCATCGCCGCGAATACATAACTGAAAATATTCACTACGAAGATAATATTGCGATTTTGATTGAATAGCTCGTGAACATCGTACAGCTCATAAGGGAACGTGAGCCCTTCTTTCTGAATGATTTTCTTTATTTCTGCCGTTGACTGGTCAGCGTTTTTTGATCGAAAAGTCAAACCGAGTGCTTGATCGATACCGAGAGGAGAAAACTCGCTCTTCCTTTGATAAGGTGCGATAAACATAAAAATATATGGCTTCTTTTCAGTTGGCTGACGCGGCAGGGTGTCCAGTGGATACGTGTCGACAAATTTTGTTTGAACACTCCGCTGCTGGTTCACCGATGGTTTTCCGGCAAATTTCGGTACGAGAGCCATGTTCATCGAATCTTTAGTAAAAAGATCGATCAGCTCAGTTTTCCCATCGGCTTTTTCTACACGTTGTTTTGCAACAGCTAGTATTTTGCCGTTTTCACCGGTATATTCCTTAACAGGCAATCCCATTTGTTTGATAAATTTCAGGTATTCCTTATCCTCGATGAATTGGATATCTGCCTTCAAGTTTGATTGCTGTGCAGGATCGATGTGCTCCAGCTCACGATAGCGCGAGGAGAAATCACTGTTTTTCACCAGGCTGGTATATTGCAGGATTGCCTGATACGAGCTTTGAGTGATCCCTTTGACCTGCTGAAATTTATCATACAGACGAAACAGCTCGCTTTCCTGGATTTCTGTGCTGGAAAAGACGATATCATAATCCGTATCTACTACCAGCTGATTCGCGGTCTGCTGCAAACTATTTCCAAAAGCCTGTGCGGATACAAAAAGAACCACGCTGAATGCCAACGATAAAATGATCGTCCGATAACGTTTTTTGTTACGCTTGAAATTTTTTAACGCCAGCATCCCTTCCAAGCCATAGATGCGTTCTGAAAATTTGGTCGTTTTGACCTCTTTTGCGGCGATCTTTACCTCATTGGATTGGCGAATGCTTTCCATCACAGGAGTATTCGCCGCTTTCCTTGCAGGAAGATAGGCCGAAATCAAGATAGTAATCAAGCTGACCACTGCCGCTGCCACTAGTACCGGAACCGATAGTGACAAAACTAATGGAATATTCGCATATAGGACGTTACTAAAGTTTTTAGCTACAAGTCCGATAACAAGCCGGATACTGCCAAGTCCTAAAACTACTCCAAGTGGAATCCCTATGGCTCCAACACAAAATCCTTCAAACAACACCGAATTTCTTAGCTGCTTCGGGGTCGCCCCAACTGAGGAGAGAATCCCGAATTGACGGGTTCGCTCGTTCAAGGAGATCGTAAAGGAATTGTAGATCAGAAAAATCGATCCCAGCATAATCAGTGCGACCAAAATCGTCCCGATTGAATAAAGCAGTAAATTAAACACCTTATCATCGGAAGCCCCCATGAAGCGCAGAACCTCATCATTAAATGTATAAGTTTGTTTTTGGGCGGCTCGCTTCGCGTAAACATGGGCTTTTCGCGGATTTTTAAGCGTGACAAAAACACTGAGATTGCTATGCTTCTCAGATTTATCCGCAAGCGTGATCAAAGTATAGCCCGGCGCGCTTCGTTCTTCGAAGCCGGGCCGTTCGCAAATACCGACGATCTTATACGTTTTTTTAGCAGCCTTTGTCAGACTTTCTGGATTTTTCCTTGCTTTCTCATAGGGATCATGCTGATTCAGCTGTTTGTTCCCTGCTATGCGTGTACCGACGGATAGTGAAATAGTCTCACCAACTGCGTATTTCACCCCGCCATTCGCTGCAACATGCGCTGGAATGACTACTTCTCGGCTATTTTTCGGCAATCTGCCAGAAAGCAGTTTTACGGGTAAAGTATCAAAGGTTTTTGGATTGAAGCCGGCCACGAATAAATACGGCTTATTGGGATTTTTTCCGCCCTTTAGCTGCCCATAGCCGATCTCTTCAAACGTCGCTGCCTTTAGAACCTCCTTGTCCTGCTTCTGCTTTTTGGCAAAATCAGCGTTAGTGTTCAAAAAGCCAACATGCCAATCACCGTACTTTTGCACGGAACCAGCCACCATATACCTTTGAAGAGAGAGGGCAAACGTTGCAACGGCTGTGATCATCGCGGCAGAAAGGATCACACCGATAATCGTTACAAGTGTACGACTACGATTTTTCTTCATATTTTGCAGAGTGACTTTATTGAAGATGTTCATGTATGCATCATCCTCTCATCACGCGTTACGCGTCCATCAGAGATACCGATGATCCGATCCGCCTGCAATGCGATCTCCTCGTCATGAGTTACCACAATTAGTGTCTACCCGTATTTTCGATTACTCAGCTTCAGCAGCTTGATAATCTCATGCCCATTTTGGCTGTCTAAGCTGCCAGTCGGTTCATCCGCCAATAAAACAGCAGGTGCGTTCATCAACGCCCGGCCAACTGAGACACGCTGCTGCTGACCGCCGGACAATTGATTCGGCAAATGGTCTTTCCGTTGATTCAGGCCTAAAAGCGCTAATAATTCATTCAGTCGAGCCTGATTCACCTTGCGTTTATCCATCAGGACTGGCAAAGTAATATTTTCCACTACATTCAACGTTGGAATCAGATTATGAAACTGATAGATCAGTCCAACCTGACGTCGACGAAAAATTGCCAGCTTTTCATTGTTCTGGGCATATACATCTTGTCCATCCAAAAATACTTTGCCGCTGGTCGGAATATCGACTCCGCCAATCATATGCAGCAGGGTCGATTTACCAGAGCCGGACGCACCAATGATGGCCGTAAACTCCCCCTTTTCGATCGTTAAAGAGACATCATCCAGTGCGACGACCTTATTGTCCCCTTCTCCATAAATCTTACTAAGGTGTTCGATTCTCAACAGCTCCATTATATGAGCCTCCTTCCTCATGGTTCACTTATATAATAGAAGCTTTTTCTTTCAGCTGAGTGACTTCTAAGTGAGAGATTCGTCACTTAGGAAAACGAATGAGGAACAGCGCACCGCCCTGAGGGTGATTTTTTGCGGTAATCGTTCCTCCCTGACGCTTAATAATCGACTTGCTAAGAGACAGTCCGATACCAAACCCCATTTTACTGCTGTCCTCTCCTCGATAAAACCGATCAAATAAATGCTGGATATCCGTTGGTTCTAATCCTTTGCCGCTATCATGGATGATAATTTCAGTAAATAGAGGATTATCGTCACCAGCAATAGTCAGCTTTCCTTGCTCTCCAATGCTTTCGATACAATTCTTGAAAATGTTTTGAATAGCTTCCGACAACCAAACAGCATCCCCTTGGATCATAATAGCTGGTGAAACCTTGTTCACGACCTGAATATCATGCAAATCCAGCGTCGCTAAAAACGGTTGAAGAGAGTGCTCGATCAGCTCAGCTGCATGGATTGGTTCATTTTGAAATTGTACGACATCCGCATCCAATCGAGACAATTTCAATAGAGCCGTGATCAAATGATCCATTTGCAAAAGCAGCGTCTCAATTTCGCGAAGGTTCATTTTTCGCTGCTTTTCGTCACTATTCTCAGCTGCTAAGGACAAAATAAGATTCACCGAGGTCAGCGGTGTGCGCAGCTGGTGCGCGATATCTGCTAAGGAATCGGCTAAATTTTCCTTTTCCTTCTGCAAAGCCACGTTTTGTTCACGAATCCGCAAAGTCATTTTAGCAATCTCGCTTTGCAGAATCGACAGCTCTCCTTCATCCAGTTCTTCGATGAATAAATGATCCTCATTATGCAGGACCAAATCAATCTGATCAGAAATTTGAGCGATTCGCTTGTAGCGTGTGCGCGTAAACAGCAAAAAGAGCACGCCAAAAATAAATGCAGAAAATACAGCAATCATTCCCGCGGCAGCGCTCTGTCTGAATCCTATGACCACCAAAATGATTGAAATCAAAAGAAAGACTCTGGTGAAGCTGCGAAATTCCCGATTTCTAAACATTGCTGCCTCCTAAGCGATACCCCATTCCACGAACAGTCAAAATAATCTCAGGCCTTGCTGGATTTTCCTCGATCTTTTCCCGTAATCGCTTGATGTAGACGGTCAAGGTATTATCATTCACAAATTCTCCTGCTGCATCCCATAATTCATCCAATAATTGCTCTCGCGTGACAATGATCTTAGGATTATTCACAAAAACCAATAACAGCCGATATTCTAGAGCAGAAAGAAAAACTTCACTCCCATTTTTCCGTACGATCCCGCTGGTGCTGTCGACATAAAGTCCGTTGCACTCAAAAGCTGCTGGCGCCTGCCCGCTTTTTCGCAATGCGTTTTTAATCCGTGCCAACAATTCTCGCGGTCGAAAGGGTTTTGTAACATAGTCATCCGCTCCTATATTCAAACCAGTAACAATGCTGGATTCATCGTCTGATGCCGTCAAAAAGATGACTGGGATTCCCTGCTCAGCTTTGATTTCTGTACAAACAGCAAAACCATTTCCATCCGGCAAGGAAATATCAACTAACGCCAGCTCATACTTATTTCCAAGCAACAGCCTTGAGGCCTCGTTTTTATTTGCGGCATGCGTGACAGAAAAGCCTTCAGTCTGCAGCAGGATCATTAAATTTTTCGCAATTACTTGATCATCTTCCACTAAAAATATCTGTGTCATCGGGAGGTCTCCTTCTCTATTTTTTCTTTTTCATTTTATTCTACCATCATCCCCTTTTAAATGGCGCTTTCTTCCACTAGAATTGATAGTAACAATCGTTCCAAAGAAAAGGAGAAAAAATGAGTAATTTTTTGAATGCGCTGTTTGCGATCGAGCTCGCACTACTGCTGACTCATGAAATGGACGCTGTGGAGCATAAGGAATGGCGCATGTTTATCGGCTTATCTAAATTGACTGATTCAACAGCTTACTGGGTCTTTACACTGCCGCATATTATTTTATATGCTCTTGTGCTTTTTTTCCTGCTATTGAAGCAATCGGTCATTTTTTATGTCGTAGATTTTTTTCTTGTGGGTCATCTATTCCTTCACTTCCTTTTTCGGCATCATCCTAAAAATCAGCTCACCAGCTTCTGGTCAAAGCTGATTATTGTTTCTTCGGGAGTTTGCGCAGGCATGCATTTGATTTTATTAAGTATTCGTTGATTTTTTTTGAAAATACGCCTTAAGTCCTATAGTCCCTCTATACTATGTAATGTATAGTATGACGTATAGAGAGGTGTTGTTGATGGACAGTCAATTGAAAAAGGGTTTGATTGAATATTGTGTTTTGGCCTCGTTAGTGGAGATCGATTCCTATGGCTATCAAATCGTCAAAGAGATCCATCCCCATCTTGAAATTACTGAATCGACGCTTTACCCAATCTTAAAAAGACTGGAGACTAACAAAAAGGTCTCTACCTATTCCAAGATCCATAATGGTCGTTTGCGGAAGTATTATCACTTAACAGATTTAGGAATTGCCAGTATTCAGAAATTTTTGCAGGAATGGAACGATGTAGAAGCGGTTCACCATTATATTAAAGGGAGTGTTGAAGAATGAATCGAGTGGAATTTATTAAGGAATTAAGCAATTATTTAGCTTACGAAGTTCGGCCTAGCGAAGTCCATCGCTTGATTGAATATTATGATGAAATGATTTTAGACCTGATGGAGGATGGCTACTCCGAAAAAGCCGCCGTTAAAAAGCTGGGTGATCCTCAGCAATTGGCCTATGAGGCTGCAGGTATCCCAACAGAGGTAAAGGTTCCTCGGCGCTTTAATTGGCTATGGATCACATTGTTGATTCTAGGGTTTCCTTTATGGGGCAGCCTTGCATTAGCGGCCTTCCTAGTGCTTTTAAGTATTGATATCGTCATTTGGTGTATTCCTTTCACTGGCGCCTGTTTAGCTGGCGGTACAATTATCGGTGGTGTGGCAGCGGCCTTCACTAGCCCATTTGTTCTATTCGATTCGTTCTTCATGGGCGTGACACAGCTTGGTGCTGGTATGTTCCTATTCGGCTTCGGTCTATTATGCATGTGGTTGACCTATAAATTCAGCGCGGTCTTTATGAATATGCACCGCAGCCTGATGCGCGTGATTCGCCGTAACATTTTCCAACGAAAGGTGGTCCAAGTATGAAATCTAAACACCTAGTCCCTAAACTAGCTACCTACCTGATTGGTGCCGGCGTTCTCTTGATGATGTTAGGCTACGCACTATCTGGATTTTCACCGGATCGCTACCGCATGGATTACGATGACCGTCACTGGTACAACGTAGTAGGCTTTTACATTGATGATTAAAGTCTTTTAGAAAAATACTTAACAAAATGAAAGTGAAACGCCCCTATTACCATAAATTATGATGGTGATAAGGGTGTTTCACTTTTTATTTGTGCTGTATTGATGCTTCGTGATGGTCGCATTTTTTAATCTGTCTGCAACGCTTTTTCAACCGCTTTTTGAATCACCTTGCTCGAGTTAGTCGCACCAGAAACCGCATCGACACCGATTTTTTGCTCTTCCAGAATTTGAGCTGGAATATCATCAGCATTCTCGCCACGATCATTCGTATGCGCAAGCATTTTTATTGAACGAAACTGATGGTCCTCGATCTCTACCTCTACTTTGGCAAAAATGAAGTCGACATTGTGCTGTCCGATGTATTTTCCATCTTTGATCGTAGACAGATCAGGCTCGTTGATTTGGATTTCTTGGACTGCTTTTTTGTAATTCGTAAAACGATTGTAATAATAAATACCATATCCGCCTGCTAATACTAGTGCGATCAACCCTATTATCAGCAAGGTTCGCCCTTTCTTTTTCATTTATTTATCCGCCTTTGTATTTAGTTGATTGATTTGGTCAAATAGCTCATTAATCTGTTGCTCAAGTGTTAATTGATTCACTTTATACAGCTCATGGCTATCAAATAAGGGGGTAAGCTTTTCAATGATTGCGACGATTCGCTGCAGCATATCAATCCGATCCTTCATATCAGTCAAATTTCGTCTTAATACCTCATTGGCAGTATCATTGCAGGATTGTCCCTCTGGTTCATTATATAATGATGTCAGTATTTTAATATCCTCCAATGAAAAGCCGGCATATTTCAATACAACGAGATTTTTCATGATCAGCAGGTCCTCTTCATCATAAAAACGATAGCCATTTTCTAAACGCTTCGTTGGTAAAATCCCTGTCTTATCATAGTAACGCAAGGCAACCGGAGACACAAAAGTCTTCTCGGCGAATTCTTTGATCGTCCACATCTAGCTCCCTCCTTTTTTTCCATCTTAACATTCAACTTAAGGTGAAGGTCAAGCTCGGATCGTGTTACACTATCAGCAAATAATTAAATAGAAGAATAGAAGAAAGGAACCTGTTTATGGAAGAAATCAAACTGATCCGGCCCCAGAAGCTCCATGAAGCCGCCGTCCTTGACTACAAGGAGGAATATTTTTCTAATGGCGAAAACGATTTGCACGGTTCTTCTCTGCTGACAGAAATGACGAGCTATGACGACTGGCTGGCTCATTTAGCCAAGCAAGCAGATTCTGCGACGGTAAGCTCTGATTGGGTAGCAGCGACGACATTTCTGGCTGTTCGTCAAAGGGATCAAAAAATCATTGGAATGATCGACATTCGTCATTATTTGAATGATTTTCTGCGAGAATTTGGTGGACACGTCGGCTTTAGTGTTCGACCAACTGAACGGAAAAAGGGCTATGCGACGGCGATTCTGCGTTTGGGCTTGGATTATTGTAAAACCCTTGGGTTGGAAAGAGTTATGCTGGGCTGCTATAAAGAAAATAGTGCCTCTGCAAGCACGATAATCAAAAATGGCGGGATTTTAACCAAAGAGCTTTCCCATGAAGCAGGAAAAAAAGTTCAGCTTTATTGGATCGATTTGTCATAGTTTCTCTTTCTCAGTGATGCTAAAATAGAGATAAGAATACCGTTGAGAGAGGATGCGATATAATGACAAATGGATTAAAGAATCATGATTACTCGTTTCGCAAGCTGCAAAATGCTAATTTTCACGACATGACCTTTGAGAACGTGGATTTTTCGAATGCTGATTTAACTGGGGCAAATTTTGACAATTGCCTGTGCCGTGAGTGTGATTTTTCGGGAGCGATCTTACAGAATGCTTCGCTTAAGGGAACTGATTTTCAAGGCTCCAGCTTGCGGGAAGCGGATATCTCTGGTGCCAACCTGTTTTTTGCGATGCTGGAGCACGCGGATTTGACCGATATTATCCATGATGATCAGACACAGTTTTTTGATCTTTATTGTCCGGCGGAAGGCCCCTTGATCGGTTATAAAAAATGCTTTGACTATCGGATCGTCCAATTATTGATCCCGGCGGACGCCCGCAGAACTTCTGCAACAAATACCTGCTGCCGCTGTGATAAGGCAAAAGTGTTGAGTATTAAGGATATGTACACGAATGAAGATTACGACGAGGCGGTGTCATATGTCGACAGCGATTTTGTTTATCGGGTTGGCGACTATGTAACAGCCGAAAATTTCAATCCGAATCGCTGGGCGGATTCCACCGGCGGGATTCATTTTTGGCTGACGCGCAAAGAAGCTGAGGGATATATGTAAAACGCAACGCCCCCGCCATTGTCTTTAATGGCGGGGGCGTCATTCGTATGTATCAACGATTCATTCTTTTTTATTACGACTCATTTTTTCTTGGAAATAATCAAGTGTCAGGCCTTTGATATCCGTTAAACGCAAAATTTCCTTCAAGGATTCGTATTCCTCATACAGCTCCTTCTTCTCCTCATCCAGCTCATAGTCGGTGACGATTCCTGACATGCTCGGCGCATTGAACATTTTGGCCGCGATCACTCGGTGGACCCCGTCATTTTGCAGGATATAGCAGTCATCTTCTTTGTAATAATTGAACCTGAGTAAAGAGGAGCCTTCAAGATTAAAATCATCGGAATAAAACGCCTGTTGAAAAGCCAGCCCATTTTTCTTCAAGGAGGTTAAGTTTTCATTGATCTTTCCGACGTCTCTTCCTTCGGGCAGTTCTTTCATGAAAAGATCATAGACTGATTTCTCCTCGACCGCCCAATCCGCTTTTACCCCGATGATTTTTTTTATTGGAATCTTTTTGCAGGGGTGTTCACTATTTTCTATTTTATTGTAATAATTTTCCACGTGAGAATCCTGGAAAAAATTTCTTTTTTGCGACTGGATATGCCCCAGACTAATCCCTGCCTCCAGCATTCGTTCAATTGCTTTCTTTTCAAAATCTATCGTCATTATAAACCCCTCCCGACACGAACACCAACCTTCCTTTTCTAGAACGCTTCGTAGAAAAAGACCAGCCGCGATTCATTCATTTAAGGAGTACGTACTGCCTTAAAAGCTGAAACCGATGTTCTGCATAGTCGCTTGTGCTTTCTGCTTTTTCTAGCTATTTATCCAACATTTTGTTTTTCCAAGTCCATATACAATAGAACCTCGGTCAATTTCTTTGATGTTGCTTTACGCACTTCTCGCGGAATAAACTGATGGATATCCTCTTCGTTGTAGCCGATCTGCATTTTGGTTTTGCTCAAGATGATTGGACGTCTGACCAAGCCGGGGTTTTCTTCAATTAGAGTGACCAGCTCATTAAAGGATAACTCTTCAAAATCCAACGCTAATTTGTCGTATACCTTTGATCGGGTAGAAATGATCTCTTCTGTTCCCGTTTCAGTCATTGAAAGAATTTCTTTGATCTCTTCTTTGGTCAAAGGCTCATTCATAATATTTCGTTCTTCAAATGCCAATCCTTGATCCTTTAACCAAGCCTTCGCTTTTCTACATGATGCACAGCTTGCTGAACTATATAATTTAATCATTTTTTTACACCCTTCTATAAAATCATTTTTTTAAAATATGCTCTGTTATTCTACAAATATTACGATACAGCACCTATCATCCTTTGTTAATCTGATTTTTAAAAAGTGTTCAAAAAAGGTATTTAAAAAAGTGCAAAAATCTCTTTTTTTATAACTTAGAATAATTTTCTTAATACTATCTATTGGTGGTAAAGTTGACTGGTTACAATCATCACATGACGATGACACCCATATAGACACAGCATTTAATAACAGCTAGTCAGTTGATCCAGCCCTCCTTTTCTTCGCGAATCATTTATTTCCACGAGAAGTAAAAATATGATTATTTAACAATTATTCTTCACTATCATTATTGCTATATCTTTTTACAGCCGCCTAATCAAAAAAAAATGAGCTGATCAATCCCTCGTTATCGAGGTCTTTGATCACACTCATTTTGATTTAAATAGATAGCCTGCTGTCTTTTCTCCCTTAAATTGCTGATTGAGATATATTACCAGTCAAATCGTGGGCTCAAAGGGATGCCCTCACCATTTGTCTTAGTAGCATTCTTTTCTAAAATACCTTATCATTTTAGCTTTCGGCAAATTCTGTCACAAATTGATAGACTGCACCTATTAGATTCGCCTCATCCAAAAAGCGGCAGCTCATGATTTCCGCAGTAAGATCCTGCGCTTTCTGGGCGCTTAGCAGTTGCTTGACTTCTTTATCAAGACGTTCAACAACACCTGGCCGCCTTGATATTCCTCCGCCGATCAGCAGGCGATCCACGTCTAAACTAACCAGCACGTTGTAAGCTCCGATCGCTAAAGTGGCATAAAATTGGTCCACATATTTCTTTGCCAACGCTTCATTCTCTGAATCAAATAAATGAACCGCATCGTAGTCCTCACCCGTTCCTTTTTCAAGAGAATAGCTTTTAGCTAGGTTGACTGGACTCGTTAATTCGCTGAACGTTTGGCGCTTTTCGTTTAATATCATATAGCCAAATTCCCCGCCGAACAAATGCGGCCCGGCGTATAATTTTCTATCTAGGACAATCGCGCCTCCGACCCCTGAGCCGATAATAAGAAAGGCACTATTTGATACGGTCGAGGCATTGCCCTTCCAGACTTCAGCTAGAGCGGCACAATTGGCATCGTTTTGAATAGCGACGCGCAACCCAAAAAGTGCTTCTAGTTCTTTCCTGATTTCAAATCGATGGATATAGTCAATCGCGCTTAAGCCATAGATGATTCCCGCTTTTGTATCCACCGATCCAGGAGAACTGATCGCTACTCCTGAAAAGTCTAGGCTGGACTTGTTTATTTCAGACATAAACTGTGCCTTCATGCCCTCCCAGCTCGCTGGCGTCGGCTGACTTCTCTTATTTACAAGCGTGTCTCCGTCCCATTCGGCATACTTGATTGACGAACCGCCGATATCAATAACAAAAAGATTCATACAGTTTTACCTCTCCTTTATTGAAAAAAGTATGAGAACTATGCCCATCCTTCTTAAAAATTCTCTATTATGGTCAACGTTTAAAAAAGCCGTCAAGTGATTCTGCAACGAAAAACAATGACGATCATTCGCCTCAACGAATAGATAGATTTCGCAGCTTAAGTAATCGATTACATCCCTATCATAGCACGACACCCGACTGATATCTACACTTTTAAATAAAAAGTATAGATTTTTACAGAATATAGTTTGTACTATATAAAAAAATTATCACCCATCCATCGCTTTGCAAAAAAGAACTCCGCGATCAAGCAGCGTAGACAGCTTAATCACAGAGTTTTTTCCATTTTCGACACCCTTATTTAGTTAATACCAATTCTGCTTTAAAGTGATTATAGTGATGCGTTGTCGTTGAATATTCAAAGGCGGCGCCGCTGGACAAATAGCCTACCTGCTCTGCAATCCCCACAGGCTCATGAGGCTGCATCTGCAGCTCAGCCGCTTCGGCTTCCGTCGCCCCTCTCACTGTAATGATTCGGTGAGCGCTTTGGATGACCAGCCCCAGCTCACTTTCGATATAATCATAAATCGATTGCTTTACATGCTTTAGCTTCAAATTCATGATCAGATTAATAGGCATATAGGTTTCCTCAATCGCATTAGGAATACCATCTACATAGCGGACACGGTAGATAAAATAAACAAAGTCATCTTCGCAAATATTCAATTTGTCTTGAATTTTTTCATCTGGCTGGATGACGGAAAAATTTAAAACCTTACTAGTGACCTCATTTTGAGGATGCTCTGCGGTTTTTCCTCTGAACTGATTGGTGAGAGAGACCCGCTTCAGCTCTGTCGTTGACAGATCCTTGATGAATGTCCCGGCCCCTCGTCGTTTAATGATCAAGCCTTCCGCTACAAGAATGTCCAGCGCTTGCTTTACTGTCATTTTGCTGGCATCGTATTCGACGCCCAGCTCCTTTTCTGAGGGCAGCTTATCGTTGGCTTTAAATGTTCCGTCAACGATTTTATTTTTAATATCATTTGAAATATGTATATACTTTTTCAACGCAAAAACCTCCTCTTGTCTTCATTATTATAGCGCAGACGCTCTTGCTTGGTCTATACTAATAACTCAGAATAGTCTAATGCTTAGCTGTTATAGATGCATACTTTCACAGAAAAAAACGAGACATAAATCCCAAAGATTCATCCCTCGTTTTTATCAAAAAAGCCATTTTAACTATCCGATCCGTTTGTAGATATCTACAATTTCCTTAGCCAAATCAGTGAAGGCAATCGATGTCATCAAGTGATCCTGGCTATGAACCGCTAAAAGAGTGACTTCCATATTGTTGCCTTGAGCTTCTTGAGTAAGTAGTCCTGTTTGCGCATGATGTGCTTCTACTAATGCATTTTCTGCTGCGGTAATTTTATCTTCTGCTTCTGAAAAATCTGACTGTTTTGCCGCTTGGATTGCTTCTACTGCATCACTTTTTGCGTTTCCCGCGTGAACGATCAAGCCCATGATCGCTTCTAAATTTTGTTGTTCCATCGAATGTCCTCCTTATAGACCCATCAGCTTTTTCGCTTCTTGCAAGACCTTTTGACCATTCATCATTCCGTAGTCAGCCATATCGATGACAGATACTGGAATTCCCTTGTCCGCAACCTTATCTTCAAATTGCTTCAGCATAAAACGGACTTGCGGTCCTAATAATAAAACATCCACGTCCTTTTCAGCTAAAATGCCATTGGCTTCTGTCGCAGAAACAGCGAAGATATCTGCTTCAAAGTTTTCTTCCTTCGCGGCTGTTTCCATCTTTGTAACCAATAAACTGGTACTCATCCCTGCTGAACAAACTAACATAATTGTTTTCATGATCGATTTCCTCCTATTATTTGTTTAATTGATCCACTAATTTTTCTGTTAACTCAATTTCACTTGTATCGGCGACATTTTTAAACCAGTAACCGGATTTCTTGATGGTTTTTATTTGTGTTCTGATATCGGTCGAAATAAAACCATAGCGATTGCGGTACGCATTTTTCCATGACCAGCAATCGATTGGGGTCCATAGATGGTAGCCGAAGCAGTTAGAGCCCTCTTCCATCCCTTTATGCAGCCAATAAAGATGCTCCTGAATAAACTGGATGCGGTAATCGTCCTCTATCATCCCTTGTTTATTTAAATAGCGCTCTTCTCGTGAAACGCCCATCCCGTTTTCTGACACAAACCATTCAATATTATTGTAATTATCACGAATGTTGACCGCGATATCATAGATAGCTTTCGGATAAATTTCCCAGCCTTTATCGACATTCATTCGTCTTCCCGGCATTTGATATTCTTCAAAATATTTTTCTGGCAGCCAATCTACCGCTAAACTATTTGGAGAAACCTCTGGTGCTTTCACACGATGAGGATGATAGAAATTCACGCCTAAATAATCGATTGGATTGTTTTTGATGATTTCTAGCTCTTCTTCGCTGGTCTCCCAGAGCACTCCGTCTTCTGCCAGCCTCTCTGTTAATTTCGCTGGAAAGGCTCCTAGAGTCGACGCGTTCATATACAATTGATTCAGCCATAAATCCGCGAACTCAGCCGCTGCTAAATCCGCCGCATTTTGACTTGCTGGATAAGCAGGAGTCAAGTTCAGGATGATCCCGATCCGACCTGCTTCGTTTTGGTTCACCTTTTTGAAGCAAGCGATCGCTTTAGACGAAGCCAGCTGAATATTGTAGGCTACCTGAACAGCTTTTTTTCCATCTACTAGATTCGGATAGTGGAATTGATGCAGGTACTCACCTTCGACAACTACCATTGGTTCATTGAAGGTAAACCAGTCCGTCACACGATCACTAAACAATTTGAAGCACTGCTCCGCAAATTTGACGAACAGCTCAACCACATGCTTGGATTCCCAGCCGCCATATTTATGATAGAGCTCCACCGGTAAATCAAAGTGATGCAAATTGATCACTGGCTTGATCCCATTTTTAATAAACTCATCGATCACATCATTGTAAAATGCCACATTTTTTTCATTTAATGTAGCGGTTTCAAAATCATCAATCAACCGCGTCCACTGGATCGACGTCCGAACGGAATTTAAACCGATCTCCTTCATCAGACGAATGTCCTCTTTATAGTCATTGTAAAAATTGGACGCAAGATTCGGTCCTACCTGATCGTAAAACGCTTCTGGTTCAATATCGTACCAGTGGTCAAACATGTTGGCATGCTTCTTGTTGAACCGTCCTTCTGATTGAGGGCCTGATGTTGCAGCTCCCCACCAAAAATCGGTTGGAAATTTAATATGCATTGATTATTCTCCTCCTAAAACTTTTTTCGCTAATGCCAATCCGCCGATGATCCCCGCTCGATTATTCAACTCGCTGTGAACAATAAAGCTCTCTAAATCAGCGACAGACATATACTCATTCATCACTTGCAAATAATAATTCCGAATGAAGGGAAACAGCTGTTTCTGATGCATGACTCCGCCGCCTAAAACAATTACCTCAGGGGCAAAGGACAGCGCATAGTTCACACAGCTTTCAGCAAGATAATAAGCGACCGTATCCCAAACAGCATCCTCTGGACCAATCTCTGTACCCTTGATCCCCGTCCGTTTATAAATCGCTGGACCTGATACTAATCCTTCCAGGCAATCGTCATGGTAAGGACAGACACCTTCAAAGGAATCGCCGGATCTTCTGGCAATCGAAATATGCCCAATCTCTAAATGCTTTTTCCCCGGTAAAATCTCATTATTAAGAATCACTCCGCCGCCTACGCCCGTCCCAACTGTCAGATAAACAGAATTTTTGGTCTGTCTCGCCGCACCATATGCCATTTCGCCAAATGCAGCAGCATTTACATCCGTGGTCCAGTAAATAGGTACAGCCAATTTTTTTAGCGCGCCCAAAAAGTCAAAATTTTTCCACCCTGACTTAGGCGTGTTGGTAATGTACCCATATGTTTCAGAGTGACGATCCACATCGATCGGACCAAAGGAACCTACCCCGATCGCCTGCACTGGATGAGCAGTGAAAAACTGTATGATGGCCTCTACATTGCGTGTAGGGTCACCAGTCTCAATGATTTCCTCGTCAATGATTTCGGTTACATTATTTTCATCCGCTATAGCACAGATTATTTTCGTTCCGCCTGCCTCAATGGCTCCTAACATCTCATCCCCTCCAATTCACCTTGTATATTTAA
>NZ_JAFLVR010000026.1 GCF_017315985.1 Candidatus Enterococcus murrayae | reverse complement strand
AGTTTAGTTGACAAACCCACTTTCCACTTGGAGAGTGTCTTTTTTTAGAATAACCTAGCTAAAGGGCCTAACACCATTTTTAGGCAGACGAAATAAACCTGATCAACCCATCATTTTTTTGATCAGACGGCCGGCCTAATTTTTTTATGAGAAAAGCGTCCTTATTTCTTTCTGCCCAAGAATTTATTGACTTTATTTTTCCATTTTCGTTTATCTCGTTCTTCTTGGATCTTTTCTTTGCTTTTGCCATAATGTTTATCGGATTTATCCACTTTTTCCGAAGGTGTTTTCGTTTTTTTACTTGATTTGGACTCACTGGACTCCATAGAAGGCTCTTTTTCTTTTGGTTGAGTCGGCGATGCTTCACTTGGGAGCGGCGAGAGCGTATCTGTCCCTTGGCGGTTCAGCGTATTTGAATCGGAACCGCGGGATGACTGAGCGTGAGCGGTTTTGCTGGCAACTGAGGCAGCTGCTTTTGATGTTGGTTTTGATTCGCGAGGTTGTTCTTCCGCAGCAGCTGTTTCTTGAACAGATTCTTCTGGCTCTGACTGAATGGCTTCGTGTTCTGCATCGATACAGCCTTTTTTACTTTTGAATTTCACGTACTCGGCAAAGCGGCGGATGCCTGAGGAGCTGAAGATCGTCAAGGTAGTCAAAATGCCCAAGACTTTGGCGGTTTCTTCTTCGGAACGCACTTGCTTCGTATCGCGAAGCGTCCATGTATGGCGTTTCCCATTGGCGTCTTTAAAAATCGACACGAGATCGAATTGAAATTCGGCTATTTCATGAGTTTCAAGGCTCTTCTTTTCTAATAGCTTTTTATATAAACAAGTTTCCTTGGTAAATTGTTGATACTCTTCATCACTGGAAAATAAGCGCTGAATCACGGTTTGCCATTCTTCTAGTGAAAAGAAATGGTCAAAGTAGACACAGTGCCGGCGCAAGGTATCATTTGGCGCCGCCTTCAAAAAGATTTGACGGATCATTTCGCTTAGCGGCTGAAGGGAAAAATCCCCCACGCAAAGCGCGTGACGAAAGAGAATAGCCACAAGATATTCCACTACTTCTGCTGCCTGCTGTGTTTGTTCAAAATAACGAAGAACCCTTTTCATCAATGTTTCTTTCTTCATTCCAAAAATTTGTCTTGACCCAAGCTTCACTACATCCATTTTTATACCCCCATCTAGATCATTATTTAACCCCTGTAATCGTTTCCAATTTATTTAGTTTAAATAGTAGCGTTTGATAACGAATTTGTAAATAGAAAACGGGAATACTTTTTTTCTTTACTATCTGTTAAATAGTTTAATAGTAAGGTCAATAGAGACTTTATCCGTGAAAAATAGCTTGACATGATGTTTTTAAAATAACTAAATGATGATTTTTGTGGCAGGTGGATAAAGGGTCGGAACGTTTATTTATTTTTTTCACTTTTTTATCTGTTGCCAAGTAATCTATCTGATTATAATTATTTTGCATAAAAAAAGAGCTGCCGCTTATTAGGAAGGCGATAGCTCGTGAGGCAGAGGCCTCTTTGTATTGCTTGTAAGGGTGGTCGCTTTTATATTATTGTTTCGTCAAAACGCAGGTGAAGATATAGTTGGAGATATCTTTTAAATCGTTGGTCAAATGATTAATTGAAATCGGAAGAATAAAATTCTTTTCCTGATTTAACAGGCAGCGTTCGCAAACAATAAAGCAGTCGATATAAAAAAATAATTTTGGGATATCCTCGATGGAATAATAGATCTCGTCATTGATAAAAAAGTATTTTTCGGAAATAATCTTGCTGATATTATTCCTAAACAGCATATGGGAGTATTCGTCTTTGGACACAATGACGATGGGGATCTTCTTTTTCTCGCCTTTTTTTAGAATAGGCATGACTAAATGACAGAACTTCAGAATGATCGATTCGGATAGGGTGATATCGGCTGAAATATTTTCTCTTAACCAGGATCGGATGATCGTACTTATTTTTTCCTTCATGAAATGGTCATTGCAATCTATGAAGTAATACTGGTTAAGTAAAAATTCATTGATACCCAAAGTGGTGGTGTATACCAAGTCCATCAGAGGCTTCTCAAATTCCATCTCTCCTAGCAGGTTCATTTCGAAGGCTGCTTCAAAACTTCTGATAAGCGCCACAACAGAAGGATAATTTTTGATCAACCGCTTTCGATAGTATTGGTAATCACCTTCGATCAATCGATAGTTTTCTGGATTATAAGGCAGGTTTTTATAGATAAAAGAAATAAACGCGATATTCTCATCTTCTCCTTCGAGCCCATGCTGCGAAAAACAAGCTTTGATACTGTTAAAAACAATTCCAGTTTTTAAAAACGCGATCGTCTCGGTATCGATCGGCAGCTGTTCGTCTCTGCTGAGGCTCAAAAATATGGCGTAGTGTAAATAATGCAAACTCTTTTTACTGAATTGATTTTTCAAACAATCACCTAGATCACGTGCCATTTGTTCAGATTTAAGAAAGAGCGGCTCATTTTTCAGCTCATCGATACCGATGCCTCTCATCCAGAGGGCCAAGTAAATATAGCGGACCTTCAATTTATTCTCAAAGGCTATTTCTCCATTAGCGTTGATGCCAAGACCTTGCCTAAAGTATCTATCAGCCTTCTTTTTTAAATTGAATACTTTTGTCACAGAGATAAATTCTTCTTCAGCTATGGAAGTATAGTTATTATTTCCCAAAAGGCATCGGTAGCACACCTTCAAAAATAGAGAGTCTGAGTACAATTTGCGTACCAGCTCGTAACAGCTGACGTCTGGTTTGAATTGAAATGCCAACTGTGATCGCGAGATAGAGTAGGAAACTATTTCCTCCTCCAATTTTGTGGCGATCTTCTGGCAATCCTTTTTGATCGTATTGAAGCTGGTATTCATATTGGCAGCGAGTTCCCCGATTTTTATCTGTCTGCATTCATATAACACATACGTAATTTTAATTCTGCGTAGGATATCTTTTTCTATAAAGTTGTCTATCAATTGAATGTCTCCTTATATTGTCAAAGCTAGAAAAATCCTAATATAAAATAAGTATCCCTCTATCCTCCTTATGAAGAAGCGCTTGATTCAGCCTGCTTCTAGATAAGATTCATGCATCCATGTATTTCTGTACCTCGTTGAACAATAGGTCTCCCAAGAAGTAACCCTTGTTCCAGGAAGTACTCAACTCACCATTAGGAAATTTATTTACGACGAGCTTCTTTTTGATCCGATTGGCCAAATTAGAGAGCTGGCATAAATTTGATTTTGTGGCATCGGTTTCCCAGATTAAGTGGCACAATTTTTCGCGTGAAAGAACTTTTCCATCTTTTTGATACTGATAGAGATGATAGAGGAATTTTTTTTCGTTGGATGAAAGACTGAAAAAGAACAGCTCGGAATTTTTTGCGTTTTTTACGCCACTTGTTTCGTCAATAGCAAGTATGGTTTTTGATTGTCCGCAGGTTAATTTAGCGATTTTTTCAATGATTTCGATATCCGTTGTTTCTGGATTGATCCAATCATCGATCTCATCGACGAGGTAGGAAAGCTCTGATTTTTTTAAATCGACTTTGCTTCCTTTCCTTACAATGGACAGCCCGTTTTTCTTGAAAGAGGAATAATACTTCGAAACATCTAGAGTAGAAATGGTATCACTGAAAATAACCAATGAGAAGTACTTGATGATTTGGGGACAGAACTGGGCATCGATCATCAGATCGCTGGAACAGTAGACCTCATCATTTGAGCGTTGCAGGATGGCCTGTAGTTCTTGTTCCGCCAGTAAATTTTTTGTTATGATTAATATTCTTGCCATAAATTTCACTCCTATTAACTGATTTAGCAGGCATGGGCTGAATCAACATTCGTTAATTCGCCTTATTTTCTTATTACTACTGCAACAATACATTATCAAAAATATACAGAATAATTTTTCCTTCTTTTTAATTTCTCTAATTCATAAATTAAATTTTTGAATAAAATACATCGTAATATCAAAATATAAACTGCGATTTATCGTTATTTATAAAGAGAGGTTCGCCTAGATGGGTTATTAATACGCTATTTTGTTCAATTGAACAATAAAATAGTAATAAAGAGCAACTCTAATTTTTTCTGTATAGCTTTTTTATCAATTTAAATTGTTTTAGTTGATACTGGAAAATTATGAAGAAAAAATAAAAATGGAGGTACGGTGTTTATATAGGGCATGCAAAGAAAGGAAAGTAAGGAGCGCTTTAGTGAAGAAGCTGCGGTGAAATCCTAATTAAAGGAGGAGGCCTCTTTTATTCAAACTAGCTTTTTGCTTCTTCCTGCAAACCTTAGTATAATGACGTTGTTTTGGATGATATAGGAGGAAGTATACATAATGACAACTAATTTTTGGGCAGAGCTGCCAAAGCCCTTTTTTATCTTGGCACCGATGGAAGACGTAACAGATGTGGTCTTTCGGCATGTCGTAAAAGAAGCTGGAGCACCTGATGTATTCTTTACGGAGTTTACGAATTCAGACAGCTTTTGTCATCCAGATGGGATCGAGAGTGTTCGAGGCCGCTTGGTTTTCACTGACGATGAACAGCCGATGGTGGCGCACATATGGGGGGATAAGCCAGAATTCTTCCGGGAGATGAGTATCGCTTTGGCCGATATGGGTTTTAAGGGAATTGATTTGAATATGGGGTGTCCAGTCCCGAATGTTGCGGAGCGAGGCAAAGGCAGCGGCTTGATTCTGCGTCCTGAGGTAGCGGCAGAATTAATCGAAGCGGCGAAGGCCGGCGGATTGCCTGTGAGCGTGAAGACTCGCCTTGGTTTTACAGACATTGCTGAGATGGAGAACTGGATCAGTCATTTATTAAGGCAGGATATTGCCAACCTTTCAGTCCATATGCGGACGCGAAAAGAAATGAGCAAAGTGGATGCTCATTGGGAGCTTATTCCCCAGATCGTAAAAATGCGAGATGCAATCGCACCGCAAACCTTAATCACGATCAATGGAGATATAGCAGATCGGCAGATGGGACTGGAGCTGGCAGAGAAGTACGGTGTGGACGGTTTGATGATCGGCCGCGGGATTTTCAAAAATCCTTATGCGTTTGAGAAAGAAGCAAAAGAGCATTCTCCAAAAGAAATGATCGGCTTGCTGCGTCTGCAGCTTGATTTGCAGGATCAATATTCGGAGCAGGTTCCTCGTTCGATCGTAGGTCTGCATCGTTTCTTCAAAATCTATGTCAAAGGTTTTCCCGGAGCGAATGATTTACGAGTGAGCTTAATGAATACGAAATCAACAGCGGAAGTTCGAGAGATTTTGGCTGATTTTGAAAAGGAGCATCAGGAGCTTCTTTCGATTTGACCAGGTAAGTATTAAGTGAAAAGTGCTGCGAGGATCGCCTCGCAGTGCTTTTTTTCGTGCCCTCCCTGCGGTAATCAGTGAGCTTGGTCTGTTTTAAAATCTTGAGCTGGTGAGAGGTTGGCTGCTTGGCGTTTTTGGTCTTCTAAAGCAATTAAATGGCAATTTTTTAAATCGGCCATGATGCTCCCCGATTGTTTATTGATATAATAGATAGCGTAAGTGAGAGGAGCGAAAAGGATGATCGAAGTAAGAGTTGGTGATATTTCACGTTTAACTGTTCAAGTAGACGCAATCGTCAATGCGGCGAATTCAGCTTTGATCCCTGGCGGCGGGGTCGATGGGGCATTAAATAGAGCGGCCGGCCCTAAATTGAAACAGGCCATGGCAGAAATCGGCGGGACACCGACGGGAACTGCGGTGATTACAAAGGCATACGATTTACCAGCTAAGTATGTGATTCATGCGGTGGGACCGCGTTATATTGACGGTAGGCACAATGAAGAAGCGCTGTTATATGCTGCATATGAAGCGGTTTTTCAGCTGGCACATGAGTATGAGCTACGTACCTTAGCCGTTCCTGTGTTAAGTGCAGGCATTTATGGCTATCCTAAAGAGGCAGCAGCTAGAATCCTGTATGAAGTAGCCGACAGACCGCTAAATCAGAAGATCACTACGCAGGTCATTGTTTTTGACGATTTCTGGCTGAATATTTTTAAGGATGTTCAACGAAGCCATCTTAAATGAGAACGGTTCATTCTTTTCATCCAATCCTGTATAAAGTGATAAAATAGTCGTAAATACGTAAAAGTGAGGCGAATGATTTGAAGGCTATCTCCATCCATCCAGAGCCAGTTATGGAAATTCTTTCCGGAAAGAAAATCGAAGAGTATCGCTCGTGGTCGACCCATCATCGCGGTCCGTTGTTGATCTGTTCGACAGCGATCAAGACGCCGGGCTGTATTTCAGGCCATGCTGTTTGTATCGTGGATCTTGTTGATGTTAAAAAATTGGACGAAGAGTCCTATGCGTGGATTTTTTCTGAGGTACGCTGCATCAAACCTTTTCCTATCAAGGGACAGCGGCGTTTATACCACGTGCCGGATGATCGGATCGTTGAGCCGGAAGCGGGAGAATTCGTAATCGAGGCTGGCGAAAAGGTTGTGACCGAAGAATTCTGGCAAGAATACTATCTTTCACTCATTCAGCAATAAAAAATAGTGATTGTAAAACGCTTATGAAATCAATGAGCGTTTTTTCTTTGCTCAAATTTACAGATATTGCAGAAATTTCGGCATTATTTAGTATTCATGCAAAAAATTGCTGGCGAAAGCAAGAAGAACGATCCCTTGTTTTTTTCTTTTTTTTAAAAAAATGGGAAAATGCCCTAAAATTGTATTTTATTTCAAGGGATGGGACCAAAATAGGCTTGGATTGGGGCATTGTTTGTGATTTTTGGTGCGCTTTTTTCCCTTTTTTTTCTTAAATTAAAAAAAATTGATTTTGAAATCATGCATTTTGAATGAATTTGACCAAAAATTGTCAAGGGTCCCTTTTCATATTATTATTTGTTAACAAATAAAAAGATTGCGAGTATCTGGTATTTTTTTCATATAAGTAATGGAATATTGTTGAAATAATGTTTTTAAGTGGGTTCTTTTTGCGTAATAGTTCACTTTTTTCAGAATAAACGAAGCAATACTGGTTTTCTGATTCAGAGCCAAATGGCTGGAACTATTCAAGATGAAGGTGGTCTTTTAATGGGGGGATAATCATGGATTTTCGCGCAGTATTGGGAACAAGTAACAAGCGGCGATTGGCATTAGTGGAAAAACTCTATTATCATCGTAGCGGCTGGTCGAGTATTCAGCTGATAAGTGAGTTGAATTGCTCATTGCCGATTCTGTTAAATGATATTGAATTGATCAATGAAGAGTATCCTAGATTTCAGATTACGAAAATAAAAGGGCTCTATCAATTGATCGTGGATAAAAAAGTCAGTTTAGGAAATCTTTATGCCAATATTTTGAATACGAGTCCGGAGTTTCAGATTATTGAAGAGCTATTGTATGAGGAATGTGAGAATATTACGGCACTCGCAAAGAAGCTGTATCTCAGTTCTTCTAACACGCAGCGCTATTTGAAAAAAATCGAGAAGGCGCTGACTCTGGCTGGGCTGGAACTATGCTATCGACCATTGCGGGTGGAAGGAAATGAGGGGGAGATTCGACACTTTTATTATCGCTTTTACAGTGAACGACAGGTTTCATTTGAAAGCACGCTGCCTAAGCTGCCTCTTAAGCATTACCATATTATTGAGCAGTATATCCAAGAATTTGTTAAGGTCAATCAGATCCACGAAAAGTATGTTTTTCAAAAGCGGCTGATCTATAATTTTTATATCAGTGTTTGGCGAATGAAAAATGGGCATGAGTATCCGAAGGAGGAGCTGAGGACGGAAGGCTTAGACTTGCCGCTCAACTTAAGTTATAAGCTGCTGAAGCACTCTGTTAGAGAAGGGGTAGAAATGGATCTGACACCGGATATGGTGCGGGATAGTCTTTGGCTGCTTTTTTCTGATTCGGTTGTATTCAGCATTTCACATCGGGAGTATGCGATAGCAGACAACAAAAAGTATCAGCGGCTGTTTATGCAGCATCATGAGCTCGTGGAGGCATACAATAAAATGCTTGGCTATCGATTAGATAAGCAAAGCCAAATCAATTTGGCGACGGTTCTATCGAATGATTTTTATCTGCATGATCCGCAAGGCCGGTATGTATGCCTGCTATGGCGCAACCGAACGATTTTCTTATCGGAAGTCTCGAAGGTTTATAGCCGCGGGGTGGAACGAGTGTGGGAGCTGGTCCAAGAATTTGTTGATCGCTATGGAATGTATCAGGAAGAGGATTTTATTCGCAACTATGTGTATTTATTGATCACCACAGAAGAGCGGGGATTGGAATGGCTGGCCAGCCAAGAACCTTTCTTGAGGCTGCTGCTGTTATCGGATTTAACACCAACGGAGGAAAGTTTTTTAGCCAAGCAAATTAGTGATACGATCTATGGCAACTTTCTGCTCGTTCATTTTGAAAAATTATCTGGGGGTACCCCGCAGCTGCATAATGAATTGAAAAATTATGATTGCTTGATTACTACGGGTTCGGCTGAAGGGCTGCCAGAGGACTATCCTGTTGTTGTGATCGATCCCTTTTTGACCAAACAAAGCAGACGCTGGATTCAGGATACCATCAACGAGCTTGAGGAAAAACGCTCCTTCGTTTCTGTGTTAGAATAGAAACGAAAGAAGGTTGACTATGGATAGTATGGAGAAAATTAATCAATTTCGTGACGAAAGAAACTGGCGTCCCTTTCACAATGAGAAGGATTTAGCGCTGTCGATTTGCTTGGAAGCGGCTGAATTATTGGAGCTCTTTCAATGGAAGGACTCAGAAGAAGCGCGGACGCAAACGGAACGCCTAAAGGAAGAATTGGCGGATGTATTGATCTATTCTTATATGATGGCGGATAATTTGAACTTTGATATCGATGAGATCATCAGCGAAAAATTGAAGAAAAACGCGATTAAATATCCGGTGGAAGAAGCGTAAGCTTTTGTGCAGCTTCAAAAACTACACATTTTTAGAGCAGAATTTTCTGCTCTTTTTTATTCGTGCAGCTCCAGCGGCAGTCCATCGGGATCGAAGAAGAACGTCATTTTTTCGCCGGTAAAATCGTCGGTTCGCAAGGGTTCACAATCGACGCCGTGGCTTTTTAAGTAGTCAATGGTCGCTTGGATGTTCGTTGTTTTGAAGGCCAGATGCCGCAAGCCGGCTGCCTCAGGAAAGCTTGGACGCTTCGGCGGATTTTGTACGGCAAAGATTTCTAATTCCGCCTCGTTTAGCTGTAAATCCAATTTATAATCCTGGCGTTCCGGTCGATAGTTTTCACGAATGATGGGCAAACCAAGGATATCCACATAGAAATGCTTGGCCTTTTGATAGTCTGAAACAATGATAGCCACATGATGGATGGCAGAAAAATTTGGTTGAATCATAAAAATTTCCTTTCTTTTTTCTCTTGTCTAGTCTATTGCTGTGAGAGATAGGGAGCGTTCTTCAGAATAGAGCAGTATCTGTCTGGTGCTCAAATGCTGGATACGTTCGAGCAGCTTTTATCATTATAAGCTAGTTGGATTAAAAAAAGTATGTTATACTCCAATCAATTGAAGAGAAACATTTGGGGTGCTGTTTAGCTGAGATTATACCCATGGAACCTGATGCAGTTAAGACTGCCGCAGGGAAATGTAGCTAGTTGACTGATCGTACCCGACCATTTTATTTTGGTTGGGTTTTTCTGTCTTTTGAGATACCTCCTCTTGTTTCTTGCAGAAAGGAGTTATTTGTCGTGGAGAAAAATAAAATCCACAAAATGACGTTGCTGGCCCTAATGATCGCGTTGGATGTGGTTTTGTCCCCCTTGATGCGGATTGAAGGAATGGCGCCGATGTCCAGTGTGATGAATATTATTGCTGGGGTGCTGCTGGGACCAGTCTATGGAACCGTGATGGCTTTAGTCTGCGGAGTGATTCGGATGACCCTGTTGGGAATTCCGCCGTTGGCTTTGACGGGGGCGGTGTTTGGGGCACTTCTTGCAGGAGTGTTTTATCGCTTAGGCAAAAAGCTGATCTGGTCGATGGTAGGGGAAATTATTGGTACAGGAGTCATTGGTTCACTTCTCTCTTATCCTGTGATGGTTTGGTTTACCGGCAGTCAAAATGAGCTGTACTGGCTGATCTATACGCCGCGCTTTGTTGGTGCAACGCTGATCGGATCGGCGATCGCCTTTGTAGTATTAGTCAAGCTGCAGGAAACACCGATTTTTAAACGTTGGCAGGGCTTATTTTCAAATGAAAGGATGTTTGGATGATCAAAACGAATGTTTCAAAAGTCTTCCCCCTAGCAGATGCGCCTTTAGTTCACTGCATAACCAATGAGGTTACGTGCGAAACGGTGGCGAATGCGCTGCTTTATGTTGGGGCCAAACCGATTATGGCATCTGATCCAAGGGAGTTCCATGAGCTGTTTCAACAGACGGATAGTCTCTTGCTGAACATCGGACACCTGTCAGAAGAACGGGAAAAGAGTTTGACGGCAGCTGCTAAGCTGGCGAACCAGGGACAAAAGAAAACCGTTGTTGACCTAGTGGGCTACGGTGTCAGTCGGACGCGAGATCAAGTGGGCCGTTGGCTAGTCGCGGAAAATCCAACAGTAGTGAAGGGAAATATCTCGGAGTTGCGAAATTTTTGCGGATTGCCCAGCCATGCCCGCGGGGTAGACGGCAGTGAGTTGGATCAAAGTGAGGAAGCGTTGGAGGAGTTAGCGCAAGCCATGCAGCAGTTAGTCAAGACGTATCCGAAAACGCTTTTTTTAGCAACCGGCAGACAGGATATCGTGGTTGAGCAAAAGCGGATTTGGTGTTTATCTAATGGCGTCCCGGCATTGGATCGCTTTACAGGTACGGGCGATATTGTCGGGGCTTTGATCGCAGCTTTATTAGGCAGCGGAGCAGAGCCGGCGACTGCAGCTGTGACTGCGGTCAGCTACTTTAATCTTTGCGGCGAGCAGGCAGGAGATGAAACCGGGCTAGCCGCTTTTCGACAAGAAACCTTGAATCAGCTTTCGACCTTGATGGAAAGTGATTGGTGGACTGAGGTGAAGGGATGGGAAAAACAATGGACTTAACATTATATCTAGTAACGGGTCGTTACGACTTTAGCGATGAAAAATTTTTGGCAGTGATTGAAGAAGCCTGTAAAAATGGCGTGACGCTGGTTCAGCTTCGGGAAAAGGAGCTAGTGACTGGGAAATTTTATGAGCTGGCCTTGAACGTAAAAGCAATCACAGATCGTTATCGTATTCCGTTGATCATCAATGATCGGGTGGACATTTGTCTGGCGGTTGATGCGGCAGGGGTACACATCGGGGATGATGAGATGCCGGTAGCTGTCGTACGCTCGCTGATCGGAGCAGAAAAAATCTTAGGTGTTTCAGCCAAAACGATCGAACGAGGGGTAGAGGCTGAAAAAGCGGGGGCAGACTACTTGGGAATCGGAGCGATTTTTCCTACGAAAACCAAGGATACACCGTTGACCTCCAAAGAAACGCTAAAGGCGATCAATGAGGCGGTAGCGATTCCAAGCGTTGCGATCGGTGGGATAAAGGCCGACAATTTGACCGAATTTCGCGGAACAGGAATTGCGGGTGTCTCGATCGTCAGTGATATTATGCTGGCCCAAGATGTCGGTGAGAAGGTCCGCAGCTTAAAAACAAAAATGAATGAAGTACTGGAGGCATAAAAATGATTAATGGAACTCCTCAAGTGGTAACGATTGCCGGCTCTGATTCAGGCGGCGGTGCAGGGATTCAAGCCGATTTAAAAACCTTTCAGGCGCGAAAAGCCTTTGGCATGAGTATTATCGTGGCGCTGACTGCGCAAAATACTTATGGCGTACAGGATAGCATGGCGATTCCCAGCAGTTTTATTGAAGAGCAGTTTGACTCGCTAGCGGCTGATTTTGCTATTGGTGCCGCTAAAACAGGTATGCTGGCAGATGCAGAGCGGGTGGAAACGGTGGTCAAGAAATTGAAGCAAGCTGATTTCGGTCCTTTAGTTGTCGATCCAGTGATGGTGGCAAAGGGCGGGCATCATCTGCTGCAAAGTGATGCGGTAAAAACCATCAATCAAGAGCTGCTGCCCTTGGCGGCAATCGTCACGCCCAATCTGCCGGAAGCAGAAGTGATTATTGGGCAGCGGATCGTGACCGATCAAGAAATGATTGAAGCGGCCAAAACACTGCAAGCCTTCGGCACACAAAATGTGGTGGTTAAGGGAGGGCATAGCCAAAACAAAGACGCTGCCGACTTTGTTTTGTTAGCGTCCGGGGAAAGCTTCTGGATGAGCGCGCCAAGAGTGGAGACGGCCAACACACACGGGACAGGGGATACATTTTCAGCATGTATCGCGGCTGAATTGGCAAAGGGAACAGAGTTAAAGGAAGCGATCATTATCGGAAAGAAATTTATCCAGGCGGCCATCAGTCAACCGATTTTTGTGGGGCACGGACATGGACCGACCAATCATTGGGCCCAAATGACAGATACGATTGTGATCAAAAAAAGAAGTTGAGAAAATCTCAACTTCTTTTTAGTTTGCCTTCAAAGAAACATCCTGTCCTTGTTCTTGGAGATGTGCAACATGCTGTTCTCCCCAGCTGCATAGGCTGTCTAAAATATCTGAAAGACTGCGGCCGTACTCACTTAATGAATAGTCGACTTTGGGTGGTACTTGCTGATAGACTTTGCGGTCGATGATATTATCCTCTTCTAATTCACGAAGCTGCTGTGTCAGCATTTTTTGGCTGATGCCAGTAATCCCGCGTTTTAAGTCACTGGGCCGCATCGGTCCGTGACGAAGATTGCAAAGAATAATAGGCTTCCATTTTCCGCCGATGACATCCATTGTTGCCTCGACACCGATCATGTAGGCACGATTTTCCAAAAAAAATTCCTCCTCAAAAGCTTGCTGTGATCCAAAAGTTACTGAAAGGTACCTATAGTACAAAAAAGTGGGTACTTATCAAAAGGTCATCAACAGTATATAGTATCTTCTCGTAGCTTACAAATATTTTTTTGGAGGAATAATATGGAAAAGAAAATCTCACCAAACTTAACATTACTGGCTCTGGCGATCAATGCGTTTGCGATCGGGTCGACTGAATTCATCAGTGTTGGCCTGTTACCCATGATCGTTAAAAGCTTCCATGTCACCTTGGCTCAAGCAGGTCTGACAGTTTCTTTATACGCTTTAGGGGTTACGATCGGTGCTCCGCTGTTGACGGTCTTAACAGGAAAATGGAATCGCCGCAGCTTGATGCTCGGGATTATGCTGTTGTTTATCAGTGGAAATATACTGGCTGCTTTTGCACCGACCTTTATGGTGCTGTTAGCAGGTCGAATTTTGGCGGCATTGGCTCACGGAATCTTCATGTCGGTTTCGACAGTGATCGCGGCGGATGTTGTAGCCCCCTCTCGTCGGGCGAGTGCGATCGCCATTATGTTTACTGGCTTGACTGTAGCGACCGTAACAGGTGTTCCGCTTGGGACATTTATTGGTCAGCAGACGACTTGGAATATGTCCTTTATCTTTATCGCCGTGGTTGGCTTACTTGGTCTGATTGCCAGCAGTTTCCTCGTTCCCCGTCATCTGCCGATTCCCGGGAAAGTTGACTTGAAGGGCTTCATTCGAATAGGTAAGAATAAACCATTAGTGCTGTCTTTTCTGATCACTGCGTTTGGTTACGGCGGAACATTTGCTGCCTACACCTATCTTTCACCAATTTTAGAAGGGTTTGGCTTCTCTGCTAGTGCCATCGTAATCCTTTTGATCGTTTACGGTGTGATGGTGGCGATCGGCAATACTGTTGGTGGACACTTTGCGAATGACAAGCCACTGGACTCGTTAATCAAAATGTTTGGTCTGTTGCTGGCAGCGCTCGTGTTCTTATTTGTGACGATCCTAATTGGAAAGTCTGGTTTGGGCCTGTTAGCCGTAATGCTCTTAGGACTATTCGCCTTTATGAATGTCCCTGGGTTGCAGCTATATGTTGTTCAGCTGGCTGAAAAATACGTCCCTAAAGATATTACGCTGGCTTCAGCGTTGAATATCGCGGCCTTCAATATTGGGATCACATTGGGATCAACAATTGGCGCGCAGGTAACTGGAAAAATGGGCATTCGCTATACGTCTATTTTCGGTGCAGGGATCGTTTTACTAGCGATTCTGTTGATTCTGCGAGTGAAAAAAGGCGAAGCACGGACTCTCTTAAATGAAGGGGCAGAATGTGAGGAGTAAGTAAAAACCGCGACTAAAAAGTCGCGGTTTTTACTCTAGTTGTTTTTCCAGATTTGAGCCAAAATATCCTTGAAGACGAGAAAAGCATCTTGATCCGTATACCCATAATCCTTTTTCAGCTGCTTCAACAGGTCGTTTATCAGCGGAACGTAGTCATCCAAGTGGACGACTTCTTGGTATGTCATTAAGATAGGATATTTTTCCGCCCAGACAGTTGTCCAATCAATTTTTTGCTGTTTCTCTTCACTGGTCTTGGCGATAACTTCCTTTATGTCGTTTAAATCAGGGTCGAATTCGATCAAATCGTCTAAAGAAACTTTGTAGATCGCGGCCAATTTTTTCGATTGGTTGATATCAGGCAGTGTTTCGTCCAGCTCCCACTTTGAAATCGTCTGTCTGCTTACACCAAGCTTTTCTGCGACAGCTTCTTGGGATAACCCTTGCTTTTTACGGGCATTGAAAAAATTAGTTCCTAGTGTCATCGTTTATACCTCCTACCTTGATAACTTAAGTTTATCAGGATAGGACAGGAATGCTAGCGAGTATCTGCTGAACTTATGCCCTTTTTCTTACCATTAGGCTGTCGCCGCTTTTTTACGAAAATGAATCAGACAAGCGATAAAAACAGCCAGCAGCAGACCTAATAATACGAGTAATGAAAGCTGCGAGCCAGTAACCGTTGCGGCAATAAAATCGTCTTGGGACTGCTGCGCTAAGTTGATGATGGTTGCGACTATCGCTGTGGCGACTGCGCCGGAGAATTGCTGCAAAGTATTGAACAGCGTATTACCATCGCCATATTCGTCTTCTGAAAGCAGGTTCATTCCGGTAGTCATCAGGTTGCTATAAGAAAACCCAATACCGATCATGTAGAGGACATGCCCTGCAACAAAACCGAGCAGAAGCGGTGAACGCAATAATAAGGTTAGGGCGATCCAGCCGATCGTCGCAAAGCTTAATCCCAGCAGGATCGGCTTTTTCGGCCCCAAAGTATCTAAGACACGGCCGGAGATCGGTGCTAAGATCGCACCAACTGCAGCCCCTGGCATCATGACGAGACCTGCGATGAAGGCATCCTTGCCCAAAACGATTTGAATAAAGTTAGGCAAAACAAATGAGATCCCCAAAAGCAAGAACTGACAAACTAGGAAGCCGCATAAAAATAAGACGAAGACCTTGTTTTTTAAAACAGTAATACGCACTAATGGATTTTTCCCCCGTGTCGCTTGGCGATAGAAAATGATTAGTCCGATGATACCAACCGCTAATGAGAGGAAGCTCATTAGACTGCCTATCTGGTTTAAAAACATTAGCAGGCCGCTGAAGAGCAATGCAACACCAATCAGACTTACGATATCGAAGGCCCCCGTTTTTTTGACCGGCATTTCAGGAATGGCATAAAGTCCGATTACTAAAGAAATTGCTAGGACCGGCAACAGGAACAAGAAAATTGAGTGCCAAGAAAGACTCGCCGTCATAATCCCGCCGTAAGTTGGACCGATCGCAGGAGCAATTGACGTTGTTAATGTACCAACTCCCATCATGGTGCCGCGCTTGTGCATGGGAGTGAAATTCAAAATAATATGGAACATTAACGGCAGCGCAATTCCGGTACTGATCCCCTGCAATAAGCGCCCAACCAATAAAATACTGTAGGAAGGAGACCATAAATCAATGATTAAACCTGCGATGAAAAAGAGATTAGCAACGATAAATAATTTACGGATCGAAAAATTCTTCAATAAGTAGTTGGAAAAAGGCACCATGATAGAGATCACTAAGAGATAGATAGTCGTGACCCATTGCACCATACCAGTAGATATACCAAACTGCTTGATCAGCGTGGGAAAGGTCACGTTCATGGCGGTTTCGATCAATACGCCGGCAAAGGACATGATCCCGGTGGCAAGGACAGCGAACAACAAATGGATTTTCTTTTCTTTCATGTAATAACCTCACTTTGATTAGATAGATAAACGAACAAAAAGAGAGGTGGTTTCTAAATTAATAGAAACCGCCTCTCTCTCGACACGTAATACGTGTTATCTGTACGATTTATTCACAAAAGAAATTGTATAGCTTTTTGCGAACAAGGTCAAGTCTAGCGTTGGATGAAAAAACTAATGATGGCAAAAAGTGCGATGTGTGCGGGATAAAAAATGTAAAAGAAATTCCGCATACTGCGGCCTTTTTCGCCATTGTATAAAATAATCGGAATAGCTGCTAAGCACATCATCCATTGATAATTAAGTGTAAATGCGTGCTGCACGCCGCCGCCAAAAATCAATGTAATGATTGCGATAATTAGTAATGACGCCACTTGTAATAAACGCTTGCCGTGGAAAAGATAGAACAAAACGGACAATAGAACAAAGAGCACGCCGCCTTCTGTTAACATCAAAGTAGGAACCAGTAGAGTGAAGCCTTGGAAGAAAAACATCCCTAATTTTGAATCAAAGAGGTTGCCACCATACAACAGTACCATTGCTAAAACACTTAAGATCGTTGGAACAAGAAACCAAATCAGCCCTTTAAAGAAGGTCTTTTTTTGTTTAAAATATTCGCAGGCCTGCATGTAGACAGTCCCTAAGAATAATGTACCAAAAATATTGTTGAACACGATCGTATCATTGATGGAAAAATAGTGATTAAGAATCATATCAATGATCCCCATCAACCAGTAACCTGCTAACAGACGAAACATATATTTTTTACGATTGCTCGTGTGAATGAACCCTTCAGAACTTTCAAACAAGAAAAGCGGAGCCGCGATTCGACCGATCCAATGAAACCACATAGGCACCCCTAAAAATAGAAAGAACTCTCCAATGTGGTCGATCACCATCGTCACAACCCCTAATACCTTTAACTGGAAACCAGTCATTCCTTTATTCATAAAAAAACCCCTCTCAATTTATAAGGTAACAATACTGATTTTTTTCAAGACGCTCCATTTATTGAACGAACAATCAGCTTACAAAAATGAGAGACTGAAATGTCAGAAAATTCTTTCTACTTATTGACAACTAAGGAAACCTCCGTTATCATTACAATCATAAATTAATTTAAATGCCATTTAAATTTAATTTTTTAAAGGAGAATTTCTATGAACGCGACGACTACTGAACAAATGATTATTAGACTGAGGACTTGAGACTTGTTTTGAAAAAAACAGTTTGAAGTCCTGTTTAACATTTGTTGAGTGGGATTCTCCAAAGCATCCCGCTAAGAAATTAGTGAGATGCTTTTTTTACTAGTTTTTGCTGCTCAAGGGCATATCTAGTGGAAATAAGCGGATCAATATTATTCTAGCTATCAGTAAGGAAACACCATTTTTAAAAGAAAATGCAAGTGGGTTAAATGGTCTGGCTCAATCGAAGCAATCGATTAAGTCTCGAGAGCATACAAATTAGAGCCTAGCAATCAAAAAAAGGAGTGGGAAAAAAATGGAAAACAATGCAGCAAAGGTGAGTGTTAAGGAAACAGCAATCTACACGGTAGAAACAGAGAATGCACCAAAAGCAATCGGACCATACGTTCAAGGGAAAGTTGTAAATGGTTTGTTGTATGCTTCCGGACAAATCGCGTTAGATCCAGCAAGCGGAGAAATGGTTGGTGAAACGATTGAGGATCAAACCCAGCAGGTTTTACAGAATGTGGGCGGTCTTTTGAAAGCTGTTGATGCAGATTATGATCAAGTGATAAAAACGACCTGCTTCTTGAAAAACATGTCTGATTTTGCGGCCTTCAATCAAGTCTATGAACGCTTTTTTGATAACGAAAAACCAAGTCGCTCATGTGTTGGTGTCGCTGCTTTACCCAAGGGCGCTCTGGTAGAAGTAGAGATAGTAGCGGTAGTAAATTAACAACAACTGTGTTCGATAACTTCAATTGAGTCTTCCGATTTTATTGGAAGGCTTTTTTCGTGTAATAAAAGGGGAAGGTTGTATTTTTGATGAGCGTAAAATAGATGCTATTTAGAAAACGCTTGCATAAATTATTTTCGGATGGTATTATCAATGTGTTAACAGGTTAACGTGTTAAGTTGTAAGAGGAGGATTTTTATGGCCATATCAAAATATGAAGAGATAAAACAAGATATTATCAAACGTATTCTTTCAAAGGAATTTCAGCCAGGACAAAAAATTTCTAGTGAAGCAGAGTTGAAAAGTAAATACAATGTCAGCTCAACGACAGTCGTAAAGGCTCTTAATGAGCTTGTCTCAGAAGGCTATGTCTACAGAGTTCAAGGAAAAGGAACCTTTGTAACCAAGGCACTGAGGGGTACAACGGTACGCTATTTTGAAAATGATTATAAATATGTTGATCGCAGTGATGAACGTACTGAAGTCCTTTCTGTCAAAAAAGAGTCTACTTCAGAGATTATCGGTGAATTTGAGGAAGGGATCGAGGTTCAAGAAATTACTCGCTTGAAATATGCCGGGAAAGATCCAATCCAATTAACGATTACCTATATGGATTCAAATTATATTCAGGGAGCATCGAAGGAACAGTTGAAATCAATCTATGATACTGTTCGTGAAAAGAAAAATATCAATCTATTCAATAATCGATTTGAAGAAAATTTCAAGATTCTATTTCCTGTACCTGATGAGATTAAAAAATCACTTCAAATTACTGGTGAGGAGCCAGTAGTTCTTATGACACAAAAAACCTATGCATCGGACAACAAATTAATTGAATTTATTCTTTCGTATAAAAAGCATAAATACTTTGATATTACTGTGACATCGGTATAGGAGGATAGAAAGAATGATCATTTTATGTGGACATGGCAAGTATGGGGAAACGATCAAAAATAGTTTAGAAATGATCGCAGGAAAACAGGAGCATATTTATACTGTTGATTTTACGGAAGACATGTCCGTCAGCGATATACTCGAGCGGTATAATGAACGAATTTCAGTAGCTGCAGACAATGTATCGATTTACTGCGATATTCCTGGAGGAAGTCCGGCAAATGCGGCTTTATTAGCCAAAAGAAATAACGAAGGCGTTCGAGTTTTTACTGGGTTGAATTTATCCATGATGCTCAGCTTGGTCATGGGAGAAGAGATTGCGCAAAGCTTGATTGATGCTAAGGAATCAATCAAAGAGCTTTAGAAATTGGAGGCGAGAAAAATGATTGTTAATGTTCGAATCGATGAACGTTTGATCCATGGTCAAGTAGCAACTATGTGGACGAACCACTTAAAGGCTAACCGGATTATGGTAGTTGACAATGAAGTTGTTAAAAATGAGATGGAAAAAGATGTTCTTAAGATGGCTAAGCCTAATTCAGTCAAGCTCAGTATATTAACAACAAAAGGTGCTTCTGCAAGGATAAAAAATGGACAATATGATGATGAGAAGGTCTTCCTGATCGCTAAAAATCCTAAGACACTCGTTGAACTGACGGATAACGGAGTGGTACTGGAGGAAGTAAATGTCGGCAATATGTCGGCGAAGAAGGGATCAAAGCAAGTAGCAAAATCGATCGGGGTCACTCCAGCAGATATTGATGCGTTCAATCATTTAAATGAGAAAGGGGTCCGTTTAGTAGCACAAATGGTACCAAACGAAGATAAAAGTGATTTTATGAAACTATTGAAGGAGGGGCATTAATATGGAATTAGCTACCTGGCAAATTACTGTCTTAATCATCTTTTCGTTCTTTTGTATTTTGGACAATTTGACTTTAGTAATCGGTATGCAGTTTCCCGTAATCGTTGGAACGATTGCTGGACTTATTGTAGGCGATGTCACTTTAGGATTAACAATCGGTGCTACTTTACAATTGATGGTACTTGGTGTTGGAACTTATGGAGGCGCTTCCGTTCCAGATTTTACAACCGGTGCGATAGTCGGAACAGCCTTTGCACATGTATCGGGGAAAGGGATTGAATTTGCTTTAGCTATTGCAGTCCCCGTAGGTTTGTTGATGGTTCAATTGGACGTTTTGGCAAGATTTGCCAATACTTTTTTCTTACACAGAATCGATAAAAATATCGAAGAATTGAATACCAAGGGAATCGCCAGAAATACGGTTTTAGGAATGTTTCCTTGGGGATTATCACGAGCGATTCCAGTCGGTATCATGCTGATTTTTGGTCAAAAAGTAGTCGATGTCATCGTAAATGATATGCCGGATTGGTTGATGGGCGGTTTGAAGGTAGCTGGTGGGCTGCTTCCTGTAGTTGGGATAGCTGTACTTCTGAAATATCTGCCTACAAATAAATATATTGCCTATTTAATAGCGGGGTTCTTCTGTGCCGCCTATTTGAAAGTACCGATGTTAGGGGTTGCTATGGTTGGATTGGCTTTAGCGATCAATCACTTCAATCGTAAGGTCAGTGAGGACAAGAACGCAGAACTGACGCCTGTTGCTGCTGACACAAATCTAACTTTAGGGGGCTACGAAGATGGAGAATATGAAGAATAGTACGATCACTAAAAAAGATCTTTTTCGCGCCAGTTATCGCTGGCTGTTAGGAAGCCAAATCTGTTGGAACTATGAGCGTATGATGTCTACCGGTTATCTCTACACCATGTTGCCGTTTTTAGAAAAGAAATATGGAGACAATAAAGAAGAGCTTAAAGAAATGCTGGAAACTCATAATCAATTCTTCAATTGTAATCCAATGATGGGGCATTTTATTGTCGGAATAGATCTGGCAATCGAGGAACAGGAAGGCTCTGAATCAAAAGAAGTTATCACAGGGATCAAAACCGGTTTGATGGGGCCATTTGCCGGAGTAGGTGACACAATATTTGGGGTGTTGCTTCCTACTGTTTTGGGATCGATCGCTGCTTACATGGGACAAAAAGGAAATGTGACAGGTGTGATCATCTGGCTGCTGGTTAATATTGCTGTTTGTATTGCCAGATTTACTTTTCTTCCCTTTGGTTATAAACAAGGGCTCAAATTGGTCAATGAATTTAGTGATAAACTGAACGCTTTGACAGATGCGGCGATTTTACTGGGGGTTACGGTCGTAGGAGCTCTGATTCCTACAGTTATTACAGCAAATGTATCCTTTGTTTATAAATCCGGCGAAGTGACAATGAAACTACAAGAAATTCTTGATCAGATCATGCCTGCATTGATTCCGGCATGCTTAGTTGCTCTAGTTTACTGGTTATTAGGTAAAAAGGGGATGACCTCGACAAAGGCTATTTTATTAGTGATGGTACTGTCGATTATCTTTTATAATCTAAGAATTTTAGGCTAGCAAAAGAGCGGTTGATTTTTACCTTATTAAGTCGTTCGTTATGTTTTAGCGAGATACAGCAGTTTGGAAAATAAAGACTACAAATGAAAAGGGAGAATGGAAAATGACATTAGAATTTTTCGAAGAATGCAAGCGAATCACAAAGGTTCTTGAAGAAAATGAGAGAGAAAATATTTCGAAGGCTGCTCAGATCGTAGCTGAAGGCATCATGAATGGCGGGATTACTCAAGCCTTCGGCAGTGGACATTCCTATGCAGCTGCGATTGAAATTAGCGGGCGTGCAGGTGGGCTGATTACCTCTAAGACAATCATGGACCCAGCCGGCGGAATGTATGAACAATGTGAGGGTGTCGGGAAAACGTTGATGCATAAAGTTATGGTCATGCCTAACGATGTTTTCTTTTTGATCTCAAACTCAGGAAGAAATCCAATGGCTATTGAAATTGCGGAAGAAGTAAAAAAACGCGGCAACAAACTAATTGTCGTAACAGCCTTGGATATTTCAAAGGCATCGACTTCGCGTCATCCTAGCGGAAAGCTATTGTATGAATTTGCGGATGTTGTATTGGATAATCATTCTGGCTTTGGCGATGCTGCTTTGGAGATAGAAGGATTAGATACGAAGGTTTGCGGCACATCTTCATTTGCGGCAACATTGCTTTTACAACAAACAATGTTTGAAGCGATAAAAATCATGGTAGAAAAAGGCTTTGAGCCGCCCGTATACATGAGTGCAAATATTGATGGTGGACATGAACGTAATTTAGCGATCGAAGACAAGTATGCTGACCGTATCTTCCATATTTAAAAACGAAGCCTGAAACTTGTTTTTCAAGTTTTAGGCTTTTTAGAATTTCACATGAAGAATGCTGCTGCAAGATAGGAGTATAGAAGTGGAAACAATTGCAGAAATCAGAAAAAAGAACTATTCAAAGAAATGGTCACGTTATGGTGATGAAGATATTTTGCCTTTTTGGATCGCTGATATGGATTTGAAGTCACCAGGGTTTTTAGAAGAGCATTTGATTTCTAGAGTTCATCAGAATTATTTCGGATATACGGATATTCCACAGGAAGTAAATCAACGAATCTGTGAGTGGTACAAAAAACAGCATGATTGTGTAGTAAAAATAGAGGATATTCTTTTTACAACAAGTGTTTTGCACAGTTATCAAGTAATCCTTGAAACGTGTTTATCAACAAGTGGAAAAATAATAGTATTCACACCAAGTTATCCACCGTTGATAACTATTGCAGAAAATAGTGGTATCGAAGTAATTGAAATACCGCTCCTGTATGTGGATAACAGTCATCAAATAGATTTCAACAAGGTAGAACAATTACTCAATGAAGATTCACAAATTGAGGCAATTGTTTTATGCAACCCGCATAATCCCGTCGGTCGAGTCTGGAGCATGGCTGAAATTGAAGAAATTAAGCAGCTGACACGATCTAGAGGGTTGTGTTTAATTTCAGACGAGATTCACAGTGATCTTGTATTCAATAATTATTCATTCTACTCGGTTTTACGAAAAAGTGATCCTGTGGAAAAAGTAATCGTACTTTCGTCCCCAGCAAAAACGTTTAATGTTGCAGGCATTAAGGCTTCGTATGTCATTACAAAAAATGTTCAGTTGAGGAAGCAACTAGAAGGAGTGTTTAAGGCAAACGGCTTGAATGATTTAGATTTGTTTGCCATCGAAACATTGAATGGTCTTTATGGAAATCCAGCGAAGGCGCGTCTATGGTTAGAGCAGCTGATTGAAATTTTAGAAGAAAACTATCGCTATCTTGAAAGGATTTTTGCTGACACGAAACGTGCCGAATTAATCAAATCAGAAGGTACGTACTTAGCGTGGCTTCGGATCATAGATAGTTCCTGTAAGGACTCCAATGAAATCAGGGCGATGCTGAAAGAAAAGTATGGCGTTGATGTACATGAAGGTGCCATTTTTAAGGAGATTAATGGTATGTACATTCGGATAAATTTTGGCTGTCCAATGGCGCTTTTAGTAAAGGGAATGGAGCGTTTGATAAAAGCAATCGAAGAAAATGCAATCTAATTAGATAGGAGAGTTTGGAGTGGACAAAGATAAGGTAATCAAAGAATTTTGTGCTGAGAATTTTGAAAAGATACCTCAGGCAATTGCTGCAGGAGCTGGCAGGATCGAACTATGTGACAATCTTGCAGAAGGAGGGACAACACCAAGCTACGGTGTAATAAAACAAACACTTTCCTATGCGAAAGAAAAAAATGTCCCCACCATGGTCATGATCAGACCAAGGGGCGGGGATTTTGTTTATGATGAAGCTGAAGCGGCAATCATGAAGGACGATGTGAAGATTTGTAAGGATTTACAAGCAGACGGGATCGTTTTTGGCTGTTTAAAAGACAATTGGTTAGATGAAAAGCTGATTCAGTCACTCCTAGCTCAAGCTCAAAATATGGCAGTCACGTTTCACATGGCGTTTGATGAGCTGAGTAAAGAAAATCAATTTCGAGCAATTGATTGGTTAGCCGAAAACGGTGTTGATCGTATATTGACCCATGGCGGGAGCGGAGAAAAGCCAATTTCTGAAACGACGTCACATCTATTAGAGCTAATCACGTATGCGAATGAGCGAATCATTATTCTGCCGGGAGCTGGCATTCGATTTGATAATGTAGATCATTTACTAGCGACATTAAATCTCTCCGAGGCACATGGAACGCAGATTGTTTCTATTTAGTCTAAATACCCAACAGAAAAATAAACACCAGCGCAGCGGTTGTTTGAACAGCGCCGACGGATAAGCCGTAAAGCAGGAAGCGCGGACCTTCTTTTAAGAATTTTCGGAAGTCCAACCGTAATCCAATGGCTGCTAATGCCGTTGTTTCAAACCAAGTACTAATGAAATGCGCCCCATTATTGAACAGCGGCGGCAATGTGAAAAAGCTGTTGATAACACAGAAAATCAAAAAACAGGTAACATACCATGGGATCGGGAATTTTTTCTTCGATCCTTTTGTCGTGACAATACCGTCATGCTGGGCTTTTCGTTCGAATACGAAAACGACCACCACTAAAAAAATGATGCGAGTAATTTTAAAAAGCATCGCATATTTGACGGTTTCTGGATTGATCAAGCTGGCTCCGGCAACGACTTGTCCGACGGATTGCAGAGTTCCGCCAAGCAGAGCACTCTTGCTTAATAAAGCATCCCCGAATAAAGAAAGACCTAAAAAGGGCAGCGTCAGCATCATTATTGTTCCCAGCAAATTGACAAGAGTAATGATTTGTCCTTTTTCTTCGTCATTCGCTTCAATCGAAGGGGCGATCGCACCAATCGCTGATGATCCGCACACCGCATTTCCACCAGCCATCATCATGGACATTTTTTCGTTGAAGCCCAGTTTTCTTCCGATCCAATACGCCCCGACAATGACGGTCGCCATAATCAATAGAATAAAGAGCAGTCCCTTGACGCCCATTTCCCCGATGGTTTGAAAAGTTACCGTGAATCCCAGTAAAACGACGGAATATTCTAATAAGCGGCTTTCAGAAAATTTGGTGCCGGCGGCTAAAATTGGTTGCTTAAATAAAGTGTTTCCTAAAATGATTCCCAGCAAAATCGCCAAAGTTGCTCCGCCTAGTTTGGGCAAAAGCAAGGCGGCAGATTTGGCTAAGATTGCCACACCGATAGATAGGCCTAACCCTGGTAAAAAGGGTTTGGTTTTTGTATAAAAACGAGTAAACATCGTTCGACCTCTTTCTAATAGTTGATAGTTTCTGCAGAATTTTGTGTACACAGTTTCTTTTAACAAGTAGGATTAAAAGATTTTTCACCGGCTTTTCATTTGCATAACAAATTATAACTGATATCTTTTATTATTATAATTTATTGATATAATACCTTAGATAGAAAAAGATAATGGAAGTGATTACGATGTTTAAGTGGCTAGAAACCTTCAAAGTAGTATATGAAACAAAAAATTTTTCGAAGGCTTCGGAAATTTTGTTTATTTCCCAGCCAACGGTTTCTTCTCAAATCAAGCAGCTAGAAAATGAATTTGGCACACAATTGTTTATTCGCAGTGGTCGGAAGGAGGTGCTGGTCACACCGCAAGCCGAGATATTGTACGAGCGCGTTGTCGACTTGATGGATGATTGGGATAAGCTGTATCAAGCGGTCCAAACGAATCAGCAGCAAATCGTCCGTTGTGTGATCGGCGCTTCTCATACCTTTGCTAATTATGTTTTGCCAACTCTTTTGATCCAATTACATCAAGAATTTCCGCAGATTCGTTTTAGTGTTCGGATGATGAATTCACTAGAGGTTTTACAAGCGGTGGAGCATCATACGGTGGATATCGGATTTATTGAGAAGCCCTTATCTGCACCTAATATCAAGCGGTTCTCATTGATGGAGGATCAGCTGGTTCTAGCCGGTGACACAATCAAGGGTCCTTGGCTGGTGCGTGAAAATACTTCCGGTGTGTACTATTATACGAAGCGATTTTTAGAAGAGAAGGATATCGATGGTCCCGTCATGGAAGTCCAAAATAATGAGGTTATTGTGGGGCTGTTGAAGCAGGGATTCGGCTGTTCCTTAATTTCAGAGCTGGCGGCAGAGGGAATTGCTCATCAACGCTTGGATGATAGCTATAAACGCAATTTCTATTTGATCCGGCGTAAAGCCGGTGCATCTGCTGATATTGAAAAATGTGCTGATTTTATTTGTGAGTGGAGCAAGGAATAAAAATACTAGAAATTGATAAGAAAAGCTTTGCGAACTCGTTCTGCTTAATGCTAATTTAGCAGCGGCTGGCGGAGTCACACCATTGTGTAGAAACGCCGGCTATCGAAAAATTTGGTAGTAACGTTTTTAAAATATGAAAAAACTGTCTGCTAAAACAACAGACAGTTCGAACTAAGAAATCAGGGTGTCGCTGCTTGGCTCAACTCAGCTAAAAATAGTACGGCTTCTGCTAAACGCTGATAATCAATGATAGTTAAATTATCTTTTGGCGTGTGCATGACGGCTTCCATCAATAGGGCTATTTGTGTCGAAGTGACCGCGACCGCCGGGATACCCGCTCCGGCAAATAGCATATGATCTCCCATCGGCCAAGGATCAACCTTTTCGACGGTTGGATAATTTGCCGATAAGGTGTCCAATTGTTTGGTCAGCTGTTCCGAGCATTCATAGAGTGAGTAAGAGATGGTGCTGTCTTGCATACCGACACCATCGACATTAAAGGCGAATGCATACTCTGCCGGTTGATTTAGTGATTGCTCCATAAAAGTCATTTCACCAGGCATCGAATAATAATCCTCGCCATTAAATAAAACAAATTCAAGCTGATTATCCAACTCAGTTTGAGCCAGCTCCTCAGCTAGAGCTAGCAGCACTGCTACACCTGACCCATCATCTAACGCGCCGGGGGTGGTTGGCTTGGTATCGATATGAGCCGAATAAACGAATTTCTTTCCTGTACCTAAGGTTGCAATCACATTGGCTGCGTTCGCTGCTTTGCGTTCGGTCATTAGACGCAGAGTAGCGTTTTTCTTCTGTAATAATGCAGATAAGAATTTACCCTTGATTGTTCCACATGGAACAGAAAAGTCGCCATCTTGAATGATCGGTACCGGGACCTCTTCAAGAAAACTCACGGTGATGACGGCTAAAGGCTGTTTTTGCTCCAGCTCACGAATAATCGTTTGATGGTCTTCAGGGTTCCAAAAAATCATGCTTTTTGGCATAAGCGGTTCTTTACATAAGTCTCCGTACATCACGCAAATCTTATTGGTCAAATCAGCCTCTTTCAATTCTTGGATCGTTTGTACACAGATCAGTTCTCCGCTGACCTCGCAAGGCAGTGCATATTCCGCTGCCGCAACTTCAACCGATTGACCATCTACAATTAATTCAGCCCCATTATTTTGCCAATCCATACAAGAAAACTCCTGCAAGCGAACATCATACCCTAATGATCGAAGAATTCCCGCAGCGTAATCAACAGCGGCCTTATTGCCAGCTGATCCAGTGGCTCGCGGTCCGATTTCCTGACACAGCTTTTCCATGTGACGAACTAAATTCTTTTTGATGCGTTTCATTTAGCAACACTCCTGCCTATTTTATCGTATTCATTCCTAAACGGTCTATCCTTCCCTCAAGCTTTTCGATAGTTGATTTGTTGTGTATCCATTTCTGTTTTAAACAATCGAAACCAGTTGGACGACGTGCCATTTAGTTGATACCATAAGTATAGAAGAGACCTGGAAGCATTTCTTGACCTTCCTTGTGATTTTTTGGAGAGTCGCTAGAGTCGTTTAAGTAGAGAAATACTAAGTAAGAAAGAGACGTGGAGGATTATTATGGCGAAATTGGAACGTGCAGCGGCAGTTACTCGCATGCAAATGTACATTGAAGAAAATTTAGATAAAGATATCACGCTGCATATTCTCGCTCAGCAAGCGGGCTACTCACCGTGGCACTCTGCCAAAATGTTTAAGGAGTATACGAATACCTCCCCGTTTGAGTACATTCGTAAATTACGTTTATCCAGGGCGGCTTTGGTTTTGCGAGATGAGCAATTGCGTGTAATCGATGTGGCATTGGATTTTGTCTTTGATTCTCATGAGGGGTTCACCCGAGCATTCCGCAAACAATTCGGTGTCACTCCGAAAAGCTATCAAAAAAAGACACCGCCCATCCCCTTGTTCACCCCTTACCCAGTCGAAAGCTATTATTTAATGGGGGAGGAGCGTGGGGATCTGCCGCCCTTATCGAAAAATTTGCATGTTCGTTTAATTCATTTCCCAGCCCGTAAACTGATTTTCTTATGTGGGGAGAAGGCTGAAAGCTATATTGAATACGCGCGCGAGGTAGGCTGCGATGTGTGGGGGATACTTGCCAGTATCAAAGAAGCCCTGTATGAGCCTGTAGGTCTTTGGCTGCCTGAAAATATACGGCCAGCAGGCGCTTCAGCATATGCTCAAGGCGTTGAAGTTCCCATTGATTACCAAGGAATGATTCCTGAAGGCTTTGAGCTGCTGACGTTGCCGGCATGTACGATGCTGCTGTTCCAAGGAGATCCGTATGATGAGTCTCGATTTGATGAAGCGATTCCTGCGGTAATGCATCAGATCGATCGTTATGATCCGCAAGAGAACAATTGTCAGTGGGCAGAAAATGAAGCGCCGCGTATTCAACTAGAACCGCAGGGCTATCGCGGCTATATAGAAGCTCGTCCAGTTCATTTTAATTTGTAAGAGCAGGAAAAAATTTTTTACTGCGAATGTGTTTGTATTATATGAAGGAAAAAATCAGGGGATTTTTTTGTCAACCACTTAGCCGAAAAATCAGTCGAAAGTCTGAGGTGCAGGTTTCCCCGAATGATATAATTAGCTCAATCACACAGAATAAAAAAATCAGAAAAAGGTTGGGATAAAAATGAAACGAAGAGGTTCAGGACTTATTGTTGGAATTGTCGTCATCGTTCTGGCAATCGGCGCATACTTAATAACGACATATAACTCATTGGCATCAGCAGAAAACGACGTGGACGCAAAATGGTCGCAAGTGGAAAATGTGATGCAGCGACGGGCAGATTTGATTCCAAATCTAGTAAATAGTGTCAAAGGCAGTATGAAACACGAAGAAAAAATCGTCAAGGAGATCACTGATGCGCGTAAAGCCTATAATGGTGCAAAAACACCGGCTGAAAAAAATGCAGCGAATGATCAAATCGATCAAAGCTTAGGAACAATGGTGAATGTCATCCAGGAAAACTATCCGACATTGGCTTCAAATGAAAATGTTAAAACGTTGATGGTCCAGCTGGAAGGAACAGAAAACCGAATTTCAGTTGAGCGGAAAAATTATATTGAGCAGGTCAATGACTACAATCAAAGCTTGGTTCGCTTCCCCAAAAACATGGCAGCGAAAGTTTTAGGCTTCGATAAAAAGGCGAACTTCAAGGCCGATGAAAAGGCCAAGGAAGTACCGGATGTCAGCTTTGAATAAGAATGGGTGAGGAAAATGAGAAGGGAACAGCGTACTTCAGGGAAACAGCTCCATCAAGAGGTCGTTGAGAATTATCGTAAGGTGCGTAAACGCAATGGGCTATTTTCCATAGTGTTAGTGATTGTGATGTTGGTCAGCGGGTTCAGTTTGTTCAATCTTTTCTCGAACAGCGACTATAATGATAAAAAGGCCGCCTATGATCAGCAATTGACGACCTTGGATCAAGAACGAGAAGATATTTTGTCTGGTAAAAAGGTCACCGTCAGCCAATCCTTCAAAACCACCATGAATGATAATTTGGCAAATTTGAAGGAATATCCTAAGACGGCCAATAATTATGACGTGGCGATCAAGGATACAGATGGGCATTTAACCATCAATAAGAATAATATTTTTGTTTCTGATAATGCTCAGATGCTGAGTCAGAAAACAAAGCAAAAAATCTATCAATTGAATAAGCAATTAGCCGCAAGTACTAACGGTGCCCAATTTGAAGTAGTCACAGTACCGCAATTGCCTCGGGGCGAAGATATTGAATCTTATGCCAACAAGATCTTCAATCAATTGGGGATCGGTGATAAGAATGAAAACAATGGGGTCTTGTACTTAGTAGCTTTAGATGAACGAGAATTTCGTTTGGAAGTAGGGTATGGCCTGGAAGGCCTGATTCCTGATGGAAAAGCCGATGACATTATCAATGATGATGACGTGGTAGATGCCTTCAAGGATGAGGACTATGATACGGGTGTTAACCAAGTCTTGGATGAAGTATTCGCGATCATGAATACGAAGACGGCTTTGGTAGATTCACAGATCAAAAATGTGAAGAGTCAACGAACAAAGCTGATGTTCTTTCATTTGACGGGGATGGTAGTCTTAGGTCTGCTTTTCTTTGTCAGTCTCCTATTAGTAGTCAATCTTTTACGAGCACGTGTCTTCTTAAAAGAGAATTACAAGAAATATCAGTCCGAAACAGCTTCGATCACTGGTGAGACAGAATTACAGCGCAAAGTTAAACACACGGAGCTTTACCAAATTCTATTAAGCGGTTTAATCGTTGGAATGTCTGTAGGAGGAATCAAACGGGCGATCATCCAAGGGAAGTTGCTTAGAAATCCTTCTGCTCAAAAGAAAATGTTTGGTCGCATCTTAATCGGCGACACCTTATATTCCGGTAATGGGGATGTATTGACGACGGCTTATTTAGCCTCAAACTATAATTCTAATAACTGGTCGGATAACGATAGCGGCTCAGGCGGCGGCTCTTCTTGGGGCTCCTTCGGCGGTGGTTCATCAGGCGGCGGCGGAGCGTCAGGCGGATGGTAATTTAGATAATTGCGAAAGCCTGGGAGATCATGGTCAATGATTATGAAGAAATGACGGGCAAAAAGCTTACTTATATAGAAGCAAAATAATTTTGAAAAAACTGGGGTCGAGTGATTCCAGTTTTTTTGAGTAAAATGAGATGAATTTACTAGACATAGGTCAGTTATCGGATAAGAAACATCTATATGAAATTTAGCAAGCATGAAGCAACTTTTTTGTGATATAGTAAACAATGATGTAAACGCTTTAAAAAGGAGGAGTTTAATGGACTATCAAGGACCAATGCTGGTGGTAAAAGATATGGAGCGGTCAAAAGCGTTCTATCGAAAAATTTTAGAAGTAGATATCATTTCTGATTTTGGTGAGAATGTGACATTTAATGGTGGTCTATCGTTGCAAACAGAGGAATCATGGATACAATTTACTGGTTGCAGCAAGGAAAGCTTTAACTATCAGAACAATACGGTTGAATTTTATTTTGAGACGAAGGATTTTGATGGCTTCATCGAGCGAATTAAGAATGAGGACTTAGACTTTTTGCGAGACGTCGCAACGATGCCTTGGGGACAAAAGGTAGCCTGTTTTTACGATCCAGACAAGCATGTGATTCAAGTCGGCGAAGATCTGACAGTCATGGTGAAGAGACTTGCCGCAGATGGAATGACCGTGGAGGAGTTAGGAGAAAAGACATTTCTTGGCAAAGAAATGGTAGAGAATATGCTGAATAGCTAAAAGTTAGTTGAGGGCCGCAGCCTTCAACTAACTTTTTTATTTTAGGCTTTGCGTTGTCCAGTTTTCGTAAAGAAAAGTGAAGGATCCTGGAGGCGCTTGAAGACTGGATTCCAGCATTTTGGCTAATGCTTTCAGCTTCAACTGGACTTCCTGCTCGGTCCAGGTAAATAAACCGGGATCAAGTAAAAAGATAATCGGCGAAAGCAATAGTTCTGCTGTTTGTTCCGTATGTGCACAGACAAAGGTCTTTTCTTCAACACCTTGCTGTAAAATTCCACTGACGATAGGTGCCAGCTTTTGCATGATAAAAGCATTGGATTTCTGATGAATCGCGGCATTTTGGGGCTCATGCAAAGCACTGTCCAGTGCACGATCTACTGCGGTAGAGCGATAAAAAAAGAGTAATAATTTTATTTTTTCCAAAGCAGGTGCGTCGACAGCAGCTAGTTTTGTTCGACAAGTTTCAATGACGTAGTTATACTGACGTTCCACCAAAGCATCTAGTACTTCTTCTTTGCTTTTAAAGTAGTAATAAAGCCCGCCCTTTGCGATTTTGGCTTTACTTGCAATATCTTGAACGGAAGCGGTGCCGGCTGTTCCCTCATAGAGCAGTTCCTGCAGGGCATCCAATATCAAATCTCGTTTGCTCATTGTATCAACCTCCGAAATTAGTATACCACAACAAGTTGACCATCGTTCAAAAACTTGTTATGATGAAGTTGTTGAACGGTGGTCAAAAAAAGGAGGGCTTGTTTTGTTGGTAGTAGGTGTATTTATTTTCATTCTATTGGTACTTGCTTTGTGCAGTTTGGTATTGCTGATTAAATTCTTCGTTTTTCTTTTTAAGCGTTTACGGGGACAGAAGACGGCCTTTCTGACGAAGGGAATCAAAAAAGGAGTTTTGGGAATGCTGGTGGTCATTACTTTAGGAATAATTCTAATAGTCGCGACTCAGCTAACCGCAGGGACACCAAAAATTGCTGGAGAAAATAGTATAGCAGAGCTGAGGGCCGTTCAGTTGAATGGCCGTAAGGAATGGATCAGCATTCGTGGGGAAAATCGAAATAAACCGCTGCTGCTCTTTTTAGCGGGTGGTCCCGGTGGTTCTCAATTAGCAGCAACACGATTTGAGCTTGCGAAGCTGGAGAAGGATTTTGTCGTCGTCAATTGGGAGCAGCCAGGCTCAGGAAAATCTTTTTCAGCGATTTCGAGAAAGCAACTAACTCCTGAAATCTATGTGAAGGATGGGACGTCGTTGGTTCGTTCATTGCTGAAAGAATTTAAGCAGGAAAAGCTTTATCTAGTGGGAGAGTCTTGGGGAAGCGCGTTAGGGATTTTCATGGCAAAGGAGCGTCCGGATTTGTATCATGCATTTATGGGGACTGGGCAAATGGTTGCTTTTGAAGAAACAGAAAAGATCGATTATGCCTTAGCGCTGAAACTGGCAAAAAAAAATGGGGATCAGAAGGTAGTAGATACTTTACGGAAAAATGGTGAGCCGCCCTATTATGGCCGTTCAGTAACTACTCAAAGTGCCGTTTATCTAAATTATCTGAATCAAATCATGGCGCGAAATCCTGAGATTCAGAATGCTGGTTTTCAAACAATCCGTGATCTTTCAGCAAAAGAGTACGGCTTGCTGGATAAAGTCAATTATCTCCGAGGGATCTTGCAAACCTTCAATCAAGTTTATCCGCAGCTTTATGGGATCGATCTGCGAAAGGGGTACTTGAAATTAGAGGTTCCTGTTTATTTCTTATTAGGCAGGCATGATATGAATGCGCCAGTGGATTTAGCTGAGGATTATTATGACCAATTAGAGGCTCCCGCAAAGGAAATTATTTGGTTTGAGCATTCAGGTCATAGTCCTTGGATCAATGAGAGGGAACGCTTTGTTGAAGTAGTTCGGCAGATTGCAGAAAAGACAAAATAAACCCAGAGTATCTACGAAAGGCATCGTGGATACTCTGGGTTTTTAATTTTCGAATTGTGCTTGATGCAGCTGGTAATAACGCCCATGTTGAGCCAATAATTCCTCGTGAGTTCCTTGTTCAACAATATTTCCGTCGTTAACCACTAAGATCAGGTCAGCTTCACGGATCGTTGAAAGCCGGTGGGCAATAATAAAGGAAGTTTTATTGGTCATTAATTGCCCCATGGCTTCTTGGATATGCCATTCAGTTTGCGTATCCACATTAGATGTTGCTTCATCAAGGATCAATAATTCGGCATTAAGCAGCATCGCCCGGGCGATCGTCAATAATTGTTTTTGTCCCTGCGAGATCGCTAAGCCATCCTCGGTCATCACCGTGTCGTAGCCTTTTGGCAATTGTGCGATGAAATCATGGATATGAGCCGCTTTGGTTGCTCGAATCACATCTTCTAAAGTGGCGTCTTCATTCCCATAGGTCAAATTCTCAAAGATTGTCCCCGTAAAGAGCCAAGTATCCTGCAAAACCATCGCATATTGTTTTCGCAAACTGGCTCGGGTCGCGTTTTTGATATTTTGTCCATCTAAATAGATCGTGCCGCTATCAGGATCGTAAAAGCGCATCAATAGATTAACGATGGTTGTTTTTCCTGCTCCAGTCGGACCAACGATGGCCACGACGCTGCTGGCAGAGATATCAAAAGAGAGGTCCTTGATGACCGGCTGTTCTTTTTGATAGCTGAAGGAAACATGGTCAAAACGAATATCTCCGCGGGCCTTTTCAAAGACGTGGGCATTTGGTACGTCTTGAACCTCGGGACGTTCATCCAATAGCTTGAAGACACGCTCAGCAGCAGCAATAGAGGATTGCAGATCACTGAAAATATTTGCCAGCTCATTGATCGGGCCTGAAAATTTTCGTGAATACAGCACAAAAGAAGAAAGCTTACCTAAGGTTAATTGACCAAATAAAAATAGAAAGGCGCCTAAAACACTGATCAATGACAGTGAAACATTGTTGATGAAGTTCACGGAAGGCCCCGTCATACTACCGTAGTATTCCGCATTATAATATGCAGTCATAGCCTCTTCGTTTTTCTTTCCAAAGCGAGAAATCATCGTTTCCTCCTGATGATAGACTTTGGTCGTTTGTTCACCAGACAAAAGTTCCTCTGTTAAACCATTTAATTCCCCCAGCTTAGCAGAACGCTTCCGGAATAGGGGCTGAAACTTATTCGTTAAAAAGCGTGTCAATAAAAGCGAAGCGGGTACGGTGACTAAGAAGATCGTCACCATTAATGGCGAGATCACTACCATCATTACAAAGGAGCCGATAATGGTCACTAGGCTGCTCAGTACTTGGACCGAATCGCTTGCCAACGAAGTATTGATCGTATCGATATCATAGCTCATACGGCTGACGATATCGCCGGTTTGGTGCTGATCAAAATAGCCGACAGGCAGTGAAACGATTTTATCGAAAAGGTCTTTCCGTAAACGAAAAGCAATTTTTTGACTTAAATAGATCATTAGCCGGCTGATAGTATAGCTTAAAATCGCTGAAGCTAAATAGAAGCCGACCATCAAGCTGCAATAGAAGAAAACCTTTTGGAACGCCACATTGCCTTTGCCGATTTGGATCGCATCGATCGCGTAACCAGATAGAAGCGGTCCAACTAAAGCAAACAGATTACTGGCAATGGTCAATAGTACCGCCAGCAGTAACAGCCATTTGAATTGATACAAATATCCCCATAGCCGGAGCAGCGTACCCTTGCGTGAGTCCTTATTCTTCAATGGTTTGCCCTCCAGTCTGTCCTTGATAAATTTCTTGATAGGTTGGATTGGCGGCTAATAATTCCTCATGAGTACCGTAGCCAATCATTTTCCCCTTGTCTAATAGCAAAATTTTATCAGCATGTTGAACCGAGCTGACTCGTTGCGCAATCAATATTTTCGTTGTCTCAGTGAAATGCATCCGCAAGGCTTTTCGCAAGTTTGCATCGGTATGATAATCCAACGCACTAGAGGAGTCATCTAGGATAAGCAAATCCGGTTGGCCAATCAAGGCACGAGCTAAAAGTATCCGCTGTTTTTGCCCGCCGCTGAGGTTTTGACCCTTGGCTTCCAGGCGATAGTCCAAGCCTTCTGCTAGTTTATCGATGAATTCACGAGCCTGCGCATCATCGATTGCTTGCTGGATTTGGTCTTCTGAAAACGTTCGGCCAAATAGAATATTCTCCCGAATGGTATCGGCAAAAAGAAGATCCTTTTGCAGTACGGCCCCGATTTTTTGATGCAAAGCATCCAGTGAGTAATGCTTGATTTCTTGTCCATCAAGTAAAATCTGTCCAGAGGTCCGATCATATAACCGTAAAATCAGGCTAGCAATCGTGGTTTTTCCACTGCCGGTAGCTCCCATGATCCCTAAAGTTTCCCCAGGATCAACGCTGAAACTGATCTTTTCAATTGCCGGACCGCCATCAGGATAGGTGAACGTCACATGATCGAAAACTAATTTAGTAGAAGCGGGCTTTCTTTGATCTAACGTTCCAGGAACTAACGAAGCCTTTTTGCGTAAAACCTCATTAATCCGATTGGCGGAAGCTAGACCGCGAGAGTATAGGACGAAAATTCGCGTGATCGAAAGCATCGCATTCAAAATAATTGTGAAATAGGTAAGGAAGGCTACAATAACTCCTGGTTGTGTCAAGCCGTCATTCACTCGATAGGCACTGACTACAATGACTAAGGTCAAACCTAAATTTAAAAATAGATCCAAAAGAGCAGGAGAGGCAGCCAGCGTTACATTGGCTGTTGTTTCGGCATTCACTAAGGATTGGTTTACATGTTCAAAACGTTGACGTTCAAAGGCTTCCTTTGACAGAGCTTTAATGACACGTGAGCCGGTCACATTTTCTCGAACGGTCAAAACAAGCTGATCCACTTGCTTTTGCAGCTTGCCAAAAAGCGGCACGCCCTTTTTCGAAATATGCGTCACCATCACAAAGATAATCGGCATAACTGCGACTAGGACTAGAGTCAAAATCGGATCCAAGGTGGTAGTAATCACTATTCCGCCTACTAAAAGAATTGGTGCGCGAATCCCCATCCGCATCATGACACCTAAGGTCAAATGAATATTGTAGGTGTCAGATGTTACACGTGAAACTAATGAGGAAACACCGATATCCTCAATCTGAGTTGTATCTAAATAAGTAATTTTATGGAATAAATCGCCGCGAATATTTTCCGTCGTGTCCTTGGCGATCCGCGACACCATTCGATTGGCAACGATGTTTGCCCATAAGGCAAAAGCCGACGCGGCCAGCATTACACCGCCCCAAAAAAGAATTTTGTTAGGATCTTTTTGCGGGATGACATGATCCAATATATAAGCCAAATTCCATGGGAGAACCAGCTCCATCATAGTCCCTAAAAATTTAATAATAGCGCCTAACGTGACACGAGAACGATAGGGTTTCAAATAATTAATGATTAATTTCATTTTTGCTCCTTACTGCATAGTTCTGTTTCTGCTTTTTCCATCATTGCCCGTAATCCAACCAACACAGCTTTTTGTTGTTCCGCTGGTATCTCTGCTAATAATGTTTGGTTCCATGCTGCTAGAATTGAACGGATTTCAGACTCCAGCGCCAAGGATTTTTCTGTTGGAAAAATTCTTAGCCGCCGCGCATCGTTCTGATCGCTTTGACGAGTGATAAAGCCTTTTTGCTCCAGCTGTGCTAATTGCCGCGCAACATTGCTTTTATTAATAAAGATTTTACAGGCCAGCTGCTCCTGTGAAATTCCCGGGTCAGCACAAACGCTCAATATATAGGCATGATGCATTTCTCCTAACCCCAGCTTTTTAAATTCTTTTTCTCGATATAAAGCCGAAAGCTGTGCGATACGATTGATCATCTTAACAAAAGAATCCACTTAACTATACCTCCCGATAAACCAGCAATTACCTTATTTAACAAGCATATAATAGTATAAGGTAAAAAAGTTGCGGACGCAACGAATGTGAGCCATCACTTTTTTAAAGCCGACGATTATAGAAAATTGGCGGTTTTTTCCTGTTTTCATGTGCAAAAATTAACATTCTTTACGTAAACATAACAATCTTTATTTTATCTTTGCACAAACTTGATGGTGTCTTTACACTGCATCGGTATACTTCTTATCAAAGGGCGCCGAGGCGCTGGTGCCTTCATGCTTTAGTAGGAATTGGCGCAATAGGCTTCTGACTGAAACAATGTTCCTTATCATAAAAAAGGAGAGATAAGTGTGTTAAAACTCGAAAACATCACGAAAAAATTTCAAGAAACGACAGTACTAGAGAATATCAATTTAGAAATTGAATCTGGCGAGATCGTTTCTATACTTGGACAATCCGGCTCTGGAAAGACTACCTTGTTAAATTTGATACTAGGCTTGGAAGAGCCTAGTGAGGGAGAAATTTTCTTTAACGACAGCAACATTACACATACGTTGATGGAAAAACGACCATTCAATATTGTATTTCAAGATTATGCGTTGTTCCCTAACTTAACGGCCTATCAAAATTTGACCTACGGATTGCGCAACAAAAAAGACTGCTCGACCAAAGCGGAAGTAGATGAACTGATCCAATTATTGAATTTGGAAAAACATCTGGAAAAACCGATCCATCAATTATCTGGTGGGCAAAAACAGCGGGTGGCTCTTGGGCGGACCTTAGTGATGAAGCCGCAGCTGCTTTTGTTAGACGAACCGCTGAGTGCGTTAGATGGAGTAATCAAGGAGTCAATCAAAGAAAAAATTCAAGAGATTGCTCGGAAGCTGCATTTGACTATCGTAATCGTTACCCACGATCCAGAAGAGGCCTTGACGATGTCTGACAAAATCGTAGTACTCGATGAAGGAAAAGTTGCACAATGCAGTTCGCCTGTTGAAATCATGAGCGAAGCTTCCTGTCATTTCGTCGAAGAATTTATCGTCAATCAATTAGCCATCAAACAACAGAATATTCAACAAATTTTTCAACAATCTATGAAAAGAGTGGCATCATGAGAATCTCGTTTTCAATAAAGAAGTTGATCAGCTGGATCGTATTGGCGTTTTTCTTCTTGTTTCTAGCGTATCCAATTATTCAGATTATCATTACCGCTTTTCCACAAACGGATGGCGAGAATTTGCCTATCTTCACACACGATTGGCGCATTTCTTTTGCTAATAGCTTGAAATATTCTTTGGCGGCGACGAGCTGCTCGACGATCTTAGGATTTTTCTTGGCTTACGGGAATAATTTCACTCGAATCGATCGAAGATTCTTAAAAGTGAACGAAAGCATCCTTCATTTTCCGATGCTTTTGCCAACGATCACTTATGGATTTGTTCTGATCTATGCCTTTGGGAAACAAGGCTTGTGGAGCAAGGTTTTTCAACAGGAACTGTTCCACATCTATGGGTCCATCGGTATTTTATTAGGCTTTATCATTTATACGCTGCCTCCGATCTTTATTTTGATTAATAATTCGATGAAATATTTGGATACACAATTATTCATCGTTTCTCGCTTGATGGGAGATAGCTGGTATCGCTCGCTTTATAAAACGATTCTGAATCCATTGACGCGAGTTTTGGCTGTCGCTTTTCTGCAGGGCTTTTTCATGTCCTTTACCGATTTTGGGATTCCTAGTGCAGTCGGCGGACAAACGCCATTTATCACTACATTATTATATGAAGGATTTATGGGGACGATCCCTAATTTCCAATTTGGTTCTTTGGTTGCCCTAACGATGCTGCTGCCATCAATCATCAGTATTCTGGTTTTGAATCATTTACAGAAGAAGGTGGTGCGCTACGAGCGGCCGCGACAAGCAGCGATTAAAAAGAACCCTGCGAGAGATTGGTGTTTTCGACTGCTTTATCTCGGTTTGTCCTGCTTCATTTTAGGGGTATTTGCAGTTCTGATCATCATTCCAATGGTAACTAATTGGCCTTATGAGCTGACACCAACAGTCAATAATTTTACTCGCTTTATTCAAGATGACAGCTTGGTTCTCACCTTGAAAAATTCCTTGCTGATGGCATTGTTAACAGCTGGAATTGGAACGATCATTGCCTATTCAGCAGCGATTATGACATCAAGAGAGCACAAAATTCGTAAAATTAATCAGGTCATTGACAGTATCGCGACGATCACGAATTCAGTCCCAGGAATGGTCCTGGGGGTTGCTTACTTATTACTATTTAGCGGCACCCAGTTGCACAACACCTTGATGGTATTAGTCATTGTCACGATTGTTCATTACTTCTCGACACCGTATCAAATGGCTAAAGAAGCGCTGCAGAAGATGAATTTGAATTGGGAGAATACTGCTAAATTAATGGGGGACAGCTGGCTGAAAACGGTCTGGCGAATCTTGATCCCCAATTCTAAAGTAACGATCGTGGATATTTTTGCCTATTACTTTTTCAACTCGATGGTTACAATCAGCGCTGTGATCTTCTTAACCAGCGCGAACACAATGGTTATTACCGCCAAATTGAAAGAACTGCAGCACTTTGGCCGGTTTAACGATATATTCATGCTTTCCTTGTTTTTACTAGTGATTAATTTAGTGATGCAGGGAATAACACACGCGATAAAAAGAATGCCCGTTTCATTATTTTCGGCTAGGAAAGGAAAGAAGCAGCAAACAAAAATGACGACAATTCAAAAGTAACCATCATTCATAGTAAAAGGTATAGAGGAATGGTGTACGGTTTGAAAATCAGATTTAAATATGAAAAAGGAGAATGATCAATGAACAAAAAGAAATTAATTGCTTTACTTGGAGGCCTGCTTTTCGTTCTATTATTAGGCGGCTGCAGCAAAGGCGACGCAGCAAATGGGAAAGTGACGATCTACACCAATGCGGATGAAGAACCCGTGGAAGTGATTAAAAATGTTTTAGATAAAAATGGCTACAAGGGAAAATATACGCTGCAATCCTTTGGTACTTCAGAGCTGGGCGGTAAGCTTTTAGCAGAAGGAAAAGACATTGAGGCTGACTTAGTAACGATGAGTACCTTCTATTTAAATAGTGCTCAGAAAAAAGAAGACATGTTTAAAAAACTGGAGCTGCCTGTCGATTCGTTGACGAAGATTCCAGACTATATCGCGCCATTCACAGTACAAGAGGGAACGATTTTTTACAATACTGATGTAATGAAGGAAATGAAGCTGCCAGTTCCTGCAAGCCTAAAGGACTTAGCAGATCCAAAATACAAAGATGCGCTATCTATCTCAGATATCAAACAATCCTCTACAGCATGGCTATTGTTTCAAGCATTGGTCGATAACTATGGACAAGCTGAAGCAAAAACAATCCTGCAGGGAATCTATAAAAATGCCGGCGACCACTTAGAAAGCTCTGGCTCTGGGCCATTGAAGAAGGTTCGGTTAGGGGAAGTAGCAATTGGTTTTGGCTTACGACATCAAGCAGTCAAAGATAAACAGGACGGACTGCCGATTGATTTTGTGGAGCCAACAGAAGGAACCTACACGTTGACAGAATCTCTAGCAGTGATCGATAAAGGAAAAAATACCAATCCAGAAGCAGAAAAAATGCTGAATCTGATCTTAGAAAAAGGGCGTAAAGACTTATTGGAAATTTATCCTAGTGCGCTGTACAAAGGCGAGACTGTCGACCCTGAACAGGAAGCGAAGGATCAAAAGGTATTTCCTAACGAATTAACAGCTGAATTATTAGAAAAACATCAAAAATTGGTTGATTAAAGGGGTGCAGCATGGACTATAAATTATTAACACCGGGACCGTTGACGACGACAAAATCAGTCAAACAAGCAATGATGGTCGACCACTGTACTTGGGATCTGGAATACAAGACGATTACCCAAGAGATTCGTCAAAAATTGCTGTCTTTGGCGGGAGTATCAGAAACAGAATATACGACGATATTGATGCAGGGCAGTGGATCATTTGGTGTGGAATCTGTCTTGAGTTCAGTTATCGGGCCAAATGATCACGTGTTGATTTGTGTGAATGGCGCATACGGTCGCCGAATAGTTAGTATGAGTGAGCGTTACAAGTTGACTCATACAGTCTATGAAGTCGCTGAGGATGAGATTCCTCAGGCGACAGCTATTTCAGAAATGCTTGAAAAGGATCCCTCTATTACAGCGATTGCGATGGTCCATAGTGAAACGACTTCCGGTATTTTGAATGAGTTAGAGGAGATAGCGAAGCTTGCCGAAGACAAGGGGCTGTTGTTCATTGTGGATGCGATGTCTAGCTTTGGCGGAATTCCGATTGACGTTTCCGCGTTATCCATTGATTTCCTAATCTCAAGCTCGAACAAATGTATTCAAGGGGTTCCTGGATTTTCCTTTATTTTGGCAAAAAGAGATCAGCTGGAAAAACGCCGAAATTATGCTCGAACGGTATCCTTAGATCTGTATGACCAATACGAAACGATGGAAAAAGACGGGAAATGGCGGTTTACTTCACCTACCCATACAGTTTTAGCCTTTCATCAAGCATTGAAGGAATTGGATGAAGAAGGCGGCATCTATCAAAGATATATGCGATATTTGACCAATAATCGACTATTGCGGCAAAAGATGGAGGAGCTGGGATACCAGCCGTTTATCACAAAACATCAAGGGCCATTTATCACTTCCTTCTTGTATCCAAAGCAGGCGGCCTTTGATTTTGACAATTTTTATCAGCATTTAAAACAAAATGGTTTTGTGATCTATCCAGGAAAAATCAGTACGGTCGATTGTTTCCGTATCGGAAATATTGGTGATATTTATCCAGAGGATATTCATCGTTTAGTAAAAGTCATTGAAAATTATACGGAGGTGGCATATGCCGGTTAATACAATTATTTTAGATTGGGCAGGAACAACCGTTGACTTTGGTTGTATGGCTCCTGTTGAAGCGTTCAAAAAAGCGTTTGAAGAAAAAGGGATTCAGCTTACGGACAGAGAAATTCGAAAACCAATGGGGATGCTCAAAAAGGATCATATCAAGCAGCTGCTTTCACTTGATAAAGTAAAAAAACAATGGATAGAGCTTCACGGACGTCCTTCAGCAGAAGCGGATGTATCAAGTATTTATCAAGACTTTGAAAAATATCTATTTGCGGATTTGGCGGAAAACAGCCACCTCAAGCCAGAAACCAAGCAAGCGATGAAAAAAATTAAGCAGCTCGGTTATAATATCGGCTCGACGACCGGATATACCAAAGAAATGATGGCTGTCGTTTTTGAAACGGCCAAAATGGAGGGCTATCATCCAGATTATGTTGTGACCCCAGATGATGTCGATTCATTAGGGAGACCATATCCGTTTATGATTTTTGAGAATATGCGCCATTTTCAAAATCGTTCGATGGAGGAAGTAATCAAGGTCGGAGATACTATCACAGATATCAAGGAAGGAAAAAACGCTGGTGTATTGAGTATCGCAGTAACAGAAGGCAGTTCAGAAATGGGACTTTCACTAGAGGAGTATAAGGGTCTCTCGAAGGAAGAGATGGAGCGGCTGAACCAGCAGACGGCTGAAAAATTTTATCAGCAGGGTGCCGATCTTTGTGTGAAGAACCTATTAGAGTTAGCCGAAATTTTACAAGAGCGTTCCACCATTCAAAAACTGCGAGAAAAGAAGAAGGAAGCAGTTACCAACTAGAAGAAAACACCGGCTTTTATAGTCGGTGTTTAGTTGTTTTTTATGGAGAATATAACAGTAGGACGGATTATCCAAAAAGTAAATAAAAAAAACAAAAAAAGAATTTTTATCGCGCGGCTGTTTCCATGAATTTGAAATATAGCTAGATGTAAGCAATCTCAAACTAGAAAGCGGATACAAATCCCTTGGCTGCTTATTTTTATCCAAAAATTAAATTTTATATTTCAAAAATGGCTGGGACATTCCTTATAAATGCAGGTAGAATAATATTGTAACCAATGGTGTGCGCAATGAAGGTGTTTTCTAGGTTTTACGAGACTGCTGGAAGGGTTTCTAATCGTGAATTCCTTTAGTCGTTGATCACCTCTCGTGAAAGTCCATAAAAAAACAAAAATACATAAGAGATCCGGTCATTGTAATTATTACTGACAGCATGCTGAAGGTTGATGGAATCAGTAAATCTTAGCATCTTTCTTTATAAAAAGAAGCCAATTTGCCGTGAATCAGTGAACGATTGTGACTTATCAGAAGCTATTTAAAGTCTCAGCGATGAACGGCGCAGGATGCTCAGCATTCACTGGTAATTTTTACAAGGTGGATGCATCATTACCGAAGTTTGAATCAAGGATGCGGATTATTGTCAGCATCCTTGATTTTTTTTCAAATCATTGGTTGCCCCAGTATTTCCAAAAAATACTTAGCGTTATTCAGGATAGAAAGAAGGGGAAATGTTCATGAAAAAGATTGTTATGGCAATTTGTGGGGTAGTAGTGTTTTGTTGGGGAGCTGCTAGCCTGCGCAGCGGGGCACTAAAAGCCGATAACTTGCTTCAGGAATCGTCTGTTGTGGAAAGAACAGTCCCGGAAAGTTCAACGGTTGCAGAACCAGCAGCACCGGAGGCTCCGGCAGCACCAGAACCGATTCAAGAAACTCCGACGCCAGAGCCATCTGCAGATGAGCCATCTGGGGATGTGTCAGAAGCACCGAGCGTAAAGGAGCCGACGGAAAGCGCGCCGGCTGAGGAGCCTGTATCGGAACCAATACCTGAAAGCAGTACAATCGAACCGTCAAGCAGCGACAGTTCAATTACGGAAAGTTCGACTAAAGGGGAATCGACAGAAAGTTCGACGAGCGGGACCTCTGGGAGTCAGACATCCAGCTCCACTGCTTCCAGCACTTCTAAAAGTGATACTTCGACTGCTAGCAATACTTCAAGTAGTACGACAAGTTCGAGCAGCAGTTCAACAGGGACGACAACAACGAGTTCTTCTACTAGTCAGGAGCAGCCGAGTACACCATCAGCCCCGTCTGCACCAGGTTCAATCCCAAATCCGGCACCAAGTACGCCTACACCGCCGGTCCAGAGTGAGCCCAAAGTTCAAGCGAGTGCGGCTGTTATCCAAGAGACTCCGGCTGCTTTTTCAGAGACGAGTACATTGCAGCTGCCAAGTGAGTTGAAGACAGCGGAAGTGGCACAATCAGATCTGAAGGGCTATGAGCTGCCGTTGCTTTCGAGCTTCGAAAATAAAGCACAAGCGGCGTTGATCTATGATGGAATCAAGAAACTAGGCATTGAGCAAGAGCCTGATTTTAATACAGAGCATTTAGCTGCTAAACTATACAGCGATCTTTTTGGAATTGAAATCACCGGGACACCTGAGAAGCAGGCGGACGAAATCAGTGTCGGCAGTTTGCTTTACCGAAAGAAGGACGATCAGCTAGAAATGATCGGTGTTTCCATCGGAAAAGACTATTACTTAACGGCTGAGGATGTGGAGGTAGAGGTTTCCCCAGACGCAACGAAGATAGAAGCGAATGAGGATATAGAGTCAAGTGAGAATGATAATGAGCAGAATAACGAAGAATCAGATAAAAAGGAAAAGCAGCGGCAAGTCGTTCTTCAGCCGATGGATATCGATGAAGAGGTGTTCGTTCAGACTTTGCCAGACGTTACATTAACTGAATATGGTCAAACAATTTTGGCCGAATATCCCGCTTCGATCAACTTCACAGAAAATGAAGCCTCGAAGAAATTCATTTCGACGATTGCAGAAGATGCGCGCAAGCTTGGACAAGAATACGATGTTTTTGCTTCAGTAATGATTGCTCAAGCGTTGCTGGAAAGCGGTTCTGGCAGCAGCAGCTTGTCGCTGCCGCCAAATTACAATCTGTTCGGAGTGAAGGGAACCTATCAAGGACAAGCCGTTTCGATGGCAACTCAAGAGGATCGTGGAAATGGCGATTTGTATTCTATTAATTCCGCTTTTCGCAAGTATCCAAACTATGCGGCTTCATTAGGCGATTACGTTCAATTGCTAAGGGGAGGGATATCTGGTAATGACGGCTATTATCAAAAAGCCTGGCGTTCTACCGCGAAGAATTATTTACGCTCGACCCATGCGCTGACTGGGACTTATGCGACAGACACCTCCTATGATAGAAAGCTGAATTCGATCATTGCAGTCTACAATTTGACGCAATACGATCGTGTAAAAGTTGATCAATCATCCGGCGTCTTTATTAAAGGCAAGGAGGAGATTCCCAAAGAATATCGCTCCATGATGCGTTATCCAGATTATAACGGGATCAATTACAATACTTCCGGTTCATACCCAGTTGGTCAATGTACGTGGTACGCCTTTAACCGTGTGAAGCAGTTAGGAAAGAGCGTCGATGACTTTATGGGCAACGGCGGTGAATGGGGGACAAAAGGAAAAGCCTTGGGATATGAGGTCAGCCGTGAGCCTAAAGCCGGCTGGTTGATTTCCTTCACACCAGGCACAGCTGGATCAGATCCGCGCTATGGTCATGTCGCTTTTGTTGAAGTGGTTCGACCAGAGGGGATTTTAATCTCAGAAGGAAATGTATATGGCGGTACAGTGATTTCCTATCGGGTGATCGATGCAAACTTAGCCAAATCTGATTTAGTAACTTATATCAAAGCAAAATAAAGGGGTGCCATCACTCGTGGCAAATAAGCGACACGAACACGCAGAGGATTCACCGTATGACAGGAGGACGATACTGTTAACCATTGTTCTTCTCATCATTTTATCTGTAACGATGCTGTTTGTTATGAGAGGACAGTTACAAAAGCGCTATAGTGTTCATACGATTTCTGGGACTTCGATGGTTCCAGCATTGACTGAAAGAGATCAGGTTCTAGTAAAAAAAAATGTTCAGATCCAGCGCTACGATATCATTGCTTTTTCAGTGGATAAGGAAGAGGGGATGTTTGTCAAACGTGTAATTGGATTACCAGGTGACCGTTTGTTTATCCGAAATGATCGCATGGTGTTAAATATCGGCGAACAAGGCGATTTTGAAACCACGAGCACGTTTCACCTATCGCCAACTGTAGCGGATGAGTTTCAAACATTAAACAAAATTCCAGAGGACGTTTACTTTGTGATCGGCGATCATGTAGACGTTTCTAAAGACAGCCGCACATTTGGTTTCGTTCATCAGGACGCAATCGAAGGAACTGTCCAATTCCGTTTTCCGGCGATTCATCTCGCTAAGGTGGAAAACTAAAAGAAAAGGGGTAAACACGTGATAATCATTAATTGGATTTGTGCAGGGCTCATTATTTTAGTGCTCTTAGTATGGCTATATCGGATGGTTATCAATGTTCGATTGCAGCTGATTAAACCACCAAGAGATGCATCGACGACTTTTCAGCGGAAGTTGGATTATGTCAAGCAAATACAACAGACAAAGCATGTTTCGGCTTTATTATTCATCACCTTCTGTTTAGCGGTGGGGTTGTTCTTGACCACGTACAGCCTGTTTCAGGTACAAGATCAGCTGTATGCGGTCAATGAACAAAACAGCACGTTAAGAGACGATGTCCAAGTAATGAAAAAGGAACAGAAAAAGCTGATCAATAAACTGCCGGTCAAAGAGTATCCGCAGGAAGGAATCGGGTTGCAGGATTATGCATGGGCTGAGCTGTTCTCCGATGATAGCCGCGAAAAACAATACGCGATGGAGAGTGACCTTTCCAACAAACTCAGTCCTTACTTTGGTTTGCCGACGACGCTGATCGTCTTAGATATACCGACTCAAACATTGAACATTGCTTTGGCGGGAGAGTTAACCAGTGATAACAATCGCAAACAAATCAAGGATAATATCAAGGCTTTTGCTGCTGAAGCAGAGAAAATAGCGAATTTGACACAAATCACTTTCCAGTTGAATGTAAGAGACGGAGAAAAGCAGAAACAAGATTATAGCTGTACTTTCTCTCGTGAGAATGGAGAAGATAAATTTGTAATGATTCAAGAAGAAGACTAACGGAAAGAAGGGGAAAAAATGGTAGCACAACAAAAGAAGAGCGGATGGTTTTTCAATAAGAACATTATCGATGAAATCAATTCCGTTCCGGAGGAGAAAGTGGAAAACGAAGCACCGGCACCAACACAGAATCAGGCAACTCCGCCTGCACCAGCTCAAGCTCAGCCAAAATCTGCTCCTGCATTAAAGATGGTCTCTGATAATACTGTTCCAGAGTCACCAGAGAAACAAGCAGAAGAAATCAAAGAACTGAAACGTTTGATTTTTGAAAAAGAACAGGTTTTACAAAAGTATAAAAAGGAAATGTCTGCTCAAACCCAACAATTGACGAAGGAAAACGAGAACTATCGCCAATCCGTTTTACGAATGGGTGAGGAAAAAGCACAAAATCGTCGACAAATTCAAGATTTGGAAGCCGAGGTTCAGAGGGCACGGCAAGAGGTCCAGCGTCTAAAAGAAACGCAAGAGCTGGATAACTTGAAGCAGCAGCTGGAACAGGTTCAGGAAGAAAACAAGAAATTAAAAGACTCGGTTGAACACTTAGCTACGGTAGAACAGGAGCTGGAAGAAATTCACGAAGAACATCACGCACTGGTTGCTCAGCAAAAAGATGAAGAAATCCAGCGGCTTGAAAAAATCCATCAATTGGAAGGCCAGATCAATGATCTTATTTCAGAGATCAATGAGAAGGACGAGCAATATTCTCAACTCGATAAGGTGATTGTAGAGAAGGATCAAGTGATGGATCGTATGATCGAAGAACAAGCGGCTAAGGAAGTTCAAGCCAAAGAGACTGCTGAACTGCGTGAAAAGGTTGCAGCACTTAAAGCTGAGAATGAACAGCTAAAACAAGAAGCCGTTTCGACTCAGCAAGAAATAGGAGAAGTATTGGTCTCGGCACGGAAACAAGCCAATCGTATGGTGGAAAAATCTAAGATGGATGCTCACCGTATCATTGAAGAAGCTAAAAGAGAGTTGGCACTGATCAATGAACAGGCGAAAGAGATTTCCGATGAAGTCGTTGAATCACGCCAATCTGTATTGTCATTGTATGAAGAAATGCAAACCCGAGTAGATATCCTTGCGCAAGGAAAAATGCAGGAAAATGTCATCGAATCAAAAGAATAACGAGTAGTTTAGACTAAGGTATCAGCGAGTTTGTGCGGGTACCTTTTTCTATGTTCAAATAGAAAATAGTTTATGTTTTGAGTAGATTGTTTTTGATATTTGAAACCGCTATACTTTAAGGTGATTAGGATCATGGACAATCATTTTTTCAATACTCATGATAAAGGAGCGGATGAAATGAAATTGGCGATTATCTTGGAAACAAAGGAGCACGAAAAAGCCTGGAATGCTTTTCGCTTTGGTGTGGCAGCACTGAAGAAAACACATGAGGTCAAATTTTTCTTGATGGGTGAAGCTGTAGAGGTCGAAAGTATCGAAGACGAGCAATATGATGTGCCGGCTGAAATGAAGAAGCTGGAGGAACAAGGAGGCGAGCTGCTGGCTTGCGGGACCTGCCTTAAATCTCGCCAATTAGAAGATCAAACCTCCTGTCCGATTTCGACGATGTTTGATTGCGTGGAAATGGTAGAATGGGCTGATAAAATCGTGACATTCTGATAATGAAAAAAAGATCCCAGACTTGGATAGCCAGTCTGGGATTTTTTTAATGATTCAATTGATTCAGGTTTGCTGCCATTTTTTTATTGTCGAGTTTGGAATAGAAATAGAAAGTAATGATATGCAAGACTAACGTTAATAACAATACTGCGAGAAAGAATGGGCGAATCAAATCAAACATCTGAGTCGAATAAAGATAGACTGCGGTATACCCGCAAAATGTATTCACTAGCGTGCAGATAATAATGTTAATTGAAGCTTTCAACGTAGAGTAGTTCCACAGATAGGGGTAGATCACACCAAATACTAGACCGATCAAGAGGCTGATTCCGATTAAGTGCCAAATGTAATTAAATGGCACCTGTGAAAAGAAGTCGGTGATGGAGCAAAGTATCGTGATCCAAATTAGTGAACTAAAAGCGGCTTGAAAGAAATTATTTTTTAATTGTTTGAACATGAGAGTCTCTCCTTAATATTTTTGGCGTAGTGGCGACTGACAACATAAGCAGTACTTGTTTTAGTATGAACTTCTAAACGAGCGTGTTCTCCTAATTGGAAAGATTGAACCGCTTTTAGATTTAACATTTGCGAGTTATTGATTCGATAGAAATTTTGACTTTCTAGATAGCTCAGTTCTTTGAGTCGTTTTTGCAGAATGTAGGTCTGCTGGTTCGGCAAATTCACTCTGACCAGATGGCCCATCGTTTCAAATGACTCGATTTGATGTAACGGAATTTTGATTGAGCGATTGTTTTTTGGATCGACTGCGACGATTTCATGAGCTTGATTTAAGTGCTTTTCAAGCTGCTGCAGCTTCGTTTTATTTTCAGGATTTGCGAAGATATCTATTTCATTTAATGCTTTTTCTTTCACCCAGGTAAAGTTGATATTCATTTGTTGCCTCCTTTGTGACTCTAGCATAGCAAGTAGTGAGGATAGAGAGAACCTTTTTTTCGTTTGTTGCAATAAAAGAGGCATTTGTTGCATAGAGCCATTGAAATTGCACAAGAAAAAAGAATAAGCAAACACGGCTTTCTACTATAATTTAGGTAGAGACGCTACTAACAGTGACTTTTCCTTATAGGCATCTTTATTGCATCGATTCAGTAATCGGCATATATTTACCGTGTAGTAAGTGAATCATAGATTTTTTGCTGGGGATAACTAAAAAAGAAAGAAGGAAGCTAGTTATGTTGAAGTTAGTAGAGAGAGAAGCTTTAACGATTCATGGTTGGATCACGACTCTGCAGTCGACGAATTCATCAGAGGAATTGGCTGAGATGAGTAAACAAAAGATGCAGGCTAAAGAAAAATATGCTTCAAAGGTCGAGGGCGATTTGTATGCAGTAAATGCAGTAATTGACGGCGACCGTTGCTATTTGATTGGAAACGCCGAGGAGGAAGAGGCGCGCCCATCAGCGTTTAATTTGCCAGCTGGAACATACGCAGGCTTTGAATTAAGCTACACTGATCAAGTGGAGCTGGATCAATTGATCGGTCAGACCTATGGTGAATTGATGCAAAATGAAGAGTATCAGATTGCTGGAAATTTTAATCTAGAGGAATATACTAGTGTTGGGAAGCTGACATTTTATGTGCCAGTTAAGAAGAAGGCACAATAGAAAATAAGAGATGTATTATGAAGGAACTGCTAAGCAATTATTGCTCGGCAGTTTTTTTTGCGACTATGATTCAATGATCATCTCTGTTTTATGGACTACAAATAAGAAGGATATTTATAAAATGAGTTCCTAAAATTCTTTTTTTTAACAGTAAAAGATATAATCGGATTATATTAAAATTTTTGTTGAATTTAATGAAATGAGAGCGTATACTCGTGATTATTGGGTGTTTGAAAAAAATATTTTTTTAAATAAAAAAAGATAACAGCTGTTATCTCTTTTTTATCGCACTCAATTACACAAATGCATTGAAATCAGGAGGGAATAAGATGCGCAGGGAAAAAAATAGATGGCTGATCGCCTTGTCAGGAGTAGCGATTCATCTGTCTATCGGTTCGGCATACGCGTGGAGTGTATTTAAAGAACCGATCAAAGAATTGACGGGTTGGGATAAATCGTCGATCTCTTTTGCATTTAGTTTAGCGATTTTCTGTTTGGGAACATCAGCAGCATTTATGGGAAAATTTGTAGAAAAATTTGGACCAAGAAAAACAGGAACGGTCGCATCAATTTTATTCGGCTTAGGAATCATCTCGACTGGTTTTGCCATTTCTAGTCAATCATTGCCAATGTTGTATCTGACTTATGGAATTATCGGCGGGATCGGTTTAGGGGCAGGGTATGTGACCCCAGTGTCAACGATGATTCGTTGGTTCCCGGATAGAAAAGGATTAGCTACCGGACTTGCTATCATGGGCTTTGGTTTTGCTTCTATGATCACTGGCCCGATCGCCCAGCAATTGATGGTGCATGTTGGCGTTTCTAAAACCTTCTATATTTTAGGGGTTGCCTATTTCTTAGTGATGTTTACTGCTTCGCGTTATTTGGAAAAGCCGCCAGTTGGCTGGACACCAGAAGGCTTCGAGGCTCCAAATCCAAAAGAAGAGGTAAAGGTTCAATACAGCGGTGTACAACTGACCGCCAATCAGGCAATCAAAACCAAAACTTTTTGGTTATTGTGGTTTATGCTATTTCTAAATATTACTTGCGGAATCTCGCTTGTTTCAGAAGCCTCGCCAATGGCTCAGGAAATCACTGGAATGACTGCCGGCATGGCAGCTACGATGGTGGGAGTAATGGGTGTCTTCAATGGCTGTGGCCGATTGGTTTGGGCACTGGTCTCAGATGTGTTAGGCCGAAAAAATGTCTTTACGATTCTTTTCGTGATTGATATCGTTGTTCTAGTGAGCCTATCTGTAGTAAGCTCACCGTTGCTGTTTGCAGCATTGATTTGTTTATTGATGACTTGTTACGGCGCCGGATTTTCGATTGTTCCAGCTTACATTGGAGATGTCTTCGGTTCGAAAGAGGTTGGCGCAATCCACGGCTATATCTTAACTGCTTGGGCAGCAGCCGGGATGTTTGGTCCGATTTTCTTAGGGAAGGTCACTGAAATGTTCCATTCTTATACCAACGTTTTACGAATTTTTGCTGTACTAGCATTGATTGGATTTGCAGCTTCCATGATTATTCGTGCGGCTATCAAAGGTTTAGCTAAATCCAGCAATAATGAAACTTCGACAGGAACAAGTACGAAGCAGGCTTAAAAATAAAATAGAAAGCGATTGAAATCAATTTGATCTCAATCGCTTTTTTTAATTCTTGAAAGCAGAAATTTTCGCCTTATTATTGCAAAGCTGAGTGAGCTTGCGAAGACTTTCTATTAACCATAAATAATCATCGATAAAAAGTTTTTGGAACAATAGTTGACCACTCAACTATTATTTGGTAAATTGGTTGAGTAGTCAACTATTTTGTTTTGGAATCAGGAGGAAACGATGAAACGAAGTGTGGGACGTTTGATTTCGATTTTGTATCGAAAAAATCAGATTTATTTAAATGCGGCAATGAAGCCATTAAACATTACAACAGCGGAGCAGCCGATCTTGATGTATCTATATCGGCATAATGCGGTGACACAAGAGGAGATTAGTGCGTATCTTCAAGTAGACAAGGCGTTGACGACACGAACGGTTCAGTCGCTATTAGAAAAAGACCTGATTACGAAGGAAAAGGATAGTCAGGATAAGCGTTGTAATAAAATTTCTTTGACTGAAAAAGGTTTGGACATGCGAGAAGCGATGGTAGAGAAATTTGTTGGTTGGAATCAGATCATGCTAGAGGGAATGGATCAGGAAAAACAGGACTTGCTTTTTGAGTTGCTAGAGGAAATGGTCACAAAGACTGAACAGCATGATTTAAAGGGAGGATAAAAATGGAAGCAGCAAATCCGTTAGGGACTGAAAAAATCTCAAAATTGCTATGGCAGTTTTCCATTCCGGCAATTATCGGAATGGTTGTGAATGCGCTATATAATGTAGTGGATCGAATTTATATCGGTCATGCTCCAGGTTTGGGAGCAAATGGTTTAGCGGGGATCACGATTGGCTTTCCAATCATGATCATTTTATTGTCAATTGGTATTTTGTTTGGTGTAGGCGGTGCGACGCTTTTCTCCATGAAGTTGGGAGAGGGAAAAACACAGGAGGCCGAGCTTGCGTTAGGAAATGCTTTTTCTCTGCTGATAATCAGCGGACTTTTATTTATGGCGATGGGCCATTTGTTTCTGTCTCCTGTATTGTCCGTATTTGGTGCTAGTGAAAATGTCTTGCCTTTTGCTATGAGCTATATGCGGATCATTTTTTCAGGTGCGGTTTTTCAAATTGTCAGTATTGGTTTGAATAACTTTTTACGTGCAGATGGACAGCCTAAGCTGGCGATGATCACGATGTTTATGGGGGCGGGAGTCAATATCATCCTCGATCCAGTTTTTATCTACGTGTTTGATATGGGAATGGCCGGTGCTGCGCTAGCAACGATTCTTTCTCAATTCATTTCGATGATCTGGATTTTGACTTACTTTTTAAGTAAACGCAGTCATCATCAAATTCAAGTAAAAAATATGAGGATCAACCTTCATGTTGCCGCGAGAATCACGACATTAGGGTTACCGAATTTTTTATTGCAATTAGGAAATAGTCTGTTGAATGTCGTATTGAATATGACGCTTTTAAGCTATGGCGGCGATATTGCTGTTTCTGGCATGGGGATCGTTAATAGTATTCAGACAATATTGCTGATGCCGATCACTGGATTGGTTCAGGGGGCGCAGCCGATCATCAGTTTTAACTTTGGTGCGAAGAAATTCAATCGCGTGAGAGAAACACAAAAATATGCCATCTTGATCGCGACGATGATTGTTAGTATCGGTTGGCTGGCTACTAGAATAATGCCGGAACAATTGGTGCGGTTATTCAATAATGAGCCTGAGTTGTTGACCTTTGGTGCGAAGGCTTTGCAAACCTGGTTCTTGTGTTTGCCAGTCATCGGCTTTCAAATCGTTGCTTCCAATTTCTTCCAAGCAACAGGGCGAACGCGTTCAGCGATCTTTTTGACATTGACAAGACAAATTATATTATTGATTCCAGCCATCTTGCTTTTCTCTAAAGTATGGGGAATGGACGGACTGCTACATGCCGCGCCTTTTGCTGATGCTGGAGCCGGTCTTCTGACAGGGATCTTTTATGTGATTGGCGTCAAACGGCTGAGTAAGGAAGAGTCCGCGTTGGAAGAGCTGAATTACGAAACAGAATAACCAAGATAAGGTGTGTCGCTTTTTTGACACGCCTTTTTTTGTTTAAATGGGCGATGTTTTTTCGAAAAAAACAAGCTAGGGAGCAGCTATAACTTATAACCTGAGTAGGCTATAATGAATAAAAAGTCTTTAGATGAAAATGAGGAGGATGGAAAATGTTTGTTGCAAGTCTCATTGAAAAAGCACATGTAGATTCGGTTCCTTTATTATTCGCGGGCTTGGGATTAGCGACTCTAGTAATTAGTTTGCAGCCGTATACTGGCGGCCTCGGTTATCGTGGGATTGCGTTTTGCTGCTATGGCAAACGGATTTGGCAGTTTTCTAATTGTCTGTTCGGCGGTCTCTTGATTTTTGTCTCTCTCCTGCTGTATTTATTGTTTAAAACAGGGGGACTTCCGGCCAGTAATAAAGTAATTATTGCAACAATTGCCTGCCTTCTTTGCAGCTTCATCAGCGATCTAGTGACACTATATCTGAAGCGATTAAGAGAGTAAGATCAATGGTTGACAAAGGGAAAGAATGTGTTTAAAATAGTTAGCATGTTAACTGTTTTTTCAAAGGGAGAGAATCACATGAATGAACCAGAAACGATCGGTTTTAAGATCAGAGAATTGTCCTTGTTGATTGCTAGGTATATGGAGCAGACGAATGAAGATGGCCACATTAGAGGTCCGCAAGGCTTTGCGTTAGGCTATTTAGTCCATAATCGCCACAAAGAAATCTATCAAAAGGATCTGGAAGAACGTTTGTCGATTCGAAAACCAACAGCCAGTAATTTAGTTGACCGTATGATCAAAAATGGTTTTTTGACGACTGCACCGTCTCAAAAGGATAAGCGCCTGAAACGATTGATCGTGACCGAAAAGGCAATCGAAACCACGTTCGAGATAGAAAAGCAGGTGGAGGCCATCGAAAAGGTTTTGAAACAAGGGATTTCAGAGGAGGAATTGGCGCAGTTTTTTGCAACGATACAAAAACTCAAACAAAATATCCAAATCTAATCTGGTTGTTAAGACGATCAGATTTCTATTCCTGCTAATAGTTAGCATGCTAATTTAACGGTGGTACTTCGTTAGTTAAAAGAGAGAAGTTCAATAATAGGAGGTTTTTTATGATACAGCTAATAAAACGAACGAATTTAAACGAGCGATTACTGGCACTGACAAGCGTTCTATTCATCCTTGGTCAGGTATGGATGGATTTGAAGGTGCCGGATTATATGTCCCAAATCACAAAGCTGCTGCAGACACCTAATACTACGATCAACGAGGTTTTAACTCCCGGCGGCTGGATGGTTTTGCTGTCCTTGTTGAGCTTTGTCTTTTCATCAATAGTTGGCTTATTTGCTGCAAAAATAGCAGCGAGCTTAACCTGCCGATTGCGTCAGAATATGTTTAGCAAGGTTATGGATTATTCCACTCATGAGATTCAACAATTTTCGATCCCAAGTTTGACTACGCGGACTACGAACGACTTAACGCAAATTCAACAGATCGTCGCGATGGGCTTACAGTTGATGATCAAAGGACCGATTACCGCAGTTTGGGCAGTTTTAAAGATCTCCGGAAAAAGTTGGCAATGGACCACGACTACCGGGGTTGCTGTTTTGATTCTATTGATCCTGCTATCGGTGATTTTGACTTTAGTTCAGCCTAAATTCCGTAAAGTTCAACAGCTTACGGATCAGGTTAACAGTCTCACACGTGAAAATTTAACCGGTTTACGAGTTGTACGAGCGTATAATGCAGAAGGGTATCAAGAAGAAAAATTCGCAGCGGCTAATCAGGAGCTTACGTCGACCAATTTGTTTGCAGGACGAGTAATGGCCTTGATGAGTCCGAGCATGAGTTTGATTTCCAGCGGATTGACTTTAGCGGTCTATTGGATCGGGGCTTACATGATTCAGCAAGCACAAGGTATGGTAAAGCTTTCGTTATTTAGCGATATGATCGTGTTCTCTTCTTATGCGATGCAAGTCGTCATGAGCTTTGTTTTGATGTCGATGATTTTTATGATTTTGCCGCGGGCGACTGTATCTGCGAAGCGGATCAACGAGGTGCTGGATAAGGAAGCTTCCGTAGTGTTTCCAGAAGAGGGCGAAAAGCTGCAAACGAATATCAAAGGAACGGTGGAATTTGATCATGTGTCCTTCCACTATCCAGATGCTTCCGAACCGGTGATCCATGATATCACCTTTAAAGCAGAGCAGGGGGACACGATTGCTTTTATCGGTTCGACAGGCAGTGGGAAAAGTACGATTTTGAACTTGATTCCACGGTTTTATGAAGCCAGTGAAGGGACGATTACGATCGACGGACAGCCGATCCATACATACAGCCATGTGAATCTGAACGATATCGTTGGTTATATTCCACAAAAGCCAGTGTTGTTCAGTGGAACGATCCAGTCGAATTTGGATTTTGGGAGCAGCAGTAATACTCCTTTGAATGGAGAGAAAATACAAGAAGCGCTATCGATTGCTCAAGCCAGTGACTTTGTAAATAAAAAAGCGGAGAAATTGAAAAGCCATGTTGCTCAAAACGGCAACAACTTTTCTGGTGGGCAGAAGCAGCGTTTGGCAATTGCCCGCGTGATTGCCCGACGACCTGAAATCCTATTGTTCGATGACTCCTTCTCGGCATTGGACTATCAAACAGATAAAAAGCTGCGTCAGGTATTAAAAGAAAAGCTAGCCGATACAACAAAATTGATTGTTGCTCAGCGGATCAGTACTATCATGGATGCTGACCAAATCATTGTTTTAGATGAGGGGCATATTGTTGGTCAGGGAACACATGAAGAATTACTGGAGAGAAACGCGATCTATCAAGAGATTGCCTATTCACAGCTGTCGAAGGAGGAATTGATCAATGGATAATACATTGGGAAGTATTCAGACACAAACAAAGGAACATCCTTTGAGAAGAAATATTTTTAAAGCATTGAATCAATACAAATGGCCCTTGGTCATAGCAATCTTATTTGCCGCGATCGGAAGCATTACTCAAATTCTTGGGCCAAACCGTCTAAGCGAGATCACGGATCTGATCACACAAGGCTTGAGAGGAACGATTGATCTTACTCGGATCAGTCAAATTGGACTGAGTTTAGTTATCCTTTATATAGTTGGAGCAATCCTTTCCTATTTTCAAGGATTTATCGTGGCGACAGTTACTCAAAAGTTTTCTAAACAAATGCGGCGCCAAATATCAGAAAAAATTAATGCCGTTCCGTTGAACTATTTTGACACTCACAGCCAAGGGGATACTTTGAGTCGGGTAACGAATGATTTGGACACGGTCAGTCAATCTCTGAACCAAAGCTTGAGCTCATTATTTCCTTCGATCACACTATTTATCGGATGTTTGATTATGATGCTCCGGACGAATTTGATCATGACGATCACCTCGGTTGTTTCTGTTCTGCTCGGTTTTTTATTGATGGGGATTATTATGGCAAAATCACAGGTTCATTTTAATCAGCAGCAGAAAAAATTGGCAACGATCAGTGGTTTTGCGGAAGAGGCTTATTCTGGTCAGCAGGTCATTAACGCATATAATGCCAAGGAAAATATGAAGGTCGAATTTGCTGAAATGAATCAAACGTTTTACGGTAGTGTCTGGAAGGCGCAGTTTCTTTCTGGAATCATGCAGCCTTTAATGGGGTTCATCGGGAATTTCGGTTATGTAGCAGTGTGTGTCGTCGGAGCTGTTTTAGCTTTGAGAGGAGATATTACGCTAGGAATCATCGTAGCCTTTACGGTATACATCCGCTTGTTTTCACAGCCCTTATCGCAACTGGCTCAAGCCTTTTCTAACCTGCAATCAGCAGGAGCCGCAATGAGTCGTGTATTTGAATTTTTAGCTGAGGATGAACTGGCAGCTGAGTCAGAAAAAGCAGTGAAGCTGCGACGCGCAGAAGGCAATGTGCGTTTTGAAAATGTCAGCTTTGGTTATGACAAGGAGCGGACGATCATCCATCATTTCAATGTGGAAGCAAAGGCAGGACAAAAGATCGCCATCGTTGGTCCAACCGGGGCTGGGAAAACGACGGTCGTTAATCTGTTGATGCGTTTTTATGAAACGAATCGCGGAGAGATCCTTATCGATGGTGTTCCGACTAAGGAGATGAGTCGAGAAGAAGTGCACGATCAATTTTGTATGGTTTTACAGGATACCTGGCTGTTTGAAGGGACGATCAAGGAGAATCTGATTTATAATCAGGAACATGTTTCTGATGAAACAATCGTGAATGCCTGTAAAGCAGTGGGGATCGATCATTTTATCCGAACGTTGCCAGGAGGCTACGAAACCTATCTAGATGATAGCGTTAGTTTATCCGTCGGACAGAAACAATTATTGACGATTGCTCGAGCAATCATCAAGGATGCACCGATGTTGATTTTAGATGAAGCTACCAGCTCTGTAGATACACGAACGGAGGAATTGATCCAAGCAGCGATGGACAAATTAATGAGCAACCGCACATCCTTTGTTATTGCTCACCGCCTATCAACTATCCGTAATGCGGATCTGATTCTTGTCATGAACGAAGGGAATATCATTGAACAAGGAAATCACGAAGCGTTAATGGAGCAAAAAGGCTTCTATGCTGATTTGTATAATAGTCAGTTTGAGAAGGAACAGCTAGCATAAAAAATAAAAGGCGCTTAAAACCGAGAGGGTTTAAGCGTCTTTTGCTTTGTTAAAACGTATAGATAGCACGTACTTTGAAGGGCCGTTTGTACAGGCAAAGGGAGAGAGGAGTAAAAATCAGGAGAATCGAGTGCAGCAGTTATAAAGTAACGGAGGTTATTTTAATTAAATTAAAAGGGATAAATTAACATGATGTCTATTTTTGTAAACCTAATAATAGTTTTAAGATGTTAATTTATTAAAGAGTTCTAATAAATATAAAGATAACTTATCAAAGGAAGCAACAACAAAATATTATTGCGGAAGGTTTTAAAAAAATGAGTCTTATTTTTTAATTATTTGAGTAGAGAGAGCAGGAAATTTGGTTTTTTAACATGAAACCAATAAGATGTTTTGGTACTTATAAGAAACACTTCTAAATGGATGAGATCAATGCTCGAGACCTTTTTTCTGATAAAGCTCGATAAAGATAGGCAAAGAGGTATTTACCAGTATCTCGGTAATTTCTTCAGGGCTTTCCTCAAAGTTTTTGCGAATCCAAGTGCCAATAATCAAGTAGTTGCCTTTTGATAGATAGTCTAAATATTGGGTTAATGTCTGAGGATCAAAGTTCACTGAGAAAATTAATGGAAGATTTCCTTTTAGCTGTTTATTGAAGAGATTTCTTACATATTTCAACAGGTCGATATCGCTGTTTTGTGAAGTGAGGATTTCTATTTTTTTCCGATTCTCCCAAAAGAAGCGAATGACGTTTTCGACCCTAACGGTCAAGTTCGAACGAATGGCCTCCAAGCTAGGAGCACTTACTTGTTCGTAAAAAACGACATTTGATTGGAAAACAAGGGTCATTTCGGCTAGAAAATCCTCAACGATGCTGTCTAATAAATCTTCTTTGTTTTGAAATTTTTTATAAAAGGTAACACGACTGACCCCGGCTTTAGCTGCAATATCACTGATTCTAATGCTTCTAAACTCATGTGAATGCAGCAGTTCAAGAAAGGCCTCTTCGATCAGACGGCGTTTTTCATCTAACATAACCATACCTCCTAATGCGATTGTAACTTGATTTGACAGCTAAGCCAAATAAAGAAAGGAAAAAAATTTGATTTGAATAAAAATCTTGTAAAAAAAAGTATTCTCGATGCGTTCTTAGAACTGTTGACCGTATCTAAATATGAAGACATAACAGTCAATGAAATCGTAGAAAATGCTTATGTCAGCAGGGTTACTTTCTATAACTACTTCAAAAATAAAGATGCGCTATTAGATGAATTACTCGACCAATTTTTGAAAAACTTTAATAAGCTTCAAAAGAGTGATTTGCATTTATTAGAAAAAATGACGATCACTCAGAAAAAAGATACATATCAAGGACTTTACCCATATACATATAAAATTCTCGATTTTTTCTATTGCAATAAAAAGTTAGTACGGGCTTTCTACAATATGAATCATGAAAAACTGGATTTCATGCAAATTCTTCAAAAAAATTATCATGATCATTTTAGTCAAGCACTGCCCCGTCCTTTTTATAAAGCGTTAGAAGCATCCAGAATTGAGTATTATTCTTTGTTTATGACAAATGGCGTGGTCTCCATTATTGAAAAATGGTTCGCGTCAAACTTTGAGGAAGATATTGCGGATGTTGTTGACAAGATTTTGGTTTTACTGATTACGAATTTGAGTGCTTTGTATTCGGAATTAGATTCAATATAGAACATTTATCAAAAAAAAGTAAAGGTGGGATGACTAATGGCAAAAATATTGATTATTACTAAAAACCCTTTGGCGGAACAAGAATTGCAGCTTGCTCTTCAAAAAATCAACGATGAAGTTTTTTGTACATCCAGCTTATTAGAGCAAATTGATTTTTATCCAGAGGTTGCCGGCTATTTTTCGATCGCCATTTTAAGCGAGACGATTTCTAGCTTGGAGCTGTCTAAATACCTAGTTTCTTTAAAAAGGAAGGGGCTCCTGCTGATAAGAAAAGGAAGTCAGGACCAATTAAAAGAAACAGACCTAGATTGGATGATTTCGGAAATTGATGAGTGGTTTACAGATCAGACACCAATGGAAGACTTTATTGAGAAAATCGCTCAATTGAAGGAACAAATTGGCGAATTAAAGAGTGATGTGGGCAAAACGTATAAAAAATTCATTTCCCGATTAACGAAGAATGAACGGAAGGTCGTTTATTTCTTATACAAAGCAAAAGGAGCGCAATTATCGAGAGAGAAGCTTTGCGAAGAAGTCTGGGGAACGGGAGTGAATACATCAAATGTTTGTCAGCTTTCATTTCTGGTGAGCTGTATTCGGGAAAAAATGGTCAATGCCGGCTTTAATGAGAATGAATTAAAAACGATGTGGGGACGAGGATACCAGCTAGGAGACCTGCTAGTATCATTATTAAATAAAAATGAATTTACCTTGACCCCATAGCTTTTATAGATTACCCTCTCGTGCCTTTATCCTATGTTAATGACAGGCACCGCCGCCTTCGATACAATGAATAAAACAGTTTTAGAAGGAGTAGGCGATGACAGAAATTGAACAGGCAGTTAAGAAATTAGCGAGTCGCTATGCCAAAGTAACGATCAAAGGAACCGTTCTTTCCCGATTGATAGAATTAGGTACTCTCATAGAGTTTTCGTCAGATGATTTGATCGTTGCTGCGGGAGATAATCAAAATAAGCTTTATTTATTAGTGGATGGTTTGATTCGAAAGTATTATCTAGATTATCAAGGGAATGATTTGACCCATCAGTTTTTGGAAGCAGAACAGGTCTTTAGTACCCAACATGTTGTTTTTAGCGGACAGGTCATGTGCAATTTTGAAGCAGTAGAACCGTGCAGAGTCGTTTGCTTTGACTATGAGCTCGTTCAGAGTCTAATGCTGGAAGAACCCGCATTAACACAAATTTATATTGGAATGCTAGAGGAGACCTTGCGAATCAAATTAGTCCGGGAGACAGCATTGTTGACCGAAAGTGCGACAGCGCGTTACGTGAAATTAAAAACCGAGATACCAAACATTGACCAGCGTGTGAATCACGGACATATCGCGTCTTATATCGGTGTCACCCCTGTTTCTTTGAGCCGTATTCGCCGGACGTTAAGAGAAGAAAAGTGATGAGGGGGCACAGAAAAATGATTATAGGTATCGTTGGCGGGATCATACTGCTGGTGGGGATCATTTTAGTGGTCAGCCGGCAGAAGGATATTGTGATTGAAGGTGTTTCAAGGCTGGAGATCACAAGCCCGGCATTCAAGAATGGGGACAAGATCCCTATAGATTACACTGGAAATGGAAAGGATCGGTCACCGGAGCTGCGCTTGTCTGAGCTGGATCGAAGGGCTGTTTCGCTGGTGGTAATTATGGATGATATTGATCATCCATTGGCCGGAGTCTACAATCATTGGTTGATTTGGAACATCCCTCCAATGAAAATTATTCCAGCTGAAATTCCCCAAGGCAAACAAGTATCGGAGTTAGGCAATTCGGTGCAAGGCATTGGCTATGGGAAGCACCGCTATCGCGGGCCGAAGCCGCCCTTCGGCAGTCATCGCTACAAATACAATGTCTTTGTTTTGGATACTAAATTGGATTTACTCGCTTCTTCGAGGAAAAGAGAACTTCTAGAAGCGATGGCGGGGCATATTTTACAATATGGTTATCTGATAGGGGAGTATTCTGCCCGTTAATCGTTAATTAAATGTGAGAAGCCATGTTTTGCCGGAGGGAAGCATAAAGACAAGAAGAGTCCGCTCTTCTTGTCTTTATTTTTGCTTCATCTGCATTGTTATCAAGGTCGTCAGCGTATCGCCGTAGTAGTCTTTTCCTGATAGTTCGTCTTCGACTACCCAGGATTGTGAGTTTACGAGATTTCCGTAAGCTTCTTTCTGTTGAGCAGCGTATAAAATAGGTGCCGAGAAATTTTTAGCTGGACTAGAGGATAACGATTTTCCTGAAAGAGTGTAGCCTTCAGTGATCACCTTCTCTTCTAAAAAGAAGTTCATCATCTTGCTTAATACCTGATTGACATCTTTATCCTTCGAGCTGGCAAGGCGCCAGGGGATCCGGCAGGCATTCGCTCCGTAGTTGCCATCGTTTGCATCAGCGACCTGATCCTTTTTAGCCGGTGTGACTGTTTTGTTTTGTACCCAGGCAAAGTCTGGAATCAATCCGGTTTTATGCTGTTTGCTCAATGTTTCCAGGACATCTACGGAATTTGTCTTGAGTGTTCGCCAGAAAGTATCTCCGCTGAATGACGCAAAAGTATCAAAATAGCTGGGAATGATATCGGATGGCCGAATCAAGGCATAGGATTCAGAATCCTTCGTTGCCCAATCACCAACAGTCAATAATTTGTTGGTGGCATTATAGTTTCTTTTCTTAATAGCTAAAAGCAGGCTCTTTGCCGCGTGCTTGTAATCGGTCGAACTGTCGGGCCATTGCTTACTTGCCGCGATCAGGGCATAGGCAATATCCAGATCTCCGTCTGTTGCATTCGTTTTTTCTTTTTCTATAGTATTGTCTTCTTTAAACGTTTGTCGCCAGCTCATCAATGGATTTTCCTGACTGATCCGAAAATTTTCATAGTAGCGATAAAAATCGTAGAAATCTTTCTCAGTTGCCCAACCGCGTTTGACCGCTTGCAGGGTGATCAGCATACCGTACCCATGTCCTTCAGACAACGAGATATCAGTTTTTCCCTTAGAATTTGTTTTGACGAAAGCACCTTCAGCGTTTTCTTTCACATAAGCTGAGCGCCATTGTTGATACACGTTTTTTTCTACTTTGATCTGATTGTCTTCTATATTTAAAAGCACTGCTGCAACATAACCTAAAAAAATCAAAGCCAGCAGTGACCACATAATTGCAGGACGTTTGCGCATAAAATTGCCTCCTAGTCATCGAAACGTTGTGTTTTATACCACTTACTGCTATCACGCCGAAATAGTTTATCCCCCACATAAGAAAAGAGCGATACGATCGATATTCCGATGAACAATAAGGAATAGGTGAAATACGATGCAATGGCATAAAAGAAATTGGCGGTGGTCGCTTGCCCAAATTGACTAGATAAGGCCAATTGGATTTGCAGCAAGTAGATCGCAAACATCAATGCCCAATTCACTAATAAAAGAGCGCCGATCTGCCGATTGCTCCCGCCAAAAGTAAAAATCACATCAATCGAAGGAAACCAAACATGCAAAATCATTGCGATCAAATTGGCAAGAAACATGATGTTCGATAAAATAATTGCACTGGTGAACCAGAAAAATGTATTGAAGTAATAAATACTTTGCAGACGGATACGCCAGTTTGATCCGCCAAAGATATCTTTGAGATTATTGATGATCACTTCGTAGTTTCCTTTGGCCCAACGTTTTCGCTGACGATAATAGACAGACAGCGTTTCGGGTTCTTGTTGGAAGGCCTCTGAACGGGAAGCAAGAGCGATCAATTTGCCAAGCTTCATGATTTTAAAGCTTAGGGCAGTATCCTCTGTCAGCGCACCATTATCCCAGCCGCCTAATTCTCGGATCATTTTTGTTTGAATGATAAAGTTGGTGCCGGGGATTTGTCCAATCTTAAACAGCTGCCATAAGCCGGTATGAATAATCCGCTGACTGGTTACGATTTCTAAATTGATACAGCGTGTCAAAAAGTTGCGCTTATAATTTCTTGTCTTGTTTCTGCCAAAGACCGCACCATAACGTTCTGGGTCCTCCAAAGCTCTTTCAACCAGAAAATAAAGAGCGTTTTGTTCAGGCATCGCATCGGCATCATAGACACAGAGATACTCACCATGGGCGATTTTTAGGGAATCGTTCAATACGCCAGCCTTGCCTCCGGTTCCGCGGCGATCAATGACTTTAGTCAAATAATACCCTTGATATTCTGGCTGCTGAAGAATCGTATGGACGCGCTCATAGGTCTCGTCGTCACAATTATCCGCAAAAACTAAAATTTCCATTTTTTCCCGCGGATAGTTCATACTTAAAATAGCCTTCACCGTATCTTGAATGACGATCTCTTCGTTATGTGCCGGAACAACGATCGTAATCAGCGGGTAGGCTTTGAGTGGTTCCAAACGATTTTTCGGCGGCCGAATATTTTTTAATAAATAGTAGACCGCGCCAAATAAGATAACTAAGGTGATCAGCAGGGAGAACCAAATCGAGATGATTCCAAACATTAACAATATGGAACTCATTAATAATTCCGCCTCCTAAAGTAGCGCCAAATCCGATCCTTGATGATCAACAAGCAGAGAAATAGAACCACAGCCGCGATAAAAAATATCACTGTAACGACCTTACTCGCTTCAAAAAAATAAATGAGTAGTTGATCCATGACTATTTCCCTCCTTATAAAATGTATTCATCCGTCAAATCGGCTTCGGAGCGTCGTCTCACACGACTGATAACCTGTTCGGCGGTTAATTCTGTAGAACCTTCAATTGCCATTTCACCAAAACGAATCACCGTGTTTTGGGAACGTTCGAAATTTTTAAATGGAAATAGAGAAAATTGTGTTTTCGTTATCCGGTTCAGCTCTTGGATAAACGTCAAACTATCTCCTGAATGATAAATAGGAGACATGACGACAAAGGTGCCATCCCCTAAATAGAACTGATCTTCTTCTGGTAAACGAATATCACTCAATTCTTGCGCCAAGGCCTGCAGCAATTGATCGGTCGCCTGGTCATTTTGGTACCGCAATTGCTCGATGTAATCAACTGTATAGAAGGATACGATGAGACCACGGCCAATTTTTTCATACAAATTCATGGCGCATTTAAATTTTTCAAAGCGGGCTTCAAATTCTTTTTTGTTATACAAACCAGTTGTTTCATCTAAGGTTGTCAAATAATGCCGCATTCTTGGCTGAAAGGTATTTGAGCGCCGATTGAAGAGCACACTATTTTTTGTAATAAGTCCCAAGACAGCAAAGATCGGAATAACGATGATCAAGTAAATTTTTTCCAGCCGCGGCATGATAATAGGCGTGTAATACAGCAAGTACGTTCCTGTAGCCATCACCATCATAGAGAAAACCGCGACCGTAATAGTATTCCCTAAAAAACCAACAAGTAATCCGAAAAAGGCTAAGAGAGAAATACTTAACACAGGAACAAAACCAAAACGATCATCTAAAATCAAATTTTGAATGAGAAAGACGGCGGCTAGTAAGATCATCATCCACTCGATTCGAATTCGTTGGATATATTTCATATCGTAGTTCTCCTTAAAGGCTGAAGTCTTCTGGGCGTTCGGCTAGTTGAAAGTAGTGTGCGATCGCTTCTGCAATTCGTTCGCTGGCTTTTCCATCGCCATAAGGATTGCTGGCCTTTGCCATTTTGTCATAAGCAGCTGGTTCTTCAAACAACTCTTTGATCGTCGTGTAAACAGTCTGAGCATCGGTTCCAACCAATCGCAGTGTCCCAGCCGCTACTCCTTCTGGTCGTTCTGTTTGGTCACGCAGCACCAGCACAGGAACTCCTAAGGATGGCGCTTCCTCTTGAACACCGCCGGAATCTGTTAAGATCAAATAACTCTGTTTAGCATAATTATGGAAATCAATAACATCTAACGGTTCGATCAATGAAACATTTTCCAGGTTGCCTAAAAGATCTAGGGCAACTTTTCGAACGGCTGGATTTTTGTGCATTGGAAAAACAAATTGAGTGTCTGGATAATCCTTGGCGGCTTTTTGTATCGCACTAAACACAGCATGCATCGGTTCGCCCAAATTTTCGCGGCGATGCATGGTGACTAGAACGATCCGGTCCAGATCCTTTGAAACAGCGGCTGGAATCACGTAATTCTTATCTACAGTATTTTCCATCGCGTCGATCGCCGTATTTCCTGTAACATATAGGTATTTTTCCGGGTGATTTTCCTTAACCAGATTTTCTTTGCTTTTCATTGTTGGAGCAAAATAAAGGTCGGTCAGGTCATCTGTTAATTGTCGATTCATTTCTTCTGGAAATGGAGAATATTTATCCCAAGTTCGCAGCCCAGCTTCAACGTGTCCGATAGGTATCTGTTGGTAAAAGGCACTTAAAGCAGCCGCAAAAGTCGTTGTGGTATCTCCGTGGACCAATAAAATATCAGGTCGATCTTCCAGTAAGATGGCAGTCAATTTTTCAAGGACACGACTAGTGATCTCACTTAAAGTCTGACCCTGATGCATAATATTCAAATCATAATCAGGAACGATCGAAAAGGCCTGCAGCACTTGATCGAGCATTTCTCGATGCTGTCCAGTAACCACTACTTTGGACTCAAAACGTTCATCTGCAGCTAGCTTCTTGGCTAATGGCGCCATTTTGATCGCTTCTGGTCGTGTTCCAAATACTAAAAATACTTTTTTTCTCATAATAATCCTCCGAAAAAAATTAAATTTTATAGATGAATGAAAGGAAAAGTAAAAGAAGTAATTATGATAGTTCATTCACCCATTAAAAAATTCATCATTCATTTTATTTATGTGTAAGGTTTAGTATAAGAAAGGTTCAGTAATTTGTCTTATAAAACGTCTTGATATTCTCATAATTTATAAAAATAAAATAATTATCAATTGTGAGAAAAAAATGACTATTACTATAGTCTAATGGCACTCCCGAGAATCCTATTAAAACAAAAAAACAAAAAGAGAGCGCTCTTTTTGTTTTTAATGAGAAGTATATGGATCTGTTATTAATAAGCCCCCTGCGATTGTTAAAAAGACCAGGCTGAATAGGATCGTCCGCTGAGCGAAATAAGAAACTAAAAATCCATTTAATAAAGCACCTAAGACAAAGCTGCCTAAAATAATCAAGGTGTCACGAAAAGCTGTTTGCTTAGCGGCATCATGTTTGATGTAGCCTTCAAAAAAGTTAGTTGAAAGATTTCGTAGATTTCCTGTCATCATCAAAGAAGTAAAAGGCTTGCCCTTCAGCTTTTGAAATTCCTGAAGCTGAGCAGCCGCTGCTGCAGAGAGCAGGGCGTTCGCTAACAAATTTGGCAGATGTGAAGAGAAGAGACCTACGAGTAATAGTAATGTGCTTTCAAAAATCAAAAACCAAAGCTGCTGATTTTTTCTGAGCTTGGTTTGCAGGTAGCGTGCCAGCAATGCACTAAAGGCAAACGCGAGAATCGGTATCAAATAATGAAATAGCGCACGCCAGTGGCCCTGACCTAAATGAACCCCCAGCAAAATAAAATTTCCTGTTTGAAGTCCTGCGAATACTTCCCCATGCACCAGATAAGTATAAGCATCCAAGCCTCCAGCTGTTGCTGCTAAAGCCATCCCGAAGATCAGCCGTTCATGAACGTTTTCTTCCATTTTTCTGCACCTCTTTTTTTCTTCATCAGAAGTGTACGTCAAATGAAGAAAAACGACAAAAAAAGTGTCTCGTCAGTATGTTCTCCACAAAAAACAGGACAAGCGAAAAGGAATCGCTTGTCCTGTTTAAGCAGTAACTAGTTATTCGCAAAATAATCTTTGGCAATTTTTTGCCCCTGATCAATTTTTGCCCACTGTTCATCAAAGGTCAGATTGTTTCCGCTGTCGCAGGAAGCAAATCCGCATTGGTGAGATAAAAATAGGCGCTCTTTTGGAATGATCGTACTGGCTTTGTCGAGATAGTGAAGCACACGAGCTTCATCATCTAATGTATTGGTTTTACTAGAAAGCAGCCCAAGCACCACTTCCACATTTTCTTTGTCTTTCAAGACTTCTAGCGCAGATAAGTCGCCCGCACGTTCATCATCCCATTCCAAGAAGAAGCGATCATAGTGCTGCTCGCCGAGGAATTTTTCAGCAATGGCTTGATAGGTGCCGCCAGAAGCATGGCGAGATTCATAATTTCCGCGGCAATTATGGGTCCAGACCTGTAACCCCAGCTCGTGCCCGAAATCAGCGATCTCATTATTTACTGCTACGAACTCATTTGCTAAATCAATCAAATCCACATTGCCTTCTGCGAAGAAGCTGTCTTTATTGCTAGAATCAAAAAGCTCCCAGAGACAGTCATCGAATTGCACGATCTTACCGCCAGCTGCCTGATATTCTGTTAGGAATTCTTTGTAGGCGTTAATCAGTCCAGCTTTTAATTCTTCTTTCGTTTTGTAAACTTGATCTGTACCGAATAATCCGTCAAAGACGGAGAGTTCAGTAAAGGCATGAGCAATGCTCCATACGGTGATTTTAACGTCATGGCCCTGAGCCTGATCAGCGGTTTTCTTAAAAATCTCAAGAAAATGATGGTTTTTTCCCGATAAAGGAGCAACGATTCGAATGCCGATATCTTTGCGCGTTTCAAAAGAATCACCGTCAAAGTCCTTAAACTGATATCCATGGTCAGCGATGTAGCGTTCAATTCCCTGAAGGCCCCAAATAAAATCAAGGTGCCACATTGATTTTGAATATTCGCCGTCTGTAAGAACATCGATTTGATGGTCTATTTGATCATGAATGATTTGTGAGATTGCCTTGCTTTCAGTTTCCTCATACCCAGCAAAATCAGCATAAAAGGGATAGGTGATGTCTTCACGTTGCTCGATTTGATTTTTGTAGTCTAATAATGATTGCGGACGTAATAGCGATCCGACTAATTGAAATCTTGATTTTCCCATTGAAAAAGCCCCCTAATGATTTAAGTTCACTTATCTTATCAAAATTCCGGTATAATAAGTAATACGTATTGACTTTAATTAGTTATAGGCTTTGCCTATCGATAGGAGGAAGCTATGCGCATCCAGCAATTAGAATATTTAGAAAAAATCGCTCAGACGGGTTCAATGAATGAAGCGGCCAAGCAGCTTTATATCTCCCAGCCTAGCTTAACTCAAGCAATCAAGGAGCTGGAAACAGAATATCAGCTCCAGCTTTTTTATCGCAGCAAAACCGGAATGACCTTAACGAATGAAGGGCGGGAGTTCATCAACTATACTCGGGGAATATTGGATCAGGTCAATCTGCTCAATGCGAAATTTAAAACGGAAACGGTCCGTAAGCAGGTGTTTAGTGTTTCCGCACAGCATTATGCTTTTGTGGTACATGCCTTTGTCGAGTTAGTCAAACAGCTTGACGTTGAGGAATATGAATTTACTTTGCGGGAAACACTGACAGAGAATACATTGAACGATGTTCAGCATTTTAAAAGTGAGATCGGGATCATTTATTTGAACCGCTTCAACGAGATGGTTCTGAAACGCTTGATTAATGAGAAGGAGCTGGAGTTTATTCCACTGTTCGAAGCGCAGCCGCATGTTTTTGTCGGCCGTGACAATCCTCTGACCCAAAAGAAAAAACTAAGTCTGGAGGATTTAACAGACTACACGTACTTATCCTACGAACAAGGGGACACGAACTCTTTTTATTTTTCCGAAGAAATTTTAAGTACGATGCACTACAAAAAACATATCAAAATCAGCGATCGCGCGACGATTTTCAATTTAATGGTAGGACTGGACGGCTATACAATCAGCTCAGGGATCATCAGCAGTGAATTGAATGATGAAAAAATTGTCGCGATCCCATTGGAGGTAGAGGATAGTATGCTGCTGGGCTATCTGAAGCACAAAAAAATCGCCCTCAGTCCAATGGGGCGAGAATACATTGACTTGCTCAAGCAGCACATCAGAAATTACGGCTTCGAGGTTTTTGATAAATAAAAAAGGATCGTCAAAGACAAGTATCCAATACTAGTTCTTTGGCGATTCTTTTTCGCAGCAATTTTTATCGATGATGGCGTAAGGGGGCATCAATCATTCGATTCCCTCGTCTTCACGGATATTTTTTTACCCCGCAGGTACCAAGTCAGACCGATGACATGACCAAGATATACGATAACTAGACAAATGCGCATCCATGCGTTGTCTACTAAAAGCCCAGGGATTAAAAAGACTAGGAAGATCATAAAAAACATCCTGACTATTCCGGCATTGGTGATTTTCTTTTTGACGATCGGCTCCTCCACTGTCCGTTGATAGAAGGAAGACTGAATAAACCTATTGTAATAGTTATCCGAACTCCGCAGCCAAAAGAAGGCCGTCAGCAAATAGAAGACAGTTGTTGGTAAAAAAGGAAGAAAAATTCCTAAGGTTCCAAGGGCAAAGGTGATCCCGCCAAGAGCAAAATAAATGATTTTTTTCACACATCTGACCTCCGTTTATAACTATAGCAAAAAAAGAGCTTACCAGCCTATCTTAGGATAAATGGAAATAATTCACAAGTGATTTTTTAGCTCAGAAGAGTGAGAAATAAAAATCAAAGAGAGTCTGTGTTTATATAGAAAAGGGTTAAAATAGCGATTCCTATCTTTATCAAATTAACGTAAAATAGTTTATATAGAAGAAAGTTGTCGCGTTGCAAATGCCAATCGATCGTTACTTAGCTAGCGAAAAGAGGTTAGACTGTGAAGAACTTTTTTAAAATGAGCTTGATCATTCTTTTGTTTCTCAGTGGGTGCGGGAGTAAGGAGCCGGAAAAAAGTGCTAAGGACACGACCTCGGACGTGTCGAAAACGGAAAAGGCTTCTTCAGTGCAGCTAAATTTTTCAGCAGTAGGAGACAACTTGATCCATGATTTTATTTATGATCATTTGCGACAGCCGGATGGGACCTATCGATTTGATGAGATGTATGAACCTACGGAGTATTTAAATAAAGATCGAGACATTTCCTATATTAATTTGGAAACGATCTGCGGGGGAGAAGAACTGGGACTATCTGGATATCCCACCTTCAATGGTCCAACACAGGTGCTGGATTCTTTACATAAGGCAGGCTATAACTGGCTATCTGCGGCTAGTAACCATACCATGGATAAAGGGGAAGAGGGCATCGTTAGACAGCTGGACTATTTGGAGAACTATCCTGATATCACTGTGACTGGATCGCAAAAATCGCCTGAAGCCAAACGTCTCCATATCAAAAAAATCAAAGGGGTCAAGGTTGGCCTGATGTCCTATACGTTCGGGCTGAATGGGATTCCGCTGCCTGAAGGCAAGGATTATTTAGTGAATCTGATCGACGAAGAGCAGATAAAAAAAGATATGAAGCAATTGAATCAGCAGAGTGATATTCAAATCGTCAGTATGCATTGGGGTGAAGAATACCAATTTGTTCCAAATGAAAATCAAACACAGCTGGCACAGCTTTTGAGTGATGCCGGAGTGGATGTGATCGTTGGCGGACATCCTCATGTGATTCAGCCGATGGACTATCTAAAAGGAGAAGCGGGGAATCAAACACTCGTGATGTACTCTTTGGGGAACTTCATTTCCTCACAAGCAGAAAATGATCGAATGCTTGGCGGCATGGGGCGCTGGACGATCGATTATGATAGGAAGAAGAAGGACGTCAAATTTGAAGACGTCGAATTCTGGCCGACAATCACATACATTGGCGATAATTATCAAACCTATCGAACCTATGCCTTGAAGGATTATACGAATGAGCTGGCGAATCAGCACATGATCCGTGTCAATCAAGGGCAGGACTTGTCACGGGAATATTTTATAGAACGGACAAAGCAGATCATGAACGATAAAGTAAAAATCGTCTATTGATTAAAAGAGCAAGTCAAATCAAGCGGCGCCTCTTCCTGATTCCTATAATAAATGTAGGGTAGTCGAAACGGAGGAAATCAAATGTATGAGTGGCAAAGACAAATTCAGCAGATCGTCGATGAAATCGATCAGTGCATTGACAACTACAATGATGAAGCACTGACATTGCGCAGATTATCTCGTAAGATGGGCTATTCTGAGTTCTATACGACGCGAAAATTCAAAGAAATTTCCGGCATGCCATTTCGCGATTATTTGCGTCAACGGAAATTGGCCTTTGCTTTAAAGGAAGTCCGCGACAATGAGAAAAGCTTTTTGGAAATCGCCTTTGATTATGGCTTTTCTTCCCATGAAGCTTTTACTCGTGCATTTAAACGAATGTATGGCGTTGCGCCCAGCGAATATCGGAAAAAGCCTAGGCCAGTCGTACTTCGCACAAAAATCAATCCTTTCGACCGCTACTTTTTAGGATTAGGAGAGATCGGTATGGTGAAATCAACCGAAGATATCAAAACGTATTTTGTTACGATTCCAGACCACAAATTCTTACACATTAAAAACAATCAGAGCAACGGCTATTGGGATTTTTGGGAGAAGCAAAGCCAAATCCCTGGGCAGGACTGTGATACGATCAGCGGCCTGTTGGATAGTATCAAAGGAAAGCTGGATGATGACGGCGGCACCAAAACTGACAGCAGCAGCGGACAGGCGATGGCATATATCAGTGATCCGGAGGGACGTCTTTGTGATTGGGGCTTTTTGCGATCGGAGTGCTATGGTGTCCGTTTACCAGCAGACTATCAAGGGGAAGTACCGGAACAAATGAGGATGATTGATGTTCCCGAAGCGGAATACCTCGTTTTTGAACATGGACCATTTGATTATGAACAGGAAAATCGCAGTGTCGAGGAAGAGGTAGAAAAAGCGATGGCAAGCTTTGATTTTTCTGATACGGACTATCAGTATGATACCATCCCTGGGCGAGTGATCTATTTTTATCATGACCCAGAACGATTTTGGAAGTATGTACGACCAGTAGCTAAGAAATAGCTGAAATTAATAGGTCTAAAAGCGACGCGACTTTAGTCAACCATAAGCGAAACAAAAGCAGCTGACCGGCTATTCGGTTAGCTGCTTTTTGTAGGCTAAAGCAAAGATTATTTTCTGCTCAATGTCCCTTTCAAAAATTCTTCATCATTTGGGTCGCCAGAGCCGCGTTGGTTTTTATCAATTGCAGCGATGAGCGACATTTCTTCATCTGTTAAGGTGAAGTCGAACACATCGATATTTTGTGCGATTCGTTCAGCGTGAACAGATTTCGGAATCACGATAATATCGCGTTGCAAATGCCAGCGCAAGATAACTTGAGCAATACTCTTATTGTGGGCCTCAGCGATTTTCGCTAAAGTAGGATCTTCCATCACATTCCCTTTCCCTTGTCCAAGCGGACCCCAAGCTTCGTGGGCGATATCCAAGCTCTTCAAGTAGTCATGAAGTTCTTTTTGTTGGAAGTAGGGATGCGTTTCAATTTGATCCACTGCGGGTTTGATTTTTGCGGTCGTCAATAATTTTTCCATATGGGGCTTTTCAAAATTTGAGACCCCGATAGACTTGATCAGGCCTTCGTTATACAAGCTTTCCAGCGCACGCCATTTTTCGTTATAGCCTTCGCTCGGCCAGTGGATCAAGTAAAGATCCAAGTAATCAGTTTGCAGTTTCTTCAATGATTCGTGGAAAGCCGCGATCGTATCATCGTAAGTCGTATTATTATTCCAGACCTTTGATGTGATAAACAGATCTTCACGTTTAACGTCGCTCTCAGCAAGAGCTTCACCCAACCAAGCTTCATTGTGATAGATTGTTGCAGTATCAAAGTGACGATAGCCGTCGTTCAAAGCCGCTACTACAGCACTTTTTAGATCATCTGGATCTTGCACTTTAAAAACGCCTAGCCCTAATTGAGGGATCGTTTGACCATTGTTTAATTTCAACTGTTCCATTAAGAAAAACCTCCTAATATAGTCGTTACATAAACTAGTATAACGCTGGATAGGAAATAGCGTAATATTTTTGCTCTTAATGAATAATGATCAAAAAATAAGCTAGCCAAAGCAGGCTAGCTCAATCTTCAATATATTATTTATCTCCAGCCTAAATCAGGCGCGATATCTTTTACGATTGTTTCAAGTAAGTGCATATTGTATTCGACACCCAATGTATTTGGGATCGTGACAAGTACGGTATCAGCTTCCTTGATTGCTTCATCATCCGCCAACTCTTTAGCGATCTTATCTGGTTCACCTGCGAAGGTTTTTCCGAAGATTGTCGGATTCTGATGGTAAGCCAGAAAACCAACTTGATCATAATTTGCCTCATCCCCTTGATGGCCGAATAGTTGACGATCAAGATCTGTCGTGATGGGTTGAATAGAACGAGTGACTAATGTGCGTGGTTCGAAGTTATGACCGGCGTTTTTCCATGCTTCCTTATAAGCGCGTAATTGTTTGGCCTGCTGCACATGGAAAGGTTCATTGGTTTCGTAGTTTACCAAGGTTGATGATTGCAGGTTCATCCCATGCTGCGCTGCCCATATCGCTGTTTGTGTGGAACCGGCGCCCCACCAGATATGCTGGCGCAACCCTTCAGAATAAGGTTCTAAACGCAATTTTCCAGGAGCTTGCGGGAACATGGGTTGCGGATTTTGTTCCGCGAATCGTTCACCTTCGATCAACTTCAAAAACTCCAATGTCCGTTCACGCGTAATATCTTTGATTTCCTCTTCACTGTAGTCATAGCCGAAATATTTCCAACCATCGAGGACCTGCTCTGGTGAACCACGGCCTACGCCCAATTCTACTCTGCCTTGAGTGATGATATCGGTTAATCCAGCATTTTCCGCCATCATATAAGGATTTTCATAACGCATGTCGATCAAGCCAGTTCCGATTTCGATCTTGCTGGTTTTTGCTCCGATTGCGGAAAGTAGAGGAAAAGGTGAACCGATCTGATCCGCAAAATGATGCACGCGATAGTATGCGCCATCGATCCCGATTTTTTCTGCTTCGACGGCTAATTCAATGGATTGCAAATAGGAATCTTTGGCGGTTTTTACAAGTGAACCTTGATCCATCCAATGACCAAAACTCAAAAAGCCAATTTTTTTCACGATAGAAACCCTCCTTAAATCACTGTGATTTACTTACTATTAATAAGTTAATCTGATTCTACTACTTTCCATTTTTAAAAGCGAGGATTTGTTCTCGGGAGAGAAAATATTGAAAAAAAGACCGCTATGCCTGAGCAAGCGGATAGGTTACTGTTTATTCTAACTAGGATTGAGGCGCATGGAATGATCTTGGATACATTGTCTGACTTGATCCAAACTTTGTTCGATTGTTTGAGTGGTTGTATCCAGCACGTGTGCTTCAAATTCTCCCAACTGATTGAATTGATCCCACATTGTTTGAATCAATTCCAGATTGGTTGCTTCATCTAATTTGTTTCGATTCCTGCCTCTAGTGAGTGTTTCCTCCTTCGAAGCTCGTAAAATAATATAATGGACATCGAATCCATCTTTTGCTGCTTGAAACCACGGGTCTAAAAACCAAGGACCGACGATACCATCAACGATTACATCATATCCATTTTGAGCAAAAACTTTCGTAGCTTCTAAAAAAGCGTCGATAACGATCTTATTCTGCAAATGAGCTTTTTTCAAATGAGGTGCAATCCTGCCTTTTTTAATAAAGTGATAAAAATCATCTGTATGCATGTGGACAGATTTTTCTTTATCAGATTGATTCGCAAGCAGTGAAGCGAGGGTGCTTTTCCCTGTTGCAGGTGTACCGGTGATGATGACGATTCTTCCTTGAGTCATAGATGCCTCCTGTTGTTCCCGCCCTATTTCCTTGGGGCCACTCCTTTAACTAAAACCTCTGTCCATTCCGCTGTATAAGGAAGGATTTGTTCATAAATCTGCGGATTGGAGATACCTTCGAGTAGGGCTTGAAAGAACAGCATCAAAAATTCATCGGAATACTTTAAATCAACTTTGCCTTCTTTGCGACCGCGATGGAACATATCCAACATGATTCCGAAGCTTTGATCCGTGTATTCCTGCATCATTCGAGTGAAGCCGTTGTCCTCTTTTTTGGTGTAATACTTCATTAAATCTAGATAGAATTGCTTATTGATTTTTTTTAGGTAGTTGATTTTATTTTGACTCATGGCGATCAACGTCTCTTCGAAGGGGGCGTTTTTCGCCATGATTTCTTTGGCAGTACTGGACATCTCATCCATAGAACGCATGAATACTTCATGGATGAGGTTTTCCTTGCTACCGAAATATTTAAAAATCGACGTTTTTCCGACATTTGCTAATTTAGCCACATCATCGACCGTCAGATTCTCGATGCCATTATCTGTGTTCATCAATATAAAGGCGGCCTGCAGCACCTGGTCTTTTTTTTCTTGTGTTCTTCGTTCAAACCCATTCATAAAAACGCCTGCTTTCTATAAAAAAGAACTTTTTGTTTTAAATAGTTCGTAATTTGATTTAATTATATTATATAGGAAAGAATACGAACTTACAATGGAATAGTAGTTTTAAATTCGCTGCTATTATCGTTGACTCTCTTGTTAAAAGGGGATATTATTGGAGTTGTAAATGAACTTTAGTTTGAAACAAAGGTTAAATCAGTCAATTATGAACTTTATACATATATTAAGTTCGTAAAATGGACATCGTTTTTTGTTTTGGACTGGAAAGCACGTTATAAAATTATGTCGAGAGAGGGAGTTTCGTACCATGACAGAAATTGTAAAAGTACAAGGCTTGCAGAAAAAATTTGGCAAATTCCAGGCATTGAAGGACGTGTCATTCACAGTGAATGCTGGTGAAGTAGTCGGATTTATCGGGCCAAACGGTGCAGGAAAATCAACGACGATTCGCACGCTGCTGGGAATCATCAACCGAGACAAAGGCAATGTCGAAATATTCGGCAAAGATGTTTGGAAGGACAGTTTGGAGATCCACAAACGAATTTCCTATGTACCTGGAGATATCGCGCTTTGGGGCAGTCTTACCGGTGGAGAGATCATTGATTTATTCATTAAGCTTCATGGCGGCGGCAGTAAAGAAAAGCGAGATTACTTGATCAAACGATTTGAACTTGATCCAAAGAAAAAGGCCAAAGGCTATTCAAAAGGAAATCGGCAAAAGGTTGGTTTGATCGCGGCGTTGTCGGTAGAATCAGATCTATACATTCTAGATGAGCCGACCTCTGGCTTGGACCCGTTGATGGAAGCCGTGTTTCAAGAGGAAATAGAAAAAATCAAGCATGCTGGAAAAGCGATCTTATTGTCCTCTCACATTTTGAGTGAGGTGGAACGGTTAGCGGATAAAGTGGCGATCATTCGACGAGGGGAAGTAGTAGAAACAGGTACCTTAGACGAATTGCGACATTTAACGCGCTCGACAGTCACACTGACGACAGAAGGAGCGGTGTCTGAAATCGCAAATGTTCCGGGAGTTCATGATTTTGTTGAGAAGGATGGGAAAGCGACCTTTTCTGCAGATAATGAGGCGATGAATGCGATTTTGATCGAAGCGACCAAATTAGGAGTCAAAAAAATTGAATCTGTACCGCCAACGCTGGAAGATTTATTCTTGCGTCACTATGAAGGCTGATTGTCGGAACGGAGGAAAATGAGATGAATGAGAAATTTGCTCGCTGGAGCGTTTTGTTTATTCAGTACGTAAAACGTGACTGGAAAAAAATAATTGTTTGGATTTTAGGATTAGGAGTATTTTCTGGTGCTTTTGTTCCAGCCTTTGAAGAGATTGGCAAGGGGCAAGGTCTGCTGGGAATGTTTGAAACGATGCAGAATCCAGCGATGATTTCAATGGTCGGACCAACGCCGATCCAATCGGGTGCTGATTATACATTGGGAGCGATGTATGCCCAGGAGATGCTGCTGTTTTGTGGATTATTTGCGATGATCATATCAGCGCTTCATGTTGTGAGTCATACGCGAAAAGAGGAAGAATTAGGATTAACTGAATTAGTCCGATCTTTTCGAGTAGGACGCCAAGCAAATTCGCTGGCAGTCATCACAGAAATGGTTTTGATCAATTTATTACTAGGAGCTTTTATTGGCGGGGTGATGGCAAGCTTTGATGTGACAGCAATCAGTACTGAGGGTGCCTTTCTATTCGGAGCCTCCATTGCGGCAGCGGGGATCATTGGCGGAGTACTGGCTCTGGTCGTGTCGCAGATCATGGCAACTTCTACTGGGGCAACGGGCTCAACCTTGGGGCTTATTGGACTCCTGTATATCGTACGTGCAGGAACAGATGTATCCGATGCGGATTTGTCGATGTTCAATCCAATGGGGTGGACCTACTTGACCTATCCGTTTACAGAGAATAATTGGACACCATTGCTTGCGGCGTTGATTTTCAGTATTGCTCTGACTGTGGCCGCCTTTATATTAGAAGGTCATCGGGACATGGGCGCAGGCTATTTACCCGAACGCGAAGGAAGAGCAACAGCTAAAAAGTCATTGCTTTCTGTTCCTGGGTTGATTTTCAAAATCAACAAGGGAGTGATGATCGGCTGGCTAATCGCTTTTGTCGTTATGGGCGCTGCTTATGGTTCGATTTATGGGGACATGCAGGTTTTCCTTGGAGGAAATGAGCTGATGAAGCAGATGTTCACTCAATCAGGGGTATCCATTGAGGAATCCTTTACGGGGACTATCATGATGGTGATGATCGGACTTGTATCGATTCTACCGATCGTCGTCGTCAATAAATTGTTTTCGGAAGAAACTAGGATGCATCTCAGTCAATTGTATGCAACAAAGGTAACACGTGGACAGCTGTATTGGACGACTGTAAGCCTGGCTATTTTAGCTGGAGTTATAGGAGTCGGCTTGGCTTCTGCCGGGCTGGGCGGTACCGCGATCGCGGCCATGAAAAATAAATCTACGATGGATTTGTTGGACTTCTTAGCTGCGGGCTATAATTTTTTACCGTCTGTGCTGTTTTACATTGGACTAGCTGCGCTTGCGCTAGGCTGGCTTCCTAAGTTTGGAAAAGTCATTTATGCGTATCTTGGCTATTCCTTTGCCTTGAACTATTTTGGCGGCATTCTTGATTTACCTGAATGGTTCGCAAAGACAGCGATCCAAAGCTGGATTCCTCGGATGCCGATGGAGGATTTTGATGGGACCGTCGTGGTGGTGATCACGATAATCAGCGTCGTCTTCATGCTTTTAGGTTATCTAGGCTATAAGAAACGCGATTTAGTAGAAGGTGCATAGAAAAAATATCTAATCAATGATAAATAAGACCGTCCAGCTTCACGAATTGTGAGACTGAACGGTTTTTTGGTGAATCAATTAGTATTCACGATTTTTTGAATCTCTTCTGCGAGATGACGAATCACATTCGGCGCACTTTTTCGAAAATCTGTGGTAAATGAACCAGACAAGCTTTCGACAGTACCGACCTCTTTGTTCATGATGTCAAAAACGGCCAGTGTTTGGTCTTCAGGCTGCCATTTTACCTTCCAATAAGGTCCCTCTAAATCACCATCCAATATTTGCTGGCTATTATCAAGCACTGCTTGCCGAATCACTTCCTCTTCTGAGGTGTCTTTTCCTTTTTCTATTAGATAATTCAGCTTTTGTTCGACTTCATGCATATTTTCGGGAACGAATGAATACATTTTTGGGACGTCCTTTCTTGCCTAATCATGAGGAGCTATTTTCTACAGTTATACTCAAATTTTTGCAAATCCGCAAAGAAAAGCCCTTATACCACATTTGGGAATAAGGACGTAATGATTCTACTCACTTAGGAAGCTCAATGTAATGTTATAGGCAGTTTCTATACGAAAATTAGCTTCATATTATCGTAGGTCAAGACAATCTACTAGTGAGTAAATTGCTGAATCTTTCAACGATTGATTACCATATGACTAAATGCGGTCGTGAAGCCTTTCTGCAATTTATAGAAAATAGAAACGAGAAGCTCATGATAGAATCGACTTTTATAAAACGGTAAGTATATGAAATGCTTATACAAATAAGCACCTGCGATGCAATGTCGCAGGTGCTTTTGTGTTTTCTACATTATTTAATTGTGGTTTAATAAAAAAACGCCGTTTATATAATTAAATAAATGAATATTTTGTCTTTTGTTTTTAATTATTATATAAATTTTGTTTTATAACCTATAATGGGAAGATATCTTTTTTATTTTTAGAAAAGTACCTTTCTGTTTTTTCAAATAATGAACATTTATAAGTTTGGATGTTTATCTGGAGTTTACTTAGTCTTATAAAAAACTAGAAACAGCTGCAACTGAATGAAAGATATCAACTTATTTGTTTGATATATCAAAAACAATTCATAAAGTAATTATATATTATTAATTATTAATAGGCAATACGCTTCATAAAAATAATTATTTTTAGAAAAACCAATAATAAAAAACTAATATCAGCGTTCGTATTGTTGTTTTTTTATAAGAAAACAACGAAAAATGAACCGTCTGGTGAGCCGTCAATATATAGGAGGAGTTTTTATGCGCAAAGGAGAAAATATCTATCTACGAAAGGATGGTCGCTGGGAGGGAAGATATCCCAAAGGAAGGAAAAGTAATGGAAAACTACGATATGGCTACGTCTACGGTCGAAGTTATACTGAAGTGAGACAGCTGCTTTACCCACTGCGAATTCATTATCACTCATTACAAAAGATACAAGGAAGTTCCGCTGAAACGTTTGAGGAATGGTCTGTAGAATGGTTGGCAGAGGTTCAAAGTGAGGTCAAACCGTCAACGCTATCCAGTTATTACTATAAACTGAGCAAGTATGTATTACCGATAATCAGAAATATCCCATTAAACGAACTATCATTAGAAACTGGCAAGACACTGCTTCATGAACTACAAAAGCAATTAGCAAAGTCCACTGTACAAGTTATTTTTCGCATACTAAATAAATGTTTAAATCAAGCAAAAAAAATAGGGAAACTAAATGTGAATCCCTTTACGGAGCTTAAAATTCCCAAGGCTAAACAAACGAGGATCCGTGCACTATCTATGACTGAGCAAAGAAAAGTAATGAATATTGCTACGAAGGAAAAGAAAGGATACGGCATCCCAACACTATTAGCGATGTATTCCGGTATGCGGATCGGAGAAATCGCCGCTCTAAAGTGGGAGGATATCGATTTTGATGAAAATCTTATTTATGTTCGTCATACGTATCAGAGAATCCCAGTAGTAAATGCTAGACGCAGAACGCAATTGATCATGGCTGATTCGAAGACGGAAGCGTCACTAAGGATCATCCCGATGAGTAAAACACTAAAAAAAGTGTTGCTAACCCATCGAAA